>JAGXRD010000087.1 GCA_018336035.1 Alphaproteobacteria bacterium | reverse complement strand
GCCTTCGCCAATCTTGACGGCTCCGGGCGGGGAGAGACGGAGTTTCATTTCCAGATCGGGCGTGCGATCGGCGGGATGGTTGCCGGTATAGGCATGGGAGAACACGACATCGCCATTGTGATTGCTAATGCGGTTCTGAGAAACGAGCGTTTCGACCACGCTTTTGTTGTCCTGGTCAGGTGCAAAACCGATTTCAGCATAGGCGGCATGCAGCGCTAGGGCCTTCGCATTCTGGCCGGCTTCATCTGGCGTCATTTCGCAGCTGAAGCTTTTCTTGCTGTCTGAAGACAAATGCTCGAGCACCACGATTTCATTATTCTTCGAGTAGATCGACGTGATCGAGTGGTTTGCGTGATTGATGCAGAATCGGCTCGCCGCCGAAGTAGCTAACAGGTGTACGTCCATAACCCACCAAGACAAACGTGTTATCACTGCGCCAGGAGCTAAATCTGGCGGTATCGTCGTCGACCTCGCGCGGCCTGCATCGTCACGGCCTGCCGGCGTGAGCGAGTAAAGCGTTGCGAAGTTGAGAAGATCAGCGCGGGCGGCGCCGAAACGACTGCCGCGCTGCTGGTAACATAGGGAGGCCTGGCATCCGGTCGGTTGCGGTTCGCCAGTTGGGCATTTCCCAGGGGGGTAACAATCCTTGGAAAGCGCGAATTCAAACTTTGGAACATGAGCAACCTAAACGGGAGGCTTTTCTTCTCGTCGGAATCAACTGCATACGACTTAATGTGACCATACCCTACACGTTGAGATAATCCACCTCTTTTGGGGTGAGGTAGTGTGGCGGGAATATTCGGAACATATCAGAAACGGATAATCTATCTTATGGAAAATTTTTCATATATTTCAATTACTAAGTAGGAAGTTAGTAATGCGTGTAGTGCCACTGCCTAATATTTACTCAAGCTAGAAATCTGTGGATAACTTTGCAACGTATATCTCCTCCGCCGCGCTGTCATGTGGGTGGTTTAGTGGTTTTCCACAAGCATAAGTTTCGATGACTAAACCTGAAGTTGGCATAATCGACAAATTACCGTGGCGGGAACAGCGAACTGGTTGGGAAAATAAGCGGATCTCGTCTCAACGAGAATCTGTTGATTGCGTTCGGCGTGGTGATGGGCGGAGCAGTCGGCTTCCTGGTGTCAACCTATTTCTACGAGATGAAGCAGGTCGAAGGCATGGTCAACAGGATAGACGGCCTGAAGTAAGGTGTTGGCGACAGTGTCGGCGGATTGCTCGGTGCCGTGATCGCCTCCCTCACTGCTTATTTCACAGAGCACTGGCAATTCGATCGCGATGAAACCAGTCGGGCCGAAGAAAACAGACCGCTGCCGAAAGGCTAATGATGGCGGTGACGGCGTTGGTACCGGCCATAGAAACCATAGATGCAGCGATGGTAGGAACCACGCCTGAAGACACGCTTATCTTTCATAAAGAGCCCTGGATCTTACCTCTAATGATGGATATCTGCGATCGCTGGCTACCTAGGAGAACCCAAACGCAGTCTTGGGGCGAGAGATTCGCTTGTCCTGTTCTCCTGCAGACCTCCTGCACCAGAGATTGACCACGATCATATACATCGTTTCATCCAGAAATAAGGTGGGAGCGGAGCCGGGACCCCTCCAAGCCCCGCTCCCGGGATGGCGGCAGAAGGGACGCTGCCGCCTGCCATCATCGTGTGTCAGCGTCGATGATGGCCGTCTCATCGTTTAGTCGATCACAGTTCAAACCGGCCGACAGTCAGTGTGATCCGCTTTTTCCGGCCATCGGCGAAATCGAGGCAACCCTGCACGGTCTCGCCATACATCAGATCGCGACGCAGGCCAGTCAGCCTGATCCAGGCGGTATCCTCAAGATCAAGGATTTCCCCCGGCCGGATCGGCAAGGATCCCATCGGCACTGCCCGGACAGGGGAAACCTTCACCTCTATCATGCTGCCGGAAGCGACGTCCGCATGCAGACCCAGCAATTGCCGCGTGCTACTGCCCTGGTTTTCCAGGCTCAGCCGCGCAATCGCATCCCCGCCACTGCGGCCCGCCTCAAGATAAGGGTGCGTCACCAGGATAGTGCCGATCTCGTCCTGATGCGCATGAGCTGGCTGGTACATCAGCACACCAACAAACAGTGCCGCGCCACAAAGCAGCCAAGCCAATCGAATCACGTCAATGCCCTGCAGGTTAATCCAAGTCATCTTGCCACCTATGCCGAGGGCCACGAACTCCCCTGGCACCAGGCTCGCGGTCATGGTCCTGGTGCAGCGCCCTGGCAACGCACTCTTCAAACGCCCTTGTTTGCTCCGCGAGACCTTTTGCCCTGCATTCCCGGCGCAGGCTTTCCTGGTACTGCTCCGTTGTATAACCGCACCCGCCTAGTCCGATAACAGCAGTAAGCAGCATGACAGCCGCAGTCGCATTCATGGATGCCTCCTATTCTGCCGGATGGCTATGAGGTGTATGGACGGCCATCTCATCTACCTCGTCATCCGCCCGGCGACGACCGGCGCCAAACCGCGCATAGAGCGCAGGCAAAACCAGCAACGTCAGGATGGTGGAGCTAATGAGGCCGCCAATAACGACGGTAGCAATCGGTCGCTGAACTTCGGCGCCTGTGCCGGTGGCAATTGCCATCGGGACAAAGCCCAGAGAAGCCACCAATGCGGTGATCAGCACCGGCCGCAGGCGAACTTCGGCGCCTTCAATAACCGCAGCAATCTTCTCGACACCTTCGGCCAGTTCCTGCTGAAACCGTGTCACCATTACCAAGCCATTCAGGACGGCGATGCCACTCAAAGCGATGAAGCCGACAATGGCCGACACCGATAACGGCATGCCACGCAGCGCCAAGGCCAGGATGCCTCCGACCAGAGCGAAAGGGATACCGCTGAAGACGATCAGCGAGTCCCGCACGCTGCCCAATGCCATGAATAGCAGGAAGAAAATGGCGGCAAAGCACAGCGGCACCACCAGGACCAGGGTGTCGCGGGCGGCGAGCAGGTTCTCGTATTGCCCGCCCCAACCCAGCCAGTAGCCGGATGGCAACTGCACCTGCGAGGCGATGCGCGCCTGGGCATCCTGGACCACCGAGCCGATGTCACGGCCGCGCACATTGGCCTGAACGACGACACGTCGTTTGCCGTTTTCGCGGCTGATCTGGTTCGGACCTTCGCTGATGGCGATGTCAGCAAGCTGGCGTAACGGTATGGTGACGGCCTGATTGCTGTTGGGCAGGACGACCGGCACCGGCAGATTACGAAGGACTTCTAGGTCGCTGCGGGCGGCATCTGACAGGCGCACCACGATATCGAAACGCTTGTCGCCCTCGAACAGCACGCCCACCTCGTTACCGCCGATCGCGGTGGCGATGACATCTTGCACGTCGGCCACCGACAGGCCGCGCCGGGCAATTTCGCGCTTTCTCAGGTTGATGTCGAGATACGGCAGACCGGCGGCCTGTTCGACCTTGACGTCACTGGCGCCTGGCACGCCACGCATGACCGAGGCCACGGCATTCGCGGTCTCCAGCAGCGTGTCGAAGTCGTCGCCATAGACCTTCACAGCGATATCCGAGCGGACACCGGCGATCAGCTCGTTGAAACGCATCTGAATCGGCTGGGTGAACTCGTAGTTGTTGCCCGGCACCTGTTTCACGGCGCGCTCGATTTCAGCAACAAGTTCAGCCTTGGTCTTGCTCGGGTTCGGCCACTCCTTCTGTGGCTTCAGGATGATGAAAGTATCCGACACGTTCGGCGGCATCGGGTCGGCCGCTACTTCGGCCGTGCCCGTCTTGGCGAATACCGTGGCCACTTCAGGGAAGCTGGATACGGCCTTCTCGACCAGAAGCTGCATCTTGGATGACTGGTCCAACGAGGTGCTCGGGATGCGCATCGCATGCATGGCGATGTCTTTCTCATCCAGTTGCGGGATGAACTCCTGCCCGAGCTGGGTCATGACCAGCAGCGAGGCAACGAACAACCCGGCCGCGGCGATACCCACCCGGCCCGGCATATGAACCACCTTCTCAAGGATGGCTCGATACCGGGTCTGGGCGGCCAGCATAAAGCGGCTTTCCTTCTCCTTGACCGGCCCACTCACAAACAGGGCAATCATGGCTGGCACAAAGGTCAGGGAAAGCGCGAAGGCACAGGCCAGTGCAATGATGACCGTGAGAGCCATCGGCTCAAACATCTTGCCCTCGACGCCCGTGAAAGTGAGCATCGGCACATAGACAATGATGATGATGGCCTGTCCGAACACGGAGGGCTGAATCATCTCCTTGGACGCAACCATCACCTCCAGCATGCGCTCACGCTTGGTCAGCGTCCGCTTCAACTCATGCTGCTTGTCCGCCAAATGGCGCAGGCAGTTCTCGGCAATAATCACGGCGCCGTCGACAATCAGGCCGAAGTCCAAAGCGCCCAGGCTCATCAGGTTGGCGCTGATATGGCCTTTCAGCATGCCGGTTGCCGTCATCAACATGGTGATGGGAATGACGGCTGCGGTAATCAGGGCCGCTCGGATATTCCCTAAGAACAGGAACAGCACCACGACAACCAGCAGCGCGCCTTCAGCCAGGTTTTTCTCAACCGTCGCGACCGTGGCATCGACCAGCTTGGTCCGGTTTAGCACCGGAGCTGCTTCCACGCCCGGCGGCAGTGAGGCGTTAATCTGGCTTAGTTTCTTGTCCACACTCTCGGCGACTGTGCGGCTGTTGCCGCCAATCAGCATCATGGCAGTTCCGACCACGACTTCCTTGCCACCCGAGCTGCCGGATCCCGTGCGCAGTTCATGTCCGATATCGATGGTGGCAACGTCGCGCACGTATACCGGAACGCCGTCCCGGGTGGTGACCACGACTGCGCCAATGTCGTCGATGTTTTCCAGACGGCCATAGGAGCGGACGACCAGTCCTTCGCCATTCTGCTCCATGAAACCGGCGCCGATGGCCGTGTTGTTGCGCTGGATGGCAGTGGACAGATCCGACAGCGTCAAGCCTTGGGCGACGAGACGATCCAGCTTCGGCTGGATATGGAATTCCTTGGTGTAGCCACCGATGGAGTCGATACCGGCCACGCCCTGCACGCTGCGGAGCTGCGGCTTGACCAGCCAGTCCTGTACCGTGCGCAGGTAAGTGACCTGCTTCATCTCTGTGTCGAGGATTTCGCCTTCAGGTGTGCGGAAAGTGCCATTCGCCTGCCAGCCGGGTAGCCCCTCGGCTGCGACCTCGCGCGGCTCCTTGTAGCGCACCAGCCACATATAGACTTCGCCGAGACCCGTCGTGATCGGGCCAAGACGCGGCTCCACGCCCTCCGGCAGCCCCTCCTTCACCTCGGTCAGCCGTTCGGTGACCTGCTGGCGCGCGAAGTAGATGTTGGTTTTCTCCGAGAAGATGGCCGTGACCTGTGCGAAGCCATTGCGGGACAGCGATCGCGTGTTTTCCAAACCCGCGATCCCTGCCAACGCATTCTCGATGGGATAGGTGACCTGCTTCTCGATTTCCGTCGGCGACAAAGCAGGCGCCAGGGCATTGATTTGCACCTGGTTGTTGGTGATGTCGGGAACGGCATCGATGGGCAACTTCAGCAAGGACTGAACACCCAGGATGCAGACGCCGACCACCAGGATGAGGACGACCAGTCTCTGCCGGATCGATAGGCGAAGAATATGCTCAATCATTGTTCTGGTTCCGCCTGCGACAATCAGTGAGCGTGCTCGGCTTCAGCTTTTTCAAGCTGGGCCTTCAGGACAAAGGAATTCTCGACCGCGACGGACTCGCCTGCATCGACGCCGAAGCGGATTTCGACTTGACGGCCATCGGCACGGCCCAACACGACCTCGCGCTTCTCGAAGCCCTCGTCGGTGCGCACGAACACGACCTGGTCCTTCTTGATGCGCTGGATCGACGCCTTCGGCACCAGAACGCCGGCCTTCTCGGACGAGCTGTTCACCGTCACCGAAGCGAAATCGCCAGGACGCCAGTTGCTGCCGTCATTCGGAATTTCGACCAGAACCTTGGCCAGCCGGGTCTCACGGTCGATCACCGGGCTGACGAAGACGACCTTGCCTTTGGTTGGGGCGGCCTGACCTTCGATGCTGACCGTGTCGCCTTCCTTGACGAAGGCGAGGTCACCCGGCGCCACGGATGCCTCAACCCAGACAACTGACAGATCGGCAATGGTGAAGAGTTCGGTCTCGGCCGGCACGGAAGCACCGATGGCGCCACGACGCTCGACCACGCGGCCGGCAATGGGACTGCGGATTTCCAAAATTTGCAGACTAGAGCTGCTGCCATTCATACGGGCGAGGTCGGCGGGGTTAATCCCAAGTGCTGCCAGCTTTTGGCGCGCCAGATCGACTCGGATACGGGCCTCTTCCAGCGCGGTCCGGGCCGTCAGGAAATCCTGCTCGGACGAGATTTTCTTTTCCCAGAGGTTCTTTTCCCGGTCATGGGTAGTGCGGGCCAGTGCTTCGGTACGCTGGGCAGCCAGCAACTCACCTTTCACCTCGGCGATTTCCCGGCTCTCGATGGTCGCCAGCAACTCACCCTTGGCAACGGTGTCACCCAGCCGCTTTTTCAGGTCGATCACAACGCCAGACGCCTTGGCCGCCACAATCGCCATGCGGTCGGGATTTGCCGTCACGGTGCCCGGGAAAGTCGTGGTCCGGACCAGGTCACCCTCGGTGGCTTCAGCAACGGTAATACCGGACTGCTGGATCTGCTCTGCCGTCAGCTTGAGCGGGTCGCCTTCTTCCTCGCCTTCGCCGTGACCGCCATGGCCGTCGCTCTTGCCGTGACCGTGTCCACCAGCTTCTTCCTTATGATGACCGCCAATCAGGTCAGTCTTCGTGGCTACGACCGAGCCGCCGATGCCTAGAGCGATACCCACAATTAGGGCGATGATGGTATTGCGCATGGTGTTCTCCGGGGGATCAGTAGGTGCGGCCGACAAGGCGCATCAGCTCGATGCGGGCCAGGTGATAGTCGCGCAGCGCAGTGGCATGCTGGGCTTTGACGTCGAACTGTGTCCGCTGGGCATCCAGCAGATCGAGGAAGCCGAACTTGCCTGCTGAGTAGCCTTCGCGCGCAGCAGCAGCAGCCTCGTCGGCGGCCGGGACAATAGTCTTGCCCATGGCGTCTGCTTCGCTGTGCGCGGCCAGCAACGTTTGTCGGGCGCGCGCCAGATTGCCCAACAGCGTCAACCGCATGGCATCCGCCTCGGCTTCGGCGCGGTTGAGGTCCTGGCGGGCACGCAAGATGTTGCCGCTGTTCTGGTCGAAGACCGGAATGGGAATGGTCAGGCCCACGACGAGGGCATTGCTGCCGTCCTCGCGATACCGGCGCATTCCAGCGCTAATCGTTGGGTCAGGCACACCCGCTGCGCGCTCACGGTCAACGCCGGCGCGGGCCTGCGCGATTGTTGCACTCAGCCGGGCAAAATCCGGGTTCTCGGCCAGTGCGGCTTCGTCGGGACTGACGTCGGGTACATCCCCAATGCGGTCAAACCAGCCGGAATTCACCACCAGTTCGACATTCGACACGCCCAGTATTGCTGTCAAAGCAGCTCGGTTGCCCTGCAGCTCGCGCTGCGCCTTCTGGCTGGCGACTTGAGCGGCAGCCAACGTGATATCGGTCTTGCGCGACTGGACGGGAGACTCGCGACCGTTCTGGACACGCTCACGGATGGCACCCGCCAAAGACTGGGCGTTCTTCAGCCGGTCATCTTCCAGGGCCACCAGGCGAGCCGCATAGAGTGCGCCGACATACGCCTTGGCGACCTCGTCCCGCAGGGCGAGCTGGTCGGCATTGCGATCATGGGCGGCGAGCGTCAGCCCGGCTTCGGCTGCGTCAATGCGCGCCTGTCGCTTGCCGCCGATCTCAATGCGCTGGGACAGGCCTCCCGTCAGCTCGATGTTGTTGGTGCCGCGATACTCCTTGCTGCCCGCAAAGTTCTCGGCGTCAACAAATAGCTCCGGGTTCGGCCAGGCACCGGCCTGCATCCGGTCGCCGGTCGCGCCTTCGCGCCGGGCATCGGCCGCGCGGATGCGGGGTGAATTGGCCTCGGCAATGCGCAAAGCATCATCGAGCGTGCGGATTTCGACCGTCTGCGCAGTGGCAATTTGCACATAAGCAGTGGAGGTCAGCGCCACGCAGAGTGCGAGCGCGGGAAGGCTGTAGAAGCGCATGGAATCCTCGGACAGACACAGGTTTCCCGATGCGGATGCATCAGGTCGTGTTCAAAGTCGAAGGATCAGGCTTTGGGAGGTTCCAGGAGGCCGTCAGGCTGCGCAACGGCAAAACCGTTGTCGCGAAGGGCCAGGAGCTTGGGCGCCGTGGGCATGGAATGAGCCAAGCTGGCCACGGAATGCGGCAGGCCACGACCATGCTGTTCACAATGGGAAGCACAGTCCTGGCTTCCATTGGCACCTGGCTTGGATTTCTCGATATCGATCTGCGACGCACTATCGCCCGTCTGGAATGCCGATACCGTCGTTTGGTCATTTAAACCGGCGACCATAACCGGATGCTCTAGATGCCAGGCCCCCACAGTCGCGCAGAAAAGCATGCCAAGCACAGTGACAATGACGGCGAGACGCCGACCTGTCGAAAAGTGCCTGAAAATGCTGATTTTCATTGCTACCGTATGCCTGGGGATAGGCTTACTTGACGTTCAGACTGTACTGCGCCTTGCCGACTTCCTTACCACCATCGGCAAGGGTTGTCATGGCCCGAACATTGCCGGTCGCCGGGCTTGCGGCCTTGCCTACCAGCTTATCGCCCTGCGGCTTCAGCTCCACTGTGCTTTCCGCGTTGTTCACGAAGAGACGCACATTGGCCGACATCGAGGCTGCTGGGTTCATCGGCTTATGGTCCTTGATGACATAGAGATGGACGTCGCTACCCTTGACGACCAGCTCGCCTTCGTAAGAGCCGATTTTCTTAACCTGGCCACCGTGTTTCGCCTCATCGGCCTGCGCCGAAACGGCGAAAGCGAACAGGCCTGCAGCGACCAATGCACTCAGTTTCCTCATTCGACACCTCCTTGTTAGGGACATACATAACTAGCGACGGAAGATTACGCTGGCAAGTCACGGGGTTGTCAGGCTCCTGCGACGCATCGCCGCCGTAATACTGTTACATCCGCTCTTGCGGCCGAGGGCGCATTCCATCCCAAAGAATACAGGCAACTCCGCAGAAAATGGCGACGTCCGCGAGATTGAACGCGGGCCAATGCCAGCCGAAGGCATGGAAATCCAGAAAGTCGGTCACGGCCCCGTGCCGATATCTATCCAGAACATTGCCCACGGCACCGCCAATGATAAGCCCAAGCCCCGCGGATGTGATCCAAGAGGCTTCTCGCCAGAGCCACCACAGCAGGTAGGCGATGACCGCGAGAGCAAACAGCGACAGTGCCCACCAAGGTACATGGCCGCCGAGCAGCCCAAAGCTTACGCCGTCATTGCGCACCAGGACCAGATTGAAGAATGGTGTCACCTGAATGGCCCAGGTGGAATCACCCGAGCCCGCGGCAAGGGCTCCTGCCTTACTAGCCTGATCCAGGAGCAGGGCGGCGGTGCCCCATACAAATCCTGCAATACGCGGCGTCACGGCGATGTCTTGCCAGCTCTGGCCAAGTCACTTCGCGCGTCCCGCACAATCGACCAGGCCGATTGCAGGAACAGCCCTGCGATGACGACAGCAACGACCAGATCCGGCCATGGCGAATCCGTCCAGGCGACTACGCCAGCAGCAACGACAACAGCGGCATTGCCGATGGCATCATTCCGGCTGAATAGCCAGACAGCTCTGACATTGGCATCGCCCGCACGATGCGGCACCAGGACAGCGGCAGCCGCGACATTTACGGCAAGTGCGATAAGACCGAACAAGCCCATCAGCTCAGCCTCCGGCGTATGCAGGACCAGGACTCGATAGGCTGTATTGGCAAGCACTGCGAGCCCCAGCGCGCCAAGAAACAGGCCCTGGATGAGAGCCGAACGCGCACGCCACGCCAAACTCCACCCTATAGCCAGTAGCCCGAGGAATGTAATGAGGCCGTCGCCCAGGAAATCGAGCGCATCGGCCTTCAGTGCCTGAGAACCAGACCAGAAACCGCCCACCGCCTCGACGATGCCGTAGCAAACATTCAGCATCACAACAATCCAGAGCGCGCGCCGATAAGCTGGCGTAACATGCGACATATCTTTCGGCAGCTCATCGTTTTCGCCATCCGCTTCGGTATCAAGGCGCTGAAGGTGATAGCCCAGGCCTGTCACCGCCCTCTCGACTTCTGGCAACTGTACGGCGGGTTCCGCGACATCGAGCGTCATGACCTGAGACGCGATTGATACCTTCACCTCGTTGACCCCGGATATCTTTCTTGTGGCGCCCTCAATCTTGGCGGCGCAACTGGAGCAGTCCATGCCGGTGACACGGTATTGGATTTCAGAAACCTTCGGTGCAGTTGTGGTGGACATGATTTACCTGATGATTGCGTTGCGGATGCGGGCGACATTCCGGTTCATCACATGCCGGATGTAGTGGATGTAGAACCATCTTTTCCAACCCCTGATATTCGTTCCGACCTTGGCATAGAACTCGTCAGGGGTATTGAATAGGCCAAAATCGCAATTGATGCCCTTATCCTGGATATAGGTATCTTGACCCGTCCATGCCGTCTTCGGATTGCGGAAATCATTGGTGGACACGCCGTATCCGCAGAAGCTGCCGGAGCAGTCAGGATTTTGCGCCTGAAGCTTTCGCAGATATGTGGTGTCGAGAATGAGGCCTTCTAGATTCAGCCACCGGCCATCAAGTTGCACCTCTACCCAGCTATGCAGGATGTTGGCAGGCGCTAGCAGATAGAAAAGACCGGTTACCGCACCTTTCTGAAGGCGCTTATGAATGGTGAAGCCGTGGAATCGGCAGGGAATGCCAACCGCGCGCAGCAGCGCCATGAAGAGGGTCGCCTTGGTGTTGCATTGACCGTATCCGTCAGCCAGCACGGCTGACGCCGGAATATCGTCATCGGTGTTGTAGCCGAACAGGATTTCGTCACGGACAAACTCATAAATTGCCTTAACGCGGTCTTCGCGAAGCATGTCGCTCCAGCCGCGCTCGACAATCAAGGCGGTGATGCTTGGGTGGTCGAAGTCGAGCAACGGCGAGCGCTCCAGCAATTCGCACTCGCATTCGGCTTCGTTGGGCGATACGGGCTGGTGGCCGCGGAACGCTATGTCGGTCGCAAGCATAATGTGCCAGTTGATTTTGATTTCACTTCTGACACCTTACAGCCTACAACTATTGTAGGCTCAAGCGTTGATTTCACCTGCCATAGACGAGCTCACAATATGGAAAATCAATCACTTACGATTGGACAGCTCGCCGACCAGAGTGGCTGCTCTGTCCAGATTATCCGTCACTATGAAGCGGAAGGCCTGCTACCAGAGCCTCCCAGGACGGCAGGCAATCAGCGCCGATATGGCGCCAATCATCTCCGACGCCTGCAATTCATCAGGCACAGCCGGGATCTTGGCTTTTCGCTCGGGGATATCCGGGAAATCATCCGCATCTCAGACGAGCCGGACCAGAGTTGCGATGCAGTCAATGCAATCGCGCAGCAACATCTCGAAAACGTCGAGCGACGCATCTCGCAGCTCAAGGCCTTGCGCAAAGAGCTGAAGCGGATGGTTGGTGAATGTGGCTCCGGCAAAGTCGCTGAATGCCGAATCATCGAGACTCTGGCCGACTTTGGTCATGCCCATTGCCGTCATGATCTGGCATGAGTTCGATCTCAAGGGAGGAATTGCAGTCCCGCTCCCTCGGTCTTGAAGGCTCTGGGTTGCGACAGCAGCCAAACGGCCCTTGCGCCGGGGGTACAGAGGGATTGAGCGGAACTCCAGTTGGCGCTGGTGCCCGCTATTCAGAATAGCGGAAAGGAGAACCGAAAATGTTGTTGTACCATTTCGTCACGTTACTCGTGGCGACCCTGCAGCTGGTGATCGATCAGATTACGCTTCTGCTGTATGCCGTCAGAAAAGACCAAGAAACAACAAACTGCTTAAATAATTTCACATTCTAAGACCCGCAGCGCTGCACCTCGACTGTGACATGCGACATATGTGGAATCTGCAAGAGCTTCTGCCTGTAAACGTCCGGCTCCAGCGGGTGATCGGATACCAGGGCAACAATGGCAGCCAGGTGTCCTGGGCCTACCCGCCACAGATGGAGGTCGCTCACCCGGTCGCCGTCTTGCTCGAGCATTTGCTGAATCTGCCTGGCAGTGTCCCCTGCCGGCACGGCATCGACAAGCACCGCACCGGAAACGCGCATGAGACTCCAGGCCCAGCGGGCGATCACAATCGCGCCCAATAGCCCCACGACCGGGTCCATCCAGAGCCAGCCGAAAAAGCGTCCCGCCAGCAAAGCAAGGATGGCCATGACCGACGTCAGGGCATCGGCCAGCACATGCAGATAGGCCGCCCGAAGATTATGGTCGTGATGGTGGTGATCATGATCGTGGTCATGCGCATCGGTTTCTTCATCCCGATGCAGGAGCCATGCGCTGAGCAGATTGACGATTAAACCAAGCGCCACGATCGCGATCGATTCATCGAACCTGATTGGTGTCGGCGCAGTCAGGCGAAGGGCGGATTCATATCCGATCAGCACTGCTATGACGGCCAGAATCAGCGCGCTTGAGAACCCGGCCAATTCACCGATCTTCCCCGTTCCAAAGGTGAAACGCCTGTCGCCGGCATGGCGTCGGGCAAATGCATATGCCGCGGCCGCAATGGCGAGCGCACCGGCATGGGTTGCCATATGGATGCCATCCGCCAGAAGCGCCATGGAGCCAAATATCAGGCCCGCGGCAATTTCGCCAACCATCATCACGGCGGTCACGCCAACCACGATCCACGTCCGGCGCTCGTTCCGGTCATGGCCGACACCGAGGAAAACATGGTCGTGCTGCCAGTCAGACAGGGAATGCGTATGCATGAAACCTCCGGCGTTGGACAAATTCAGTGGCCCTTGGCGCCAGGGCTACTCCGCTCCACTGAATGCCTTCAGCGGATGGATAGCACAAACACACATGAATTTAATCCGATCTAATGCTAAGCAGATGGCTAAATAGACAGTCTGTTGACCAAATATCCCAACTGTTGAAAAGAACAATGGCCCAGGACAAAACCTTTCCGCAAAACCTCGCGCAAGCCTTCAGGGCATCCGATCTTGAAAGCGAGCGGATCGCATCGATCATTCGCGCCATCATCCTGGTTACCCTGCTTGCCGCAGTTTTTACGGCGCGCACGCAGGAAGCGGATCATCGCCCACTGGAGCTGGCCGTGCTGGTTTACGGCCTGGGAACCATTGCGGGCCTGGTGGCGGCCTGGAGGAAATATCATCCTGTCGTTCTGCCCTATTTCCTTGTCGGTTTCGACATTATTACCCTGACCATCGCAATCGTCATGATTGGTGCGGAATTTGGCATTGCACCCATAGACGCATTCACGCTGCCGATTTCGGGCCTACTTGTCGTGGTCTTTTTGCACGCTTCGCTGCGCTATGATCCTTGGCTAGTGGTGTTTGCGGCCAGCATTCTGGCGGCAGTAATCCTGATCGCTTCCATGGTCAGCACCGTCGACGAGTCCGTCTTCCACACGGAAGCAGCAGAGCATCTGATGCATTTCAGGGTGTTTCCGATCATCATTTTCCTGCTGACCATGGGCATTCTCGCGGTAACGACCGCGCGAACAAGGCGATTGATCGCCAATGTCTATGTTAGCACCAGTCGGGCCGCCACCTTGTCTCGCTATTTTTCCCGCGACGTCGCTGAAGAGCTGATGAACAGGCCATCTGGAACAACAGAGTTTGGCGATCGCATCCGCGCCGCGGTGCTGTTTGCCGACTTGCAAGGCTTCACCGCTATGGCGGAAGCGATGGATCCAGGTGAACTTGCCAAGTTCGTTTCGGACTTCAGGGAGAGGATTTCCAGACCGGTATTGGCCAATGGCGGCGTGGTCGATAAATACATCGGCGACGCGGTCATGGCGGTCTTCGGTGCACCACGACAAGCGCCGGACGATGCGGAGCGGGCCATACTCTGTGCTCTGTCGATGGTCGATGAAATTGACGCATGGTCCCGAGAACGCATAAAGCTGGGCAAGCCGCCCATTCGTATTGCGATTGGCGGGCACTTCGGGGATGTGTTCGCAGGCGTGATCAGCGACGGGACACACCTAGAATATACCGTCATTGGCGACACGGTGAATGTCGCAAGCAGGCTCGCGCGATTACCGCGTGCCCTGGAGACACCGCTGGTTCTCTCGACTCCGCTAGTCGAGGCGGCAGGTTGCCACGATGTCAGGCTTGTGGCGCTGCCGCCTCAATCGCTTCCGGGCCACCCCAAACCGGTGCCAGTGCATAAGTTAAAAGCTAAATTCGAAAGCGCAGTAAAATAGCCACTTGAGCTTCCCATCGCTGGAAGCCGTATTAGTGCTGCCATCACTCACGGGAGTTTAGTGTGATGGCTATCGCAGAAGCGTTGAACTTGGCAGAAAACCCAGGATTTGGAATCCATTCGGTCGACCTCCGGGTGGAGGGTATGACATGTGCTTCCTGCGTAGGCCGCGTCGAAAAGGCGCTAGCCAATGTCCCCGGCGTATACCGGGCGGTTGTCAACCTGGCAACAGAACGCGTTCACGTTGAAGGTTCTGACTTGAATTCGGTCGACCTGATCGAGGCGGTCGGAAAAGCTGGTTACGAATCTCATCAAATCCTGGAGGCATCACAAATGGGGTCCGTCGACGCGGATCCTGCCAAGGCGCGCAGCCGAAGGGAACTACAGCACTTGCTCTTAGCGGCGGTGTTATCTGCGCCGCTCGTTGCCGGGATGATCGGCGACCTGCTCGGGTTTGGAATGATGGTGCCCGGTTGGCTTCAGTTGCTGCTTGCCTCAACCGTCCAGTTCTGGTTAGGCGCCCGGTTCTACAAGGCCGCCTATAAGGCAGTTCGCAATGGCTCCGGGAATATGGACCTGCTAGTCGCACTTGGCACCACCGCGGCGTGGGGCCTGAGCGTCTACATGCTGCTCGTCCAGTCGCATCCTGGTCATACGCCGCATCTATATTTTGAAAGCAGCGCCGTCCTCATAACATTCGTCCTGCTTGGCAAGTGGCTGGAGGGGCGCGCCAAGGGGCAGACCGCAGCTGCCATCCGGGCGCTCATGAACCTGCGGCCTGCGATTGCGAGGGTCCGGCGGGGCGCTGCGATTATCGAGGTGTCGGTCGACCATGTCAGCACCGGTGACATCGTTGTTGTCCGGCCCGGTGAAGCTATCCCCATCGATGGCGAAATCATATCCGGTTTCAGCAACGTCGACGAAGCAATGTTGACAGGCGAGCCTCTCCCGGTAGCAAAACCGGTCGGCGCCCGGGTGACCGGTGGCTCAATCAATGTCGACGGTCTGATCGAGGTGGAGACTACCGCCACTGGCGGGGACACCATGCTGGCCAAGATAGTCAAAATGGTCGAGGGCGCTCAGGCAGCCAAGGCCCCAATTCAGCGCGTTGTCGACCGCATCAGCGCCATCTTCGTCCCCATCGTTCTCCTGGTTGCCGCCCTGACCCTTCTGGCGTGGTGGTACACCTCGGGCGACATCGAGATGGCTGTCGTCACTGCGGTCGCGGTGCTCGTCATCGCCTGCCCGTGTGCGCTGGGGCTCGCGACACCGACCGCCGTAATGGTTGGCACAGGGGAAGCGGCCCGGCATGGCATTCTCATCAAGGACGCTGAGGCGCTCGAACGCGCGCATCTGGTCACTGTAGTTGCCTTCGATAAGACCGGTACGCTGACTGAGGGAAAACCGGAGTTGACGGACGCGATTGCCGCGACCGGCATATCGAAGGCGGATATTCTGACCCTGTCTGCATCCCTGCAGCAAGGCAGCGAGCATCCGTTGGCTAAGGCGATACTCGCGCGTTCCAAGGCGGACGGCCTCCCTCAGCTTGCCTTGACTGATTTTGCCGCCATTCCGGGGTTCGGCGTATCTGGTCTGGTAAATGGGCGCAAACTGCTGCTCGGCGCTCGCAGGCTCCTTGAGAAGCACGATCTCCTCGACACGGATTTGGACTCACGGGCTGTCGCGCTCGAGGCTAGCGGCCGGACCGTGTCCTGGCTTGCTGAGCTTGCTCCGGAGCGGCGAATTCTAGGCCTTCTGGCCTTCGGCGATTCCCTGAGGGTCTCCGCAAAGACTGCTGTGGCTCACCTGCAGCAGAACGGCGTCGAGCCGGTGATGGTAACTGGGGACAATTCGGGGGCTGCCAATACCGTGGCCGAGCAACTCGGCATCACGCAGGTTTTCGCTGAAGTTCTGCCGGGCGACAAAGCGGATATTGTGGCCCGATTAAGGTCGGACGGCCGCGTCGTCGCGATGGTGGGTGATGGTATCAACGACTCGCCTGCTCTGGCCGCCGCCGACGTGGGTATTGCCATGGCAACCGGTACTGATGTCGCCATGCATACGGCGGGCGTCACTTTGATGCGCAGCGAACCCACGCTGGTCAGCGGCGCTATCGATATCTCCAGGCGGACGTACGCGAAAATCCGACAGGGCCTGTTCTGGGCGTTCATCTACAACCTAGTCGGAATACCACTTGCAGCGCTCGGATATTTGAGCCCGGTCATCGCGGGCGGCGCCATGGCACTCAGTTCGGTCAGCGTTGTCCTGAATGCGCTGTCACTCCGCGGCTGGAAGCCGCCGACAATTGGAGGTCAGAAATGAATATTGGACAGGCAGCAGCTGCGAGCGGAGTCACCGCTAAGTTGATTCGCTACTATGAGCAGATCGGATTGATTCCGCAGGCTGGCCGGACGGCTTCCGGATATCGGGTCTATACCGACGATGAGGTGCGCACACTTCAGTTCATCAAGCGGGCGCGCACCCTGGGCTTCAGTATTGAGCAAATCGAGCACCTGGTTGGCTTGTGGCGGGACCAGGGGCGGGCCAGCGCTGAGGTGAAACGGATAGCGCTCCAGCATATCGGGGAACTCGAGCAGAAAATCGCGGAGTTGCTAGGCATGAAGCAGACGCTGGAAGAACTGGCCTATGCCTGCCACGGAGACCATCGCCCGAGCTGTCCAATCCTTCGTGATCTTGAGAAGCCGCTTGATGAGGAGACGGCTGCGAAAAGACCTGCTTCAGCGCTGATGAATTCCGGGCCGTAACCACTTGGTGCAGAGCTGCCTTCATGTCTGGGAAACTGAAATGCAGATAAACGGAAAGAACGAAACGACCAGACGACCAAACAGTTGACCTTCCAGTCGCTGGAAGCGGCACAATGTTTATTGGACGAAACTTTTGAGGAGCAAAGAGATGCTTAAGCTGAAAATACCCGACATGACCTGTGGGGGATGCGAAAACAAAGTCCGGAAGGCCCTGGCTCCGATTGGTGGCATCGAGACGGTCAGCATTGACCGGGGTCAAAAGCTGGTGAGCGTGGACGGATCAGCATCCGAAGGAGCGGTTATTCAGGCAATTGAGAACGTCGGCTTTACGGTTGAGAAACTCGCTGCATGAAAGCAGTATGCCTTGGCCGGGTTCGTTCACATTGCCTGGCCAAGGCACTTTCAGGATGGCGAGGACAGCGTGAGCAGCAATGAAATCGGCCGGATCATCTTCGGCTTGCCGGGGAATGAAGAGTTTGCAAGCAAAGTGGCCAAACAGGGCGGTTGGGAAGATGGAAAGCTTGAAACCCGACGCTTTCCCGACGGTGAGAGCTACGTCCGACTTCAATCCGATGTGTCGCACAAAGAGGTCATTCTCGTCTGCACATTGTCACGACCGGACTCGCAATTCCTGACCTTGATATTCACGGCAGACGCCGCCCGGGAACTGGGTGCGGCGAGCGTAACCCTGGTCGCGCCCTACCTGTCCTATATGCGCCAGGACCGCCGGTTCAATGCCGGGGAAGCCGTCACGTCAAAAACCTTTGCGGCGCAGATATCGTCAGCTTTCAATCGGCTGATTACCGTCGATCCCCATTTGCACCGCTATCCAAACCTATCCGCAATCTATTCCTGCGAGACGATTGTGCTCCACGCGGCACCGCTCATCGGTGACTGGCTGGCTGCGGAAGTCACCTATCCGTTGGTAATTGGTCCCGATGAGGAGAGCGAGCAGTGGGTCGCAGCTGTCGGGGCCAAAGCCAAGGCGCCTCATGTGGTGCTACGCAAGACCAGATTTGGCGACCGCAGAGTGGAGTTGAAGGTTCCGGATCTAAGTCAATGGCGAAACCTTAAGCCTGTTTTGGTTGATGATATTGCGTCATCGGGCCGTACGTTGATTGAAGCCAGTAAACTAATACAGGCGCAAGGACTCGCCCGCCCCATCTGTGTGGTGGTTCACCCTCTCTTCGCAGAGGAATCCTTCGCCGAGCTGAAATCAGCTACGGACAAGGTTGCTTCCACGGATGCCGTGCCTCACATCAGCAATCGCATATCATTGGTGCCCCTGGTAGCGGGTGCGCTGCAAGGTCACCGATGACACGAGTTCCCATTATCAACATGGGGTGGCCCGGCAGACACGCCCCAGTGACGCAGCTGCTGCGGCATTGATCCAGCGCAATGTCTTTGTATCACCCCCGGGCGAGGATACGCACCTTCTCTTGTTGAATCCTACCCTGCAATCATTGGAATGGGGTGCTGTGCCGGAGGTTCACTCATGCTGTCAATGACATTCCTGGGCGGCGCCGGTACGGTCACCGGATCAAAACATCTGCTGGAGTTCAACGGACATCGTTTACTCATCGATTGCGGGTTATTTCAGGGTCTCAAAAACCTTCGTGAGTTGAACTGGGCGGACTTCCCTCTGGATCCAGCGAGCATTGACGCAGTGATACTCACCCATGCTCATCTGGACCACTCGGGTTATATCCCGAAGCTGGTTCGAGAGGGCTTTCGGGGGCCTATTCTGGCTAGCGACGCTACAGCGCAAGTGGCGGACCTCATCTTGAAGGATAGTGGCCACCTGCAGGAAAAAGACGCCGAGTATGCCAACCGAAAGGGCTTTTCAAAGCACGCACCCGCGTTGCCGCTATATGGCATTAAAGACGCTGAGAGGGCGATGGATTCGTTCAAGGCAGTCCCGATGCACAAGGTCTTGGACGTGCCTGGTGGGGCGAAGCTGACCCTCCGGAGGGCGGGGCACATCCTGGGCGCGGTTACCGCGGACATTGCCTGGGGTGGCAAGCGTGTCGTTTTCTCTGGGGACCTTGGCCGATACAATGACCCGGTCATGGTCGACCCGGAGCCCGTCATTAATGCGGACTACATTGTCGTCGAGTCCACATATGGCGACCGGAAGCATGCGCATTTGGATCCAATTGAGGTTCTCGGGGAAATAACGGAGCGCACGATCGGACGCGGGGGCACGGTCGTCATACCGGCATTTGCGGTCGGGCGAGCGCAGTCCCTTCTCTATTACTTCTCCTGCTTGAAAGGAAAGGGCCGCCTGAGAAATGTACCAATATATCTCGACAGCCCAATGGCCATCGATGCCAGCAAGTTGCTCTGCGACCATCTTGACGACCACAGACTGTCCCCGGACGCCTGTCACTCTGCCTGCCGAGTTGCGAAGTATGTCCGCGACGTTGAGGAGTCAAAGTGGTTGACAGCCAGCCAAATGCCGAAAGTGATTATATCGGCAAGTGGCATGGCGACAGGGGGCCGGGTTCTGCATCACATAAAGACGTTTGGGCCGGACCGGCGCAACACCATTCTGTTCTCAGGGTACCAGGCAGCCGGAACTCGGGGACGGTCGATGGTTGAAGGTGCCGCGGAGGTTAAAATTCACGGAGAATGGGTTCCGATCCGAGCTGAGATTCAGGACTTGCCGATGCTGTCCGCTCACGCCGATTCTGACGAACTCTTGCGGTGGCTTCGAGGCTTCGGCGACGCACCCAGTAAGGCTTTTGTGGTGCACGGGGAGGGATCGGCTTCCGCTGCAGTCCAGCGGCGTATTGAGGACGAACTGTCCTGGAATGCTGTCGTGCCGCAGCAGGGCGAAAGCTACGCATTATGAGCGAGACTTCCCAACTATCCGTACGCCGCGGCGTGCCTGCCCTGAGAGCACGTCGACTGGGGCTCCATACGCAGCACCAGGCTGTGGTCGTCATGCGCACGGACTGCCATGTGTGCCGTGCCGAAGGCCTGGCCGCTCGGTCTCAGGTTCTGTTGACGCTGCGCGACCGCCAGGTTCAGGCGACTCTGTTCCAGATCGACGGAGACCTTCTGAGCCATGGCGATGTGGCTCTGTCCGAGGCAGCATGGAGCCTGTTGGGCGTGACGGATGGGGAGCAGATTCATGTTTCCCATCCTCCTTCCTTGGACTCCCTCTCCAGCGTCCGGCGCCGGATTCACGGCAATCGGCTCGATGAGAGCAGCCTGACCTCGATCGTTCGAGACGTCGTCGCTGGCCGATATACAGACGTGCACCTCGCCGCTTTCCTGACGGCAAGCTCCGCCCTGCCGCTTGACCTTGTCGAAACAGCGGCGTTGACGAAGGCAATGGTAGCAGCGGGTGACAAGCTCGACTGGGGCAGAGCAGTCGTCGTGGACAAGCATTCCATTGGTGGGCTTCCTGGCAACAGAACAACGCCTATTGTGGTAGCAATCGCGGCCGCCTCCGGCCTTTTGATGCCGAAGACTTCGTCCCGCGCCATCACTTCGCCAGCCGGGACAGCGGACACGATGGAGACCCTGACCAACGTCGACCTCGACATCGCCACGATGCGGCGCGTGGTCGAGGCGGAGGGTGGATGTCTCGCTTGGGGTGGAGCTGTTCGGCTCAGCCCGGCCGACGACATATTCATACGAATTGAGCGCGTTCTCGATATTGATACCGAGGGGCAAATGATTGCCTCTGTCCTGTCCAAGAAGATTGCGGCCGGATCGACACATGTCGTCATCGACATTCCCGTAGGAGCAACCGCCAAAGTTCGTACGAAAGAAGCCGCTCTGGGCCTGTCAGCACGTCTTACCGATGTTGCGGCACAGTGCGGTCTGACTGCCGTATGCAAACTGAACGACGGCACTCAGCCAGTCGGCCGCGGTGTTGGCCCTGCGCTGGAAGCAGCCGATGTACTCGCAGTGCTTCAGAATCTTCCGGATGCCCCCAATGACCTTAGGGAGCGCGCTTGCTCGCTCGCAGGAGCCGTGTTGGAGTTGGGTGGTGTTGCCGATGTGGGTGCCGGATATCAGCAGGCCTTGGCTGTCATCACCGAAGGGCGTGCCTGGAGGAAATTTCAGGCAATATGCGACGCGCAGGGAGGTATGCGAAGCATCCCGTTGGCCGCGCACTCGCAGCCATTTACGGCTCCTCGGGATGGCCGTGTCATCAACATGGATAATCGACGTATTGCCAGGCTGGCAAAGCTGGCGGGTGCACCGGACGCGAAGGCTGCCGGATTGAGGCTCGATGTCCGACTAGGACAGGAAGTTCAGCGGGGGCAGCCGCTGTTTACGATGTTTAGCGAGACATCTGGGGAGATGGCATACGCGACCGAATATCTGGAGCGGAACCCCGAGATCATAAAGTTGGGAGATTGACGCTTCCGTTTGACCGACGGCCAAGCAACTTACGCTATTGGAGCGTCTGTTAGTCCAAGGGTGTGGTGTCGGAACATGAGCAGATTTCCCGGCTAGTAGCCGCCGCTGGACATCATTCAGAGCCGAGGAGAAATCATGGAAATTGGAATGGTCGGACTTGGTCGCATGGGCGCCAACATGACCCGCCGCCTGCTTAGACATGGGCATTCCTGTGTGGTCTATGACCGCAACCCCGAACCTGGCCGTCAGCTCGCGAATGAAGGGGCCGTTACGGTAACCGACCTCCCCGCTCTGGTACGTGCACTTCAGCCCCCCAGAATTGTCTGGCTCATGCTTCCTGCGGGTGAGATTACCGAGGCGGCCATCCGGGCGCTGACTGTGCATCTCGTGCCAGGCGATACTATTGTCGACGGCGGGAATACCTTCTGGAAGGACGATATACGCCGGGCAGGCGAAATCGCTTCTAAAGGTCTGCACTATGTTGATGTTGGGACGAGCGGAGGCGTATGGGGCCTCGACCGCGGATACTGCCTGATGATCGGAGGCGACACGGCTGCTGTCGACCGCCTCGACCCTTTGCTCAAGGCCCTATCGCCAGGAATCGGTGAAGTCGGCAAGACCCCAGGACGGCCCGATGCGGACCCGAGGCCAGAACACGGCTACGTCCACGCAGGCCCGATTGGCGCCGGGCACTTCGTCAAGATGGTTCACAACGGCATAGAATACGGACTCATGCAAGCCTATGCGGAAGGCTTCGAGATTCTGAAGCATGCAAGATTACTTGAGCCACGGACGGGATTAAGTCGCGACCTCAATCTGGCCGATATCGCCGAGGTCTGGCGGCGGGGCAGCGTTATTCCGTCATGGATCCTGGATCTTACGGCCGTGGCATTGGCAGCTGACCCGCAATTAGAAGAATTTACGGGACATGTATCGGACTCTGGTGAGGGCCGCTGGGTTATTGGCGCCGCTATTGAGGAAGCCGTGCCGGTTCCGGTACTGTCCGCGGCGCTCTATGCGAGATTTCGGTCGCGGCAGGGCAACACATTTGCCGACAAAATGCTTTCAGCAATGCGTAAGGCCTTCGGAGGTCACGAAGAGGCGATAAAGACATAAAGCAGCCGCCAGTCATGGATAATGTCCGGTGCTGCTCACAAAAGTGCTGGGCAGTTGGTCTGCGCCAACTGCCCAGAGCATTAGCCGATATCCTCAGCCCAGTTACATATGTTTCATGCCTTTGCTTGCGGGCGGCTGAGCCGAGTGCGCGGGCGGATTGGTCGGATTGGCCGAAGGGGCATGCGCAGCACCCGGATTCGCCGGGTCGGCTGGCTTGGCCGGGCTTGCATGGGGGTCGGCAGACTGTGGGTTGCCGCCGGGATGAGCGGGCGCAGGCTGCTGCGGAGCAGGCTGTTGCATATTGCCCTTCATGTTATCCATATGCTTATGCATATCGTCGTGCATCGCAAGGCGGTCGGTACCGATGGACGAGGATGCGACCGGCGCCAGATCCCGGAAAGCAGTCAGTTCTGCGGCGAACAGCGAGCCGGAAATGCCCAACACGAGGACTGCAGCGGTGGAAAGCGCAAAGCGGTACATGTCAATTCTCCTTGTTCATCTAGAACCATAGTCGACTAGAACCATAATCGATGATCAAGCGGGATTGCTCATTGATGTGGGTCAATCAGCCGATTTATGCGGGATTTGCAGGCGATCAATGATGTTTGTGCCAACCGATGTCCTTGATGTTGTTCCAGGAATCGGTCTGGTGGCACGCGCCACATTGTTCGACACTGGCATGCTCCTTACCGGATACACTCTTTGAGACCATTTCGAAATGCATCATGTAGTGGCTGGGTGGCGCCTGGTGGCACTGAACGCACTCAGTTGAACCAGAGGCCGGGTGCCGGTATTCGGGAACTCTCCAGCTTTCGGTGGAATGGCAAGACGCGCAATCACGACCGAACAGGGAGCCAACACTGGAGAATCCACTGACTTGAATCTTTGAACCATTGTGGTGAGGATTGCCGCTGCTATGGCAGCTGAAACAGTCAAGCGACGCACGCTCGGCCTGATTTTCTGAACTGCGCCTAGCTAGGGCGGTGAGCCGCTCGACTAGGCTAATCTCCTTCCTATCGGACTCAGCTTTCCTGACTGCTGCCGCCAGCATGTCGTGGTCCATGGCGGTGATCCTAGGTACACCTCGGTGTTCAACGTGGCACCCGGTGCAATTTGGGATGTTGAAATGAAACGCCGTAGTCTGCCTGCTCAGGAGGTTAGTGTTGGTGGCGTGGCAGGTAACGCATGCAGATCTGTCCACTCCGAAGTTCGGTGTATGGCACGTTTCGCACCGATCGCCGATGCTGGCATGTTGCTCGGAAAGAGCTCCCGGTTGAGTTAGGCGTTCGAAACCTGGAATCCCGCTCGATCCCCCACGATAAAGGTGCCAAATAAGCCCTGCGCTGCCGACTGCGAGGGCGGCGGCCAAGGAAACATAGATTATGCGGGTGGTATTCACTGGAGCCACCGCAAGCCGAGATAAATCTCAAATCCAATATGAATAGTGAGTACCGCATACAGCAGGATTGCCGATATTACGTGCGCGACCACCCAGTAAGACAGCAGCCGCTTAAGGGTATCGCGTGCACCGATGCTATGTTCCAGGTCGGCAATCCCTTCGACAAGCGCCAGTATCGGTAGTCCGCCTGGTCGCCGTGTCGGCTGCTGCCCGGACATTGTCATTGAGACAGCGTCATACTCGGTGCGAAGCCGGTTGAGTTTTTCTCGCTCCGCATTCAGATCCGAAGCAACCATTCCCTGGTACCGGCGGCCAAAAAAACCAGTCAACACCGTTAACAGAGTGAGGATGACAAGTGCTATCCCAATTGGGCTCTTGTAGGAATGCCCGGAATGGATGATACCCGCGAGCGCTCCTAGCAGACCGGCATAGATATGGAACGAAAGTATTGCGCCCAACGAGCCGTATTCACCGAGCCAAATCCGCAAGGCGGACCAATACTTTACTAGTGGATAAACAAGCAGCGATGCCATCAGGACAGCCGCTACTATTCCCAACAGTCCCCCCGCAAAGCTGCCGGGGAATTGCGGGGAAATGTGAACTACGAAAGCAGGTGCCAGCAGAATTAGCAGCAGCACAAGTAGGACTATGAGTGACTCGCTGTCCTTCACCTTGGTCACGCCTCTACAACGAGGTTGCCAAGCGACTTGGCCTGGCACGCAAGAATGATTCCACGTGCCTTGTCTTCGGGGGTTAACGCCTCGTCAACCTCCATTGTGACAGCTCCCTCCTGCAGGTGAACTTTGCAGAGACCGCATATCCCGGTTCTGCAGGAGTAATCAATCGGTACTTCGTTGGCCTCTGCGACTTCAAGAACCGTCTTATCGGGCGGCATTGCAGCGGTCTTATCGGAAATCGAGAATCGGACCCTGGCGGTCGCTGGGCCAATTGTTGCCGCGGCGGCATGTTCCGACACTGGCGCCTCAGCGGACTGGTCCGCCGCCGTGTTGCCGGAGGTAGGCCGAACTGGCGATGAACCCGTCGGCGGCGGAAACGCGCCCTTCGTCGGCCCGAATGCCTCGGTCTTGATCTGGTCGGCTGGTACGCCAAGCTCGAGCAGGCATTTCTTGGTGGCTTCCATCATCCCTAGCGGTCCGCACAAATGGACTCTGCGGTGCACGATATCCGGCACATTCTGTACAATGAAATCACGGTTGATTCGGCCGCGGTTGCCCATCCAAGGAGATGACTGCGGCTGCTCGACGATGACAACGACTGTAAGGTTCGGGTGACGTTTCTGCAGGTATTCAAGTTCCTCCCGGAAGATGAAGTCAGAAATCGTCTTGACGCCATAGAGCAGATGGATCTCTCCCTTCCAGGAGATATCCAGAAGATAACGAACTATGCTCATTAGTGGAGTGATGCCGACTCCGCCGCCTATCAGGACGATACTGTTCGCCTCCTGGCCGCGGAATACGAATGCGCCGGAGGGCGCAAT
>JAGXRD010000086.1 GCA_018336035.1 Alphaproteobacteria bacterium | reverse complement strand
TTGCTGCCGTATTGCCAGGCGGCGTCGGCGGGCTCGGGCGGTAGCCGCGTGGCGGCCAGCCGCTGCTTCAGGTCGGTCAGCGCCGCCTCAGGCACAGCGATGCTGAATTTTTCCGCCGCCGGTGCGAGACGCAGCATGTCAGCTCCGCTTCAGGGTCACGGTCAGCATGCCGGCGCCGACCAACATCGCGCCGCCTGCCCGGTTCATGTTCTTCAGCACGCGCGGACTGACGATACGGTTGCGTGCCTGACCCATCATCACGATCCAGCAGCCCTGGATGCTGGCGGCCAGCACATTCATCGTCAGCGTCAGCACGGCCACCTGCGGCCAGAGCGGCCGCGTGGGGTCGATGAACTGTGGCAGGAAGGCGGCAAAAAACAGAATGCCCTTGGGATTGAGTAGCGTGACCAGGAAGGTTTGTACGATGGCATCGCGCGCCGAGGATTTTCCGGCATGTGCCGGAGTTAACTCCATCGGCGGTGCGCGCCACAGTTTGATGCCGAGATAGACGAGATAGACCGCGCCGATCCATTTCATCGCGGTGAAGGCTTCGGCCGAGGCCGCCAGCAACGCACTGAAGCCGAGCATGGAAAGCGTAATGGCGCAGACATCGCCCAGCGTGACGCCGACCAGGCTGAGGGCGCCGTTGCGCGGCCCGCCGGCCAGGGTATGGCCCAGCACCATCATCGTGGTGGGGCCGGGGATCAGGATCATGATGCTGGCCGCGGCAATGAAGGCCACCCAGAGTTCTAGGCTGACGGGCATAATTGTTTCCTCTGTGTCCGGTCATCAGCCAGCCATAGCGCAGACCAGCTTTGCAAGCGCCGACAATGGTTTAAGCAGTTTGGAACATAAAGCAAACTTATGCTTGCATTTTATCCTAATATTCCTATTATATGTACATATTATGTTCTGTAAGCGAGACCCCCGATGAATCAGCCATTTGAGAGTTTCGATTTCAGCCAGCTATTTGGTCCGGCACCGGCCGTCTCGCCGGAACCCGATCCTTTCGGGCGCATCGGCGCCGGAGATCCGGGCTGGGAGCATGCGCGCGAAGCCTGGATGGACGGGGCCACGCTGCGCGATCTGTTCGGCGAGAAACCGTTCGACCTGTACGACACGGTGGGCAACGGACGACAGAACCAGCGCGGCGACGTGTTCAAGCTGCAGGCGCTGATGCATCGCGAAGGCCATCTGAATGCGGCAGCCACCGGCGGGCCGACCGGATACTGGGGCAACCGCGACGATGCGGCCCTGCGCGAGCTTCAGAAAGAGAACGACCTTACCGTGGATGGCTGGGCCGGCCCAGGTGGCGAGACCATCGGGCGTCTGCGCCATCTCTATCAGCCGCCGCAGGGCCTGCAGGTGCCGGAAGCCGACATGCGCGCCCGTGAGGCGACGCTGGGAGTGGGGCGCGACCTTGCCGCGCAGCTCGGGCTCGATCCCGAAGACCTCGACCTGAGCAATCCCGCTGTGCTGCCGGCGCTCGGCGGCGTGAATTTCATCCGCTATTTGCAGGGCCGCGATCGTGAGGCTGCGTTACAGAAAGTGCAGGATCTGCGCGCCACCGATCCGAAGCTGGCCGGACGCCTGCAGGCGCTGGCCGGCGAGATCGCCAGCCAGCCGCAGTGGCATCACGACAAGATGACGCCGGAGGAACTGGAGCGCGTGCGCAAGACGTTGCGGGATGACGCCGCCGCGGTGGAGAGCTGGGGCGCGGTGCTGCGGCCAATCGTGCGCCCGTTGCTGCCCAAGGCCACCCGCGAGGTGGAAAAACGACTGCTGCGGCCGGCATTGCGGTTTTTGGTTGGCGACGAAGATCGGCGGTTGAGCGAGGAACTGGCGCGCCGGCGGCGCGACCCGCGCGACCGCTAGCTGTTTCCGGCGGGCTTGTCCCTGCGACCGCGAAAGCGGTGCTGAATGGCATCCCAGAGCAGCAGGAACGGTATGGCGATGGCGCCGGGATCCGTGACAGTCGCCGCCGACAGCCGGTACAGCAGGTTGCCGATGCGCGCGCGCGAATTCAGCCGGCGGTAAAACAGGTGATAGCGCTTCAGACGGCGCAGGCTGCGGCCGCTTTCGAAATCCCGGGCATCCTGGAGATCGGTGAGGGTGTCGGAAATGTCGTGCGGATTGATGGGCATGACGGGCGCGTCCGAATCTCTGGAGACCTGGTCAGCCTAGCATGTCGCGGACCGGATATACGCAGGAAACGATGCGCATCACCGTATGCGGCAGTCAGGCCGAGAGGCCTTCGATGGCCAGTGCGGCAAAGGTCGCCAGCCAGTGTTCGCCGCCATACTCGCCGCTTTCCAGATGCGGCAGGCTGGCCTGTTCATGCGCGGCGGCCGATTGCAGCAGCCCCGACTGGTCGCCGGGCAGTCGGGCGGCGATGCCGCGCAGGCACCAGGCGCGGCTCAGATTCAGCCCGTCGAGATGCACGGTCTTGGCATCCGTACGGTCGGAGACGATGGCGGGACTGAACAAGGTCGTGGCGCCGGGCAGGAAATGCATCCACCAGGCGGCAAACTCTTCCGTCGGCAGCAATTCGGCCATCAGCAGCGCCTCGGTCAGCGCGCCGGACAGGAAGTCGTCGCCATTGGGTTCGTAATGCGCGGGATAGGCCGTGTCGGGGAGATAGACCTTGCGCGCATAGGCGGTGATTGCCGGTTCCAGTGTCGGTTCACCGGTGGTTCGCGCGTAGTGCAGTGCCAGCAACAGGCTGAATGCCGTGTTGAAATGCGTGCCGACGCGGATCGGATAGGTCAGCTTCTCCATATAGGCCGGGAAGCGCTGAACGATGCGCTGCTCGAGCGGCAGCAAGGCGGCGCGCCATTCACGGGCCTGCGGCTGGTCCCAGAGTGAAAGCTCGGCGCTCAGCGCCAGCAGCCAGCCCCAGCCATAGGGCCGCTGCCAGGTGCCGCGGCCGGGCGCATCCAGATAGGCGGCCTCGCCTTCGCCGGCGACTTTAGTGAAGAAGCGCGCATAGAGATCGCGCGCGCGGGCTGAGTCGTTCAGTTGCGGATGGCGGCGCAGGCAGCGCGTCAGCAGCCACCAGCCATGCACGCAGGAATGCCAGTCATAGCTGCCCCAGAAGATCGGATGCAGCTCATGCGGCGGACGCACGTCTTCGGGGCCGTTATTGAAATGTGTGAGGTTGTTCGGATATTCGCGGTCGAGGTTGCGCAGCGGCAGCGCGGCGAAACGTTCGGCCTGGGAAAGCGTGAGCGGTTTCATGTGGCGATGATGGCATGCCCCATACCCAGCGTCATCCCGGGCTTGACCCGGGATCCCATGATTCTTTTTTTGTGGTCAGGAAAATGGGATCCCGGGTCAAAAGCCCGGGATGACGGTCCCTTTGAGGACCGTCACTTCCCGTGGCAGTATTTGTATTTCTTGCCCGAGCCGCAGGGGCAGGGCGCGTTGCGCGGCGTGCTCTTCCAGGTCGACTCGTCGTTGGGATCGACCGCGACGGCGGCGCGCGACTGTGACACCGGACGCGACGGCAGGCTGCCGTCATCCTCGCCACCTTCGATCTCGCCGCCGCGGCTCTCATGCATCGGCTGGCTCGGTCGGGCGAACAGCTCTGCCGGCGGTTCCTCGGCGCGCACTTCTACGCGCGAGAGAATCGCGGTCACCTGCTCGCGCACGCGGATCAGCATCTGCTCGAACAGCGAGAAGGCCTCGCGCTTGTATTCGTTCAGCGGATCCTTCTGCGCGTAAGCCCGCAGACCGATGGCCTGGCGCAGATAGTCCAGGTGATGCAGATGTTCCTTCCAGGTCTGGTCGAGCACTTGCAGCAGCAGGCTGCGCTCCACCATGCGCATCACGTCGGGGCCGAAATTGGCGGCCTTTTCGGCCATGCGGCGCTCGATGGCATCGGTCAGGCGCTCGCGAATCTGCTGGTCGGCGATGCCTTCTTCCTTGGCCCAGTCCACGATCGGCAGGTCGAGCGCGAACAGGCGGCTCACTTCCGACTGCAGGCCTTCGGAATCCCACTGTTCGGCATAGGCGCGTTCGGGGATATGGCGGTCGACCAGTTCGTTGGCGATTTCCTCGCGCATGTCGCGCACGGTATCGGCCACGTTTTCGGCGCCCATGATCTCGATGCGCTGCTCGTAGACCACCTTGCGCTGGTCGTTCATCACATCGTCGTATTTCAGGAGGTTCTTGCGGATTTCGTAATTCCGCGCTTCCACCTTCTGCTGCGCCTTCTCCAGCGCCTTGTTGATCCAGGGATGGATGATCGCCTCGCCTTCCTTCAGGCCGAGCCGCTGCAGCATGCTGTCCATGCGCTCGGAGCCGAAGATGCGCAGCAGGTCGTCTTCGAGGCTGAGGAAGAATTTCGACGCGCCGGGATCGCCCTGGCGGCCGGAACGGCCGCGCAGCTGGTTGTCGATGCGACGGCTTTCATGGCGCTCGGTGCCGATCACATACAGGCCGCCGGCGGCGCGCACCTTGTCCTTTTCGGCCGCCACTTCGGCGCGGATCTGCGCCTCCATCTTGGCTTTCAGTTCGCCTTCCATGCCCTGGGTTTCAGCCAGGATGCGCATGTCGGCATTGCCGCCGAGCTGGATGTCCGTGCCGCGGCCGGCCATGTTGGTGGCGATGGTGACGGCGCCGAGGCGGCCGGCCTGCGCTACGATGAAGGCTTCCTGGTCGTGGTGGCGCGCATTCAGCACGTGATGCTCGATCTTGCGCTGCTTGAGGAAGTCGGACAGCAGCTCCGACTTCTCGATCGAGACGGTGCCGACCAGCAGCGGCTGGCCCTTCTCGCGGCATTCGGCGATCAGGTTGACGATGGCTTCGTATTTCTCGCGCGCGGTGCGATAGACCTCGTCGTCGCCATCCAGGCGCGCGACCGGCACATTGGTCGGGATCTCGACCACTTCCAGACGATAGATGTCGGCGAATTCGGCAGCTTCCGTCGAGGCCGTGCCGGTCATGCCGGCCAGCTTGGGATACATGCGGAAGTAATTCTGGAAGGTGATCGAGGCCAGCGTCTGGTTCTCGGTCTGGACGGAAACGCCTTCCTTGGCTTCCAGCGCCTGGTGCAGGCCATCGGAATAGCGGCGGCCTTCCATCATGCGGCCTGTGAATTCGTCGATGATGATGACCTTGTCGTCCTTCACGATGTAGTCGACATCGCGGGTAAACAGGGTATGGGCGCGCAGAGCCTGGTTGGCATGGTGTACGACGGCGATGTTTTCGACGTCATACAGCGAGTCGGATTTCAGCAGGTCGGCGGCGCGCAGGATCTCTTCGATATGCCCGGTGCCTTCCTCGGTGAAGTTCACCGTGCGCTGCTTCTCGTCCTTCTCGAAATCGGCGGCCACCAACTGCGGGATCAGCGCATTGACCCTCACATAGAGGTCGGTGGTGTCTTCCGACGGACCGGAGATGATCAGCGGCGTGCGCGCTTCGTCGACCAGGATTGAGTCCACTTCGTCGACGATAGCAAAGCTGAACGGGCGCTGCACCATGTCCTCGCGACGGAACTTCATGTTGTCGCGCAGATAGTCGAAGCCGTATTCGTTGTTGGTGCCGTAGGTGACGTCGCAGGCATAGGCCGCGCGACGCTCGTTGTCGTCCAGGCCGTGGACGATGATCCCGGTGCTCAGGCCGAGGAAGCCATAGACGCGACCCATCCATTCGGCGTCGCGGCGGGCGAGATAGTCGTTCACCGTGACGACATGCACGCCCTTGCCGGGCAGGGCATTGAGATAGACGGCGAGCGTGGCGACCAGGGTCTTGCCTTCGCCGGTCTTCATTTCGGCAATGCGGCCATCATGCAGCACCATGCCGCCGATCAGCTGCACGTCGTAATGGCGCTGGCCCAGCACGCGCTTGGCGGCCTCGCGCACCACGGCAAAGGCTTCGGGCAGCAGGTCGTCGAGATCGACGCCCGGCTTGCCGTCCTGGCCGGCCAGCTTCTGGCGGAATTCGGCGGTCTTGGCCTGCAGCTCGGCATCGCTCAGGGCGGCGGTCTGGGCCTCCAGGGCGTTAATCGCCTGGACGGTCTTGAGGTAGCTTTTGACGGTGCGGTCGTTGGCCGAACCGAACAGCTTCTTGGCGATCGCCCCGAACATCTATGCCGTACCCCTGGGAATGCGCTAAATCCACGTCGCGCAACGAGAACCGGCGCAACGGAAACCGGGGCATTAGATATGCATTGCCCCCCTCCATGTCAACGAAGGGGCCCTGCGGCATACCCCCTCAGAGGCCGGGTCGGAGGCCAGGGTCATACGCCCGTCCCGGCCGCATTGACCCGCGGCAATTCAAGGGGTTACATCGCCCCTTCACAGAAAGGCCCTGTCGTGTCCGCTGCCCCTGCCTCGCCCCAGTCCGCCCCCGATGCCGTGACCCTGGCCCAGGACCTGATCCGCTGCCCGAGCGTGACCCCGGCCGACCAGGGCGCCCTGGGGGTTCTGGAGGCGGTTCTGGCCCCGCTGGGCTTCCGTTGCGAGCGGCTGAAATTTACCGCCCCGGGCACCCCGGACGTGGAAAACCTCTATGCCCGCTGGGGCGAGGGTGACGTTAACTTCTGCTTTGCCGGTCATACCGACGTGGTGCCGGTGGGCGATGCGGCGGCCTGGAGCGTCGATCCTTTCGCGGCCGAGATCCGCGACGGCCAGCTTTATGGCCGTGGCGCCACCGACATGAAATCGGCCATCGCCGCCTTCGTGGCCGCCGCCGGGCGGTACATTTCGGCGCGCGAGGGCAAAATCCCCGGCGGCATCAGCCTGCTCATTACCGGCGACGAGGAAGGCCCGGCCATCAACGGCACGACCCGCGTGCTCGACTGGCTCAAGGAGAAGGGCGAAAAACTCTCGGTCTGCGTGGTCGGCGAGCCGACCAATCCGCTGCGGCTCGGCGAAATGATGAAGATCGGCCGGCGCGGCTCGCTGACGGCGCGGCTGACGGTGCATGGCGTGCAGGGCCATGTCGGCTATCCGCATCTGGCCGACAACCCGATCCCCAAGCTGCTTGATATCCTGTCGGCGCTGAAGTCGCGCCGGCTCGACACCGGCAATGCGCATTTCGAGGCCTCCAATCTGGAAGTCACCACGGTTGATGTCGGCAATCCGGCCAACAACGTGATCCCGGCCAATGCGAAAGCCGTGCTCAATATCCGCTACAACACCGAGCAGACCTCGGCCGGGCTGAAAGACTGGATCATACGCACCTGTGAATCTGTCTGTGGCGGTCAGGGTGAGAACCGCGCGCTGCTCGGCACGCGTTTCGATCTTACGCTGGAAGACGGCGCGATGCCCTTCCTCACGGCACCCGGGCCTTTCGTGGCGGCGATGGCGGAAGCGGTGGAAGCCGGCACCGGCCGCAAGCCGGAACTCAGCACCACCGGCGGCACCTCGGATGCGCGCTTCATCCAGGCCTATTGCCCGGTGGTGGAATTCGGTCTCGTCGGCCAGACCATGCACAAGGTCGATGAACGCGCCGGCGTCGACGACATTCGCGCGCTCTCCAAGGTTTATGAAGGTATGCTGCAGCGGTTCTTCGATGGCCTTGCCGTCCAGCGCTGAGATCCGTTCCGCCGTCAAAGGCCTCGGCTTGCTGCTGCGCGGCGACGAGCGCGCGCTGCTCTGCCACGACCTGTCGCTGGACGGCTTCTGGCGCAGCTTCTGGCTGCCGCTGGCTTTGCTGGTCGTCTATGCGGTGGTGATGCGGCCCACGGCGGACGAGCTTGCCGCCTTTGACGGTGAGCACACCGTCTACACGCTGGTGCAGGCGCTGAAATTCCTGCTCGGCTGGGCGGCCTATTTTGCGCTGATCGCCGGGATCAGCCGCATTTTCGGCCTCGGCGAACGCTTCGGCATTTTCGTCATTCTGTACAACTGGGCGCAGGCAATCACGACGGCGGCGACATTGCCGATTCTCGCCGGCGTCAGCTGGGGGCTGCTGCCGCCCAGCGTTCTGGCCGGCTGGAGCACAGCCTTGCTGCTGGCCTGGCTCTATATCGTGGTGCGGGTGGCGCGTCAGGGGCTTGGCGCCACATGGTCGCTCGCGCTGGCGATCTCGGCGCTCGACCTGCTCACAAGTTTGGCGATGCACCGGCTGGTCGACCTGCTGCTGGCTTAGTAATCCACTTTCATCAGGCACAGGCCTTCGGGCGGTGCCGTGGGGCCTGCGGCGCGGCGGTCGGCTTTTGCCAGCGCGGCGCTCACGTCATCCGCACTCCAGCGGCCTTCGCCGACCAGTTTCAGCGTGCCGGTCATGATGCGCACCTGGTTGTGCAGGAAGCTGCGCGAGCGCGTAGTGACGTGGATTTCGTCGGCCACCCGTGACACGACCAGCGAATCCAGCGTGCGCAGCGACGACTTCGCCTGGCATTCGGTGGAGCGGAAGCTGTTGAAGTCGTGATGCCCGACCAGGCGCTGCGCGGCGGCATGCATGGCATCAGAATCCAGCGGCACCGGCACATGCCAGACGGCGCCGGCCTCGATGGCGGGCGGCGGGCGGCGGTTGAGGATGCGATAGAGATAATGCCGCGCGGTGGCGGACAGTCGCGCACTGAAGTCGTCCTCGACAATGGCGGCGTCCAGCACGGCGATGCGGTTTTCGCGCAAATAGAAATTCAGTCCGTCGCGCAGGCGGTCCGGCGTGAAATCACGGTCGAGGTCGAAATGCACCACCTGGCCGCGCGCATGCACGCCGGCATCGGTGCGGCCGGCCACCACGGTGTCGATGCTCAGCTCGCCGCCACAGATCGCGGCGACGGCTTCCTCGAAGGTCTGCTGCACGGAAGCCACGTCGCGCTGCTTCTGCCAGCCGGCAAAGCGGCTGCCGTCATATTCCAGCGTCAGGCGATAGCGCGGCATGTGATCCTACATCGTCATGGTCGGGCTTGACCCGACCATCTCATGCAGAATGGAGAGAGATCCTCGGCCAAGAATCGCTCCCGGGCCCGAGGGTGACGACCTGTAAGAAAACCTAACCAACCCGCGTTCCCTTCGGCAGCGGCAGGCCGTGCAGGAAATCACCGATGGCGACCGGCGTCTTGCCTGGCCGCTGCAGCTTCAGCAGCTTCAGCGCACCCTCGCCACACGCGACAGTGCCGGTATCATCCAGTGCAGTTCCCGGCGCGCCATTGCCGACAACAGGCTCTGCCGCCAGCAGTTTGATACGCTCGCCATTGATCTCGAAATGTGTGCCGATACCTGGGTTGAGCGCGCGCACGGCGCGGTCGATCTCGAGAGCGGATTTCGTCCAGTCGATGCGGCCTTCATCCTTCAGCAGCTTGGCCGCATAGGTCACGCCTTCGCTGACCTGCACCTGCGGCTGGATATTTCCTTCGGCAAAACCATGTACGGCGCGCACCATCAGCGGCGCGCCGATACGCACCAGCTCGTCATGCAGCTCGGCCACTGTGATACGCGGCGTGATCGGCACGGTTTCGCGCAGCAAGACAGGCCCGGTATCCAGCCCGACATCCATCTGCATGGCGCAGACGCCGGTCTCGGTATCGCCGGCCATGAGCGCACGCTGGATCGGCGCCGCACCGCGCCAGCGCGGCAGCAGCGAGGCATGCAGGTTGAAGCAGCCATGCTTCGGCGCATCGAGGATCGGTTTGGGCAGCAGCAGGCCGTAGGCCACCACGATGGCGGCATCGGCATTCAACGCGGCGAATTCTGCCTGCGCTTCTGCAGTTTTGAGGCTGACCGGATGGCGCACTGGCAGGCCGTGCTGCTCGGCGAAAGCCTGCACGGGTGAGGGCGTCAGCTTCTGGCCGCGACCGGCGGGCCGCGGCGGCTGGCTGTAGACGGCGGCGATCTCGTCGCCATTCTTCAGAAAAGCCTCCAGCACCGGCACGGCGAAATCCGGCGTGCCCATGAAAACAATACGCATCGGGAAACGGTCAGCCGGCGGTGGCGAGGCGCTTCTGCTTCAGCAGCTTGCGCAGGATCATGTTGCGCTTAAGCGCAGAGATATGGTCGACGAACAGGATGCCTTCGAGATGGTCCATCTCATGCTGCAGGCAGACCGCCAGCAGGCCTTCCGCGTGCAGTTCCTGTTTCTCGCCGTTGCGGTCGAGATAGCTGACCTTCACCTCGGCCGGGCGTTCGACTTCGGCATAGTGTTCCGGCAGCGACAGGCAGCCTTCCTCATAGAGCTGGTCGTCGTCCGAGACCCAGGTGATTTCCGGATTGATGATAAAGAGTGGCTGCTTGTCTTCGCCGTCGCGGGCGACGTCGATCACCAGCATGCGCTTGGGGATGCCGACCTGGATGGCGGCCAGGCCAATGCCTGGCGCGGCATACATGGTCTCCAGCATGTCATCGAGCTGCTGGCGCACCTCGTCCGTCACCGCGTCGACCGGGGTCGACACGGTTTCCAGGACCGGGTCCGGGGCAATCAGGATGGGCAGCAGGGCCATGGCTCAAAATCCGCGATACAGCGCCTTAATTCTCGGCCGTCACATAGGCTGTGGGCTGGCTCTCCGTCAAGCCCGCATGATATGAACGGCCATGCCCATGGATATAGTGCCGATTCTCGCAATCGCCAGTATCGCCGCTCTGGCGATCATCCTGATTTTGCTGGTTTTTCTCCTCCGCCGCGGTGGCAACGCCAGCGGCGACGCTGCGCTGCTGGCTGAGTTGCGCGACCAGGTGGATGCCGCCCGCGACGAGGCAGCCAGCGCCCAGGCCGCCCGGCTGGAGGCAGAACGGCAGGCTGCGGCCTTGCGCAGCGAACTTGCGGTGAAGAGCCAGGCCTTCGAGAAGCTGGCCGAGACGGCCACGATGGCCGCCCGCGCTGCTGCGCTGGAATCGGCCGCCCAGATGTCGAACAAGCTGCTGGCCGACCACAAGCGCGAGGCGGAAGCGCAGAAGGAAGAGTCGCAGAAAAAGGTCCAGCAGGTCACCGAAGGCGTGGTCAAGCAGATGACCGAGGTGGCGCAGGTGGTGGCCGCCACGGTGGCGCAGCAACAGAAGGACAACAGCCGCGTCGATGCGATCCACCGCATGCTGTCGCATCCGGGCGGTGCGGGCCGGCTGGCCGAGATCGGGCTGGAAAACACGCTGAAGACCTTCGGCCTGCAGCCCGGCGTCGATTTCATCATGCAGTATCATGCCGCCGGCGACGGCGAGCGCGGCGCGCTGCGGCCCGATGCGATCATCTTCCTGCCGGGCGATGCCGTGCTGGTGGTGGATTCCAAGGCCTCTAAGCTGCTGCTCGATCTGGCCGAGGCCGAAGGCGAGGCTGCCGAGATGGCCGCGCAGCAGCAGCTCGCCCAGCGCATGACCACGCATCTGCGCCAGTTGACCGCGAAAGACTACGGCAATGCTGTGCTGTCGGCCTACAGGGAATCCAAGCGCGGCGGCAGCATCAAGCGCAGCATCGTGGCGATGACGTTGCCGAATGATGCGGCGGTCGAGAAACTGCGGCTAGCGGCGCCCGATTTCGAGCAGCGCGCCATTGCATCTGACGTGATGCTGGCGGGCCCGTCGTCGCTGTTCGCCCTGATCGCCTATTCGCGGATGCAGATCGACACCGGCCGGCAGGCCGAGAATCTCGATAAGATCGTCGAGCTGGTGACCAAACTCACCAATAACCTGGCGGTCTCGCTCAGCCATGTGGTGACGCTGAACAAGAGCGTCAAGACCGCGGCCGATGCGCTGTCGAATTTCAGCGGTTCGATCAATCGCAACGTTCTGCCTCAAATTCGCCAACTTGCGAAGTACGGTATCCGTCCGACCAAAGCGGCGCCGGACCAGCTGGCGCGGCTGAATGTGAGCGAACCGATGGATGATGTGATCGAAGCCGATGTCGAGGATGTCACGCCGCAGCTTCCCGGATTGTCAGAACCGACCGGGCTGAAATGAGCGAAGACCTTAACGGCGCCCAGCAGTCTGCCCCCGAAAAGGTCAGCGAGATCGTCGCCGCCATCTGCGATGGCTGGGAGGATGACCGCATCAGCCTGGACGAATTGCTGCGTGCCTTCGGTGAGCGCAGCTTCGGTTTCCTGGTGCTGGTCTTCGCGCTGCCCAACGGCATTCCGGCGCCGATTGCGCCAGGGCTTTCGGCCATCCTCGGCGCGCCGTTGCTGCTGCTTTCGGTGCAGATGCTGCTGGGATTCAAGACGCCATGGTTCCCGGCCAGCTGGCGCGCGCGCAGCTTCGCGCGCGGCGATGTGGCCAAACTGCTGCGTCCGGCCCTGCCGTATATCATCAAGATCGAACGCTTCATCCAGCCGCGTTTCACGCATCTCGCTGCCGGGCCGCTGGCCAGCCGCCTGATCGGCGGACTCATCCTCTGGAACGCCATCCTGCTGTCGCTGCCGATCCCGTTCGGCAACCTGATCCCGGCCTGGGCGATCATTCTCGCCGCGCTCGGCCAGGTCGAACGCGATGGCGCATTGGTGGTGGCTGCGGCGGCGGGCAGCCTGGTGGCCACTGCCTGGGTCTGGTTCCTGCTCGATGTGGGCCTCGCCATCCTCGACCGGATTTTTTCATGACGGCTGACGACGTCATCAAACTGCTCGGTCTGCAGCCGCATCCAGAAGGCGGACATTACGTCGAAACGTTTCGTGATATCGCTACGGACGCGACCGGCCGCAGCCGCTCGACCGCGATCTACTTCCTGCTCAAGCAGGGCGAGGCGTCGCACTGGCATAAGGTGGACGCCGTCGAGACCTGGCACTGGCATGCCGGCGCGCCGCTGACGCTGCGCATCGCCGAGACGAAAGGCGCCGGTATTCGCATGATCACGCTGGGCAACGATCTGGCGAAAGGCGAACGGCCGCAGGGCATCGTGCCGACCGGCTGGTGGCAGGCGGCGGAGACGCTCGGCGCATGGACGCTGGTCGGATGCACTGTCGCGCCGGGGTTTGAATTCAGCGGCTTTGAGCTGGCACCGAAGGGCTGGGCGCCGTAGTCATTCCACTGTTGTCATCCCCGGGCTTGTCCCGGGGATCCACGCCTTTAAGACGTGGATGGG
>JAGXRD010000085.1 GCA_018336035.1 Alphaproteobacteria bacterium | reverse complement strand
GACATGGCAGGCCGGCGCCCCGCCGCTAGAGTGCCGCCCGTACCACCTCCCCGGATTCCCTGCAAAAACGAGCGATCCCCCATGACCCTGCCGACGATATCTACCCGCGCTGCCGTTACCCTGGCTGCCGCCCTGTTGATCCTGCCCTTCGCCGCTGCCGCCCAGCAGCCGCCGGAGAAAGCACCCGAGAAGAAGGACTGGGATATCCGCATCGGCGCCGGCGCGCTTTATCAACCGGAATACGAAGGCAGCGACGATTACGAGGTCAGCCCGCTGCCCCTGCTGATGATCAACTACCGCGACCTGGTTTTCCTGCGCGGCACCACGCTGGGCGCCAATGTATTCACCTGGCAGGGCCCGCGTCCGTCGGACAAGCTGCAGGTCGGGCCGCTGGTGCGCTACCAGTTCGGCCGCGATGAAGACGACAGCGACGATCTGCGCGGCATGGGCGATATCGACGCCGCCGTGGAACTCGGTGGCTTCCTCACCTACGGCATCGGCCCTTGGACGGCAGGCGTCACACTGTTCCAGGATGTCAGCGACAGTCATGACGGCTTCACGGCGAAATTCGCCGCCGGACATCGCCACAGCTTCACACCGAAACTGCGGTTGCGCAGCGAAGTCTCCACCACCTGGGCGGATGAGAATTACACCCAGACCTATTTCGGCGTGACGGCGGCGCAATCGGCGCGCAGCGGCATGCGGGCCTACACGGCCGAGAGTGGCATCAAGGATATCGGCCTGACGCTCGATCTGGATTACAGCCTGACCGAACATTGGATCGTCAGCGGCCGTCTCGGCTACAAGCGCCTGCTCGGCGATGCCGCTGACAGCCCGCTGGTGGAGGATCGCGGCTCGGCCAACCAGCTCAGCACGGGTGTCACGCTGAGCTACAGGTTCTGACCGCAAAAAACGGATGGCGGGCGCATGGCGATGACTGCAGAGGCGATGGCACCGTGGTACTGGGCGAACTGGGCGGTGGTACTCACCAGCCTGGTCGCCGGTGTGATGGTGACGGTGCTGGGACGGCGGCTCTCGCCCTTCTGGTATATCGTCAATATCGCCGCCATCGCGCTGTATCTCTGCGCCTGCCTGTCCACCCTGCTCAGTTCGATCCATCTTGAGGAGGATATCGGCCTGGCCGGATTGCAGCTCGGGATCGCGCTGGCCATCCTGGTGGTCAGCAGTTATCGGCTGCACCTGCTCGGCGTGGTGATCTTCGTGGCGGGCAGTGGTGGCATGGCGGTGTTCCGTATCGCTGCCACCTTCGCACATCCGCTCAGTGGCTACGATCTGGGCATTCTGATGCTGGATGGGGTCAGCGCCGCCTTCCTGATCATGCTCTGGCCCTATATTCATGCCGAACTGCGCCATATGGGCATGCGGGCGCATCGCTACAGTCTGCGCAGCGCACCGAAGGGCGGGGTGTAGGCGGCGAAGCGGGGTCGCTTTCTATCATCGTCATCCCCGGGCTTGACCCGGGGATCCACGCCTTACTTTCTGTTGTCATTTAAGACGTGGATGCCCGGATCAAGTCCGGGCATGACAATCTGCGGGTTGAGTCGTGCCGCCTGACCCCCTATAAGGAGCGCCCTTTTTCCCGCGCCCAGGACAGAATCCACCCGCCATGGCCGTCGCCAAAGCCATCGGTGTCGATTTCGGCACCACCAATACGGTCGTCGCCATCGCCGATGCCGCGGGCAATGTGCGGCCGGTGCGGTTCAGTCATGCCGAGGTCATGCATGAGATCTTCCGCTCAGCGCTCTGCTACGAAGATATCCCGGTCAACCCGCGAAAGATCGAAATCTCGGCCGGGCCCTGGGCGATTGAGCAGTTCCTGGCGACGCCGCATGAACATCGCTTCATCCAGTCGTTCAAATCTTTCGCGGCCAGTCCGCTATTCACCTCGACGCAGATTTTCGGCAAACGCTTTACTTACGAAGACATCCTGAGCGGTTTCCTGACCTTGCTGCGCCGCCATGCCGGCGAAGCCCTGAAAGGGATCGAAACCCTGCCGGTGATTGCCGGCCGGCCGGTCGAGTTCGTCGGTGCCGCGCCTGATCCCGCTTTGGCGATCGAGCGCATGGATGCGTCTTATGCGCGCGCCGGCTTCCCCGCCATGCGTTATGCCTATGAGCCGGTCGGCGCTGCTTTCTTCTTCGCGCGCCGGCTGCAGGTCGATGCCACGATTCTGGTCGCCGATTTCGGCGGCGGCACCAGCGACTTTTCGCTCATGCGGTTTCGCAAGACAGCCGACGGAGTCATGGCCGAACCGCTCGGTCATTCCGGCGTCGGCGTGGCCGGTGATGCCTTCGACTTCCGCATCATCGACAATGTCGTGGCGCCGCGTCTGGGCAAGGGCGGCAGCTATCGTGCCGGCGCCAAGCTGCTGCCGATCCCGGGGCATCAATATGGCCAGTTCGCGCAATGGCATCAGCTTGCCATGCTGAAATCGCCCAAGGTGCTGGCCGATTTGCGCAAGCTGGCGAAAGACGCCGAAGACCCCGACGCGATCGAGGATTTCATCACCGTGATCGAGATGGATCTCGGTTTCGGCCTCTATCGTGCGGTGTCGGAGGCCAAGACGGCGCTCTCCGCGGCGGAACAGACCGAGCTGGTCTTCGATATGGAAGGCGTGAAGATCCGCGAACGCGTCGCGCGGCGCGATTTCGAGCGCTGGATCGCGCCGGAACTGGCGCAGATCGACGCCGCGCTCGACCGGGTCTTCGCAGACTCGGGGCTGAAGCCGGCCGATGTCGATCAGGTTTTCATGACCGGCGGCTCGTCTTTCGTGCCGGCCTTGCGGTCGCTGTTCGAAAGCCGCTTCGGCGCGGAACGGCTGGCGACCGGCGACCAGCTGCAGTCGATTGCCTCCGGCCTGGCGCTGATCGGGCTGGAAGCCGATCCGGCGCAATGGTTGGCGGATTGAGCAGACAGCACCGGGCGACACTGGCGTTGCCTTTGCCGGGCTTTTAATGTACGCTATATGTTCTCATTTGAGTGATCCGATTTTACCGGATCGCCGCGCTTTCCTGCGCCGGTCGCCACGCCAAGCGCGGGCTGTTGTTGGCCATCGTGAATCCGGGACTCGGGAGATCGCATCCATATGTATGCGATACGCGACGATACCTGCCGATAACGCAAACGAACCTGACTCAGCACCGAATGGACCTGAGTCGCATCGGAACAGGCCCGACTCAGCACCAACCGGACCTGAGTCGGCCTCAATTAGACCTGACTCAGCACCGAATGGGCCTGACTTGGCATCTTTCAGGCCGCCGGGTCGATGGTGTCGGCCACCTCTTCCTTCACCTTCTGCGGGCTCAGCTTCATGAACAGGATGAAGCCGGTCAGCAGCAGGCAGATCAGGTTGCAGACAATGATCGGCCATTGCATCAGCGCGATGCCATAGGCCGACCACAGCGCAAAGCCGGTGACGGTGAAGCCATACATCACCGCCGAGATATCTTTCGTGCGGCGCGAGCGGATCACCTTCCAGGCCTGCGGCGCGAAGCTGACGGTCGAAGCGATGGCGGCAAGGCTGCCGAGCCAGACGGCGATATCCATGTTTCTCTCCGGTCGGAACCGGAGAGAAACAGATTTTTCAGGCGAACTGTTCCCTGGCCAGTTTTGCACCCTTGCCGAGCGCTTCCAGCTTGGCGGCAGCGACAGCGGTATCGAGCGGCGCCAGGCCGCAGTTGCTGCAGGGGATCAGCTTGTTTTTCGGCACATACTGCAGGGCCGACTTGATGGTGGCGGCGATCTGCTCCGGCGTCTCGATGGCATCGGTCGCCACATCGATCACGCCGACCATCACTTCCTTGCCTTCGAGCAGGCTCATCAGATGCGACGGCACGCGGCTGTTGATGCATTCCAGCGAGACCTGGTCGATTTTGCTTTTCGCCAGCGCCGGGAAGAAATCCTCATACTGGCGCCACTCTTCGCCCAGAGATGCCTTCCAGTCGATATTGGCCTTGATGCCGTAACCGTAACAGATATGCACGGCGGTCTTGCACTTGAGTCCGTCGGCGGCGCGATGCAGCGCCTCGATGCCCCATTCGCCGGCCTGCTTGGTATAGGCGTTGAAGGCCGGCTCGTCGAACTGGATGATATCGACGCCCTCGGCTTCCAGCGCCTTGGCTTCGGCGTTGAGCAGGTCGGCGAAGGCCATCGCCATCTTGATGCGGTCGCCGTAATACTCATCGGCAATCGTGTCGATGATGGTCATCGGGCCGGGCAGGGTGAATTTCAGCTTGCGCTTGGTATGGGCGCGGCAGAAGGCGCCTTCCCAGGGATGCGCGCGCTGCTTCTGCTCCAGCTTGCCGACCACGCGCGGCACCATCGCCTTGTAGCGGTTGTCGCGGATGCCCATCTCCACCTTGTTCTGGCGGTCGATGCCCGAGATATGTTCGACAAAGCCATGCACGAAATGCTGGCGCGACATCTCGCCGTCGCCGACGATATCCAGCCCGGCATCTTCCTGCAGCTTCAGCCAGAGCAGCGTGGCCTCGCGTTTGCGGTCTTCCAGGGCCTTGCCCTCGGCCTGCCACTGCGGCCACAGCTTATGCGTCTCGGCCAGCCAGGCCGGCTTGGGCAGACTGCCGGCGACAGCCGACGGAAACAGATGCGCTGCAGACATTGATGATTCCTCCCCAAGACCTGGACTGATTCGGGGCGAACCATAGCACAGTGAGGAAGGCCTGCGTCTATTCCGCGGCGAGCGGCGTCATCGCGTAATTCGGAATCTGGAACTGCTTGCGGTAACTGCCGGGCGAGATGCCGGTCACGCGCTTGAACAACCGGCGGAAGAAGGCCGGGTCTTCGTAGCCGACCTGCCAACCGATCTCGTCGATGGCATCGCGCGATCCTTCCAGCCGGCGCTTGGCCTCCTCGATGCGCAGCTGCTGCACATAGGCCATCGGAGCAATGCCGGTTGCCTTGGTGAAGCGGCGCTTGAAGGTGCGTTCGGCCAGGCCGGACAGGCGCACCAGCTGCTCGACCGGATCGGCGACCGGGAAATTCTTCGCCAGCCAGCCCTGCGCCTCCAGGATCGCGGCATCGCCATGGTCGCGCCGGCCCTCGAAGGTGATGAAGGGCTGCAACCCGTCGCGATGCCATTGCACGGCGAAGAATTTTGCCACCGCATGCGCCGCCGCTTCGCCGCTATGGCGCGCCACCAGATACAGCGCGAGGTCATGCCAGGACATCGACGCACCGCAGGAGACGAATTGCTGGCGATCGCCGGCAATGGTCAGGGTCTGTGCGGGATGCAGCGGCACCTTCGGGAACAGCTGCTGGAAATGCGGGCCATAGGACCAGTGAATGGTGCTCTGCCGGCCATCCAGCAGGCCGGTCTCGGCAATCAGGAAAACCCCGGAACAGGCCGAGCAGAGCATGGCGCCTTCGGCATGGCGCTGCGCCAGCCAGTCGACCAGCTCAGGGTAGCGCCCGGTTTTCCAGCTGCGCAGCACCAGCGCCGGCACCACGATGATGTCGGTCTGCGTGACGTCGCGGCAACTGCGATGCACGCGGATCGGCGTGCCGCCGGCCACCGTGAGTTCGCCGGCAGAGTCGCCGACCACCTCGACCCGGAACGGCGTCACTTCGGGCAGGCCGGGAATGATGTCCTGCATCTGCGGAAAGGCATTCAGCAGATCGTACATGCCGAACAGCACCGAGGCGGAAGCCTCGGGCAGGGCGATCAAGCTGACGTGAATGGTTTTGCGGGTCATGTGGCGCTTCATTGGCATAACAGGACCGATATTGACAAGTTACGCTCTCACGCCCGGTCCTGACAATCGCCATTGTGCCGCCGCCCATTCCCCCCGGGCTGCAACATTCAGGTGATTCGATGAATGCAATCAATATCAACCAGGACCGGCTGATGGCGCTGGTCGGCATGGCGATGTCCGAGCTTTCGGGCGCCAATGGCGGCGTGATGATCAGCGTCGGCAACAAGCTCGGCCTTTACAAGGCAATGGCCGGCCGCGGCCCGATATTCCCGGCCGACCTGGCCAAACGCGCCGGTTGCGCCGAGCGCTATGTGCGCGAATGGCTGAACTGCAATGCCGCCGGCGGCTACATCGCCTACCACCCGGAGACGCAGCAATACGAACTGACGCCGGAACAGGCGATGCTGCTGGCCGACGATACCAGCCCGGTCTTCATCCCCAATGCCTGGGAAGTCACCGCCTCGATGTGGTTCGACGAGGCCAAGACCATCGAGGCCTTCCGCACCGGCAAGGGCATTGCCTGGGGCGACCATCACGAGCGGCTCTATTGCGGCGTGGCGGCATTCTTCCGCAACGGCTATGCCGCAAGCCTGGTGCCGGACTGGCTGCCGGCGCTGGAGGGTGTCGTGCCCAAGATGGAAACGGGCGCCAAGGTGGCCGATATCGGCTGCGGCCATGGTCATTCCACCGTGCTGATGGCGAAAGCTTTCCCCAACTCGCGCTTCTGGGGCTTCGACACCCATGCCGGCTCGATTGCGGAAGCGCGTGAAGTGGCGCAGCGCGAAGGCGTCGCCGACCGCGTCACGTTTGAAGTGGTCCAGGCCGGCGAGTATCCCGCGCCGGACGGCGGCTATGACCTGATCTGCTTCTTCGACGCTCTGCATGATATGGGCTTTCCCGAAGCGGCGCTGCGTCATGCCCACAAAAGTCTCGCGCCGGATGGCAGCGTGATGCTGGTCGAGCCCTTCGCCCATGACAGGCCGGAAGACAACTTCAACCCGGTCGGCCGCCTGTATTATGCCGGCTCCACCATGTTGTGCTGCGCCCATGCGATTTCGGAAAACGGCACCCATGTGCTGGGCGCGCAGGCCGGGCAGACCCGGCTGGCGGAGATCGCGAAAGCCAGCGGTTTCACACAGTTCCGCCGCGCCACCGAGACGCCGTTCAACCTGATCCTCGAAGCACGGCGTTGAGCGCACCCGCCATCGTCCGCGCGATCCTCGGCCGCAGGGCCGGGGATCGCGGGACCCGCTGGTGGATGCGGGCGGCAGAAGCTTTCCGCATCTGGCATCGCCGAAGTCACTCGCGGCGCATGCTGGGCCGGATCGATCATCGCACCATGCGGGATGCGGGGATCGATCCGGTTGCCGCGCAATATGGCGCGACGGTGCTGTGGCGCCATGTCGAGCGACGCCTGTCGTAAAAGAACGGATACATCATGTCGATGGCACGAACTGAATTCATGGCTGCTGCGCCCCCAGTCACCACACACGGGCCCATGCTGCGCGAAAGCGGCGCGCTGCTGCGGCTCGGCTGGCCGATCATGCTGATTGCGCTGGTCAATATGGGCATGAGCATCACCGACACGATGATGGTGTCGCTGATGTTCGGTGCGGAGGCGCTGGCGGCTGTGTCGGTCGGCAGCGATCTTTACTCGATCATCTTCTATATCTGCGCCGGCACGCTGGGCGGCGTGGCGCCCTTTTATGCTGCCGCCGTGGCGCGCGGGGATGCGGCGGATCGTGCGCGGCTACAGCGTATCGGCTGGGCGATGGCCGTGCTTCTGGCGCTGCCGGCCGTGCCGCTGATCTGGTTTGCGCCGCAGTGGCTCAAGCTGTTCGGTCTCGATGCCGGATTGCTGGCGCTGGGCGAGAGCTTCACGCAGGTGATGGCGTTGACGTTGATTCCCATGCTGGGCGTCACGCTCTATCGCACGCTGCTGACGGCGGCGGAAAATCCGCATGCCTTCCTGAAGGTCACGCTGGCGATGCTGCCGCTCAATGCGCTCGGCAATCTGGTGCTGATGCAGGGCCTGGGGCCGATTCCCGCTTTTGGTCCGATGGGCTCCGGCCTGGCCACTTTACTGGTCGCGCTCGGCACGCTGATTGCCCTGCTGGTCATGGCGCGTCGTAAGGTCGTCGCTGTGCCTGCCGCCGTCTTCGACTGGCATGGACTGCTGGCCGTGCTACGCGTTGGCCTGCCGATCGGCGTCACGGCCGCCACTGAAACCGGCATTTATCTGGCCGTCACGCTCTACGCGGCCACGCTGAGTGCTGCCGATGTGGCGGCGCATACCCTGACCCTGCGCATGGCGGGTATCGCCTATGCGGCCTCCTTCGCGTTGCAGCAGGCCGCGATGGTGCGGATGGCGCGCGCCGCCGAACTGCAGGTGACCGGCGATACCCGTGCCGTGCTGCGCGCCAGTCTGTGGCTGTCGCTGGTCGGCGGCACGCTGCTGCTCGTACTGCTCAGCTTCGGCGCCGAACCGCTGGCGGTGTGGTTCTTCGATGCCAGTCCGGCCGGTCTGGCGGCGATCCAGGTTGCCATCGTGCTGCTGGTGTTGCTCGGACTCCTGCAGTTTGTCGGCTATCCGGGCCTTGCAGGACTGGGCCTGCTGCGCGGGCAAAAAGACACCCGCCTGCCAATGATCTTCAAGCTGATGGCCTATTGGGGCATCGGTGCGCCGCTCGGCATCTGGCTTTGCGAGGTGAATGGACTCGGTGTCACCGGGTTGTGGATCGGCCTGGTCAGCGGCGCCTTCATTACCACCGCGCTCACGCTGGCACGGCTGTATACCCGTCGCTCGGCGCCGGACCAATTTGCTCCAGACCTCCGGGCGCAGTAGCATCGCTGCGCCCGAGAGGCTTTATAACAACTGGAGGAAATCATGTCCCTGCGGAAATCCATTCTGGGACTTGCAACCGTCGTTGCGCTGTCTGTCACCGCGACGATGGCCATGGCACAGACCAAGCCTGCGATCAAAGACCTCGGCGGTGCGGCGCCGGCCTCGGTGATCTTCATCGGTAACAGCTTCTTCTACTACAACAACAGCATGCACGGCCATGTCACCCGCTTCGTCAGCGAAGGCATGAAGGGCCACAAATACCGCAACACCTCGGTGACGATCAGCGGCTCAGGGTTGGACTGGCATAATGTCGAGGCCTATTTCGCGCCGAACGGCATCGGCAAATACTCCTTCGTCGGTGACAACGAAGTGGTGATGAATCCGCCCGGCCAGAAACTGTTCGAAGTGGCCGTGATGATGGATTGCAGCCAGTGCCCGGTGAATCCGACGCTGAGCAAGGCCTTCACCGAATATACCAAGAAGCACAGCGACACTGTGCGCAAGCATGGCGCGCAGCCGGTCTTCTTCATGTCCTGGGCCTATCAGGACAAGCCGGAGATGACCGAGCAGCTGGCCGAGGCCTATACCAAGGCGGGGAACGACAACAAGGCGCTGGTGATTCCGGCCGGGCTGGCCTTTGCCAATTCGATCAAGGCAAAGCCCGACCTCAATCTCTATGTCGCCGACAAGCGGCATCCCAGCCTGGCCGGCACATATCTCGCCACGGCGGTCACCTACGGCGCGCTGTTCGGCAAGCCGGCGACTGGCATGAAATACGATGCCGGACTGGGTGCCGACACGGCCGCGCATCTGCAGAAGGTGGCCGACGAGACCGTGAAGGCTTATTTCGGCCGCTGACGCTGCCTGTTGCGGCTGTCGCCGGATCGCGGCAGCCGCACGTCAGCCTTTGACGCCGAGCTGTGGCAGGGTCAGGCGTTGCGAGATGCCCTGGTCGATGCGATCAGCCAGGATCGGCGAACCTTGCGGCGTCGGCATGCCGGCACCGGCAATATCGGCGATGCGTGGCCAGACCTGCGCGACCAGGATCTGCCGCACCGTATCGGTCTCGTCGAGTGCCAGCGGCAGCATCAGGCGCCGCGTGTGACGCCAGCCGCCCGTATCCCAGCGAAACGTGCTCTCCGAATAGACCGGCGCACGCGTGTCGCGCACGCTGTGGTATAAGCCTTCAATGTAAGCCAGGTATTCTCCTGCCGAGATATCGGCCGTGGTTCTGCCGGTGAAATCTTCGCCGAAGGCCTCCACCATCGCCGTTCCCATCAGCCGGTACCGTATGATGGCAGGCTCGCCGCTGAACTCGGCAATCATCAGATTGGGCAACAGCCGACGCGGCATGTCGATGGGCGAAAGATCGCTGCGCAGCGGCATCTGCCGCGAACTGCGCTTGGCCGACCAGTAGATGGCGGCTTCCATCAGCAGCGGTTCATCGGCGAAGGGCAGGTCAGGCTTGAACAGCGCGCGCTGCGCCGGCGTGCCGGCATCGTAGCGGAAAGTGTCCGACAGCCGCAGCGCCAGCGTCTGCAACGCCGCGACATCGGCCGGCGACCAGTTGCGCGGCGATCCGCATTGCTCGCAGCACAGCACCGCCGCCGGCTGGCCGTCGCGGTCGGTGACCAGGAAATCGAGCAGGGCGTGAATGTCGTTCGCCGGGAAATAGACGTCGTTGAAACATGCGGTGGCTGGATGCTGCCGTGCATGGGGCGCCATCACGATGCCATTGGTGCGGATGGCATCCAGATACGGGGCATACATGGCATGCGGCAGCGTCACGCCCGCGCTCACCGTGCCGTCGCGACTGTCGAACAGGCACTGGCAGGTCAGGCTGCCATCGGACTCGAAATACCAGATGCTGGCGCGGGTTGAGTCGGTTTCGCGCACCGCCTGGCGACAGACGGCCTCGAACAGGGCGGGCAGATCGGTTTGCCGCACTGGCGCGGTCTGGTCGGGTTGCAGCACAGGGGTCATGATGCCCAGCGATAGGGGCGCGGTCTGGATCGCCGCCAGTCTTAGGCCGAGTTTATGTCATCCCTGTTACGGATGCACGCCCGTTATTCCGCGGCTGCCGTGGCCGCACGCTGCGCCGCCAGCACACGCTCGGTCGGCCGCGTGTTCATGAATAGCTGCATCACCCCGGCGGCGGCACCGATGCCGGCGGCCAGCTGCCAGGCCAGCGTATACGAGCCGAGCTGGTCATAGATCACGCCGCCGGCCCAGGCGCCGAGGAAGCTGCCGACCTGGTGGCTGAAGAAGGCGATGCCGGTCAGCGTGGCGAGATAGCGGATGCCGAAAATCTGCGCCACCAGGCCATTCACCAGCGGAATCACGCCGAGCCACAGCGTGCCCATGATGGCGGCGAAGACCAGCGTGCTGAACTGCGTGACCGGCAGCATGAAATACAGCGCGATGGCAACCGAGCGCAGGATGTAGATCAGGCCGAGCAGCATCGGCTTGTGGTAGCGGTCGCCGAGCCAGCCGAACAGCCAGCTGCCGAACACGTTGAAGGCGCCGATCACGGCGAGCGCCTGCGCGCTCAGCATCGGGTCGGCGCCGCAATCGGCCAGGAAGGTGGGCAGATGCGTGGTGAGGAAGACCAGTTGCAGCCCGCAGACGAAGAAGGCGGCGGCCATCACGATATAGCCGCCATGGTTGGCCGCCTCACCCAGCGTGCTGCGCATGGTTTCGGCGGCGCCGGGCAGTGCCGCGACCGGCACCTTGTCGGCGCGGCCACCGATCAGCGCGGCGGGCAGCATCGCGGCAGCTAAAGCTACGAAGACGAACATTGCCATCTGCCAGCCGCTCGCCTGGATCACGCCCTGCGCCAGCGGCGCGCAGAAGAAGGTGCCAATCGAGCCGGCGGCCGAGACCAGGCCGAAGGCCAGGCTGCGGCGTTCGGCCCGCACGACTTTCGCGGCGATCTTGGCGGCGATGCCCGATGTGGTGCAGGACAGTGCGATACCGATCATGACGCCGGAGCCCAGCGTTACCATCCAGGCGTTGGTGGCGAAGGCGGTGAGGATCAGCGCGGCTGCATAGAGCAGGCCGCCGAGCAGGGTGATCACGCGCGTGCCGTATTTGTCGACCAGCGCGCCGGCAAACGGCTGCGAAATGCCCCAGACGATATTCTGGATCGCCAGCGCGAAGGCGAAATCGGCCGCGGAAATCCCGATGTCTTTCGTGATCGGCTGCATGAACAGGCCGAGGCTCTGCCGCATGCCCATGGCGAGCGACAGCATCACGGCGGCGCCGGTCAGGATCGAGACGCTCTGCCACTGGCTGAGCGAGGGGTGATGGAACGGCGGACGGGCGGAGGAGGCGGTGTCGGTGGCCATAACGGGCTCTTTGTCATTCTGGGGCGGACGTAAATCGGGCGGATGATGGTCTGCGGGCAGGGCCAAGTCCAGTGCTGGAATGTATCGCAGCAATCCGGTTTTGGTGCGCTCCAGATTACGCTCGGCAGCGAGGCCAGGGAGATGGTAAAAATGCCCAGAGCCTCCGCAGAAATGCACAGACACCATGACGGCCACCTTCTTCAAATGGCAGACTGGCTTCAAATGACAGACTGGGACGATATCCGGCTGTTTCTCGAATTGGCGCGCGAGGGCTCGCTGTCGGCCGCAGCGCGTCGCCTGAAGGTGGATCATTCCACGGTGGCGCGGCGGGTGGCTGCGCTGGAGAAACGCCTCGACCTGCGGCTGTTCGACCGGCTGGCGCGCGGCTATGTGCTGACCGAGGAAGGCGAGGCGCTGCTCGGCACCGCGGAGCGGATGGAAACCGAGGCGCTGGCGCTGCAGCGACAGGCCAGCGGCCGGCCGGCCATGCAGGGCAATGTGCGGATCAGCACCTCGCCGATGCTGGCCAGCCTGTTCCTGGCGCCGCGTCTGGCGGAATTCCGCAAACTGCATCCTGATATCCGGATCGCGCTGTCGGGCAACAACCGCGTGGTCGATCTCGCCCGCCGCGAGGCCGATATCGCCCTGCGGCTGACCAAGCCGAGCGAAAGCGGCCTGATCGCGCGGCGTCTTGGCGCCGTCGGTTTCGGACTCTATGCCAGCCCGCGTTATCTCGCCGCGACGAAGCCGAAGGATTACGGTTTCATCGGCTATGACGAGCCGATGGGCACGATCAGCCAGCAGCGCTGGCTGGAACAGCAGTTGCGCGGCCGGCCGATCGTTTTCCTCTGCGGTGACATGGCCACGATGTATCACGCCACCTGCGCCGATCTGGGCGTTGCCGTACTGCCGCATTTCGTCGGCACGACGGACCCGCAGCTGCGCCGCGTGGTCACCGAGACGGAGGCGCCGGATCGCGAAATCTGGCTGCTGGTGCATCCGGATCTGCGCCGCGCGCCGCGCGTGCGGGCGGCGATGGATTTCCTGGTGACGCTGTTTGCCCGCGACCGCAGGCTGCTGGAACAGGGTGCGGCAAGCCGGACCAGCCGGACCAATAAGCGGCAGGCCTTGCCAAGGTAGGCCGGCAGTGCTGTGCTAGGGCAAAGAGCCCCCGCACAGATGAGTATCCCATGACCAAAGACATCCTGAAGGATATGCAGGCCCATCGCGACGAACTGACCGCGATCCGCCGCGACATCCACCAGCATCCCGAGACCGCTTTCGAGGAAGTGCGCACCGCCGATGTGGTGGCGGCCAAGCTGACCGAATGGGGCATCCCGATCCATCGCGGCCTGGGAAAAACCGGCGTGGTTGGCACCTTGAAGGGCAGCCGGCCCGGCCAGCGCAGCATCGCGCTGCGCGCCGATATGGATGCGCTGAACCTGCAGGAAAAGAACACCTTTGCGCATAAGTCGGTGCATGACGGCAAGATGCATGCCTGCGGTCATGACGGCCATACCGCCATGCTGCTGGGCGCGGCCAAGCATCTGGCCAAACATCGCGATTTTGCCGGCACGCTGCATTTCATCTTCCAGCCCGCCGAAGAGGGCGAGGGTGGCGCGCGCGTGATGATCGAGCAGGGCCTGTTCGAGATGTTTCCCTGCGATGCGGTCTACGGCATGCACAACATGCCGGGGCTGAAGACCGGCGAATTCGCCATCCGGCCCGGCGCCATGATGGCGGCGTCTGATACCTGGACCGCCGTGTTCCGCGGCACCGGCGGCCATGGCGCGATGCCGCATATGGGCACCGATCCGACCATGCCGTCGGCGGCCTTCATCACGGCGGCGCAGAGCATCATCGGCCGCAACGTGAATCCGCAGCATGCAGCCGTGGTCAGCGTCGGGCATATCGCGGCGGGCTCGTATGGCTCGCCCAATGTGATCCCGTCGGAAGTCACCATTCGCGGCACGGCGCGCAGCTACACGCCCGAAGATCGCGACCTGCTGGAACGTCGCCTCGGTGAAATTGCCCAAGGCATTGCATCCGCCCATGGCGGCACGGCGGAGTATCACTATCTGCGGCGCTATCCGCCGCTGCGCAATGCGCCGGAGCAGACCGCGCTGGCGCTCAAGGCTGCCGCGCTCACGGTGGGCGAGGCGAAGATCGATGGCGATGTCGAGCCGCTGACCGGTGCGGAAGACTTCGCCTTCATGCTGGAGAAGAAGCCCGGCGCCTATATCCTGATCGGCAATGGTGGCAGCATCAGCGATGGCTCCTGCCATTACGTGCATACGCCGCATTATGACTTCAACGACCAGATCCTGACCACCGGTGCGGCCTACTGGGTCAACCTGGTGGATGTGGAACTGGGCGACGGGCACTGACACGTCTTCCCCATTCATTGTCATGCCCGGGCTTGACCCGGGCATCCACGCCTTACTTTCGAGGGCGACAAGACGTGGATGGCCGGAACAAGTCCGGCCATGACAGTTTGGTTAGTGGCTTTTAGCTTCTACCAATCAATCCCGAGCGTCAGACCCAGCCTGGCCTGCGTCGGTGAGCCGGCCTGGTCGACCAGCGGGCTGTCGGCGGCATCGCCGACGATGCGGTCGATGCCGGCAAAGCCGCCGAGCGAGAGATAGTCGTTCACCTTGTATCTGAGCGACGCGCCCAGACCGTAGGACATGAAGGGTCCATCCGGTGAATATGCGCGATAGCCGCTGCGCGCCGCCTGTCCGGGCGTGACGCCGAAATAGGTCTCGGTGAAATCGCGGCTCGCCAGGGTGGCCTTGGGCCCGATGGTCAGCATCAGGCTGTCGCTCAGCTTGGTGCTCCAGTTGGCAAACACATCGCCGATCACACCCTCATGGCCGCCGAAGCCCTGGCGGATTTCCGCCCCCATGGTGAAGGGCCGCAGGTCGTAATGCACATAGCCGCCGGCCTCGCCGGCCGCATCGACATCGCCCATGCCGCGCAGGGCGCTGTCGTCATCCTGGTCGCGCGCGGCGCGGTATTTCACCACGGGACCGGCGCGCCAGTTCGCGCCCGACGGCGCGAGGTTGAGCCCGAGGCCGTCGCGGGTGGAGAGGAAGGCACGGTCGGCATAGCGCAGGTCGAACAGCGGGATCGGATCGGCCTCGTAATTGTCGGAGCCCAGATAGGTCGGCGCATAGATCGCGCCGCCGCCAATGGTCAGCTTCAACTGGTCATCCGCCGGCTTGCCCGTTGCCTGCGCGTGGGCCTGCGATGCAGGAAAGACTGCGGCGCAGGCCAACAGGGCGGCTATGACAACGGCGGCGAAACGCATGGGGCGGCAGGTACCTTTTGAGACAGCTCAACGTCCAGATAGGGCGGCAGTGCCCTGGAGGTGAGCGGATTATTCATGACGGGCAATTACGGCCAGATCGCGGCGTCCCGCGCTGTGTCTCCAGTCACCAATTGGCGTCGTAAATCTGCAAGATGTCTGAAGGCTTTAGCCGTCCATGCGGGCAGGGCCGGCTGTCCATTGCCCAGATTTCGGGCTAGTTGCCCGCGGTTTCGGCAAGACTGCCCTTGTCGATGCCCAGCACCTTGATCCGCGAGGCCAGCGTGGTCGGTTTCACGCCCAGCAGGGCGGCGGCGCCATTCGGACCGAAAATCCGCCCGCCACAGCTTTGCAGGGCGGCGGTGATATTGGCGCGGTCGCGGTCGCGGCGGTCGGCATCGGTCAGCAGAGACGGCGCGGCGGTGTTTTCCACGGCGACCGCTGCCGGGCGGTGCGCGCTGTCGGGCAGTTCGATTCGCAGGCGGCCATCGCGCGCCAGAATCGCGGCGCGCTCGATCATGTTTTCCAGTTCGCGCACATTGCCCGGCCAGTCGTAGCCCGCCAGCCGCCGCATGTCGCCTTCGCTGAGCCGCAGGCCTTCGGTCTTCAGCTTGCGGCCGGTGCCGCGCAGGAAATGCGCCGCCAGCAGCGGGATATCGGCACGGCGTTCGCGCAGCGGCACCGATTCGATCGGCACCACATTGAGGCGGAAATAGAGGTCCTCGCGGAAGCGGCCTTTTCTGACTTCCGATTTCAGGTCGCGGTTGGTGGCGGCGATCACGCGCACATCGACATGCCGCGTGCGTTCCTCGCCGACGCGCTCGAACTGGCCTTCCTGCAGCACGCGCAGCAGTTTGCCCTGCAGTTCGAGCGGGATTTCACCGACTTCATCGAGGAACAGCGTGCCGCCATCGGCCAGTTCGAAACGCCCGATGCGATCTCTCAGGGCGCCGGTGAAAGCGCCCTTCACATGGCCGAAGAATTCGCTCTCGAACAGCTCGCGCGGGATGGCGGCGCAGTTGACGCGGATCAGTGGCCGGTCGAGGCGTTTGCTGGCCTCGTGAATGGCGCGTGCGATCAGTTCCTTGCCAGTGCCGCTCTCGCCCGTCACCAGCACGGTGGCATCGGTCGGCGCGACGAGTTCCACCTGGCGCAGCACGCTCTGGATTGCCGCACTGGTGCCGATGATGCCGCGATGATTGCTCTCAGCGCGGATTTCCTCCTGTAAATACGCGTTTTCCAGCTCCAGCTTCTGCCGCAGGCTTTCCACTTCTTCCAGGGCAGCGCGCAGCTTCTCGTCAGCTTCGCGCTTCAGGCTGACATCGCGGAACACCACCACGGCGCCGACGACGGCGCCACGGTCGCGGATCGGTGTCGAGGTGTATTCGACCCAGAAGGAGGTGCCATCCTTGCGCCAGAACACCTCGTCGCCGACGGTGTGGATATGGCCGTCGCGGAAGGCGCCATAGATCGGGCAGTCATGGCCGGGATAATGCGAGCCATCGGCATGGCTGTGATGCACCATCGAATGGATGTCCTGGCCGACGAGTTCTTCGGCCGTGTAGCCCAGCATGCGTTCGGCGGCGGGATTGACGAAGGTGGTCTTGCCTTCCGCATTCACGCCGTAGATGCCTTCGCCGGCGGCAGACAGGATCAGCTGGTTCTCGCGTTCGATGTCGCGGAAGAAGCGCTCGACGCGCTGCCATTCGGCCAGGCCGCCGCGCACATAATAGTCGGCTTCCGCATCGACATTGCGCCGGCGCAGTTCCTCCAGATCGGTGGCGGTCAGCAGCAGCTTGCCATCACTGCCAAATGCCGCGCCGACATATTCCACCTTCAGCTCGCGCCCGGTGGCATGACGCGGCGTGAGGGAGCGCGTCCACCAGCGGCCCTTCTGCAGCACCGCCTGGCTGAACACGATCAGGTCAGGTCTTTGAGATGGATGCAGCGCGGTCACCGACGTGGCGCATAGCGTCTCGCGGTCATAGCCGAACAGCCGGCAGGCGGCCGGATTGGCATCCAGCACGCGGTCGCTGGCCGGGTCGATCACCAGCATGGCCTGCGGCGCGCCCTCGAAAACCGGGTCTGCGCTTTCGGCCGGAGGGGAAAGGGTGATTGCAGCACTCATTACGGAATATCGTAATCCATACTACGAAGCTTCGTATACTACGAATTTTCGTAATATGAGCCGCTCCGGGCGGTATCCTGATTAATGCCGGTTTTACGCGGGGCTGGCAGCGAAACGCTGCACTGCAGCAGGGCTGGCACAGTCCTTGCTCCTTTCTGAGGCAGGCAAGCCAATCTCAGGGGGATACCGACCATGTCGCTGTTCAAGAATCCGTTCGACACCAAGGCCGACCTGTCGGCCTGCCCCTGCGGCGCCCATCGCACCCTTGGCGAACATAATGCCGAACTGGCGCTGCTGCAGCGCGACCAGCAGCTGGCGGTGGCGGCGGATGAGGAAAAGCGCCTGACCAATGCGGTCGACCAGGCGGTGGTCCGCGCCCTGATCCCCGACGACATGACCCGCCGCCGCGTGCTGCACACCATCGGCGCCGGTACGCTGCTGGCCGCCATCGAGCAGTTCTTCCCGCTGGCGACGGCCCGCGAAGTCTTCGCCCAGGATAAAGGCCCGCTGGAAAAGAAGGACCTCAAGGTCGGCTTCATCGCCATCACCTGCGCCACGCCGATCATCATGGCGCATCCGATGGGCTTCTATACCAAGCACGGCCTGAATGTCGACGTGATCAAGACCGCCGGCTGGGCGGTGATCCGCGACAAGACCATCAACAAGGAATACGACGCGGCCCATATGCTGTCGCCGATGCCGCTGGCGATCACCACCGGCACCGGATCGAACCCGATCCCCTACACGATGCCGGCGGTGGAAAACATCAACGGCCAGGCGATCACGCTGGCGATGAAGCACAAGGACAAGCGCGATCCGAAGTCATGGAAGGGCTTCAAGCTCGCGGTGCCGTTCGATTATTCGATGCACAATTACCTGCTGCGCTATTACCTGGCCGAACATGGCATCGACCCGGATACCGATGTGCAGATCCGCTCGGTGCCGCCGCCGGAAATGGTGGCCAACCTGCGCGCCGACAATATCGACGGCTTCCTGGCGCCCGATCCGGTCAACCAGCGCGCGGTCTATGACGGCGTCGGCTTCATCCATCTGCTGACCAAGGAAATCTGGGACGGCCATCCCTGCTGCGCCTTTGCCGCCAGCCAGGAATTCGTCACCACCAACCCCAATACCTATCGCGCCCTGCTGCGCGCCATCATCGAAGCCACGGCCTATGCGACCAAGGCGGAGAACCGCAAGCAGATTGCCGAAGCCATCGCGCCGGCCGCCTATCTGAACCAGCCGGTGACGGTGGTGGAACAGGTTTTGACCGGGACCTACGCCGACGGCCTGGGCAACATCAAGCGCGTGCCGGATCGCATCGATTTCGCGCCCTTCCCCTGGCAGAGCTTCGGCATCTGGATTCTCACGCAGATGAAGCGCTGGGGCCAGCTCAAGGGCGATGTCGATTACCAGAAGGTTGCCGAGCAGGTCTTCCTCGCCACCGACACCCAGAAGCTGATGCAGGATGTCGGCCTGACGCCGCCATCGAGCCCGTACAAGACCTTCTCGGTGATGGGCAAGGCCTTCGATCCGTCCAAGCCGGCCGAGTATATCAACTCGTTCAAGATCAAGCGGGTCTGATCGGGCGGATCGACTGGAGTCACAGTGATGAAGATGTCGTTCCGCCTGCGCGCCGCCGTGGTCTCGGTGGCGCTCCTGATCACCATGCTTGCGGCCTGGCATATCGCCACCGCAGGCGTGGGTCAGACCCAGGCCATGGACCCGGAATATGCCAAGCTGATGGGCCTGACGGCGACGCAGGGCAAGTCGGCCATGCCCGGGCCGCTGGATGTGGCGAAAATTCTGTGGGGTCATCTCTCCGATCCCTTCTATGTGAAGGGGCCGAACGATCAGGGTATCGGCATCCAGCTCGGCTATTCCATCGGCCGTGTCGCGCTCGGCTTCGGCCTCGCCGTCATCGTTGCCGTGCCGCTCGGATTCCTGATCGGACTGTCGCCGCTATTCCGTCAGGCGCTTGATCCCTTCATTCAGGTGATGCGGCCGGTCTCGCCGCTGGCCTGGATGCCGCTGGCGCTCTACACGATCAAGGACAGCGCGATCTCGTCGATCTTCGTCATCTTCATCTGCTCGGTCTGGCCGATGCTGACGAATACCGCCTTTGCGGTGGCCAATGTGCGTAAAGAGTGGCTCAACGTCTCCCGCACGCTGGAGGTCGGCACTTTCCGCACCATCTTCCGCGTCATCCTGCCGGCCGCCGCGCCGACCATTCTCACCGGCATGCGCATCTCGATCTCGATTGCCTGGCTGGTGATCGTGGCCGCCGAGATGCTCGTCGGCGGCACCGGCATCGGCTACTTCGTCTGGAACGAGTGGAACAATCTTTCCATTGCCAATGTGATCAACGCGATCCTGTTCATCGGCGTGATCGGCATGCTGCTCGACCAGCTGCTCGGTTTCCTCACCCGCCTCGTCACCTTCACCGAGTAGCGTCATGAGCCAGCATTTCATTTCGGTCGAAGCGCTCAAGCGCCAGTTTCCCGGCAACGACCAGGCGGTGTTCGAGGACCTGTGGTTCGGCATCGACAAGGGCGAATTCGTCTGCGTCATCGGCCATTCCGGCTGCGGCAAGACTACCGTGCTGAACGTGATGGCCGGGCTGGATCACGCCACCGAAGGCGGGATTATCTTCGATGGCAAGGCCATCGAAGGCCCCAGCCTGGATCGCGCCGTGGTGTTCCAGGGCCATGCCCTGATGCCGTGGATGACGGTGCTGGAAAACGTGATGTTCGCGGTGCAGTCGCGCTGGCCGAAATGGAGCAAGTTCGAGGCCGCCGAACATGCGCGCAAATATATCGCCATGGTCAATCTGACCGGCGCCGAAGACAAGAAACCGTCGCAGCTGTCAGGTGGCATGAAGCAGCGCGTCGGCATTGCGCGCGCGCTCAGTATCGAGCCCAAGACCCTTCTCATGGACGAGCCTTTCTCGGCGCTCGACGCGCTGACGCGCGGCACGCTGCAGGACGAAGTGCTGCGCATCCGCTCCACCACCAATCTGACCGTCTTCATGATCACGCATGACGTGGATGAGGCGATTTTGCTGGCCGACCGCATTGTGCTGATGACCAACGGTCCCGGTGCCCGCATTGCCGAGATTCTGGTCAACACGCTGCCCAAAACGCGCACGCGCGAGACGCTGCACCAGCTCGCGGATTATTACCCGATGCGCAACCACCTGCTCGATTTCCTGGTCCGGCGTTCGAAGAATTTCGTTCCGCCGCCCAACTGGGATGCCAAGCGTCCGCCCCAGATCAGAGCCACCGCCACCGGCGTGGCCGCTGAATAACCCTCGCCACAAAAGAAAACAGGAGACACCACCGTGAAGCGCGAAGCCGTTACCGAAAAAATCTGCGATGCCAAACGCATGAAGGGTCTGACCTGGAAAGCGATTGCCAAGAAGATCGACCCGAAAGAATCGCATATCCTGATCACCGCCGCCCTGCTCGGCCAGATGAAGCTGGAGCCGGCCCAGGCCGCGAAAGCAGCCAAATTGCTCGGTCTGGGCAAAATGGAAGAAAAGCTGCTCTGCGAGATTCCCTATCGCGGCTCGCTGCCGCAGGTGCCGCCGACCGATCCGACCATCTATCGCTTCTACGAGCTGGTGCAGGTCTATGGCACCACCTGGAAGGAACTGATCCACGAAGAATTCGGCGACGGCATCATGTCGGCGATCGATTTCAACATGACGATGGAGCGCCTGCCCGATCCGAAGGGCGATCGCGTCAAGATCGTGATGACCGGCAAATATCTCGAATACAAGCGCTACTAGTCTGCGCGCCGCTTAAGGCACGGTCTGAAAAAGAAGCGGGATGCCTTACAGGCATGCCGCTTTTTTCATGGCCGCTTCTGCACGCGGGCGATGCAGAAGAGGTCGGGCGCGCCCCGAAAACGTGCTCTTGGCACGGATCATGCTTCGATTTTGAACAGAATGTCAGCATCGCAAAAAGCGATAGGAGTGGCGTATGTCGGGTGATGGCAACAGCAGGTCGCGCAGTCTCTCCGCGCTCGGTTTCGTCGGCTATGCCGCCAGCCAGATGTTCGATTCCCGTCAGCTTGCGGCCGAGGCACCCGCGGCGGCAAAAGCCATCGCCTGGGCCGTCGCCGTCGGTGCGCTGTGCCATGACCTACAGCGCGAACGCGGCTCCAGCGCATTGTATCTCGGCAGCGGTGGCAGGGAATTCCGCGAGCAGCTGAAAGCCGCACGCGCCAGCCTGGATGAAAAGGTACTGGCGTTACGCGCGGCCCTGCAGGATTGCAACGACACTGTTCGTCTGCGCGATCTGGTCGCGGCCGGCACCACGCTGAGCCAGACGCTCGATTCCGCCCGCAGCCTGCGCGAGGCCATCGACCGGCTGGAGGTCAGCACGCAGCAATCCTTCGCCAACTGGACAACGCCGATCCGCCAGGCGCTGGAGAGCGTGCGCAGCCTGGGTTATCTGCTGCAGAATATGGCGCTGGCGCGCGGGCTGGATGCCTATCTCGCGCTGCTTGAGGGCCTGGAAAAATCAGCGCAGGAGCGCGCCACCGGGTCGGCGGCGCTGGCCTCGGGAAAATTCGAGCTGGCGGTGTTCCAGCGTTTCATGAGTCTCGGCTTCCTGCAGGAGGCCGATTTCGCGGTGTTCAAGTCGCATGCCGGCAAGGACCAGATCGCGATCTTTGACGAAGTGAATGCCGGCCCGGCCTTTGCCGAAGTGACAAAGCTGCGCGCCGCGATCTACGACGGCTATGCCCATGGGAATTCCACCGGCGGCATTGCCGCGGCGCATTGGTTTCAGGTCACCACCCAGCGTATCGACCAGATCGTGCGCGTGCGCGACCGTGTGGCGGAAGACCTGCGCGCCAGCTGCGCGGCTTTGCTGGCGCAAAAACCCGATCCGATGGCCGGCGCTTTCGGCTTCTGCCTGCTGCTCGGCCTGCCGGTGATCGGCGCAGTCGGGCTGCTGGCCGGTGGCGGTGGGCGGCTGGCGCAATTGCGGCGCGACTGGCGCAACTGGCAGCAGGGCATGACGGCGCGGCGCAAAGCCTCGCGCGACCGCCAGGTGCTGCGCGATGGCGAACAGCTGAAACGCGCCGAGGCCGAAGCGCGTGAGCGCGTCTCGGCGGCCGAAGTCACCGATCTGGTGAACCGGCTGCTCGCTGGCGATCTCACCAGCCGGCTGTCGCAGGAGGGCAAGAGCGGCTTCTTCCTCGAACTCAGCCAGCAGCTCAACCGCTTCGCCGGATTGCTGCAACGGATGATGGAGGAAATGGCGCAGGTGACGGCGGCGCTCGGCACCGGCGATCTCAGCCACCAGGTGAAAGGCGACTATGCCGGACTGTTCGCGCAGCTGAAGGACAGCACCAATGCGATGGCCGGGCTGATCGGCGATTTCTCTGGCCGTCTGGCCGAAAGCGCCGTGGCGGTGAAGACGGCGTCTGCCGAGATTTCCGCCGGCAGCCTGGACCTCGCGCAGCGCAGCGAGAGCCAGGCCGCGGCGCTGGAAGAGACGGCGGCGACGATGCAGCAGATCACCGCCACCGTGAAGCAGAATGCCGACAATGCCACGCGGGCGGATTCCCTCAGCCACAATGTGCGCGACAAGGCGGCGATCAGCGGCGACGTCGTGCAGGGCGTGATCGCCGCCATGCGCCAGATCGAGCAGAGCGCGGCCAAGATCGGCGACATCATCGCGGTGATGAACGAGATCGCCTTCCAGACCAACCTTCTTGCTCTCAACGCAAGCGTCGAAGCCGCGCGCGCCGGCGATGCCGGCAAGGGCTTCGCGGTGGTGGCGCATGAGGTGCGCGCGCTGGCGCAGCGCTCGGCCAATGCCGCCAAGGAGATCAAGACCCTGATCGAGGCCTCGAATGGCCATGTGCGCAGCGGCGCCGGTCTGGTGGAACAGGCGGGGACTTCACTCACCGAAGTGAATGCGGCGATCCAGGGCGTGTCGGATATCATCGCCGAAATCGCCGCCGCCAGCCGCGAACAGGCGACCGGACTGGAGCAGGTCAATGTGGCGGTGACGCAGATGGATGAAGCGACGCAACGGAATGCCGCGCTGGTCGAGGAAACCACGGCTTCGGCGCAGGCGCTGGCGCACCAGTCGACCGAACTGGCCGAGCTGGTCGGCTTCTTCAGGCGCTAATAAAGAATATTGGGCAGCACATCGAGCACTTCGCCGGTCGATGTGTTCACCATCAGGATATCCTTGCCGACCATGATGCGGTCGGTGCTCGGACGGGCCGGCGGCAGTTCGCGCAGCAATACGCCGGGCAGGCGATCGAGTGAGGCCAGTATCGTCACTGGCAGCAGGTCGCCTTTGGCCGGCGCGGCGGCGATCCCGGCAGGCAGCGCGCGTTCGTATTTCTTGCTACGGGCGGCGCGGCGCTGCTTTTCGCGCACACGTACGTAGAAGGTCGGGATGATCCAGCGTTCGCTGCTGTTGAAGGCGGTGCGGTCGTCGATGGCCTGCTGCGGCGCGGTGATCAGCGGCGTCTGCTGCTGGGTCTCGTTCAGCAAGGCCGGCGACGGCGCCAGATTGGGGCCGGGCATCTGCGCCTGTGCTGCCGAGGCGATCACAAAGACGGAGAAACCGGCAAGGAAAGCGCGACGCATGCGGTCAGGCCGCCGGAGCCGCGGTAGCAGCAGCTTCCTTGGCCGCCTGCTCGCGCAGGATATCGGCCTTGCTGCGTTTCACGCTGTCGGATTTCAGCTGGCCGCAGGCCGCCATGATGTCGCGACCGCGCGGCGTGCGCACCGGCGAGGAATAGCCGGCATTGAACACGATGTCGCTGAATTTGCGGATCGCCTCGTCGCTCGAACATTCATACGGCGCGCCCGGCCAGGCATTGAACGGGATCAGGTTCACCTTGGCCGGCACGCCCTTCAGCAGCCGCACCAGCTCCTTGGCGTCGGCCGGCGTGTCGTTCACGCCTTTCAGCATCACATATTCAAAGGTGATGCGGCGCGCGTTGCTCAGGCCCGGATAATTGGCGCAGGCCTGCATCAGGTCCTTGATCGGATATTTCTTGTTGATCGGCACGATCACGTCGCGGATATCGTCGCGCACGGCATGCAGGCTGATCGCCAGATTGACGCCCAGCTCAGTGCCGCAGCGCTCGATCATCGGCACGACGCCGGCGGTGCTCAGCGTGATGCGGCGCTTCGAGATGGCGATGCCCTCATTGTCCATCACGATCTTCAGGGCTTTCGCGACCTGGTCGAAATTGTACAGCGGCTCGCCCATGCCCATCATCACGATGTTGGACAGCATGCGGCCGTCCGGCGGCGAGGGCCATTCATTCAGATGGTCGCGCGCCAGCATCACCTGGCCGACGATCTCGGCGGCATTCAGGTTGCGCACCAGCTTCATCGTGCCGGTATGGCAGAATTTACAGGTCAGCGTGCAGCCGACCTGGCTGGAAACACACAATGCGCCGCGGTCTTCTTCCGGGATATGCACGCATTCGGCTTCTTCGCCGTCGGCGAATCTCAGCAGCCATTTGCGGGTGCCGTCGGTGCTCTGCAGATCCTTGCTGGCGACCGGGCGGCCGACGCTGAACCGCGTGGCCAGACGCTCGCGCAGCTCCTTCGACAGCGTGGTCATCTCGGCAAAGTCGCGGCTGCCGCGATAGTAGATCCAGTGCCACAGCTGGTTGGCGCGCATCTTGGCCGATTTCTCGGCTTCGCCGCTGGCGACCAGGGCGGCGGCGATTTCCGCGCGCGTCAGGCCGAGCAGTTCAACGGGCGCGCCGTCACTGGTCGGTTGCCCAATAGTCGCTAGGGCGCGGTCGCCCACGCGCACGTCTTCAACAATAGCGACAGACCTGGTCACGAGGTGGCTCCCACCCCGCAGGCCTTGTCGATGGCCTGCAAGGCCTGGCCGAAACCGTCGAGGTCGTAGGTGTCGGTGGTCTTGGTGCCGCGACCGGATTCGCCGCGCACCACCAGCGTCTTGCCCTTGCGCAGCGCATCGACCAGCTTCTGGTCGGTGGCGGCATCGGCGGCCCAGGCGGCTTCCTGGTGGGTGAACATCTCGATGGTGGTCGGGCCGATCACGGCCTGTGCCGGGATGGCGTCCTTCAGCGGGTAGCCGAAATAGATGCTGACCTCGTTGCGGATCTTTTCCTTCGGCTTATGCGTCACCAGAAGGTAGATCTCGCCGCGCTTGGCGCTGGCGGGTTCTTTCTTCTGCGGCTGCGCATGCAGGTAGCAGAGCTTGGCGCCCTTGTCGGTATGCTCATAGGCATCCCAGCCGGAGAACTTGCCGATCCGTTTGGTTTCGGTGGCAGGGGCAGCCGGCTTCTTCGCCTGGGCGAAAGCAGTGGGTACGGCTCCCAGCAGGAGCCCGAGAGAAATCGCAGGCAACAGGAGGAGCGAGGCGGGCAGCGAGGCTGCCGGTCGATGGGCCTTGTTGTCGGTCATGGCGGCGAACATAGCTGTGGCGATGCGCGATTTCCACCCGATTTCATGGCGAGATCATGGCGTTTGCACTGCACTCTGTGTCGGGCATTACGATTTGATATGTAAACCTTTGGTAATCTTGCTTTATATCCCGGTTTTCAGCACCATTGGCGGATGGATCGGGAGCAGCAGGCGGAGTTGATGCGCGCCGTGGCCGAAGCGGGGGACCGGACCGCTTTTGCCGCGCTTTACGAGCATTTTGCCCCGCGCCTGAAAGCCTATCTGCTGCGGTTGCGGGTGGCCGAGGATGTGGCCGAGGAGCTGACGCAGGAAAGCCTGATCAGCGCCTGGCGCCGCGCCGCCAGCTACGATCCGGTGCAAGCCTCGGTCTCCACCTGGCTGTTCACCATCCTGCGTAACAAGCGGATCGACCGTCTGCGCCGCGAAAAACGGCCTGAACTCGATCCCAACGATCCCGCGCTGGTGCCCGATCCCGAGCCCGCGGCCGATACCCAGATGATGGCCCTGCAGGATGAGGCACAGCTGCGCGCGGTGCTGCAGACCCTGCCCGCGGAACAACTGCATCTGCTGCAGCTGGCGTTTTTCTCCGATCTGTCGCATCGCGACATTGCCGAACGCGAGAATTTGCCGCTCGGCACCGTGAAGTCGCGCATCCGCCTCGCCCTGGCCCGGCTGAAGCAATTGCTCGAAACATCCTGACGGATTCTTACGAAGTCAGGCGGTGTTTCCGTCACGGAGCGATATTTATCGTGCGCCGATACGCGGACTGGTTGTAACTCATTGAATCGGAATGAAGAATAGCTGACAGTCGGATCATGTTACCGCAGTCCGATTCGTTTCGTCGGCATTGAGATTTTGAGTTCCGTGTCTGGTCTTCCTTTGCCGTTTGCCGACGATCGCATCCTACTCAACCTGGCTGCCTACTGGTCTGCCAAGCGGGGCGGTTATCCATTGCCACCACGCACCGCCATCGATCCGCTCGACATGCCGCGCCGGCTGCTGCCGCATCTCATGCTGGTCGAGCCCTCCGGCAGCGATATCGAAGTGCGTTTCCGCCTGGTCGGCACCGAACTGGTGCAGCGCTTCCGCCGCGATACCACCGGCAAGACCAGCCGCGATCTCTATCCGGACGGCAGCGAGTATCGCGGTTATCTGGAGCAGATTTATTCCAGCGTGATCCAGCGCGGCCAGCCACTCTATGTCGACAACACGCGACGCTTCCCCGAGGAGGGCGCCAGTCGCGTGCGCCATCTGCTGCTGCCCATTGCCGCCGAGCCGGGCAGCGCGCGTGCCGCCATGGTGCTCAGTTCGATCAGCTGGAGCAGCGCGGCTGACCAGGGCCATCAGCCGCCGCCCTCGCGCGAACGCCAGATCGCCGTCGAGGCGCTGGAGAAGGGCGTGCTGCAGGCGACATTGCGCGGCCTGCTCGATCCGATCTGATGCAGGCCGATCTAGCGCAGCGCGGCGGGGTCGAAGGAAAACAGCAGCGGATAAAATGTCGCCCAGCTGTTCCAGCGCTGCGATCCCGCTTCGCCCGATCCCCACAGCAGGCCGTTTTCGCCGCGCGCTAGGTCTTCCAGTCCCGCCATCGCCTCATGCTGCGCCAGCACCGCGCCGGTCTGCGTGTCGATGCGATAGAGCCTGCCCATGCGGCCGTTGCTGGCGCTGAGCCACAGATTGCCCTGCGCATCGAAAGTCGCGCCCTGGGCATGGAAGGGCAGCGTCAGACTCCGCACCGCCTCGGCGGCACGGAAGGGCTGCGTGCTGCCGCCGAACAGCGTGGCGGGATCGGCGGCGATCAGCCGCGCTGACGCATCGTCGCGGCTGTAGCGGCCGAACCACAACAGCCTGCCGTCGAAACTCAGGAAATTGCTGCCCAGCGCGGGGTCCTTGTCCAGTTTGCGCGGCTCGCCCACGGCGATGGCCGTGCCGGCCTGCAACGATCTGGGAAGATCGAAGGCGTAAAGCGCGCGGCCATTGTCGGCGAGATAGAGCAGCCCGCCATCGGGCGTCGCCGCCAGTCCGTCGGCATGGCCGATACTGGCCGGCAGGTCGAAGCCGCCGATCACCGCGCCGTTCTTGGGGTCGACTGCGAAAATCTTCGCCGGGCCGCGATTGGTCTGCGGCTCGGTGCTCAGGTAAGTGCCGACGAATAGCGTGCCACGGGTATAGGTCAGGCCCTGCGGCACATAGCCCTGGTTCAGGCCGGGCACCCAGTGGCGCTGCCGGATGGCGTGATCCAGCGGCGTGGCCGAGAGCGCCCGTTCGGTATAGCTGGGCGCGACGCCGCCAATTTGTGACAGAGCCGGGAGGGGAAGCAGGAGAAGAAGAAGGGACAGAAGCCGAAGCATGGCGGAACCATAGCGCGGCCGGTCCGCTTCTGTCCCGGCCCCTGTAGTTGGCCCCTTGGCAAAAACCCTATCGGTACTTAAGTTTAGCCCATGTCATCCGATACCGACGCCTGGCTTGAACGCCGTACCCTTGCCCGCCGTGCCACCCGCTGGCGCATCGTCGCGGTGCTGGCCCTGCTGGTCCTGGCCCTGATCGGCCTCTGGCGCCTCGATCCCGGCAATCTGCTGGCGCAGCGCCAGGTCCATGTCGCCCGGCTCGAGATCAGTGGCGTGATCGCCGAAAACGACTGGTGGCTGGAAAAGCTGAAAGAGGCCGGCGAGGACGACCGCATCCATGCGGTGATCCTGCATATCAACAGCCCGGGCGGCAGCACCTATGGCGGCGAGGCGCTGTTCCAGGCGATCCGCCGGCTCGCCGAGCAGAAGCCGGTCGTCTCGGTGATCGGCACGCTGGGCGCCTCTGCGGGTTATATGGTGGCGATTGCCGGCGATCATGTGCTGGCGCGCGAAACCTCGCTGACCGGCTCGATCGGCGTGCTGTTCCAGACCGCCGAATTCTCCAAGCTGATGGAAAAGGTCGGCGTCAGCGCCGAAACCATCACCTCGGGCGCGCTGAAAGCCGAGCCCAACCCGACCCGGCCGATGAGCCCGGCCGGCCGCGCCCAGATCCAGTCCATGGTCAACGAGACCCATGCCTGGTTCGTCGACCTGGTGGCCGACAGACGCGACCTGCCCCGCGACGAGGTGGCCAGGCTGGCCGATGGCCGGGTCTATTCCGGCCGGGTGGCCCTGCAGAACAAGCTGATCGATGGCCTGGGCGGGGTGGCCGAGGCCCGCGCCTGGCTGGCCCGGACCCACCAGATTCCGGCCGACCTGCCCCTGCGCGACATCCCGCCGGAGCCGCCGGCCGGCATGCTGGACGGGCTCGGCAGCCGGGCCTTCGACGCCATCCTAGGAAAAAGCCTTATCTCCGAACGGCTTAGGCTTGACGGACTGGTTTCCCTTTGGCACCCTGACTAAAGAACGAGGGGCCCGCGGCCGCTGCGCAGGGAAAACCGATGATCAAGTCCGAACTCATCAATCGTCTTGCCGAACGTAACCAGCATCTGACGCAGCGTGATATCGAGCGCATCGTCGGCACGATCTTCGACGAGATCGCCAATGCGCTGTCGCGCGGCGACCGTGTCGAATTGCGCGGTTTCGGAGCCTTTTCGGTCAAGCGGCGGCCCGCACGCACCGGTCGTAATCCGCGCACCGGCACGGCTGTGGAAGTGCAGGAGAAATTCGTGCCCTTCTTCAAGACCGGCAAAGAGTTGCGCCAGAAGCTCAATCTGTCGGGCAAGCAAACCGTCGACGCTGAATAGTTTTTTCCTGGAGGTGCCGCATGCGCTTTCTGCGCGTTTTCATCGGCGCCCTGCTTCTTCTCATCCTGATCGTCTTTGCCGTCGCCAATAAGGACGCAGTGACGGTCAGCGTCGATCCGCTGCCGTTCGTCATCGAACTGCCGCTCTATCTGCTCGTCTTCGCTGTCTTTTTCGTCGGGCTCATCTTTGGTGTCGTGATCGGCCGGCTGAATGCCTGGTCGTCGGCGCGCCGCAAAGCCGAAGCGGAAAAGCAGCGACAGGCGCGACAGGCGCTGCAAACCGCCAAGCCCGCCGCCACGGATAGCGCGCAATTGCCGCCGCCGTCCCCTCTCGTCTGATCACAGGCTGTCCAGATGCGTTCGATCGATGCCGCTGCCGTTCATGCGGCCCTGCCGTATGACAGGCTGATCCCTCACCTGCGTGAGGCCTTCCGCGCGGGCGGCGAGGTGCCGCTGCGCAGCCGGTTTCACATTGACGCTGTTGACGGCGGCGCCGGCGGCACATTGCTGCTGATGCCGGCCTGGCAGCCGGGCCGCCATATCGGCATCAAGACGGTCAGCGTGTTCCCCGACAATGCGAAACTTGGCCATGGTTCGGTGGCGGCCACGTATCTTTTGCTCGATGCACGCACCGGTTTTCCCAAGGCCGTCATCGATGGCGAGGCCGTCACCTTGCGCCGGACCGGCTGCGCCTCGGCGCTCGCCGCCAGCTATCTGGTGCGTCAGGAGGCGCGGCATCTGCTCATGGTCGGCGCAGGCTCTCTGGCGCCGCATCTGATCCGCGCGCATTGCACCGTGCGGAACTATACCCGCATCGAAATCTGGAACCGCAACCGCGCCCGCGCCGAACAGACCGCGGCGGATCTGCGCGATCTCGGCGTGGTCGTCGTCGATGATCTGGAAGCCGCCGTACGTGCCGCCGATACGATTTCCTGCGCCACGCTGTCGCGCGACCCGCTGGTGCGCGGTGACTGGCTGAAGCCCGGTGCGCATCTTGATCTGGTCGGGGCCTTCACGCCCGAGATGCATGAGACGGATGCCACGGCACTGTCGCGCAGCTCGGTCTATGTCGACAATCGTGCCGGGGCTTTGAAAGAGCCCGGCGATCTGGTGACGCCGATCAAGGCCGGGCAGTTCAAAGCCGAAGACGTGCGCGGCGATCTGTTCGATCTGTGCCGCGCCGATGTGACCGCACGACAGAACGACGCCGAGATCACGCTGTTCAAGTCGGTCGGCCTCGCACTCGAAGACCTGGCGGCGGCCGAACTGGTGGTCGAGGGCCAGCAGACATGAAAAGCATCATCGTCGGCGGTGGCATCATGGGGCTTTCGGCGGCGCGCGCGCTGAAGAAAGCCGGCCATGATGTCGTGCTGATCGAGCAGGGCGCGCTGCCCCATCCGCTGGGCTCGTCGGTCGACCAGCATCGCCTGATCCGCTACCCCTATGGCGCGCAGCGCGGCTATACCCGCATGGTGCGGCATTCCTATCACGCCTGGAAGCGCCTCTGGCATGATCTGAAGATGACGCTCTATGCCGAGACCGGCACGCTGGTGCTGAGCGGCGCGGGCGATGGCTGGGCCAAGGCCTGCACCGAAACGCTGACGGCGGAAGATGTCGAGCATCTCGCCTTCGATGCCGAGAGCGTCAGCGGGCGCTGGCCGATGTTGCAGGCTGCGGGACTTGAGGATGCCTTCTTCTGTCCCTCGGGTGGTGTGCTGTTCGCCGAAGCCATCGTCGCGGCGCTGAGTTCGCATCTGCGCGACCGCGGCGTCACCCTGCTGACGAATACATCTGTCGTCGCGGTGGATGCCGAAAAGGGTACCGTCACGCTCGGCGATAAAACCGTGCTGCAGGCCGATCATGTGCTGGTCACTGCCGGGCCGTGGACCTCGAAGCTGCTGCCCGATCTGGCGCCGGTGGCGCGGCCCTCGCGCCAGGTGGTGGTCTATCTGCAGCCGCCGGCCGATCTCGCTGCGGCCTGGTATCAGGCGCCGATGATTCTGGAAATCGGCCAGACGAAAGGCTTCTATCTGGTGCCGCCGCGTATCACCCGCGACGGCATGCGCACGGGGTTAAAAATCAGCGACCACAGTTTCGGGCCCACGGCCGATCCCGATGGCAATCGCGAGGCGACGCCGGACGAGATTGAAGTCATTCTCGCCAAGGCGCGGCATCGCATCCAGGATCTGGCGCAGTATCGCGTGGTGCAGAGCAAGGTCTGTTTCTACGACGTGGAGACAGACGAGAAATTCCAGTTCCGCCAGCTCGGCCGGCGTGGCTTCGCCTTCTGCGGCACATCGGGGCACGGTTTCAAGTTCGGCGCGCTGATTGGCGAGTTGCTCGCCGATGCGCTGACCGGCAAGGCGACTTACGAGGAGACCGCGCGCTGGCTCGCGGGCGAAATCATCGAAGTGCCGGCGGCTGCATCCGACAGCAGCGGATAGCGGCGCGGCTGGAATAGCTGGTAGTGCCACCATTCATTGCGATAGAAGTCCCAGCCCGCCGCCGTCATGAGGCCGAGCAGCACCGCGCGATTGGCCTGCTGCGCCGGCGTGATCTCCAGGCAGCCATGAAAGGCCAGCGGCGTGAAGGCATCGAAGCCGGTTCCCATGTCGAGTTCTTCGCCATCTGCGTCGACCAGCGTCACATCCACCGCGGCGCCGCGCGAATGCGGCGAACCCTTTCGTGGGTCGGCCAGGAAATCCGGATTGGGATCGTGGTTCCACAACGCCCAGGCGGCTTCGGTGGGGCGGAAGGCATCGAAGATCTTCAGTTGCAGGTCCATCTGGCCGGCCAGTGCAATGGCCTTGCGCAGCAGGTCGGCGGCTTCGGTATTGAGAAAACAGGCCGGCCGGCTGTATATGGGCGCGCCGGTCAGGTTGTCGGCCGTGGCATAGCGCAGGTCGAGCAGCACCGGAAAGTCGGGCGGCTTGATGTCTACGAGCGGCATGCGGCAGACTCCAGGATGACGGTTTCATGTTCCTATCACCGGAGCCAGGCTTCGTGAAGCTGCTCGGCATCGATACCGCGCTCAATGCCTGCTCTGTCGCCATCATCGATGGTGACCGCACGCTGGCCTGCGTCGTGTCGGCCGGCGGCAAGGGCAATGCCGAACGGCTGCTGCCGCTGCTGGAACAGGCGCGGCTGGACGCAGGCATCGAACTGGCGCAGCTTGATGGCATCGCCGCCACTATCGGGCCGGGCTCCTTCACCGGCATCCGCACCGCGCTGGCAACCGCGCGCGCGCTCGGGCTGGCGCTGAAGATTCCGGTCTGGGGCATCACCACCACAGAGACTCTCGCCGCCGCTGCCGCGCAGCCCGGCCTGAACACCATCGCCGTGATCGACGCCAAACGCGACGAACTTTACATTCAGTGTTTTGCTTCTGACGGCGCAGCGCTGGATGAACCGCAGCTGCTCAACATCGCCGATGCGCCCGGCATCCTGCCGACGGGTCCGGCCGTACTGGTCGGCAGCGGTGGCGAGTTACTGAAGGCCGCCGCGCAACGCGACGACCTGCAGCTGTCTGCCGTATCGCCCGATCCAGATCCGGTGCTGTTGGCGCGGCTGGCGGCCAGCCGCCCGCGACCGGCAGTGTCACCGGCGCCGCTCTATATCCGTCCGCCAGATGCGAAGCTGCCGTCGGCGGTCGCGCCGCCCGCCGCGCAGAAACCCGCGCTCAACATCCAGACATGCGGCCTTGAAGCGGCCGCGGTGCTGGCCGCGCTGCATGCCGAAGCCTTTGCGGGGCAGTCGACAGAACTCTGGACAGAGACGAGCCTGCGCGAGTTGCTGGCGATGCCGGGCGCGCTGGCGCTGCTGGCGCTGCAGGGCGAGCAGCCGGTCGGCTTCATCCTGCTGCGCCTTGCCGCCGACGAAGCCGAGATCATCACGCTGGCGGTGCAGCCGCAGTTGCGGCGCCAGGGCGTGGCACGCCGTCTGCTGACGGTCGGACTTGCCAAGGTCACCGGCCGTGGCGCGCAGCAGTGCTTCCTTGAAGTGGCCGAGAGCAATGTGGCCGCGCGCGGATTGTATGCATCTGCCGGATTTGCCGAGGTCGGTCGCCGGCCCGGCTATTACCGCGATGCCGCTGGCCTGTCGCGCGATGCCATTCTGATGCGCAAGTGAATCTGCGCGAGCGCATAAAGTATAAGTTGCAGTGAAGTCGCGCTGGCATGCCAGAAGGCACCAAAAGGCAGTGGTGCCTCGCTGGCTTTGCTGAATGCGCTCCCTGTATACTGCGCCCGTCCAGACGTTTTATTTGCCGCAATCAGGAGCCAGATCATGGCCGATGCCGCCGACCGATCCGAATTGCTGGCGCTGACGGCCGAGATCGTCGCCGCACATATTTCCAACAACAAGCTGGATGCTGCCGAGCTGCCCGCGCTGATCCGCCAGATCTACGGCACGCTGGCCGGCATCGGCGCCGAGCTGTCCGAGAGCGCAGCAGGTACGGCCGATCGGCCGGCGCCGGCCGTGCCGGTGAAGAAATCGGTGACGCCGGACTACATTGTCTGTCTGGAAGACGGCAAGAAGCTGAAGATGCTGAAGCGACATCTGATGAGCCATTACAATCTGACGCCGGACCAGTATCGCGAGCGCTGGGGCCTGGGGCCGGATTACCCGATGGTGGCGCCGAACTATGCGATCCGCCGCCAGGTGCTGGCCAAGAAGATCGGCCTGGGCAAGGGACGCCGCGGCCGGTAAGGCATTTTGCCGTTAACCCATTGTTGAAGCAGGCCGCCTGCACGTTTCATCCGACGGCGGGCCATGCTATAAATACCCGGTCAGTCTGACAGGGATTCTCATCTAATTAGAAGGCGTTCGGCGCATGGGCAGCCGCCTCGAACAACTCTGCGAACAACTCGGCATGCGGATGACGGACCAGCGGCGTGTGATCGCCCGCGTCCTCAGTTCCAGCACCGACCATCCCGATGTGGAAGAGCTGCATCGCCGTTCGGTGGCGGTCGATCCGCGTATCTCGATTGCCACGGTCTACCGCACGGTGCGCATGTTCGAGGAAAACGGCATTCTCAGCCGTCTCGATCTCGGCGATGGCCGCGCCCGCTACGAAGAGATGCCGGAATCGCATCACGACCACCTGATCGACACCCGCAGCGGCAAGATCATCGAATTCAACGATCCCGAACTGGAAGCGCTGCAGGAGCGCATCGCGGCCCGCCTGGGCTACAAGCTGGTCGATCACCGGCTCGAACTGTTCGGTGTCCCGCTCGACGACAAGGACGGCAAGAAGGGCAAGGCCTGACGCCTTGCTCTGCCCTGCCGCGTATCACGTCCATTTTTGACATAACGGCCCAATTCCGATGACGGCCCGCGCCGTATTCACTCTCAGCGTCTTCCTGGTCTGGACGATGCTGCTCATCCCCGTGCAGATGCTGCTGCTCCGGCTCAATTCGCCGCTGCGCCGCAGCCTGCCGTATTTCTATCACCGCACGGTGGCCTGGCTGCTGCGCGTGAAGGTGCGCAAGGTGGGCGAGCCTTCGGCTGCCGCGCCCACGCTGTTCGTCAGCAATCACATCTCCTGGCTCGATATCGTCGTGCTGTCGGCGGCGATGCCCAATGTCAGCTTCATTGCCAAGCAGGAAGTCGGCACCTGGCCGTTCTTCGGCACGCTGGCGCGGCTGCAGCGCACCGTCTTTGTCGAACGCGAAAAGCGTCACCGCACCGCGGAACATCGCGACGAGATGATCGAGCGGCTGGCCAGCGGCGACAGCCTGATCCTGTTCCCCGAGGGCACCTCGTCGGACGGCCTGCGCATCCACAATTTCAAGTCGGCCTTCTTTGCCGCTGCCGAACGCCCGGTCGGCGACAAGCAACTCACCGTGCAGCCGGTCTCGCTCGGCTATGCCAAGCTGAATTACATGCCGGTCGGCCGGCGCTGGATGCCGTTATTTGCCTGGGTCGGCGACGAGGATCTGGTGCCGCATCTATGGCGCTTCCTCAAGGCCGGTCCCTGTGAGGCGGTGGTGGAATTCCACCAGCCCGCCACGATCGACCAGTTCAACTCCCGCAAGGGCCTGGCCGCCTGGTGCCATCAAAGGGTTCTCGAGGGCCTGAGCGATATCAATGCCGGCCGCGAGCCCGGCCAGCGCACGCCGCCGCAAAAGCCCGCCCTGCCGCCCGAGTTCCTGGCGGATCGCGCGTAAGCGGCAGACGGCCTTCCGAGAACTTGCGAATCGTTCGCAATTATCATAATTTGCCCCCGTATTTGGGGGCAGAGTGGCGGACGAGATTGCATCTGGCGCGGCGCGAACCGAGTTCGCGACCATCTTTTCGGCCCAGCGCCAGACGCTGATCCGGCTGCTCGCGCGGCTGACCGGTGATCGGCATATCGCCGAGGATCTGGCGCAGGACGCCTTCGTAAAGGTTGCCGCGGCCGCCGAGGCCGGCGACGTGCAGCACCTGCAGCCCTTCCTCTATCAGACCGCCCGTAACCTGGCCTTCGATCACCTGCGTAAGCAGAAGGTCCGCGCCCTGGTGCATCCGCGGCCGGATGCCGCGCTGGACGCAGCGGTGGAAGCGGCGCCAGCCGCTGAGCCGTCGCCGGAGAGGCAGATGCTGGACCGCGACCGCGTGCGCCGCTTCCAGGCGGCTTTGGCCGATCTGCCCGAGCGTGCCCGTCAGGTGCTGGTGCTGCATCGTCTGCACGGACTGCCGCTCGCAGAGATCGGCCGCCGCTTCGGCGTCAGCGAACGCACCATTGCCAAGGATCTGGCACAGGCCCTGAAACACTGTCTTTCCGTCGATACGGCTTGATATCCGCTTCAGGTATGACCCGCCCCGCACGTCATATGGATATGTCTCCTTCGCGCAACGATGCCCTGCAACAGGAAGCCGCCGACTGGTTCGCGCGGCTGCGCGGCGAGGCCGACGCGGAAACCCATGCGGCATTCGCACGCTGGCGCGACGCCGATCCGGCCCATGCCGCCGCATATGCGCAGATCGAGGCGTTGTGGCGGGATCCGGACCTGACGGCGGCCTTGTTCGCTGGCCCCGTGAAGATCGCTACGCCGCGCGCGCGATGGCTCCATCGTGCAGCCGCAGCGGCCATCCTGCTGCTGGGCGTTGGTGCGTTGCTGCAGTTCAGTGGTGCAGGCGAAACCTTGCTGGCCGATGTGCAGCCCGAGACGGCGCGCCCCTTTACCGTGGCAGCGGGGGAGACGACGGCGCAGGCACTCGGCACGGTTTACGCCGTGGCGCGGGATGACAGGGGCGCTGCGGTTTCCGTACGCGCGGGCGAGGTGCTGGTGACGGCGCCGGGCCAGGCCGGGCAGGTTCTGCAGGCAGGCCAGGGGGTCATGGCTGGCCGCGTGCAGCCGCAGTCGCTGGCCCCGGCGGACTTCGCCTGGGCCGAGAACCGCCTGGTCTTCACCGATCGGCCGCTGGGCGCGGTGCTGGCCGAACTCAACCGCTACTGGCCGGGCATGATCTGGGTGCGCGACGCCGATCTGGCTGCATTGCCGGTCTCCGGCAGTTATCGGCTTGACGACCCGCCGGCGGTGGTCGCGGCGCTGGCGGCGGCAACCGGCGCGACGGCGGCGTCCTATGCCGGTCGTCTGCTGATCCTCACGCGCTGAATTTTTTCAGAATTCTGCTTCAGGTCCGGCCCCTCCCGCACGTCAGGGATTCAGGATGCAAATGCGAGGCGTTTGCGTAAAGCTATATCTGGGGGATGAGTGTGATGCGGTATTCGTGGCGTGGTGCGCTGCTGCTGGGCAGCGCCATGGCTTTTGGTCCTGTTCTGCAGCCGGGCGTGCAGGCCCAGACGGTGGCCCAAGGAAGCGGGCAAAACAGCCCGGCGCAGCAGCAGTTTGACATCCCGGCCCAGCCGCTGGCCGCCGCCCTCGACAGCTTCGCCCGCAGCTCGGGCTGGCAGGTCGGTTATCCGGCGGCACTGGCACAGGGCAAGACCGCGCCGGCGTTGCGCGGCAGCTTCACGCCGACCGACGCGCTGGCGCGGCTGCTGAACGGCACCGGCCTGACCTATCGCGCCACGGGTGCGAATACCGTGACGCTGGTGGAAGCGCCGCAGGGCAGCGGCGCAACTGTGCTGCCGCCGGTGGTGGTCGAGGGGCAGCGCAGTCCGGCGGCGCCGCAGGCCCTGCCCGAAACCTATGCCGGCGGTCAGGTTGCGCGCGGCGGCCGTCTCGGCCTGCTGGGCAATCGCGACATCATGGATACGCCCTTCAGCACCAGCAGTTACACTGCGCAGAAGATTGCCGACCAGCAGGCCGCCACACTGGGTGAAGTGGCGAGCAACGATTCCTCCGTACGTCTCACCGGTCACGCCGGCGGCATTCTGGATGCCTTCTTCATCCGTGGCTTTCCGATCAACGAAGGCAATTCCGGCGATGTCTCCTTCGACGGCGTCTTCGGCGTGGCCTCCACCTATCGCGTACTGACCGACTATGCCGAGCGCGTCGAGGTCATCAAAGGGCCGACCGCGCTGCTCAACGGCATGGCGCCGAACAGCGCCATCGGCGGCACCATCAACATCGTACCCAAACGCGCCGGCGATACTGATCTGACGCGGCTGACCTTCGATTTCGCCGAAGACAGCCAGCTCGGCACCAAGGTGGATGTCAGCCGCCGCTATGGCGAGAACAAGGAATTCGGCATCCGCGCCAATGGCAGCTTTGCCGGTGGCGATACCCAGCTCGACAACCAGTCGCGCGAAGCCTTTGTCGGCGCACTGGCGGCGGATTATCGCGGTGAACGCTTCCGCAGCACGCTCGACCTGATCAACCAGGATGAAAAGATCAATGCGCCGTCGCGGCCGCTGTTCTTTTCGAATACTGGCCTGCCTGTACCAAATGCGCCGGATAGCCATCGCAACATCATGCAGAGCTGGGAATGGTCGGAAATCACCGATCAGTCCGGCCTGCTGCGCACCGAACTGGATATCACGCCGGCGGTGACGGTGTTTGCCAATGTCGGTGGCGGTGTCACCCGCGTCGACCGCATTTTCGGCACGCCCTCGATCACCACGGCGTCCGGCAACACCACCACCACCCCGGCCTATAACGTGTTCGAGACAGAACGCTTTGTCGTCGATGGTGGCGTGCGCGGCAGCTTCGACACCGCGATGGTCAGCCACACTGTCACGCTGCAGGCATCGCAGTACCAGGATACCCAGTCGCGCGGCCAGACCAACGGCACGGCGATCACGTCGAATATCTACAACCCGACCTCGTCGCCGGCGCAGCAACTGGCCGAGCCGGTGCGCGTACCAAAAACGTCCGAAACCACGATGTCCGGCGTGGCGATTGCCGACACCCTGTCGGTGCTCGAAGAGCGCGTGCAGCTGACTCTGGGTGTGCGGCATCAGACTGTGGACTCGGACAACTATTCCACCACCACCGGCGCAACCACCTCTGCCTATGGCAAGTCAGTGAACACGCCGATGGCGGGTCTGGTGGTCAAGCCGTGGCAGGCCGTGTCGCTCTACGCCAATTACATCGAAGGGCTGAGCAAGGGAGATGTCGCCACATCGCCGGCCCTGAATGCGGGTGAGGCGCTGGCACCCTATGTCTCGAAGCAGAAGGAGGCCGGCGTCAAGGTCGATTTCGGCCGGATCGCCACGATGCTGAGCGTGTTCGAAATCACCAAGCCGTCCAGCATGACGGTGAACAACGTGCTCACCTCTGGCGGCGAGCAGCGCAACCGCGGTGTCGAGTTGAGCGCCTTCGGCGAGTTGCTGCCGACCCTGCGCGTGCTGGGCGGCGTCACTTTCCTCGATGCGGAACTGACCAAGACGGCGACCGCCGCCAATATCGGCAATCGTCCGGTTGGCGTACCAGAGGTTCAGGCCAATCTCGGCCTGGAATGGGATACCCCCTTCCTGAGCGGCCTGACGCTCGGCGGCGGGCTGGTTTACACCAGCGACCAGTATGTCAATGCGGGCAATACGCAGCGCGTGCCATCCTGGGTGCGGTTCGATCTCGGGGCGCGCTATCAGACCATGCTGGTCAACACGCCCACCACCCTGCGTCTCACCATGCGCAATGTGATGGACGAAGATTACTGGTCGGGTGTTTCCAGCTTCGGCGGTCTCGGCCAGGGCGATCCGCGCACCGTGCTGCTCTCGGCCAGCTTCGATTTCTGAGGCCGATGGCCGGTGCGATGACGATACGTCGCGGCATCGGCCTGCTGCATCGCTGGATCGGGCTGGCGCTCGCCGGATTCCTCTGCGTTTCAGGCATCACCGGTGCGGTGATCGCCTGGAACGAGGAGCTGGACCTGCTGCTCAACCCGCATCTGCTGCAGGCGAGCGGCAGCGGTCCGGCGCTTCCGGCCACCATCCTGGCGCAGCAGCTGGAAACGCGCGATCCACGCCTGCGGGTCACGTATTTTCCGTTGCAGCCCGCGCCCGGCCGGTCGCAGTCCTTCTTCGTCGCGCCGCGTCTCGATCCGGCCAGCGGCCGGCCTTTCGCTCTGACATATGATCAGGTGTTCGTCGATCCGTTCACCGGTGCCGAACTTGGACGGCGGGCGCGCAATGCGGTCTGGCCGGTCACACGCGAAACGGTTGTCGCCTTCATCTACCGCCTGCATCAGCATCTGCATCTCTCGGGCCTGTGGGGCATCGAACGGCTGGGCCTGTGGGTGACCGGCACGATCGCGCTCTGCTGGTCGCTGCATTGCGTCACCGGCATCTGGCTCACGCTGCCGGCGCGAAAGTGGCGTTGGCGGTACTGGAAACCGGCCTGGCTGATCAAGCGGTCGGGCGATGGCCATCGCATCGTCTTCGAGGGGCATCGGGCCTTCGGATTATGGGCATGGCTGTTGCTGTTCACGCTCGCCGTTTCGGGATTTTCACTCAATCTGTATCGCGAGATTTTCCATCCGCTGCTGACTGCGGTCTCGCAGCCGACCCCGACGCCCTATGAGCAGCGCCGGCCGCGGCCGAAGTCCATGCCGATCGAACCGGGCGTCAGCTATGGCGCCATCCATGCCGCCGCGATGGCTGAAGGCGAACGCCGGGGCTGGACGATCCCGCCCGGCGCGCTGCTCTATGCCGCCGACTACGGCATCTATCAGGTGCGCTACTTCCATCCCGGCCATGAGCGCGGCGCGCCCGGCCTTGGCGCGGCCCGGCTTTATTTCGATGGCGCCGATGGCCGCCTGCTGGGCGAGCGCCTGCCCGGCACCGGCACGGCGGCGGATATCGTGATCCAGGCGCAATTTCCCGTGCATTCGGGTCGCATCCTCGGCCTGCCGGGGCGCATTCTGGTGTCGCTGATGGGTCTGGTGACGGCAGCCCTGGCGGTGACCGGCGTGTTGATCTGGGCCCGCAAGCGGCGGCGCGGGGTTGACAATCCGCGGCCAGCCGCCATCTGAACTTGGAACAAGTCACTGTTTCACAAGGTAATTTTTCAATGTTTCACGGAATAAGCCAAAATAAGGGTGCTATAAGGTTGCGATAAGCCGAAACAAGGACTCGCTAAGCCCGCCCAAAGCCGGGCCAGGCCTGCCTCAAGCCCGCACAAGCACGGCCTAAAAGACGGGTGCCTGTTTCCAGTACTCCGTTAACTGCTTGATTCTACTGTGAAGAATCTGTGACGCTGCGGCGCAATAGCTGCGGTTCTGCTTTCCTTGCGGCGATTCGGGTGATACCCTCGGATTCGGTCGTCATTCATCCACAAGGAGCGTCTGGGGCGCCCCGCCGGATCATCGCTTCGATCCAAGGTACCCGCCCCGCTGAAACCCGGACTTGGCCAAAAAGCTGTTCATCAAGACCCACGGCTGCCAGATGAACGTCTACGACTCCGCCCGCATGGCGGACGTGCTGGCACCGCTCGGATACGCCAAGACCGAGACGCCCGATGACGCCGACATGGTGATCATCAACACCTGCCACATCCGCGAAAAAGCCGCCGAGAAGGTCTTCTCCGAACTGGGCCACTGGCGCATCCGCAAACATGCCGCCCAGGCGAAAGGCGGCGACGTCACCATCGCGGTGGCCGGCTGCGTCGCGCAGGCCGAGGGCAAGGAACTGATCAACCGCGCGCCGTTTGTCGATCTCGTGGTCGGCAGCCAGGCCTATCACCAGCTGCCCGAGCTGCTGGCGCGGGCCGAACGCGCGCGGGTGAAGGGCACCGGCGGGCGCGGCATTCTCGCCACCGATTTCCCGCCCGATTCGAAGTTCGACCATCTCCCCGACGAGATCAGCAACGCGCCCGGCCCGGTCGGCTATCTCGCCGTGCAGGAAGGCTGCGACAAATTCTGCACCTTCTGCGTCGTGCCCTATACGCGCGGCGCCGAATATTCCCGGCCCGCGGAGGCCATCCTGCGCGAAGCCGACCGCCTGGTCGCCACCGGCGTGCAGGAGATCGCGCTGCTCGGCCAGAATGTGAATGCCTGGCATGGCGAAGGTCCGGATGGAAAAGTCTGGTCGCTCGGCCGCCTGCTGCGCGTGCTCAACGACCGCTTCGCCAAATCGCATCCGTATCTGCGCTGGCGCTACACCACCTCGCATCCGCGCGAGATGGACGACGAGCTGATTGCCGCGCACCGCGATGTCGCAGGCCTGATGCCGTTCCTGCATCTGCCGATCCAGGCCGGCTCGGACAACGTGCTGAAGGCGATGAATCGCGGCCATCGCGCCGAAGACTATCTGCGCGTGGTCGAGAAGCTGCGTGCGGCGCGGCCTGATATTGCACTGAGCGGCGATTTCATCACCGGCTTCCCCGGCGAGACCGACGCCGATTTCGAAGACACGCTGAAGGTGGTGCGCGAGGCGCGTTTCGCTGCCGGCTATTCCTTCAAATATTCCAACCGTCCCGGCACGCCGGGCAGCCTGTTGGGCAGGCAGGTGTCCGATGCCGTGAGTTCCGAACGGCTCCAGGCGCTGCAGGCCCTGCTGCAGGAGATGTCGGGTGCCTTCAATCGCGCCTGCGAGGGCCGCGAGTTGGATGTGCTGTTCCAGAGGCCGGGTCGTCAGGCCGGCCAGCTGATCGGCTATTCGCAATATATGCAGGCCATCTATGTCGCCGATCCGGCGCTGCAGATCGGCGACCGCCTGCCGGTGACGATCACCGGCGGTTATGCCAATTCGCTTGCCGGCGAGATCGCCCGGCGCGAGGCTGCGTGACCCGGGCGCGGCACGGACATCTCTTGGAAGCAACGAGGCTGAAGCCTGTGAGCGATACGCGCGGTCCGGAGACCTCCGGCCAGTCGACCCTTCTTGATTTCGATGACAACCGCCTGCTGGCGCTGCTGTTCGGCGAGCATGACCGGCATCTGGCACGCATCGAGGAACGCCTCGGCGTGGCAGTCGCCTCGCGCGGCAACCGGCTGATGATCACCGGGGCCGCGGACGCGCAGGCGCAGGCGAAAAAGGTTCTCACCGATCTCTACCGGCGCCTCGAAGGTGGCGCCGAACTGGAGATGGGTGATGTCGATGGTGCCATCCGCATGACCCAGGGAGGTCCGATGAATGCTCCAGTGAGTGGTAATGCAAAGCTGCGTGACAAGGCGGAACTGATCCGCGACGACCGGCCGGTGCCGGATGGTGCGGTGCGTACCAAGAAGCGCATCATCCTGCCGCGCTCGCATACACAGAAACTGTATTTCGAAGCATTGCAGAAGCACGAACTGGTCTTCGGCCTCGGCCCCGCCGGCACCGGCAAGACCTATCTGGCCGTCGCCATGGCGGTGAACTTCCTGGTCGAGGGCCGCGTCGACCGCATCATCCTGTCGCGCCCCGCCGTCGAAGCCGGCGAACGCCTCGGCTTCCTGCCGGGCGATATGCGCGACAAGATCGATCCTTACCTGCGTCCGCTCTACGACGCACTCTACGACATGCTGCCGGCCGAGCGCGTGGCCAAGGGCCTGGAAAGCGGCGAGATCGAAGTGGCGCCGCTCGCCTTCATGCGCGGCCGCACGCTGGCGAATGCGTTTGTGATTCTCGATGAGGCGCAGAATACCTCGCCGGTGCAGATGAAGATGCTGCTGACCCGCCTGGGCGAGAATTCGCGCCTGGTTGTCACCGGTGACCTGTCGCAGATCGATCTGCCGATCGGCGTGCCGTCCGGTCTGCGTCATGCGCTGGATATTCTCGAAGGCGTGGAGGGCATCGGCTTCGTGCGGTTCGGCGAAGCGGATGTCGTGCGTCATCCGCTGGTCACCAAGATCGTGCGGGCCTATTCGGCGCATGAACAGGAACTCGGCCTGACACGTCCCGATGCGGCTGGACGGCCCCGTCGTGGATAAGACCAACAGGTTGAACTGAGCCGCCGAATTTGCCACAAAGCACTGCACCATGCCCGACGGTTCCAGTATCGAGATCGATATCCGCATTGCCAGCAGCGCCTGGCGTGCGGCGCTGCCCAATCCGGCCGCCGCGGTTCGCCGCGCGGTTGTTGCGGCCCTGAAGGCCGAACTGCCGGCCAAAGCGAAGACCTCGCTCAGTATCCTGCTCACCGACGACGATGAGATGCGCAAGCTGAATGCCGGCTGGCGCGCCAAGGACAAGCCGACCAACGTGCTGTCCTTCCCGGCTGAAAACGCCGTTGATCCCGCCAAGCCGCCGGCCTATCTCGGCGATGTCGCGCTCGGCCTCGCCACCTGCAGGCGCGAGGCGCGCGAGCAGAAGAAGACGCTGGCTGATCATGTCACCCATCTCGTCGTGCATGGCGTGCTGCATCTGATCGGCTACGACCATATGGACGACGAGCAGGCCGAGGCGATGGAGCCGCTGGAAACCCAGATTCTGGCCGGCATGGGCATTGCCGATCCTTACAGGATGGCGAGCCCGGTCAAGAAGGCCACGAAGAAAAAGGCCGCCCAGAAGAAGGCCGTCAAGAAGAAAACCGTCAAGAAGAAAGCCGCGAAGAAGGTTGTGAAGACAGCAGCCGTCGCACGGAAGAAAAAAGCATGAGCGAGACGCGCGACAACGGCGCCACGCTCTGGAAGCGGCTGCTGTCGCTGCTGCGTGGTCGCGGCGATGAATCCCTGCGCGACAGTATCGAAGAGCTGCTGGAAGAGCATGCCGACGACAGCGCGACGCCTGAGGAAACCGCCGAGCGCGCGCTGCTGCGCAATGTGCTGGAAGTGGGCGAGCTGCGCGTCGGCGAAATCCGCGTGCCGCGCACCGATATCATCGCCGTGCCGCTGGAGATCGAATTCGAGAAGCTGGTGAAGACGCTGGTGGATGCCGAGCATTCGCGCCTGCCGATTTATCGCGGCAATCTCGACGACGTGATCGGCATGATCCATGTCAAGGATGTGCTGCCCTATCTCTCCGGCGCCCGCAGCAACTTCTCGCTCGAGAAGGTGATGCGCAAGCTGCTGGTGGTGCCGCCGTCGAAATCGGTGCTCGAACTGCTGCGCGAGATGCGCGACACCCGCGTGCATATGGCCATCGTGGTCGATGAATATGGCGGGCTGGATGGCCTGGTCACCATCGAGGATCTGGTTGAACAGATTGTTGGCGAAATTGACGACGAGCATGACGTGGCGGCCAGCGGCATGCTGATCCAGCGCGCCGATGGCGTGCTGGAAGCGCTCGGTCGCTGCCCGATCGACGACCTGGAAGAAAAACTCGGCCGCAGCCTGCTCGATCCCGAGGACGACAGCGACGTCGATACCGTGGGCGGCCTGATTGTGTCGCATCTCGGCCGCGTGCCGTTGCGCGGCGAGCTGCTCGAGCATCCTGCCGGTCTGTCCTTCGAGGTGCTCGAAGCCGATCCGCGCCGCGTCAAACGCGTGCGCATCCGCCAGCTGGCGCCGCAATCCAGCGCCGATGCGGCCTAATCGGCACCATTTCGCGATCCATAAAAATGGGACCCAGGGTCAAGCCCGGGGTGACGGGATGATTCAATCGTCATTCCGGCCAAGCCCACGGGTCTGTGCTGCGCACAGCCCGAGGACAGGCTCCGCGCGAGCCGGAATCCCATTTTCTGCCCGATGAGTCAGCTGCGCGATATCGCCGCCCGCTGGCAGGCCTTGCGCGGCTGGCGCCGCTATGGCGCGGCCTTGCTGCTGGGTGTGGTGCTGGCCACCGCGCAGGCGCCGCTGTCGCTTTGGCCGCTGGCTTTCGTCTGCTTCACTCTGCTTCTGCTGCTCGATGACGGAGGTGTTGATACGCCCGCACGCCGCCGCAGTTTCTTCACGCTGTTCGCTTTCTGCTACGGCTATTTCGTCGCCGGCCATTACTGGATCGGCATCTCCTTCTTCGTCGATGCGGCGAAATTCGCAATCCTGCTGCCGCTGCCGGTGCTGGGCCTGCCCATCGTGCTGGCGGTGTTCCCCGCCACCGGCGCCTGGTTCGCCTGGCTGATCGCGCGCGGCAATCGTGCGCTTTACATGCTGCTGATGCCGTTCGGCTGGCTGGTCGGCGAATGGCTGCGCGGCCATGTCGGCACCGGTTTTCCGTGGAACCTGATCGGCTATGTCTGGGGCGACTGGCCGGCGGCGATGCAGCTGGCCGCCTTCATCGGCGCACAGGGGCTGGGTCTGCTGACCATGCTGGCGGCGAGCGGCCTTGCCATCGCGGTGTCGGGCCGTCGTGTTGCCCTCGCACTGCCGGCGTTGCTGATCGTTGCGATGGGCCTGGCCGCGCTGCGCGTGCCGACCGATGTCGCCATGCAGCCCGATGTCAATCTGCGGCTGGTGCAGCCGAGCATCGAGCAGACGCTGAAATGGCAGGACGACCTGCGCCAGCAGCATCTGCAGCAGCATGTCGCGCTCAGCCTGCGGCCATCCGACAAGCCGCTCACGCATGTGATCTGGCCCGAGACCGCAATCCCCTATCTGCTGGCGGAAGAGCCCGGGCTGCGCGATGCACTGGCGCAGCGGCTCGCGCCTGGCACGGTGCTGATCACCGGTGCGCCGCGCCGCGAACAGCTTTCGGCCAATCCGCGCGACATCGCGATCTATAACAGCGTCTTCGCCCTCGGCAGCGATGCCGAGATTTCCGCGCGCTACGACAAGGTGCATCTGGTCCCGTTCGGCGAATACCTGCCATTCCGCCAGCTTCTCAAGCCGCTCGGCCTCGATGCGGTGGCGGCCGGCGCGGTGGATTTCTCTTTTGGTCGCGATGCCTCGCCGATTGCCATTCCCGGTTTGCCCTTCGCGCGCGTGCTGATCTGCTACGAAGCGGTCTTCCCCGATGAATCGATGCCGCCGCGCGAGGGCAGTGCGCCGGCAGCTGGCATGCTGCTCAACCTCACCAACGATGGCTGGTTCGGTCGTTCCTCGGGCCCGTATCAGCATCTCGTCGCTGCAAAATTCCGCGCCGTCGAACAGGGGCTGCCGCTGGTGCGCGCCGCCAACAACGGCATCAGCGCCATCGTGGATCCCTATGGCCGCATCACGGCGCGGCTCGGCCTCGATGAAATCGGCGTTGTCGATGGCGGTTTACCGCTCGCGATTGCGCAGCGCCCACTTTATGCGCGTATCGGCGACGGACCTCTGCTCGCTTTTGCGATGGTGAGTCTGCTCGCTGCATTTGTTGCACTGCTCCGGCGCGCAAAGCATTGACCCTGCTGGCTGCGACAGGTTTATTCGATGGCGTGTTTGTGATTACCGTACAGAGTAGAGGGCAGTTCAGTGCCGAAGAACTCGGTTGATGTGCATGTTGGCAATCGTTTGAAGTTGCGCCGCACCATGGTCGGCATGAGTCAGGATCGCCTCGGCCAGATGGTCGGCCTGACCTTCCAGCAAATCCAGAAATACGAAAAAGGCGCCAACCGCATTGGCGCCAGCCGGCTGTATCAGTTCGCCACGCTGCTCGATGTGCCGCCGGCCTATTTCTTCGAGGGGCTGGAAGGCCAGCCGGTGACCGCCCGGGATGGCCGCACACTGAGCGCCGCCGTGCCGGCCGACAGCCCGACCGCTTCTATCACGCGGGAAGATGTGGAATTGCTGAAAGCCTTCCGCGGCCTGCCCCACCAGGGCCTGCGACGGCGCATCATCGACCTCGTCTGGGCGATGAATGGCAGCAGCAGTGAGGCCGGCCAGACGGCGGCGGCCCCCCAAGCGGCGCTGGCGAGCTGACCCGCCAGGCCCTGTACGGTCCGTCCGAACCGGGTCATGCCCCATCAGGGTCACGCCATTTGGCTTGACCCCCGCGCAAACCTCTGCGAAATAACCGGACTTTCGCGTTTTCCCAATCCCGGCGTTCGCCAAGCGACCGGTGCGGGGATTCGCCAGCTTCGGGCCGGTTGGCGCGGCCGCTTGAGGAGACATAAACGTGGCGCGTTCTTCCTATCTGTTTACCAGTGAATCGGTTTCCGAAGGCCATCCGGACAAGGTCTGCGACCAGATCTCCGACGGCGTGCTCGATCTCTTCCTGAAGGAAGATCCGTATGCCCGCGTCGCCTGCGAAACCCTGACCACCACCAACCGCGTCGTCATCGCCGGCGAAGTGCGCGGTCCGAAGAGCCTGGTGTCGAAGTCGGGCGCGGTGAACAAGAAGAAGATCGAAGAGGTGGCGCGCGCCACCATCAAGAAGATCGGCTACGAGCAGAAGGGCTTCCACTGGAAGACCGCCAAGGTCGATGTGCTGCTGCACGGCCAGTCGGCCGACATCGCCGTCGGCGTCGACTCCGCCGGCAACAAGGATGAAGGCGCGGGCGACCAGGGCATCATGTTCGGCTATGCCTGCAACGAGACGCCGGAACTGATGCCGGCACCGCTGCAGCTGTCGCACAACATCCTGTCGGCGCTCGCCGCCGTCCGCCACAGCGGCAAGGAGCCGCTGCTCGGCCCCGACGCCAAGAGCCAGGTCACGCTGCTGTACAAGAACGGCAAGCCGACCGGCGCTACCGCCATCGTTGTCTCGACCCAGCATGCCGCCAAGGACAAGAAGGGCCGCGAGCTGGAATCCGGCGACATCAAGCGCATCGTGAAGCCCTATGTGCAGAAGGTGATGCCGAAGGGCTGGATGTGCGATGACGAGCATTTCTACGTCAATCCGACCGGTCGCTTCGTGATCGGCGGTCCGGACGGCGATTGCGGCCTGACCGGCCGCAAGATCATCGTCGACACTTACGGCGGTGCGGCCCCGCATGGCGGTGGCGCCTTCTCGGGCAAGGATCCGACCAAGGTTGACCGTTCGGCCGCCTATGTCTCGCGCTACCTGGCGAAGAACGTGGTCGCGGCCGGCCTGGCCGACAAATGCCTGATCCAGCTGTCCTACGCCATCGGCGTGGCCTATCCGCTGTCGGTCTATGTCGACACTTACGGCACCGGCAAGGTCGACGAGAACAAGATCTCGAAGATCCTGCAGGAGTTGGTGAAGCTGAGCCCGCGCGGCATCCGCGAGCATCTCAAGCTGAACCGCCCGATCTATGCCCGCACCGCTGCTTACGGTCATTTCGGCCGCAAGCCGGAAAAGGACGGCGGCTTCTCCTGGGAGAAGACCGACCTGGTCAAGGACCTGAAGTCGGCCTTCAACATCCGCTGAGGATGCTGAAGCACGACCGTGTCTGACGACGAGTCCGCGGCCGCGTCCAGACGCCTGATTTTCGGGCGTCGGCGCGGCCGCAAATTTTCCCCCGCCCGCGAAACCGCTTTCGCCGACTGGCTGCCGCGCCTGCGCATCACGCTGCCTGAAGATGGCCGCGTGCTGGACCCGGCGTCGCTATTCGCGCAGCCGATGCGTGAATACTGGGTCGAGGTCGGCTTCGGCGACGGCCAGCATCTGTTTGCCCTGGCGGAAGCCAATCCCGAGGTCGGCTTCCTCGGCGTCGAGCCTTACGAGCCCGGCGTGGCCAAGCTGGTCTCGCGCATTGCCGCGCGGGTGGCGGCTGGCGGTCCGGACAATATCCGGATTCTCACTGACGATGCCCGGCTGCTGCTCAAGGCGCTGCCCGAGGGCAGCATCGCGCGCGGCTTTACGCTGTTTCCCGATCCCTGGCCGAAGAAGCGGCACCAGTGGCGGCGAATCGTCAATACCGAGACGCTGGCCGACTGGGCGCGGCTGATCCCGCCGGGCGGCGCGCTGCGGCTGGCCACCGATGTGCCGGATTACCAGCGCTGGATGCTGCGCCATATCCTGGCCGAACCGCGTTTCGACTGGCTGGCGGAAACCAGCGCCGACTGGCTGCGGCGCCCGGCCGACTGGCCGGCCAGCAAATACGAGCAGAAGGCGATATCCGCCGGCCGCACCCCGCATTACTATCGGCTGCGCAGATCCTGACATCCCGGGTCTGATCGCCGAAGAGGCATCGATGCCGTTACGCCTGCTGGCAGCTGCCTTCGCGGCGGCACTGCTGGCCACCATGGGCCTGATGTTCGCCCGGGTGGCGACCATGCCGGTCGGCCTGCTCGATCCGCGCGAAGGCGATTACCTGCTGCTGCGTCATCTGGCACTCGGCTTGGCCGGCGGCCTGGCCCTGCAGATTTTCCTGCTTTACCGGCCTTCGACCGGCATTTACCGCGCCTTGGCCTGGGGTGTGGCCGGCTTCCTGGCGCTGACCCTGATGCCCTGGCTGGTGCTGCCCGACACTGTGCCCGGCCAGGTGACGGGCCGGCATCCCCTGCGCTGGCTGATCGTGGCGGGTTGCGCGGCCGGCGGACTCTGGCTGCTATGGTCACCGGGACTGCACGAAAAATCGCGCCGCAACCGCCGACTGGCCGGCCTGGGGCTGCTTCTGCTGCCGCTGCTGGTCGGGGCTTTCGGGGGCGCCGACCCGGTCTTGCCCGAACCCGGGATGCCGGAGTCCGCCGAGGCAGAGGCGGGTTTGGGGCCAGACTTTGCGGTCTGGCAGGGGCTTTTCCTCAATCTGCTGTTCTGGCTGCTGCTGGGCCTGTTTTCGGTCCTGACCGCCCGCCGGATCGTGCAGCAGCCCCAGAGCGGCAGGAATGGGGGTGGCAGCGCGGGGGGCAGCAGCGCAGGTGGAAACAGGCCCGGAGATGGGCCGGGCGGCGGGCCGCGAATGCCCTGACTCGAGAGGGTTAAAACGGGCGCAAAAGCCTTGCATTGGCCGCGTTTGCCGCTATAACAGCCTCCGACATTGCTGGCCTGGTCCATGGCTGGATCGGGAAGAGGACATGGGCCGGAGCGGCCCATTTTTTGTCTCTGCCGGAGTATTCGGTGGACGCCTCGGGCCGGCAGCAAGATCGACAGGATTGACGGTAAGGAACCCACGCACGCATGGATGCGGCGACCCGGATTGCGGACCTGATTGCACCCACGCTGGAAGGCATGGGATTTCAGCTCGTGCGCGTCAAGCTGATGGGCACGGAACGCCCGGTGCTGCAGATCATGTTCGAGCGCGACACCGGCGGCGCGCCGCATGACGGCGGCATCACGGTGGATGACTGCGCCGAGGTCAGCCGTGCGGTCAGCGCGGTGCTGGATGTGGAAGATCCGATCAGCGGCGCCTACCGGCTTGAGGTCTCCTCGCCGGGCCTGGATCGTCCGCTGACCAAGGCGGCGGATTTCGCCCGCTTCAAGGGCTTTGCGGCCAAGGTTGAACTCGGCCGTCCGCTGGATGGCCGCAAGCGCTTTCAGGGCCGCATCGGCGGCCTGGAGGGCAGTGAAGTCGTGCTGCGCGACGAGGAGAAGGGCAGCGAATCGCGCCTTCCCGTCGCCGAGATCGCCAGCGCCAAACTGATTGTCACCGACGACCTGATCACCGCGAGCCTCGCGGGACGCAGTGCGGCGGCGAATTGAGTCTTTACCGGTAAGTTTCGAGGAACAGGAACCATGGAAACGGTAACCAGCTTCAACCGGCTCGAGCTGCTGCAGGTGGCTGATGCGGTCGCCCGCGAGAAGGCGATCGAGCGCGATGTCGTGCTGATGGCGATGGAAGATGCGATCCAGAAGGCGGCGCGTTCGCGTTACGGCCTGGAAAACGACATCCATGCCGAGATCGACCGCAAGTCGGGTGAAATTCGTCTGGAGCGCCATCTGCAGGTCGTCGAGAAGATCGAGAACGACGCCATCGAGATCGGCATTCTCGAGGCGCAGCGCCGCAATCCGGATGCCCAGGTGGGCGACGTGATCGCCGAGCCGCTGCCGCCGATCGATTTCGGGCGTATCGCTGCGCAGACCGCCAAGCAGGTGATCGTGCAGAAGGTGCGCGAGGCCGAGCGTGAGCGCCAGTATGCCGAATACAAGGACCGCATCGGCGAGGTCGTGAACGGCCTGGTCAAGCGCGTGGAATATGGCAACGTCACCATCGACCTGGGCCGCGCCGAAGCGATCCTGCGTCGCGACGAGTTGCTGCCGCGCGAGACTTTCCGCCAGGGCGACCGCGTGCGCGCCTATATCTACGACGTGCGCCGCGAGCCGCGTGGCCCGCAGATTTTCCTGTCGCGCTCGCATCCGCAGTTCATGGCCAAGCTGTTCGCCCAGGAAGTGCCGGAAGTCTATGACGGCATCATCGAGATCCGCGCCGTGGCGCGCGATCCGGGCAGCCGCGCCAAGATCGCCGTGCTGTCGAACGACAATTCGATCGATCCGGTCGGCGCCTGCGTCGGCATGCGCGGCAGCCGCGTGCAGGCCGTGGTGAACGAACTGCAGGGCGAGAAGATCGACATCATCAAGTGGTCGCCCGATCCGGCCACCTTCATCGTCAATGCGCTGGCCCCGGCCGAAGTGGCCAAGGTGGTGCTGGACGAGGAAGCCAATGCGGTTGAAGTGGTGGTGCCAACCGACCAGCTGTCGCTGGCGATTGGCCGCCGCGGCCAGAATGTGCGTCTGGCCTCGCAGCTGACCGGCTACGACATCGACATCCTGACCGAGGAAGAAGAGTCCGAGCGCCGCCAGAAGGAATTCCGCGAGCGCAGCCAGCTCTTCATCGATGCGCTGGATGTCGACGAGACCCTGGCCCAGCTGCTGGTCACCGAAGGTTTCACCAAGATCGAGGAACTCGCCTATCTGCCGGTGGAAGAGCTGGCCGAGATCGAGGGCTTCGATGGCGACATCGCCAACGAGCTGCATGAGCGCGCCGGCGAATATATCGACAAGCGCAACTCCGAGATGGAAGAGAAGCGCAAGGCGCTGGGCGTCAGCGACGAGGTGGCCGGTATCGAAGGCCTGACCCCGCCGATGCTGGTGGCGCTGGGCGAAAAGGGCGTGAAGACGCTCGACGATCTGGGCGATCTGGCCGGCGATGAGCTGCAGGAGATCGTCGGTGAAGGACTTTCCAATGAAGATGCGAATGCCATCATCATGGCGGCGCGTCAGCATTGGTTCGAAGGCGAGGAAGGCGGCCAGGCTTAAGGCCCGGCCGTCGAGGGTTTCGCGCGATGCCGCAGCGGCGCTGTCTGCTGACCGGCCAGCGCGCGGAAGCCGAAACCCTGCTGCGCTTCGCCATCGTCAAGGTGGGCGGCGCGGTGGGCGAGGGCGTGGTGCCGGATCCGGCGCATCGGCTTCCCGGACGTGGGCTCTGGCTCGCGCCGGCACCGGATGCGGTGGCGACGGCGATGGCCAAGGGTCTGTTTGCCCGGGCCGCGAAACGCAAGCTGCAGCTGCCGGCGGATCTGCCGGTGCGCAGCAAAGACGCCTGGACGGCCCATGCGGCCGACCAGGTGACGAAGGCCCGGCGCGCCGGGCTGGTACTGGCCGAAGGGCAAGCGGGTGCAGACACGGTGTCTGCCGATGCGACCCCGCTCGGTCTTGGGCGGCTGGCGCTGAAACGCTCGCCGTTCACACGACGGGCGGTGGCCGATCTGGCGCTGCTTGTCCGGCTGGTCGGCTAGTCAATGGCCCGGCCCGCCATAGGTTAAGACCCCTGGTGCAACGGCATCAGTGGAATGTGATTTGAAGCGGTAGGCGGAAGCGGACTGTATGAGCGACGTGAACGAGCAGGACAAGGACAAGACAGCCAAGCCCAAGCGGCTCGAGCTGAAGAAGACCGTTGAAACCGGACAGGTGCGCCAGAGCTTCAGCCATGGTCGCACCAAGGCGGTGACGGTCGAGGTGCGCAAGAAGCGCACCATTGTCCCGCCAGGTTCGAAGGCCGCGGAAGGTGCCGCGCCGGCTGCTGCCGCATCGGCGGCGACGCCTGCTGCCGCTGCGCCGAAGGCTGCCGCGCCCAGCGTGCATGTGCCTTCGCATGCCGAGAAGATTGCCGAATACGATGCCGTCAAGGCCGCCAAGGCTGCGGAAGAGGCTGCCGCCTCGGCCGCCCGCGCTGCCGAGACTGCCAAGGCCGCCGAGCCGGCGCCCGCTGCGGCCGCAACGCCTGCTGCTGCAGCAGCGCCCGCCGCGCCGGTCACCGCACGGATCGTTGAGACACCGCGCAGCGGCCCGCGCATGACCGCGCAGCCGACCGGCGATGTCCGCCCGACCAGTGCCGCTGCCGCCCGCGAGCGCGACCGTGATCGCACGCCGGCCAAGCCGCCGCGCACCAGCGGCATGGTGCTCAAGCCGATGTCGGAAGAGGAGCGCCAGTCGCGCACCCGCACCAACGAGGACGAGCGCCGCAAATACGCTGAAATGCGTCGTGTTGCCGAAGAAGGCATGCGCCGCCGTATGGACGACCAGTCCAAGATTCATGCCGAGCGCGAAGCCGCGTTGCGTCGCCAGGCCGATGAGGATGCGCGCAAGAAGGCCGAGGATGAGGCCCGCAAGAAGGCGGAAGCCGAAGCAGCGCGTCGTCTGGCCAATCCGGAACAGCCTGCCGCCACCGGCACGGCGGCGTCGCCCGGCGCTGCGCCGACCGGCGTGCGCCCGGTTGCCGATGAAGACGATGACGGCGGTGCCAAGCGCCGCAGCGGTCCGGGTGGCGCCAAGGTCACGCCGGCCAAGCCGGCGACGCTGCGTCCTGCCAAGGGCGGCGAACGCCGCACCGGCAAGCTGAGTGTGTCCTCGGCGCTGAACGAGAACGAGCGCGTGCGCTCGGTCGCCTCGTTCCGTCGCCGCATCGAGCGTGAGAAGCGCTCGCATGGGCAGGCGGTCGAAGAGCAGCAGAAGATCCTGCGCGACGTCATCATCCCCGAGACCATCACCGTGCAGGAGCTGGCCAACCGTATGGCCGAGCGTGGCGTGGATGTGGTCAAGGCGCTGATGAAGATGGGCGTGATGGCCACCATCAACCAGACCATCGATGCCGATACCGCCGAACTGATCGTCGGTGAATTCGGCCACCGCGTGCAGCGCGTGGCGGAATCCGATATCGAAGTCGGTCTCGGCGGCGAGAAGGATGAAGACGGCACGCAGGTGCCGCGTTCGCCCGTCGTCACCGTCATGGGTCACGTCGATCACGGCAAGACCTCGCTGCTGGACGCGCTGCGCTCGACCGACGTGGTCAGCGGCGAAGCCGGTGGCATCACCCAGCATATCGGCGCCTACCAGGTGCATATGAAGTCGGGCAAGGCGATCACCTTCCTCGATACCCCGGGCCACGAAGCCTTCACCCAGATGCGTGCCCGTGGCGCCAAGGTCACCGACATCGTCGTGCTGGTGGTTGCCGCCGACGACAGCGTGATGCCGCAGACGGTGGAAGCCATCCACCATGCCAAGGCGGCCGGCGTGCCGATCGTCATCGCCATCAACAAGTGCGACAAGCCGGCTGCCAATCCGCAGAAGGTGCGGCAGGAACTGCTGCAGCACGAGATCGTCGTCGAGCAGATGGGCGGCGAAGTGCAGTCCATCGAAGTGTCGGCCAAGACCAAGATGGGTCTCGATACGCTGGAAGAAGCCATCCTGCTGCAGGCTGAAATCCTCGACCTTAAGGCCAATCCTGACCGCAAGGCGGAAGGCGTGGTGGTCGAAGCCAAGCTGGAGCGTGGTCGCGGCTCGGTTGCCACCGTGCTGGTGTCGCGTGGCACCCTGCATGTCGGCGATGTGTTCGTGGCCGGCAGCGCCTGGGGCCGCGTGCGCGCCCTGATCGACGATCACGGCAAGAATGTCGTCTCGGCCGGCCCGGCCGTGCCGGTCGAAGTGCTCGGCCTGCAGGGCAATCCGGAAGCCGGCGACGAATTCGTCGTCGTCGAGAACGAGGCCCGTGCTCGTGAAGTCGCCGAGTTCCGTGAGCGCAAGCAGCGCGAAGCCCGCTCCGCCATCTCGGCGCGCGGTTCGCTCGAGCAGATGTTCTCCAAGATCCAGGCCGGCGAAGCCAAGGAACTGCCGATCGTCATCAAGACCGACGTGCAGGGTTCGCTGGAAGCGATCCAGGCCGCCGTCAACAAGCTCGGCACCGAGGAAGTGGTTGTCCGCTTCCTGCATGGCGCCATCGGCGGCATCAACGAGTCCGACATCTCGCTGGCCGGCGCCTCGAAGGGCGCGGTCATCGGCTTCAACGTGCGTGCCTCGAAGCAGGCGCGCGAGCTGGCCGAACGCGAAGGCGTCGACATCCGCTACTACTCGATCATCTACAACCTGATCGATGACCTGAAGGCGCTGCTCTCGGGCATGCTGGCACCGACCATTCGCGAAAACTTCCTCGGCTATGCCGAGGTCCGCGAGGTGTTCAACATCACCAAGATCGGCAAGGTTGCCGGTTGCATGGTCACCGAAGGCGTCGTCAAGCGCGGCGCCAAGGTGCGCCTGCTGCGCGACAACGTGGTTATCCACGAAGGCGCGCTCTCTACCCTCAAGCGCTTCAAGGATGATGCGCGCGAGGTCAAGCAGGGCATGGATTGCGGTATGTCGTTCGAGAACTACAACGACCTGCAAAAGGGCGACATGATCGAGTGTTTCGAACTCGAGAGCGTGGCGCGCGAACTGTAATCGCGCGTCAGCCTTCCACCCGGGGTATCACATGGCGCAACGCAAGCGTGGCGGTTCAGGTCGCGACGAATTGCCCGGCGGGCGCAGCCAGCGACAGCTGCGCGTCGGCGAAGAGCTGCGCCATATCCTGTCGGATGTGCTGCGCAACGGGCATTTCCGCGATCCCGACCTGGTCGATCTCGTCGTCACCGTCACTGAAGTGCGGGTCAGCCCCGATCTGAAGGCGGCGACGGCGTTCGTGATGCCGCTGGCTGGCAAGGATGCGCCCAAGATCATCGCCGCGCTGAACCGCGCCACCTCCTATATTCGCATGGAAGCCGTGAAGCAGATCGACCTGCGCGTGGCGCCGCAATTCTCCTTCAAGCTCGACCACAGCTTCGATGAGGCCGCCCGTGTCACCAAGCTGCTGCAGCAGCCGGCGGTGAAGGCCGATCTCGACAAGCCGTCGGACGAGGAATGAAAAAGCCCAACCTATGAAAAGGAAGGGCCGCCCGGTCCATGGCTGGGTGATCGTCGACAAACCGCTGGGCCTGACCTCGACGCAATGCCTGGCCCGCGTACGTCGCCTCACCGATGCCGCCAAGGCCGGCCATGGCGGTACGCTGGACCCGCTCGCCACCGGAATCCTGCCGATTGCTTTGGGCGAGGCTACCAAAACCGTGAACTGGGTGATGACGGCGGGCAAGACCTACCGCTTCACGGTCCGTTGGGGCGAGGCCACCGAAACCGACGATACCGAGGGCGCCGTCACGCAGCGCTCGGATGTGCGGCCCGACCGTGCCGCCATCGAGGCCATGCTGCCGAGCTTTGTGGGCGAGATCCTGCAGCGCCCCCCGGCCTATTCCGCGATCAAGGTGGATGGCCAGCGCAGCTATTACCTGGCCCGGAAAGGCGAGATTGTGGAGCTGGCGGCCCGGCCGATCCGCATCGACGGGCTGCGCCTGGTCGACATTCCGGACCCTGATCATGCCGTGTTCGAGGTCGATTGCGGCAAAGGCGCGTATGTGCGCGCATTGGGCCGGGATTTCGCTTTAGCCTTAGGCACTTACGGGCATATCACAATGCTCCGGCGCACCCGGGTCGGACGCTACGATGAAAAGGCGGCCTTTTCGCTGGATTCACTGGAGGAACTGTGCCAAAAGGACGCCGCGCACGCGTATCTGCTGCCGATTGAAACCGCGCTGGACGACATCCCGGCCCTGGTTCTGACCGGCCCCCAGGCTGACCGCCTCAAACACGGCCAGCCGGTAAAGATCGCGCTGACGGCCCCCGGACTCCCGCCGGAAGGCGAACTTCTGGTGATGGCGGACGGCAAGCCCGTCGGCCTCGCAGAGCGTTCCGCCGACGAGGTTCGCCCGCTGCGTTTGTTCAACCTTTGATGTCGCGGAGTTAAGTCATGACGATCACTGCCGAGCGCAAGACCGCGCTGGTTGCCGAATATGCCACCAAGAAGGGCGACACCGGTTCGCCGGAAGTCCAGGTGGCCGTGCTCACCGAGCGCATCAACAACCTCACCGAACACTTCAAGACCCACAAGAAGGACGTGCATTCGCGTCGCGGCCTTCTGATGATGGTGAGCAAGCGCCGCTCGCTGCTCGACTATCTCAAGAAGACCGATGTGTCGCGCTACGACGCGATCATTCAGCGTCTGGGTCTCCGCAAGTAACGACTATGGCCGCTGCCGCGAAGCAAATCGCCAGCAGCCGTATTCCGGATACGATGACACACGCCCGCTCCCGGATCGCCGGGGCGGGCGTTGGCATTTCAACGTAGGCCGGAGATTGGCCGGCGCCATCGGGATGGACTCGATGCGCCGGTTTGCCGCGTGCGACTGATGTAGTCGTGCCGGCCGGGCGGGAGGCGATGGGCGCCGTCCCGCCGGGTGCCTGGGGTCAGGGTCAGTCCGAAGGACCAAGGGCGCCGAGGAAGGAAGAGAAGCATGTTCAATATCCACAAGACCGAACTGATGTGGGGCGGTCGTAAGCTCACCATCGAGACCGGCAAGGTTGCCCGTCAGGCCGACGGCGCCGTGATGGTCACCTATGGCGACACCATCGTGCTCTGCACGGCCGTGGCCGCGAAGACCCCGAAGCCGGGCGTGGATTTTTTCCCGCTCACCGTGAATTACCAGGAGAAGACCTTCGCTGCGGGCAAGATCCCCGGCGGCTTCTTCAAGCGTGAAGGCCGTCCGAGCGAGAAGGAGACGCTGGTCTCCCGCCTGATCGACCGCCCGATCCGTCCGCTGTTCGCCGACGGCTTCCGCAATGAGACCCAGGTGGTCGCCACCGTGCTGTCGCATGACATGGAAAACGATCCCGATATCGTTGCCATGGTCGGCGCTTCCGCTGCGCTCACCATCTCGGGCATTCCCTTCATGGGCCCGATCGGTGCCGCCCGCGTCGCCTATATCAACGGCGAATACGTGCTGAACCCGACCAAGAGCCAGATGGCCGAAGGCAACCAGCTCGACCTCGTCGTCGCCGGCACCGCCGACGCCGTGCTGATGGTCGAGTCCGAAGCCCAGCAGCTCTCGGAAGAGATCATGCTCGGCGCCGTGATGCACGGTCACAAGGGCTTCCAGCCGGTGATCGAAGCCATCATCGGTCTGGCCGAACGCGCCGCCAAGGATGCGATGCCGCTGCAGGCCCGCACCGGCTACGAGACTGCGCTGAAGAAGCTGCAGGAATCGGGTATCGAAGCCGAACTGCGCAAGGCTTACGAAGAGAAGGTCAAGCAGGCCCGCTACGCCAAGGTCGGCGAAGTGAAGGCCAAGGCCAAGGCGCTGTTCGCCGAGGGCGAAGCCAACCCGGTCGATGTTTCGGATGCTTTCAAGCATCTCGAAGCCCAGGTCGTGCGCTTCAACATCCTCGACACCGGCCTGCGCATCGACGGTCGCGACACCAAGACCGTGCGTCCGATCGTGTCGGAAGTCGGCGTGCTGCCGCGCGCCCATGGCGCCGCGCTGTTCACCCGTGGCGAGACCCAGGCGCTGGTCGTCACCACGCTGGGCACCGGCACCGATGAGCAGATCATCGACGCGCTGGACGGCGAATACCGCGAAGCCTTCATGCTGCACTACAACTTCCCCCCCTACTCGGTGGGTGAAGCCGGCCGCATGGGTTCGCCGGGCCGCCGCGAAATCGGCCATGGCAAGCTGGCCTGGCGCGCCGTGCGTCCGCTGCTGCCGGCGAAGGAAGCCTTCCCCTACACGATCCGCGTCGTTTCGGAGATCACCGAGTCGAACGGTTCGTCGTCGATGGCCACCGTCTGCGGCACCTCGCTGGCGCTGATGGATGCCGGTGTGCCGCTGAAGGCTGCCGTGGCGGGCATCGCCATGGGCCTGATCCTCGAGGACAAGCGCTTCGCCGTGCTGTCCGACATCCTGGGTGACGAGGATCACCTCGGCGACATGGACTTCAAGGTTGCCGGTACCGATGCGGGCATCACCGCCCTGCAGATGGATATCAAGATCGCCGGCATCACCGAGGAGATCATGAAGGTGGCGCTGGAGCAGGCCAAGGCCGGCCGCGTCCATATCCTGGGCGAGATGGCCAAGGCGATGTCGCAGAACCGCGCCGGCGTGAAGGAAAACGCCCCGCGCATCACCACGATGAGCGTACCGAAGGACAAGATCCGCGAAGTGATCGGTTCGGGCGGCAAGGTGATCCGCGAGATCGTGGAAAAGACCGGCACCAAGATCGACATCGAAGACGATGGCACGATCAAGATTGCCTCGTCCGATCCGGCCGCCGCCGATGCCGCCGTGCAGTGGATCAAGTCGATCGTCTCGGAACCCGAGGTCGGCATGATCTACAAGGGCAAGATCGTCAAGCTGGTCGATTTCGGCGCCTTCGTGAACTTCTTCGGCAGCCGCGACGGCCTCGTGCATGTTTCGGAAATGGCGCCCAAGCGCATCAACAAGCCGAGCGACGTGGTGTCGGAAGGCCAGGAAGTGCGCGTCAAGGTGCTGGGCATCGATGAGCGCGGCAAGGTTCGCCTGTCCATGAAGGTGGTCGACCAGGCCACCGGCGAGGACCTGTCGAACAAGCCGAAGACCGAAGACGCCGAGCAGGCCGAGTAAGGTCTGACGCATCTCGAATACGAAAGGCCGGGAGCGATCCCGGCCTTTTTTCGTTATGAGGCGCTGCTGCGACAGCCTCTATGGTTTAGGGAATCTTAAGTCGCCTCGGGCGAAGGTGCCGCAAACCAGAGGTGTGCTTTGCGATTCAGCGGTCAGACGGATCTGCCTTTCGAGCCCTATTTCGTGGTCGGCGCGCCGCGCACCGGCACCACGATCCTGCATGCCCTGATCTGCACTGATGAGTCGGTGAACGACTACATTGCCGAATGCAGCTATTTCACGGCGCTGCTGCCGCCCTTCGCTCTGGGCTGGAGCAATTTCGACCAGCATACCTATGCCTACTTCCCCGGCGGCCGCCCGGAATTCGGGCGTTACCACAGCCAGCTGCTGCGCGCTGTGCTACGCGACACCTGGGAGCAGGTCGGCCAGCCGAAGAAGCTGGCGCTGAAGGATCCGGTGCTGAGTCGCCAGATGGGCAACCTGGCGCAGCTGCTGCCGGAATCGAAATATGTGGTGTCGATCCGCGATGCGCGCGATGCCATCGCCTCGCGCGTCACCGTGATGCGCAAGGGCAAGCCGGATGCCGTGGTGTCCGAACAGGATGTCATTCGCGTCTGCCAGGAATTCAACGCGTCCTATCTGCCGCTGCTCAAGGCACCGGACATTTTCAGCGGACGGGCGCTGGTCGTGGCCTATGAGGGACTGAGCCGCAGCGGCAACCTGGCGCCGATCGAGACTTTCATGGGCATCGCCTGCCATGCCAGCCGTGTCTGGAAATCTGAACTGACCGACATCAACAGCCCGGCCAGCGAGACCGAATGGCGTACCGAACAATATGGCCGGCCGCTGAATGCCGACTCGATCGGCAATTACGCCAGCATTCTCACGCCACAGCAGGTGCAGATTGTGCTGGACCACTGCGGCCCGCTGATGCAGCAGCTCGGCCTGCCGCTGAACTGAGCAGGCTTACTGCGGACGCTCCAGCGCCAGCAGCGGCGCGATGATGCGGCGATAACGCCCGTCCGCGCGCGCCGCACGATAGGCCGCACGCAGGCTGGCCACGGTCTGCTCGGGCAGGTCGGATGAGGCCGCGATCCAGAAGGGCAGGGTGGCGAAGGCTTCGCTGGCCTGCAGTTCGGCCGGATCGAACTGCAACTGCGCCCAGGTCGCCCGTCCCACGGCGCGCAGCGCAAACCAGCCGTCGATCCGTCCGGCCTGCAGCAGGCGGGCATTGTCGATCTCGCTGTTGGTGGTTTCGAAATTCTCCAGCCCGAAGGATTGCAGCATGCCCTGCAGTTCGGAGCCGCGCATCACGCTCACGCGTGGCAGTTCCAGCGCGTCTGTCAGGCTGGCGATGGGCATCCGGTCCCGGCGGGTGAAGAAGACGGCGCGATCGGCATAAATCTCGCCAATCCAGATGAAGCGTTTTTCGCGCTGGGGTGTGCGCAGCAGCGCGGGATACAGGGTATTGCCCTTTTCGAGCGCCAGCAGGGCACGCTGGAACGGCACGATGCGCACCGCCGGATCGACGCCAATACTGTGGGCGAGGATCTGCAGCAGATCGATGGCAGGTCCGGCGCCGAATCCGTTGTTCTCGATCATGTAGGGCGGCCGGTGGGCGCCGACGATCTGCAGCTGTTGCGGCGGTATCGCGGGGGCAGGGGGCTGAGCGCGCGCGGCCGAGACCGCCAGCATCATCGTCAGCGCCAGGGCGACGCACAACGTCAGCCCGCGCATGCGGCTGGCGGATCGTGGCATCCGGTTGGACCTGTCCTCCCTCATACGCTCTAGATTAGTCCTGCCGGCGATCAGAAAACGCTTATTTTCCATTAATGTTTACCGCCAAGCTGGACGCGGCACGACTAGTGGCGCGGCAATCCCGCACTTGTTCTTTTTCCGGCCAGATTCTTGCCGTTTTTCTGCGTTTGGATTGTGATGCCGAGTCTGTCTGGAGCCTTGAAATGCCGATGCCATACCCGCGCCCCCCTGCAACCCGTCCTGCCGGCCTGTTGGCGATCAGACTGGCGGCCCAAACGGTTGTGCTTGTGGCCGGGGCTGCGCTGGCGCTGGCCTCGCCGTTGCGGGCGCAAACCCCGCCGCAGCCCGCGACGACCGAGTCCGTTCCGGCCGAGACCGAGGATGTGACGGAGGGCGCCACCATCGTGCGCGGCAAATATACCGCTGGCGAGACCACCACCGACTGGGAAGCTGCCCTGCGGAACGGCAAGCCCGAGCGCATTGCCGAATGGCGCGATTATGGCGGCAACGGCAATGGCAATGTGGTGTTCAGCTTCCATAACGGCGACCTGATGCATTATGCCGAGCATGGCCGCCGCCGTGGCGGCCAGGCCGGTGCCATGGACGGGTTGCGCCGCATTGAACTCAATCTCTCCTTCTCCAATGGCCGCTATACCAGCGGTCGCAAGACGGTGGACGGAATCGAGACCGAACCCACCGAAGCCGAAATCCGTGGCGCCAATGTGCAGGCGCTGGCCGCGCTCGAACGCCTCGCGGTGGCCAAGCCGGCCTGGCAGGAGAGCCGTCAGGGGACCGGCTTCTCGATCGCCTCGATCCCGCAGGCGTCCGGCCCGAGTGCCGAGGCCCGCAGGCTGGCCGGCGCCGGCGGCGAGATCGTGTTCCGCTGCACCGAGCAACTGGTCGCCGTGATGGGGGCTGCGCAGGATCGGCTGGTGGTGGAAACCCAGGGCCGCGATCCGGTCACCCTGCAGCGCCAGCCGCCGGGCCATCGCTACGACTATTTCGGTGCCGGCTGGGGCGCCCAGCGCAGTGGGGAGGATCTGCGGCTCGAGGAAGCCAGCGGTCGCGCCATACTCTGCCGGATCGTGTCGGCCGCCGCGCCGCCGGCATCGCTGCCGCCGCAGCCGAAGAACTAGCGGACGCGCCGCTCGGCGATCTTGAAAGTGGCGCTGGCGCGGTTGGTCACCAGCGCCCCCACGCGCAGTTCGCATTGCACGTTCAGGATATCGCCCTCGACCTTCAGTTCGGTCAGATGGCATTCCAGCCAGGCGCCCATCGGGGCCGGCCGGCGGTAGTCCAGCGTCAGCTGGGTGGTCCACATTTTCCCGGTCTCGGGGCGCTGGTGATAGATGAAGCCGGCCATGAAGGTATCGGCCAGGGTGGCGAGGAAACCGCCATGGCCGGTGCCATGCCGGTTGGCATGTTTGGGGCGCAGATGCAGGCCATAGACCGGCGGCGCACCGCTGCCGTCATCGCGCAGATAGACCTTGCCCAGTGTGGCGAAGAATTTGGACGGCGGGGGAAAGACGGTGAAGCCCGGCGGCACGGGCGAGGGTTTGCGACGCTGTGTCATGCCACGCTGAATGGCCTATGCAGCCGCGGAAGGCAAGCCATGCCCAGAACGAATATCTTGGATGCAAAACGAAGGGCAAAAAAATGAGGGCGACCGGGGGGGAGGTCGCCCTCAAGGGGGGATTCATAGGGGAGGAAATAAGGACTGAAGCGACTCTGCAAAATCTCTTCAATCCATGATTTCTATATAGGCGCTCTCCGGCCAGCGCGCAGTGATGGGCATCACGTTTCATCACATCGCCCTCAGTCCCGCCGCGCTGCGTTTTACAGGTTTGTTACCGGGCTTTACGCGTGCGTAATCGCAGCAGCAGCGGCACAACCAGCAGCAGCACCGCAATGATCAGCAAAGTCAGGCTGAGCGGACGTGTGACAAACGTCGTCATGTCGCCGGCGGAAATGGTCATGGCGCGACGGAATTCCTGCTCGGCGAACGGCCCGAGGATCATGCCGATCACGGCCGGCGCGGTCGGAAAATCGAAGCGACGCATCAGATAGCCGACGCCGCCGATCAGATAGAGCAGCACCAGATCGATCCACGATTGGCTGATCCCGTAAGTGCCGATGGTGGCAAAGACCAAAATGCCGCTATAGAGCCATGGCGCGGGAATGGTGAGGATCTTCGCCCACAAACCGGCGAGCGGAAGATTCAGCACCAGCAGCATCACGTTGCCGACATACAACGACGCGATCAGACCCCACACGAGTTCCGGCTGGTTCTGCAGCAGCAGCGGGCCGGGGTTGATACCGTAGGACTGAAACGCCGAGAGCATGATTGCCGCCGTCGCCGAAGTCGGCAGGCCGAGCGCCAGCATCGGCACCAGCACACCGGCTGCCGACGCATTGTTGGCGGCCTCTGGCCCGGCCACGCCCTCGATGGCGCCATGGCCGAATTCCTCCGGTTTCTTCGACAGTTTCTTTTCCAGGAAATAGCTGACGAAGGTGGGGACTTCGGCGCCACCGGCCGGCAGAGCACCGAAGGGGAAGCCGAGGAAGGAGCCGCGCAGCCAGGGCTTCCACGAGCGCTGCCAGTCTTCCTTCGTCATCCAGGCGCGGCCCTGCAGCTTGATCACGCTGGCGCCGGTCTTGGGCCGTGCCGCGAGATAAAGCGTCTCGCCGACCGCGAATAAACCAACGGCCACGACGATGACGTTGATGCCGTCTAGCAGTTCGGGCAGACCGAAGGTGAAGCGCGCCTGTCCGGTCTGCAGATCGATGCCGACCAGGCCGAGCAGAATCCCGAAGCTGAGCGCCGTGAGGCCGCGCAGTGTCGATGATCCCAGCACGGCCGAGACGGCGACGAAGGCGACCACCATCAGCGAGAAATAATCGGCCGGGCCGAATTTCAGTGCGAATTCGACCAGCGGCGGCGCCACAAAAGTCAGACCGAGTGTGCCGATGGTGCCGGCAACAAAGCTGCCGATGGCCGCGGTGGCCAGGGCCGAGGCCGCGCGGCCTTTCTTGGCCATTTTGTTGCCTTCGAGTGCCGTGACGATGGTGGCGCTTTCACCCGGCGTATTCAGCAGGATCGAGGTCGTGCTGCCGCCATACATCGCGCCATAGTAGATTCCGGCAAACAGGATGAAGGCGGCGGTGGGCGGCACACTGAAGGTGATCGGCAGCAGCAGCGCAATCGTCAGGGCCGGGCCGAGGCCGGGCAGCACACCGATGGCGGTACCCAGCGTGACGCCGACCAGCGCCCAGAGCAGGTTCATCGGCTGCAGGGCGACGGCGAAACCATTGGCGAGAAGATCGAGGGTTTCCATTACTCGCCAATCCCCAGCAAGCCTGCGCCGATATTGATGCCGAGCAGTTCGGCAAAGCCGAAATAGGCGATGGCAGAGAGTGCAAGGCCGATCAGCACATCGCGCACCGGGCGCCGGCTGCCGAAGGCGCGCGCCGTACAGGCGAACAGCAGCAGGGAGGCCGGGATGAAGCCGAGCGGATCGATCAGTCCGACATTCAGCACCAGGCCGAGCAGCAGCCAGCCGAGGCCGCGCAGGTCGAATTCTGTTGCGCTCTCTTCCGGATCGCTGACCCAGCGGCCACTGACGGATTGCACCAGCAGCAGGGCACCGAGGCCGATCAGCAACGCGCTGGCCAGATAGGCGACTGCCGTGGGGCCGACCTGGGCATACATCGGCGAGACCGGGATTTGCGTGGTCTCATACAGCGCCAGCAGGCCGAGCGCGATCACGCCCAGCGCGAGGCATGCTTCAGGCTTGCGGAGCCGGTCCATCGCTCTGGACTCAGGCCAGACCGAGATCCTTCAGGATGCCCTCGATGCGCGTGATCTCGGCCTCGAGATATTTGCCATAGGCATCGCCGGCCAGGAACACATCGGTCCATTCGCGCGTCTTGAGCTGCTCCTGCCACGGAGCCGAGTCGCGCATCCTGGTCACCAGTTCGATCAGCGCTTTCTTGTCGGCATCCTTGATGCCCGGCGGGGCGAAGACGCCGCGCCAGTTGTAGAGTTCGACATCGAAGCCGGCCTCCTTGATGGTCGGGACATCGAGGCCCGGCTGGCGTTTGTCGGCGGAGATGGCGAGCGCACGCAGCTTGCCGGCTTTCACCTGCTCGCTGAATTCGCCCCAGCCTGACACGCCGCAGCTCACCTGGTTGCCGAGCAGAGCCGCCAGCGCCGGTCCGCCGCCGGAATAGGCCACGTAAGAGACCTTCTTGGCTTCGCCGCCGGCCGCCTTGGCCAGCATGCCGGCCAGAATGTGATCCGTGCCGCCGGCCGAACCGCCGGCCCAGGAGACTTTGGCCGGATCGGCCTTGAAGGCGGCCATCAGGTCCTTCAGGGTTTTGAACGGCGACTCGTTCGGCACGACGATCACTTCGAATTCGCCGGTCAGGCGTGCAATCGGCACGGTCTGCGTCACCTTTACCGGCGACTTGTTGGTGATCAGCGCGCCCACCATGACCATGCCGGCCACCATCAGGGCGTTGCCGCGGCCTTTCCACTGATTGACGAATTGCGGCAGGCCGACCGCGCCGCCGGCGCCGCCCACATTGGTCACCTGCGCGCCCTTGATCAGGTTGGCGCTCTTCATCGCCTGTTCCATGCTGCGCGCGGTCTGGTCCCAGCCACCGCCGGGATTGGCCGGCACGAAGAACTGCACCTGGTCGATGGCGGCATGGGCGTTGCGGGCATAACCCGGCAGCAGGGCGGCCATGGTGCCGGCACAGGCGGTGGTCTGCAGGAAGCTGCGGCGGTTCAGCATGTTTCTCTCCCAGGCGAGTGTGTTCGTTGCCCGCAGTAGAGACAGGCGGGCGTGCAAAAACAAGGAAATACGATATAAAAACCGCGCGATGTCGCGCCGGTTCCAAGTCTCCGCCGATCACGCCGGCAGCAGTACGTCCACCGTTGTGCCTTCGCCGGGCTTGCTGTGGATTTCCAACCGGCCGCCATGCAGATCGACCAGACTCCGGCAGATCGAGAGGCCCAGCCCCGCGCCACTATTGGCGCGTGTGCGATAGACGTCGATGCGGTGCAGATGCAGCGGCTGGATCACCGCCCGGCTTTCAGCCTCGCTCATGCCGACGCCAGTGTCGCGCACGCGGATACGGGCGATACCGTTCTCGATGCCAGCTTCCAGGTAGACGCTGCCCTGCGGCCGGCTGAATTTGACGGCGTTGCCCAGCAGGTTGACCAGAATCTGCGTCAGGGCGCGCGGATCGGCATGCAGCGTCAGTCCGGTCGGTGCGCAGGACAGCGTGACCTCGGCCTGGCGGGCCTGCGGCTGCACCATCGCCATGGCGCTCTGGGCGATCTGATCGAAACTGCAGTTTTCGATCTGAATATCCAGACGACCGCTTTCCAGCCGCGAGAGATCGAGAATGTCGTTCACGAGTCGGAGCAGGTGTTCCCCGGATTCCTCGATATTTGCGGCATAGCCGAGCTGGCGTTCGTTCAGTGGCCCGGCATAACCGCCGGACAGCATCTGCGCGAAGCCGATGATGGCATTCAGCGGCGTGCGCAATTCGTGACTCATATTGGACAGGAAGGCGCTTTTGGCGCGGCTGGCGCCTTCGGCGGCCTCGCGCTGCTCGATCAGCTGTGCTTCGGTTTCCTTCAGCCGCGAGATATCGATGCCGCAGGTGATGATCCCCATGACGCGGCCTTCGCTGTCGCGCAGCGGCACTTTCAGGGCAAACAGCACGATGGGGCGTCCGTCAGGCCCGGTCCAGGCCTGTTCCATATGTGCCGGCTCGCTGGTTTCCAGGATGCGCCGGTCGAGGTCTTCCGTCACGGCCGCGACGTCGGGTCCGGCGATGTCGCTCCAGCTGCGGCCGATATATTCCGCCGGATAGGCCCGCCGCAGTTCCAGCATGCGGCGGTTCATCATGCGGTAGCGCAGGTCGCGATCCTTGTAGCTCATCGTGGCCGGCATGGCGTTCAGCAGCGCCTCAAGGAATTGCGCGGTTTCATGTTCGGCATCGCGGGCGCGGCGTTCGCTGCGGCGCGCATTGTCGAACTCGATCATCATCAGGCCGATGCCGGTCAGCATGATCAGCAGGATCGACATCGCCAGCGCCGACTCCATGCTGGTGCTGCGGTCGACCAGTCGCATCGTATAGAGCAGCGATGTGCCGCCGCGTGCCAAAAGGATGATGCCGGTGATGATGTAGAAAACTGAACGCTGGCGGATCAGCAACAGGATGCCGCCATAAACAAAGCAGAGCAGGCTGACGAACGGCGACGATGTGTAGAAAGCGTAATGGCCGAACCGCTGCGCCAGAATGAGCGCCACCGTGACGGCGGCGCCGGCCAGCAGCGCATAGATCAGTCGGTCGTCACAGCCGACCAGAACGCGGATACCCGAGGCAACAACGATGGCCGACGTCACGGTGCAGAGCGTCGCCACCATGGTCAGGCCGGCGCCCAGACCGAGCGGCGTGACTGCCAGCAGCAGGAAGGCGAGCGTCAGCAGCGCATGGCCTAGCGCCCAGAACAGCAGATGCCGGCCCCCGTCCAGATAGCGCCAGGCCATCAGGCAGGCCAGGGCGACCAGCAGAGGGGCAAGGGCGGCGGAAATCTGGATGGTCGAAAGAATCATACCGGGCCTGCGAACACATCCTAACCTTCGATGGGCGGCATGTCCGTTTCAATCAAAAACTGCATACGCCGTCATTTATTTGGCCGGCTGGACCATCCCGCTAAGCCATTGGCCGGGCCTTGAAAGCCGGAATCAGAGCCGCCACAGTGCCGGCCATGACGATGCAATGGTCGCGGCTGCTGTCGGCCCAAAGACTTGGACACCAGGGCGCCGAGCCGGTCACGCCGGCACGCAATCCGTTCCAGAAGGACTGGGACCGTGTGGTCTTCTGCTCGGCCTTCCGCAGGCTGCAGGACAAGACGCAGGTCCATTCGCTGCCGGAGAGCGACTATGTTCGCAACCGGCTGACCCACTCGCTGGAAGTGTCGTCCGTGGGCCGTTCGCTCGGCGCGCAGGTCGGGCAGGTTGTGCTGGAGCGTCATGGCGCAGCATTGACGGGCATCAGCGCCGCCGAATTCGGTCATATCGTCGCCGCGGCCTGCCTGGGGCATGATATCGGCAATCCGCCCTTTGGCCATTTCGGCGAAGCGACGATCCAGCACTGGTTCCGCTCCGGGCCAGGCGAGGTACTGCTGCAGGGCCTGAGCGAGGCCGAACGCCTCGATTTCCTGTGCTTCGAAGGCAATGCGCAGGGCTTCCGTGTGATGACGCGGCTGCAGAACTGGCGCGATGCCGGCGGATTGCGGCTCACCTGCGCCACGCTGGCCACCTTCATGAAATACCCCTTCGGCAGCCGCGCGGCCGATCCGCAGAAAAAGAAGTTCGGGCATTTCGCTGCCGAGGCGGCATTGTTCGAGGAGATGGCCGGCAATGTCGGGCTGCTCCCGCTGGGCCAGGATCGCTATGCGCGCCATCCGCTGACCTACCTGGTCGAAGCTGCCGACGACATCTGTTACTCGGTGGTCGATATCGAGGATGGTTTCAAACTCGGGCGCATTACATTTGCCGAGGCCGAAGCGCGGCTGAAGAGCCTGCTGCGCCGCCTGCCGCCGCGCTATGCCGAGATCACCGACGAGACCTGGAAGATCGCTTACCTGCGCGCGAAAGTGATCGGCGATCTGATCGATCTGGCCGTCGAGGTGTTCCTCGCGCATGACGCCGAGATCCTGCAGGGCACATTCACCGGCGACCTGCTGGGCAAAACCGATGTGACGCCGCAGCTGGACGAGATCGCCAGTTTCACCCGCGCGCGCATTTTCGAGACCCGCGAACGCTTCCAGACCGAGGTGATGGGCGGCGAAATCCTCACCAGCCTGCTGGCCGCTTTCTGCGACGCGCATCACGCGCTGGAACTGGCCGGTGGCAGCAGCGTTTCGCTTCCACCCCGCCAGCGTGCGCTGCTGCGACTCATGCCGCAGCCGCCGCGCGGCGAGGCCTCGCGCTATGAGTGGCTGCTGACCGTGACCGATTTCATTAGCGGAATGACCGATTCATATGCGCTGACGCAATTCCAGCGTCTGCGCGGTCTGCAGTAATCCATACACAGCGGCGAGGCAGCATGTCCATCAAGGTCGACTATTACGTATTCATCAGTTCGCCTTGGGCCTATCTCGGCTCCGAGCGTTTTGCCGCGCTGGCGCAGAAGTATGACGCGCAGGTAACGATCATTCCGATGGCGCCGCTCACGCTGTTCGATGCCACTGGCGGCCTGCCGCTGCTCAAGCGCGCCCAGCAGCGCCAGGATTACCGCTTCGTCGAGCTGGAACGCTGGCGCACACATCTCGGCGTCAAACTGAACCTGCGTCCGAAGGGTTTCCCGACCAATGAAACCACGGCCGGCAAGCTGGTGACGGCGGCGCGCGACAGCGTCGGCAACGAAAAGGCCATTGCACTGGCCCATGCGATGATGCGCGGCCTGTGGGCCGAGGAGCGCGACATCGCCAATGCCGATGATCTGAAGCAGATCATCACCGAGAATGGCCTCGACGCGAATAAGCTGTTCGCAACGATTGAGACGCCGGAGCTGCTGGCGGAATACGAGCGCGGCACGCAGCAGGCGATTGCCGCCGGCGCTTTCGGCGCACCCTTCTATGTGATCGACGGCGAGCCTTTCTGGGGCCAGGACCGGCTCGACTTCGTCGAGCGCAAACTCGCCAGCCTGGCATGAGTCTGCGCCGGCTTCTCCTGCTGCTGCTGGTTGCCGGCCTTATGGCGCCCGGCCTTGCAGCACAGGAGACGCCGGCCGAGGTACCTGTCGCCGCCACCGCGACAACGCCGGCCGCCATGCTGGATGCCGAGACCAAATGCCTGGCGCTCTCGGTCTACTGGGAAAGCAAGACCGAGACGCGACAAGGCCAGCTGGCTGTGGCGCATACCGTGCTGAACCGCAAAAAGCATCCGGAATTCCCCAACACCATCTGCGGCGTGGTGGCGCAGAAGCCGGAAGGCAGCAAAAAAGGGTGCCAGTTTTCCTGGTGGTGCGACGGCAAGCGCGACGAGCCCCAAGCCGACTCGGACTGGCAGGAGGCTGTTGACAGCGCCCAGGCGGCGATGCGTGGCGAGGCTGGCGATCCGACCGGCGGTGCCCTGTATTTCCACAGCAGCAAGATCAAACCGCCGGCCTGGGCCACCAAACGCAAGCGGCTCGCCCGCATCGACGATCATATATTCTATCGATAAACGTGAAGGGGAAGATCATGGCGAAGGAAGACGAAACCAAGGCGCTGTTCGAGGCCGGCCTGAAAGTGCGCCGCGAGGTGCTGGGCGCCGACTATGTCGACAAGTCGATCGCCAATGCCAACGACTTCATGATGGCCTTCCAGCATATCACCACCGAATGGTGCTGGGGTTATGGCTGGGATCGCCCCGGCCTGGATCGCAAGACGCGCAGCATGTTGAACCTCGCCATGCTCACCGCGCTCAATCGCGCGCCGGAGATCAAGCTGCATGTGAAGGGTGCGCTGAATAACGGCGTCACCGTCGACGAGATCAAGGAAGTGCTGCTGCATGCCACGATCTATTGCGGCATTCCGGCAGGGCTGGATGCCTTCAAGGCCGCCAACGAGGTGCTGGTCGAAGCGGGTGCGGTGCCGAAGAAGGGCTAAGCCAAGCTGCGCCATGCCATTCTGATCGCTTGTGATCAGTGGCATTTGCTGGAATCCTGTGGCCATACGAATTGATGAGTGTCGTGCCATGGCCATGTCGACGCAGATGATCATCGTGATGATCGAGGATGACGAAGGTCATGCGCGATTAATCGAACGGCATCTGCGTCGCGCCGGCATCGACGACGAGATCGTGCCCTTCACCACCGGCGCGCCGGCGCTGGACTATCTGCTCGGCCCCGATGGCACTGGGGCGGCCAATCACGGCCGCCCCTTGGTGCTGCTGCTGGATCTGAGCCTGCCCGACATGCATGGCGCCCATATCCTGCAGACGGTGAAGAAAAACCCGAACCTGCAGCATTCGCCCGTCGTCGTGCTCACCACCACTGACGACAAATACGAGGTCGACCGCTGCTACAGCCTCGGCTGTAATTCCTATGTGGTGAAGCCGATCAATTACGAAGCCTTCGGCCAGGCGATCCAATCTCTCGGCGCGCTGCTCAAGACCATGAAGCCGGCCTGATCATGCTTGCCGGCAGGCAGTGCAATGTCTTTCGCTTATATTTAAGTATTGACTTATTTAAGCGTAAAGCATAAATAGAGGCCATGGAGATTTTCACCGCTTTGGCCGACCCCACGCGGCGCCGCATCGTTGAACTGCTCAGCCGTGGCGAATGTGCCGCCGGCGAGATCGTCGAAGCTTTCGAGGTCAGCGGCCCGGCGATCTCACAGCATCTGAAGGTGCTGCGCGAGGCCGCCCTGGTGCAGGTGCGCATCGAGGGCCAGCGCCGCATCTACCAGCTCAATCCGCAGGGCCTGAGCGAGATGGATGCCTGGCTGAACAGCGTGCGCCGCTTCTGGGCGCTGCGGCTGGATGCATTGGAGCGCGAATTGCGCAAACCGCAGGACAGCAAGACAAAATCGAATTCGAAAGCGAAAGGAATCCGGTGATGGGCACGGCCTCGATAAAAGACGTGATCGACAACGACACCTACGGGAAAATTCTGGAATCCGGTGCAGTGCGTTTCGAGCGTATCCTGCCGGGACCGATCGAGCGCGTCTGGGACTACATCACCGTGCCGGAAAAGCGCGCCACCTGGCTGGCGGGCGGCGAGATGGAACTGCATGTCGGCGGCAGGGTCACGCTGGAATTCCATAACGCCACGCTGGCGCCGAAAGGCGAGACGGTGCCGGACTGGCTCAAGCCGTATACCGGACAGATGACCAATCCCGGCCGGATCACACAATTGAACAAGCCCTATCTGCTGGGCTTTACCTGGGGTGATGCCGGCGACGGCAGCCCGGCCTCGGAGGTGGTGTTCGAACTGAAGGCGCAGGGCAAGAGCGTGCTGCTGGCGCTGACGCACCGCCGCCTGACCAGCAACACCGAGGGGCTGATGGTTTCCTGCGGCTGGCATGTGCATACCGGCGTGCTGGTGGCGGTGCTGAACGGCGATCCGAAGCCGCCCTACTGGCAGAAATTCGATCTGCTGCGGTCGTATTACGAGACGCAATTCCCAGGCTAATGATTCCTGGCTGACGTGGGATGAAAAAAAAGCCCGGCTCCCCTTCGTAAGGAGCCGGGCTTCTCCATGGAAGCGGGAACTGGCTGCGAAATCAGTTCACGCTCTGGATCGCGTCCTTCAGGATGCCGAAGATGTCGTCGATATGCTTCTTGGTCAGGATCAGCGGCGGCGACAGGGCAATCGTGTCGCCGGTCAGGCGAACCATCAGGCCCTTCTCATAGGCCTTCACGAACACCTCGTAGCCGCGCTTGCCCGGACCATCTTCGCGCGGGCTGAGTTCGATACCGGCCATGATGCCGATATTGCGGATGTCGATGATGTTCTTCACGCCCTTCAGGCTGTGCGCGGCCTCTTCCCAGTAAGGTGCCAGCGCCTTGGCATTCTCGAAAATGCCTTCGTCGCGATAGAGGTCGAGCGTGGCGATGCCGGCGGCGCAGGCCAGCGCATGCGCTGAATAGGTATAGCCGTGGAACAGCTCGATCATGTTCTCCGGCCCGCTCATGAAGGCGTCATGCACATGCTTGCGGGTAAAGACGGCGGCGGCCGGCACGGCAGCGTTGGTCAGGCCTTTGGCCGTGGTCATCATGTCGGGGATCACGTCGAAGGTTTCGGCGCCGAAAGCAGTGCCGGTGCGGCCGAAGCCGGTGATCACTTCATCGAAGATCAGCAGGATGCCATGCTTGTCGCAGATCTGCCGCAGCTTCTGCAGATAGCCCTTCGGCGGGATCAGCACGCCGGTTGAGCCGGCCACCGGTTCGACGATCACGGCGGCGATGGTGCTAGCATCATGCAGCGCAACAATCCGTTCCAGGTCGTCGGCCAGATGGGTGCCCCAGTCGGGCTGGCCCTTGCTGAAGGCCATGTCCTTCAGGCTGTGGGTATGCGGCAGGTGATCGACGCCGGCCAGCAGCGGGCCGAACACCTTGCGGTTCGACACGATGCCGCCGACCGAAATGCCGCCAAAGCCGACGCCGTGATAGCCGCGCTCACGGCCGATCAGGCGGGTGCGTGCGCCTTCGCCGCGGGCGCGGTGATAGGCGATGGCGATCTTCAGCGCGGTATCGACGGCCTCGGAGCCGGAATTGGCGAAGAACACATGGTTGAGATCGCCGGGCGCCAGATGGGCGAGGCGGGCGGCGAATTCAAACGCCTTGGGATGGCCCATCTGGAAGGTGGGCGCGAAATCCATCTCGGCCGCCTGCTTCTGAATCGCGTCCACGATCGGCTTGCGGCAATGGCCGGCATTGACGCACCACAGGCCGGCGGAGCCGTCGATCACCTGACGGCCGTCATGTGTCGTGTAGTGCATGTCCTTGGCGCCCACGAGCAGCCGCGGATTGGCCTTGAACTGGCGGTTGGCGGTGAACGGCATCCACCAGGATTCGAGGTCGTTCGGGACGGCGGTATTTTCGTTGGAAACGCGCGCGGGATTGGCGGACATGACGGACTCCGATGATGCCGGGAAAGGGGGCAGGGCCGCATCATCGGGGGTTTCGGGGTGGCGAAACAGTGCTTTTCTGGCCCCGTATAAGCCCTTGATATTTATAGGATCGTGAGCAGAATGTTCAGGATCGTGAACACTAAAACAGGGCCGGGCGACATGGATCAGAGCACGGATATCGATATCGGCAGCCGGCTGAAGGCCGTGCGGCTGGCGGCCAAGCTGTCGCAGCGTGAACTGGCCCGCCGCGCCGGGGTCACCAATGCGACGATTTCGCTGATCGAGGCCAACCAGATGAATCCTTCGGTGGGGGCGCTGAAGCGCGTGCTCGATGGACTGCCGATGTCGCTGGCGCAGTTTTTTGCGCTGGAAGACGCGCCCGCGGCGAGTAAGCCGTTCTACGCCGCCGACGAGCTGGTGGAAGTGGGCAAAGGCAAGATCAGCTATCGCCAGGTCGGGGCAGATTTACGCAGCCGCGCGCTGCAGATCCTGGTCGAGCGCTATGCGCCCGGCGCCGATACCGGCCGCGTCATGCTGCGGCATGCCGGCGAGGAAGGTGGCGTGGTGGTGCGCGGACGGCTGGAAGTCACCGTGGCTGACCAGGTGCGCGTGCTGGGTCCGGGCGATGCCTATTATTTCGAAAGCGACCAGCCGCATCGCTTCCGCAATATCGGCCCCGAACCCTGCGAGCTGATCAGCGCCTGCACGCCGCCGACGTTCTAAGTTTTACTTCGTCATCCCCGCGCAAGCGGGGATCCAGAAGCATCTGAGAAATTTCGCCTGTAAGCCTGGGTTCCCGCCCGTCGCGCATGCGCGACAGTATATGTAAGGCGGCAAAGCCGCCGGGCGCGGGAACGACGAAAAAGTTATTCCCGAGCCGGAAGGCTCAGTCCTTTGTCGCGGCGACGCAGACGATCTCGACCATATGCGGATATTCCAGCGTGGCGCCGATGCAGGCGCGCTGCGGCGGATTGGCCATATCCACCCAGGCATCCCAGGCGTCGTTCATCTGCGGCTTCAGCGCCATGTCGCAGATATAGACGGTGCAGCTGAGCAGCCGCGATTTGTCGCTGCCTGCGTCTTTCAGGAAACGCTCCATCTTGGCCAGCGTTTCCGTGGTCTGCCGGCGCATGTCCTGCTCGGCGGTGTCGGCCACGGCCACGGTATAGATCAGGTTACCGCGGACGACAGCGCGGCTGCGGGTCGGCGTCATGCCGGAAAGGCGCGTGATCGGCATCATGGCGGCTTAATCCTTCGAACTGGCGACGGCGACGATCTCGATCAGGTCGCCCTCTTCAAGTGCGGCACCGATGCAGGCGCGCTGCGGCGGATTGGCCATATCGACCCACTGGTCCCAGACCTCGTTCATCAGCGGTTTCAGCGCCATGTCGGTGATGTAGACGGTGCAGGACAGCAGCCGCGACTTGTCGGTGCCGGCCATGGCCAGTTGCGCATCCAGGTTGGCGAGCGCTTCGGCCGCCTGCTTGCGCATATCCAGCTCGTAGGTATCCGCCGTGGCCACGGTGAAGACCAGGCCATCATAGGCCACGACGCTGCTGCGCCCGGCGACGCTGCCGGGAAAGCGGGTGATCGGACGCATGCTTTTCTCCGTCAGCCGCCGGCGGCGTTGCCGATCATCTGGTTGGGCAACCAGGTGACCAGGCCGGGGAAGAAGTAAATCAGTGCCACCGCCACGCACATCAGCAGGAATAGCGGGAAGGCCGTCCTGGCGATGTAGGTGATCTGGTGCCCGGTCATGCCTTGCAGCACGAAGAGGTTGAAGCCGACCGGCGGCGTGATCTGCGCCATTTCCACCACCAGCACGAGGAAGATACCGAACCAGACCAGGTCGATGCCGAGCTTCTCGATCATCGGCAGCACAATCGCCATGGTGAGCACGATCATCGAGATGCCGTCGAGGAAGCAGCCGAGGATGATGTAAAACACCATGAGCACGACGATGAGCGCGCCAGCTGAGAGGCCCATCTGGCCGATCCAGTCGGCCAGGTGACGCGGCAGGCCGGTGAAGCCCATGGCGAGCGTCAGGAAGGCGGCGCCGGCGAGGATGAGCGCGATCATGCAGCTCAGCCGCGTTGCGCCGAGCAGGCTGTCCTTGAAGGTCTGCCAGTTCAGGCTGCCCTGCAGCTTCGCCACCAGCAGCGCGCCGACCACGCCGAGACCGGCGGCCTCGGTGGCCGTGGCGATGCCGACATAGATCGAGCCGAGCACGGCCACGATCAGCCCCACGGTGGGCAGCAGGTGCCGCGAGGCATAGACCTTCTGCATGAAGGTATAGCGCTCGGTCGGTTCCGGGATTTTGCCCGGATTGAGCAGCGACCAGACCACGATATAGCCCATGAACAGGCCGCCCAGCAGGATGCCGGGGATCACGCCGCCGATGAACAGCTTGGAGATCGAGACATCGGTGGCGACGCCGTAGACGATCATGATCAGCGACGGCGGGATCAGCAGGCCGAGCGTGCCGGCGCCGGCCAGTGTGCCGATCACCATGTCTTCCGGGTAATTGCGCGCGCGCAGTTCCGGCACGGTCATCTTGCCGATGGTGGCGCAGGTGGCGGCCGAGGAACCGGACACGGCGGCGAAGATGGTACAGCCGATCACGTTGGTGTGCAGCAGGCGGCCGGGAATCCGCGTCATCCAAGGCGCCAGACCGCGGAACATGTCTTCCGACAGGCGCGTGCGGAACAGGATTTCACCCATCCAGATGAACATCGGCAGGGCGGTCAGCGTCCAGCTCGACGACGAACCCCAGATTGTGGTGACCATCGCGTCGCCGACCGGGCGCGACGTGAACATGGCCATGGCGATCCCGCCGCAGGCCAGCAGACCCAGGCCAATCCACAGGCCGGCGGCGAAGAGTACGAACAGCGCGGCGATCAGGAAGCCGGCGATAAAAATCTGATCCATGTTGCGGCTTCCCCGTTATTCCGTGCGCGCCATTTCGGCGGCCGGCTTTTCAATCTGCTTGCCGAGCAGCACCAGAACCAGCTCCTCGATAAAGGCGATGAAGAAAATGACAATGCCAAGCGCCATGCCGATCTGCGGAATCCACAGCGGTGTCGCATCGTTTGCGGAGCTGATGTCGTTAAACTTGTAAGACCACCAGGCCATCTTCACGCTGTAGAAAGCGAAGGCGCCGGAAATCGCTACGGCCATGACCAGACAGAAAATCTCCAGCCCGCGGCGCCCTTTGCCGGCAAAGCGACTGATCACCAGGGTGACGCGGATATGATCGCCTTTGACCAGTGTGCCGGCCAGCGCGAGGAATGAGGCGGCGGCCATGAAGTAGCCGGCGTAAGAATCGATGCCGCGGATGTAGAAGTCGAACTGGCGGCCCAGGATGCTCAGCACGATCGTGGCCAGCAGCGCGATCATGAACAGACCGGCGAGCCAGAGTGCGGCGTTGTAGAGCGGAGCGAGTGGAGAGCGCATGCAGGAAACTCGGAGGTAGAAGCCCGGAGGCAGAAAAAGATCGGGCGGGTTTTTGAGACCCGCCCGGTAGGGATTTACATCTTCTTGTAGCCGTCGACGATGGCCTTGCCATCGGCGCCGGTCTTCTTGACCCATTCATCGATCATGGTGGCGCCCACCTTCTCCAGGCCCGACTTCAGGGTCGGCGAGGGCGGCAGCACCTTCATGCCATTCTTGGCCAGATCGGCCTTGGAGGACTCGGTCTCGGCAATCGACATTTCCAGGCCGCGCTTTTCGGCAGCAGCCGCGGCATCCTTCACAGCCTTCTGCGTGGCGGCATCGAGCTTCTTGAAGGCGTCGTTGTTGACGAAGATCAGGTTCTTCGGCAGCCAGGCCTGCGTGTCATAGAAATGCGTCAGGCTTTCCCAGACCTTGGAATCGCGGCCAGTGGAGCCCGAGGTCATCATCGTGGTGACGACGCCGGTGGCGAGCGCCTGGGCCAGTTCGGCCGCCTGGATGGTGACCGGCTGCGCCTGCACCAGTTCGGCGATGCGCGAGGTGGCGGGGCTGTAGGCGCGCCACTTGGTGCCCTTCAGATCTTCAATCGTATTGAGATCCTTCTTGGCGTAGATGCCCTGCGGCGGCCACGGCACGGCATAGAGCGAGGTCATGCCCTGCTCCTGCAGCTTCTTCTCGATCACCGGCTTCTGCGCCGCCCACAGCTTCTGCGAGGCGTCATAGCTGGTGGCAAGGAAAGGCACGCCGTCGGCGCCGAAGACCGGAATCTCGTTTTCGACGTTGACCATCAGCACTTCGCCGATCTGCACCTGACCGGTCTGCACCGCGCGCTTGATTTCCGGCGCCTTGAACAGCGATGCACCCGGATGCACGGTGATTTCCAGCTTGCCGCCAGACATCTTCTTCACGTCATCCGCGAACAGCTGCAGGTTCTTGGAGTGGAAGTTGTTGGCGCCATAGGCACCCGGCAGGTCCCACTTGGTCTGCGCGAAAGCACCGGTGGTGCCGGCCAGCGCGACGCCGAACACGGCGGCGGAAAGCCACATCTTGCGAGTCATATGATTATCTCCCCATTGGACGATGCGCCCAGGACTTTGCGTGGCGCGCATCAAATTAGTTTGTCATCGTATGACCGGCTTTGGCAAGGCCAAGGCGCGCATAAAACAGGCTGGCGCTGAAACAGGCAATCTGATCGCCTGGAGGTCATCCGGCGATGGACCAATGGTAACGGACCAATAACGTCCCGACTCAGCCGCCGGCCAGAACGGCGGCCACGGTGCGGCGCACGTCGTCGGGTGCGAAGGGTTTTTCCAGACAGGGGCGGCCGCTGTCGCGCAGGAAATCCGCCACATCCGGGCTCAGTGTGTCGCCGGTGACGAAGATGATCCGTTCGGTCAGCCGCGGTTTTTCGCTGCGCAGTCGCGCGAACAGGCTGGGGCCATCGAGGCCGGGCATGCGCAGGTCGGTGAGAATGACGGAGAAGCTTTCGCTGTGCAGACGGTTCAGCGCGGTCTGCCCGTCCTCGGCCAGCGTTACGTCAAACCCGCTGGCAGTCAGGATCTCGGCGAGCAGATCGGCCACGCCATCCTCGTCATCCACCACCAGTGCCGTCAGGCCGGGCACCAGTGCAGGTGCGACGGTACTGGCGCGCGTCGTCGCGGGCTGCGCCGCCGTCGCATCGAGCGGCAGGCGAAGGGTGAAGCAGGCGCCGCCATCCGCGGTTTCACCGGCGTCCAGCGTGCCGCCATGCGCAGTGGCAATGCCATGACTGACTGCCAGTCCGATCCCCGTGCCGCTGCCCGGACCCTGTCCGGCCGGCTTGGTGGTGAAGAAGGGCTCGAAGACGCGCCGTCGCAGATGCGACGGGATGCCCGGGCCATTATCACTGACACGCAGCTCAATCCACTGCTTGTCGGCCACCGCGATCTCGATCAGCACCCGGCGCGGCGCCGGCCGGCTGGCCAGCGCCTGCTGCGCGTTGACGATCAGGTTGCTCAGCACCTGGTTGATCTGATCGGGATCGGCATGCACGGCGGGCAATGCCGCAGCGAACAGACGCTCCACGATCACGCCGGAGCTGCGCAGGTTATAGTCCAGCAGGCCGAGCACATCCTCGACGATACGCTCCAGCTGCACCGGTCGGCGTGCGGGCTTGCGCTGGCGGGCCATTGCCAGGAAGGTGCGAGCGATGCGGGCGCAACGGGCGGCTGCCGTCTCGATCTTGTCGGCGCGTTCGGCGAAGGGGGTATCGGCTGCGCTATCCTTAAGCATCTGTGCCTGTCCCACCACGATGGACAGCGGATTGTTCAGTTCATGCGCCACGCCGGCCAGCAGCGAGCCGAGCGCCGAGAGTTTTTCCGACTGGTACAGTGCCTCGCGCTGACGCTGGATTTCCGAATCCGCCTGCTTGCGCTCGGTGATATCGCCAATTGAACCGCCGACGCGCAGCACGCGGCCGTCGCTGTCGCGCACGGTGGCGGCGGTCACCTGGATCCAGCGTTCGACGCCATCAGAGCGGCGGATGCGGTATTCCATGATGATGCGGTCGATCTCGCCGCGCAGCAGCTTGCGGGTCTCTTCCTTCAGCGCCTCCAGGTCGTCTTCATGCACATTGGCATGCCAGGCATCGATGGTCGGCAGGTCCTTGGCCTTGCGCCCGACGATCTCTTCCAGCCGTTCCGAGTAGAACGCCGTGCCATGTTCGACATCCCATTCGAAGATGCCATCATTGGCACCGCGAATGGCCAGGCGATAGCGTTCCTCACTCAAGCGCAGTTGCATACGCGCAGTGATGTCGCGCAGATAGGCCACTAGTATGCGATTGCCATCGGGCAGCACGATCTCAGTGACGGTCAGTTCGACCGGAAAGGTGCTGCCATCGGCACGCATGCCCTCGGTCTCGAAGCGCTGACGGTTTTGCGTATCGGCCGGGGCGGAAAGCCGGCGCACCATGGCGCGTTCGTGATGAGGGCGCAGATGCTTCGGCACCACCACCGCGCCGACCGGCCGGCCGAGCACTGCCTTGCGCTCGTGGCCGAACATCAGCTCGGCAGCGGGATTGAATTCGATGATGCTGCCCTGGACATCGGTGAGGATCACGCCGTCGAGCGAAGCGCTCAGCAACGGCCGCAGATGCTCAATGTCGTAGCTGGTCTGCATGCCGGCGGCTCAGGGTGAGCGGCGGCTGAACAGATAGCCGGCGCCCCGGATGGTCTTGATCACCTCGGGCTTGGCCGGGTCGGCTTCGATCTTGCGGCGCAGTCTGGCGATGCGGATATCGATGCTCCGGTCGAAAGGTTCCCAGTGATGGTGATGCGCCAGATCCAGCAGCTGGTCGCGGGTCAGCACGCGGTCGGGATGACGGGCGAAGGCGGCCAGCAGATCAAATTCCATCGCCGTCAGGGTGATCTCGCCGCCGGTGGCATCGAACAGCTTGCGCGCCTCCAGATTCAGGAAGGTGCTGCCAAAACGCACCACATCATTGCCTTCCGTCGGCGACGGCGCGGCATCCGATAGGCGACGAAGCACGGTGCGGATACGCGCCCGCAATTCGCGCAGATCGAAGGGCTTGGTGATGTAATCGTCGGCACCGATTTCCAGGCCCACGATGCGGTCGATCACTTCGCCGGCTGCCGTCAGCATGACAATGCCGGTCTTGGATCTTGCGCGCAGCCAGCGGGCCAGGCTCAGGCCGTCTTCACCCGGCATGTTGATATCCAGGATCACCAGGTCGGCCGGCCGCGCCGCATGCAGTTCGCGAAAATGCCCGGCATCCGCGGCGGTCTCGACCCGGAATCCATGACTGCCGAGATACTCCGCGATCATGTCGCGGATTCCCGGTTCATCATCGACCACAATGATATGCGGTTGGCTTCCCATTGGCCCCACCCGGTCGTTCTGCCGCCGGTTCTCCGGCTGTGATAGCAAGCCCGGTATTCCGTCGTCCATCGACATTTGCGGCAGGCGCGGTCAGGCACAGTCGCGCAGGGCCACCATCCGTTGGCAGGCCTGCAGAAAGGGCCGGATCACCCGGGCGACGGCGTCTGGCTCGCTCATAGGGGCGAAATGGCTGAGGTCGGGCAGAATGGCATGCCGCACCATCGGCAAGGAGCCGGCCAGCCGTTCCGCCACCAGGCGAATGGCCCCGGGTGAGCGCGCGCCGCTGAGCAGCAGCACCGGGATTTTCAGGCCGGCATAGCTGGTCAGCGACTGGTGCGACTGGAAGGCCATGGCGATGTCGAGGCACAGGCGCGGCGCTTGCGAGGCGAGGTGCGCGCGGCGCGCCTGTGGCAAAGCCTGGAAAGCGCCGGGCCCGTTGCAGAAGTCATAGAAGACCTCGGCGCCGAGATGGCTATGGCCGCGCAGGCAGGCCGCGCGTATATCGGCGGCCATGCTTTCGACCTGCCGCTGCGCCGGCGCGTGCCCGCCCAGTTCCGGCTTCAGCAGGTGCAGCGCCAGCGGTTCATACAGCGTCATGCTGGCGACCTTGCCGGGAGTCTCGAGCGCAGCCCGCAGCAGAACGGCGGCGCCGAAGGCATGGCCGACCAGATGTGCCGGGCGGTCGAAGCGACGCAGCAGAGCGCTGACCAGGCCGGCATTGTCTTCCACCGTCATGCGCTGCGGCATCGGCAGGGATTCACTGCGGCCATAGCCGTAGAGATCAGGGCAGTGGAAACGGAAGCCCTCGCCCAGATGCTCCTGCAGACCGCGCCAGGCGCTGCCCTGCATGCCAGATCCATGCACCGCCAGCACCGGCATGCCTTCGCCGGCGGTGAACATGTTGACCAGCGTGCCGCGCGGTCCGACGAAGGCCTGTACCGGCACATGGCTCATCAGAGCCATCAGCGCAGGATGGGTCGGAACGGGTTTGTGTTCGGCCGGACGACTGTCGGCGAGGTTATGCAGCGTGGCGGTCATGATCCCGGTCTCAGGCAGCCTTGGCGGACTTGGCGGCCTCGATCATGGCGCCACTCAGGATGCCATAAGCGGTGGCCCAGGCATCGCGCAGTTCAGGGGTGAATTCGTCGCCGAAGGCCGAGGCCAGCGTGTCGAGCAGCGCACCGCCCACGGTGGTGTAGTGGCTGTCCTTCACGCCGTAGCCGACATGGCGGCGCGCCAGGTCCTGCACGGTCGGCAGAACGGTATCCAGCCGGTCAAGCGCGGCGACCACGGTGCCGATCGCCGTCATCAGCTTGCGGCCCTGGCTCTGCATGTCGCCCTTGAACAGCGGCTTCAGCGACGGGTCGACGGTGAATAGCCGGTCATAGAAAGCAGCGGCGGCCACATCCTTGATCGGCAGGACTTTGACGAAGCTTTCCTTGACGAGCGTGATCTGCTGCGGGGTCATGTTGTTTTCCTGTCTGGTCCGCCGGCAGGCTGGGGAGGCGTGCCGGTATCTGGGTTTCGTTGACGCGGTTTATTGGTGCGGCGAGTTTCCGCTCTGTGTCTCGCAACTGCGAAAAATGTTTCAGTTGTTTCAGGCGACGCTTTTGTGACGACCGCCGGATCGCATGGAATGGCGATTGGCGCTCTCGCTGCGACCAGCTATGCTGTTGTAGAGGCAGCGAAAATGGGCGGTCATGACCATTGCAGAGACTGAATCTCCACCGGCGCCCGTGCAGCAGCCGGCCTCCTGGCGGGCGCGGCTGTCCTGGGCGATGTTCGACTGGGCCAACCAGCCGTATTTCACCGTCATCACCACGTTTATCTTCGTTCCGTATTTCACCAGCAAGGTGATCGGCGATTCCGTCGAAGGCCAGTCGCTCTGGGGCTTCACGCTGGCCTTCTCGGCAGCAGTGGTGGCGATCGGTGCGCCTTTCCTGGGCGCCATCGCCGATGCCGGCGGCCGGCGCAAACCATGGCTGTTGCTGTTCCAACTGCTGCTCGGGTTTGCCTGCATGCTGCTGTGGCTGGCGCAGCCGGGCCAGCCACAGGTGCTGCCGCTGGTGATCGGCGGTTTCATCCTGGCCTATATCGCCGCCGAATATTCCATCATGTTCAATAATGCGCTGCTGCCGGCGCTGGAAACGCCGCGCCACATCGGGCGTCTCAGCGGTATCGGCTGGGGCATGGGCTATGCCGGGGGCCTCGTTGCGTTGTTCGGCGTGCTGATCGTGTCGCAGCCGGAGTTGATCGGCATCACGCCGCCGCCCGGCGAGGCATTGCTCGGTCTCAAACGCGACGCCTTCGAGGCCGAACGCATCATCGGACCGGCCGCGGCCGTCTGGCTGGCGGTCTTCGTGTTGCCGATGTTCCTGTTCACGCCTGATCGCCCCGGCTCTGGCCTGCCCTTTGCGCAGGTGGTCAAGATCGGCATCCGCCGCGTGATCGATACGGTCCGCCATATGCGGCGTTACAATAACCTGCTGCGCTTCCTGATCGCCTACATGATCTACTATGACGGTGTGGTCACCGTGATCGGCTTTGGTGGCGTCTATGCGGCCGGTATTTTCGGCTGGGGCACCACGGAGCTCGGCATCTTCGGCATCCTGATCAACCTGGTGGCGATACCGGCAGTGATCACCGGCGGCGCATTGGAAGGCCGCATCGGCTCCAAGCTCGCCATCCAGTTCGCCATCGTGTCACTGGCCATCGGCACGCTCGGCATCCTGTCGATCACCACGGACAAGGTGATGTTCATCCTCGATGTGGCGCCGAAAACGGCCGGCGCCGGCCTGTTCAGCTCCGCCGGCGAGCAGGTGTTCTTCGCCAGTGCCGTCTTGCTCGGTCTCGGTTTCGGCGCGGTGCAGTCGGCCAGCCGCACCATGGTGGCTCGCCTGTCGCCGCCCGATATGGTGGGCGAATTCTTCGGCATCTTCGCGCTCTCAGGCCGCGCCACCACCTTCCTGGCGCCGCTGCTGATCGGATTGGCAACGCCGATCTTCAACACGCAGCGCGTCGGCGCGGCGATCGTGCTGATCTTCCTCGCAGTAGGTTTCGTGCTGCTGTGGAAGGTGCAGGAGCCGGCGCGCCAGTAACCCGCCGGCATATCCGTCAGATTAGGCCGTCTTGGCAAACCGCTGCGGCTTCTCGCGGTTGGCGAGGTCGAGCTCCGCATCGTGCATGTAGTCGCGCGTGATCGGCAGCGTCTCAACCTTCTTGGCCAGCTGAACCTGGAACACCATATGGCCCCAGTGCCGGAAGGTGATTTCCGACGCGGCCAGATAGAATTCCCACATCCGGCAGAAGCGCTCGTCGTAGAGCGTCTTGGCCTTGTCCCACTGCGCCATGAAGCGCATGCGCCAGTGTTTCAGCGTCTCGGCATAATGCAACCGCAGGATCTCCATGTCAGTAACCCAGAGCCCGCTCCGCTCGATCACCGGCATGACTTCGGACAGCGCCGGAATATAGCCGCCGGGGAAAATGTATTTGCGGATGAAGGCCGGCGTGGTGCCGGGTCCTTCCGAGCGGCCGATCGAATGCACCAGGGCGACGCCGTCATCGGTCAGCAGGTTGTGGATGCCTTCGAAATACTCGCGGTAATGCGGCACGCCGACATGCTCGAACATGCCGACCGAGACGATGCGGTCGAATTTACGGCCCAGCATCCGGCGGTAATCGACGATTTCGAATTTCACTCGGTCGCTCAAGCCGCGTTCCTGTGCGCGGCTGCTGGCGATGGCATGCTGCTCATGGCTCAGCGTGATGCCGACCACCTCGACGCCGCAGGTCTCGGCCAGATACAGCGCCAGTCCGCCCCAGCCGCAGCCGATCTCCAGCACGCGCATGCCCGGCTTCAGATTCAGCTTCGCTGCGATATGCCGCTTCTTGGCCAGCTGCGCCTGTTCCAGCGTGGTGTCCGGGGTCGGGAAATAGGCGCAGGAATACTGCTTGTCGGTATCGAGGAAGAGATCGTAGAGCCGGCCATCCAGATCGTAGTGATGCTGCACGTTGCGGCTGGCGGCGGCTTCCGGGTTGAACTGGTACCACAGCCGCATCGCGCGTTCCCAGCCGCGCTGGATGCCGGTGAAAGGAATGTTGCCGTGGACGCCGAGATTGCGCACCACCAGGGTGAGGAAGTCGTAGATGCCGCCCTGTTCAAGGACGAGTTCACCATCCATGTAGCATTCGCCGACGGCGAGTTTGGGATTGAGTGCAATGCGCCATTCGGCGCTCAGCGTGGTGATCCGGATCACCACGGTCTCCGGGCCGGCGGGTTCGCCGTAATGCCGCCGTTCGCCGCGATGGTCGATCACCGTCAGCGAGCCGGTTTTGATGAGTCTCTTGAATATGGCACCAAGAAGCATGCGGAATCTCCAGACCTGAAGAGATAACGCCCCATCCCGGTATTCATATTGGCGCGGCAGGCGAGGCCCGACAAGAGGGGTTGTCGAAGCCTGCAGCGATTGCACCTGCGGTATATCCGGAAGGTTGGGTACTGGCCCGGCCTATACGCGGGACAGTTACTAGGGAGCCGACAGTAACTACTTGCCCCAGTGTTCGGCCCAGGCAATGCCCTGCTTCTGCATCATGCGTTGGAAGGCCGGGCGGGTGTAGGTCGCACCCACCACGCGTTCGATATTCGCCCAGCGCCACATCGGCCGTTCGAAATAGCGGCTCCAGCGCGTCAGCATGGCGAGGTAGATGTCGCAGAGCGTGAACGGCTCGCCCAGCATATGGGGAGCCTGCGGCCCGATTCCGTCATTCAACACATCGAATGTGCGGTAGAGCTTGCGTTCGGCCTCGGTCTTGAGCGCCGCCTGCTTGTCCGTGTCGTCGGCAAAGGTCCAGTCGGGATGGAACCAGTCGGTGCAGTGGGCCTGCACCGTGTTGGTCATATAGGTGAGCCACTGCATGTGGCGGCCGCGCGCCTGCGTGCCCAGCGGCGGCGACAACATATTGTGTTTGTCGCTCAGATACTGGCAGATCGCGGCGGTTTCGAAGATGACGAAATCGCCATCCACCAACGTGGGAATCCGGCTGTTCGGATTGAGGCGCTTATACGCGCCCTGCTCGTGTTCCCTGGCCACCAGATCGACGCGGACCGGCTCATAAGCTGCGCCGATCTCTTCCAGCACCGCCTGCGGCGCCATCGCCGCCGAACCGGGCGCCCAGTAGAGCTTGTACATCTTAGTGCCGGAAGTGGCGCATGCCGGTGAAGACCATGGCCAGACCGGCCTTGTCGGCGGCGTCGATCACTTCCTGGTCGCGGATCGAACCGCCCGGCTGGATCACGGCGGTGGCGCCCGCCTCGACCAGCACTTCCAGCCCGTCGGCGAACGGGAAGAAGGCGTCCGAGGCCGCGACCGAGCCTTTCGTGAGCGCATCCGTCACGCCGGCGGCCTTGGCGGCATCCTGGGCCTTGCGATAGGCGATGCGGGCACTATCGACGCGGCTCATCTGGCCGGCACCGATGCCGACGGTGGCGCCGTTTTTGGCGTACACAATCGTGTTCGACTTCACATGCTTGCCGACGCGGAAGGCGAACAGCATGTCGGCCAGTTCCTGCGGCGTCGGCGCGCGCTTGGTGACGACCTTGAGGTCGGACTCAACAATGCGCCCGGCGTCGCGGGTCTGCACCAGATAGCCGCCGGCGACCGATTTGACGAACCAGCCGCTCGCCACCGGGTCGGCCATGCCGCCGGTGACCAGCAAGCGCAGGTTCTTCTTGGCCGCCAGGAAGGCTTTCGCGTCTTCATCGGCCTCGGGCGCCACGATCACTTCGGTGAAGATGGCGCCGATCTTCTCGGCGGTGGCCTTGTCCAGCTTGCGGTTCATCGCAACGATGCCGCCGAAAGCAGACGTGCTGTCGCAGCGAAGGGCCGCATCCCAGGCCGCCGCCAGGCTGTCGGCCATGGCGACGCCGCAGGGATTGGCATGCTTGATGATGGCAATGGTCGGCTTGTCGCTGAACTCCGACACCAGCTCGAACGCCGCGTCAGTATCATTCAAATTATTATAGCTGAGTTCCTTGCCCTGCAGCTGCTGCGCGGTTGCCACGCCCGGGCGCTTGTCGCCGGTCACGTAGAACGCCGCCTGCTGGTGCGGGTTTTCGCCGTAACGCAGCGTCTGCTTGCGCTCGGCCGAGACCAGCAGGGTCGGCGGGAAACTCTCGCCATTCTGGCGCGCGAACCAGGTGGCGATCATCGAGTCATAGGCGCCGGTATGGGCATAGGCCTTGGCAGCCAGTTCGCGACGCAGAGCCAGCGGCGTCGCGCCATTGTTGGCTTTCAGCGCTTCGGTGATCTTCGCATAGTCGGTGACATCGACCACGACATTGACGAAGCCGTGGTTCTTGGCCGCCGAGCGGATCATCGCCGGGCCGCCGATATCGATATTCTCAATGCAGGTCGGGAAATCCGCGCCCTTGGCCACGGTGGCGGCGAAGGGATAGAGATTCACCACCACCAGGTCGATCGGCGGGATGTTGTGCTTCTCCATCGCCGCCTTGTGCTCGGCTTCGTCGCGCAGCGCGAGAATGCCGCCATGGATGGTGGGGTGCAGCGTCTTCACGCGACCGTCCATCATCTCGGGGAAGCCGGTATGCTCGGCCACTTCCTTCACGGGAACCCCGGCGTCTTTCAGGGCCTTGTAGGTGCCGCCGGTGGACAGGATCTCGATCCCGAAGCCGCTGAGCGCCTTGCCGAACTCGATCAGCCCGGTCTTGTCGGAGACAGAGAGGAGCGCGCGGCGGACTTGAACGAGATCGGTCGACATGGGGCAAAGGCCTCAAAGGGCAGGAGGGAGGGTCGGGCAGGGCTATAGCACGGCGGCCCTACGCGCAAAAGCGGTGTAAAATCGTCCGAAAACAATGGCTTGCGGGGTTTGTCTGGGGCCCCGATCCATGCTACACGATGGCCCCCATGCGCTCATATCTCGAATTCGAAAAGCCGATTGCCGAGCTGGAGGCGAAAATCGCCGAGCTCAAGCAGCTTGCCGACCAGGGCAACAGCGACATCAGCGACGACCTGGATCGGCTGGAGGCCAAGGCCGCCCAGCAGCTGCAGGCGACCTATGCCAAGCTCGGCGCCTGGCAGAAGACCCAGGTGGCGCGCCACCAGGATCGCCCGCATTTCGCCGATTACATCGCCGGCCTGGTGACGGATTACGTCCCGCTCTGCGGCGACCGCGCCTTTGGCGAGGATGGCGCCATCAGCGGCGGCCTGGCGCGCTTCCGCGGCCGTGCCGTGATGGTGATGGGCCACGAAAAAGGCCGCACCACCGAAAGCCGGCTCAAGCACAATTTCGGCATGGCCAAGCCGGAAGGCTATCGCAAGGCGATCCGCCTGATGCGCATGGCCGATCGCTTCCGCCTGCCGGTGATCACGCTGGTCGATACCGCCGGCGCCTATCCGGGCGTGCAGGCCGAAGAACGCGGCCAGGCTGAAGCGATCGCGCGCGCCATCGACTGCTGTCTGGATATCCGAGTCCCGCTCGTGGCAGCCATCGTCGGCGAGGGCGGCTCGGGCGGCGCGGTGGCGCTGGCCGCCGCCAACCGCGTGCTGATGTTCGAACATGCGATCTATTCGGTGATCTCGCCCGAAGGCTGCGCCGCCATCCTGTGGAATGACGGCAGCAAGGCGCCCGATGCTGCCGAGGCTTTGCGCGTCACCGCGGAAGACCTGCTCAAGCTGAAGGTGATCGACGAGATCGTGAAGGAGCCGCTCGGCGGCGCCCATCGCAATCCGGGTCTGGCGATCACGTCGCTGGGCGATGCGCTGGAGGCCAGCTTGCGCAATCTGGTCGGCCAGGAGCCGGGCGCGTTGCGCGAAGCGCGCCGCCGCAAATTCCTCGACATGGGCGCGAACGGACTTTAACTCCGGCGCAAGCTCCTGAATTCACAAAGCCCGCGGCATCCACCGCGGGCTTTTTTTTGCGTCCTGTTGTGTCGCGTTTGATCCCGGCTGGAAAGTCTGGTTCACGACGGGCAACAGCGGCGACGCGGGGCGGCAGGTAGCAGGGTTCAAGTATACCATCGATCTTGCCACCCACACCGTCATGGACCCTCGGTACAAGCCCGAGGGTGACGATCTTTTTTACCCGGTTATGTCGTCAAAAACGCCTGCACCAGCGGCGCGATCTCGGCTGCGCGCTCCTGCGCGAACCCATGCGTGCCGCCGGCGATCACCTGCAGCGTCGCATGCGGCAGCAGCGACGCAAGATGTTTACCCACTGCCACCGGGCTGATCGTATCGGCGTCGCCCCACAGCAGCAAAGCCGGCTGGGCAATGGAGGAAATCTCCGCCGTATGATCGGCGCGCGCCGCGGTGATCCAGTCCGCCGCATTGGGATATTCGGCGCGATAGGCCGGTCGCCAGTCGCTGGCGCCGAAACGCATGACGTCAATACCGCCGCTGGCCGCCGTCAGCACCAGCTTCGTCACTGTCTGCGGATAGAGCAAAGCCAGCCGCAGCGCGAAGATGCCGCCCATCGACTGCGCCACGATCACCGTGTCGCTTTTCAGCTGTGCCGCCGCATAGGCGGTCAGCGCATCCAGGCTGTCGAGGCCGGGCCGGTGCGCCTGGTGTCCCAGCCCCGGCCAGTTCAGATAGGTCTTTTCATATTGCGCCGGCAGCAACGCGCCGAGCGGATACCAGAATTCGGCTGCGCCACCGGCGCCGGGCAGGAAGAGAAGATGGCTCATACCTGCAACATGACAAAGGGAAGTACAGCCGTCACGCGCGGAGTTGTATCCGTACAATAGAAGGCTTCGCGGCAACGACTGTCGTGGTTACTGGAAGACTGGCGTGCTCCAGCCCGGCACCTTCGACATATCGGGCAGGTTATGTGCGATGCCTTTGTGGCAGTCGATGCAGGTCTTCTCCCCGGTAAACAGGAAAGCGGAATGCATCTGGGCTGCACGCGCCGACTGTTTGGTGATGTCCATGAAGCCGGCGCCATGGCAGTTGCGGCATTCCAGCGAATTGTTGGCTTTCAGACGCACCCATTCATGCTGGGCGAGTTCCAGCCGCATATCGAGGAATTTCTCACGTGTGCTGATCGTGCCGAAGATTTTGCCCCAGACCTCCTTGGAGGCCTGCATCTTGCGGGCGATCTTGTCGGTCCAGTTATGCGGCACATGGCAGTCCGGACAGGTGGCGCGCACGCCGGATCGGTTGGTGTAGTGGATGGTGTTTTTCAGCTCGGCAAAAACATTGTCGCGCATCTCGTGGCAACTGACACAGAACTTTTCGGTATTGGTCAGTTCCAGCGCAGTGTTGAATCCACCCCAGAACATGATGCCGGCTGCGAAGCCGGCAGCGGTCAACACGCCGAGGCTGATGGTCGTGCTTGGCCGTATCAGGGTGAGCCAGTATGGCTTCACCAGCTGCCACAGGCGCCCTATCGTGGCGCGAATCATGGCTTCCTCCTCACCGCCTGTTTCGGATCGACGCCGGTCTGAGTCAGGATCAGGCTGTCGATATCGCGGAAGTTATTTTCCACCAGCGGCTTGGCGTCATGCTGCGGCACATGGCATTGCGTGCAGAAGAAGCGCCGCGCCGACACCGTGGCCAGCACCTGGTCGTCGCGGCCCATGAAATGCGTGACGCTGATCATCGGCGCCTGGCTCTGCTGCGTGAATTGCCGGCCATGGCAGGTCAGGCACTTGTTGGCATTCAGTGAAATCTCGTAGTTCTGGATGGTGTGCGGGATCACCGGCGGCTGTTCGGGATAAGCACGGCCGCGCCGCACATCATCGTTGACCTCGGCGGGAATGGGCGGTTGCGCCGCATTCTGGTCGAGCGGCGTCGGGCCGCGCGTGCCGCCGATATTCTGCGCCAGCGCGGCGGTCATCCAGATGGCCATGGCGCCGGCAACGATCACAGCAGCCAGGGTCCCGAGAGCGCGGGTCTTCATGGCTGAACCCTCCGCGCTACATCCATTTTCACGAGCTTGACGGCAGCCTTCTTGAAATCCGTCTGCTTCGAGATCGGATCGGTGGCATCCAGAGTCACCTTGTTGATCAGCACGCTGTCGTCGAACCAGGGCACGAACACGACGCCCGGCGGTGGCTTGTTGCGCCCGCGGGTTTCGACACGCACGCGCACCTCGCCACGCCGCGAGACCACGCGGATCTCATCGCCGCGCCGCATGTTCAGTTTGCGGGCATCGTCTGGATGCATGTAGCAGAGTGCATTGGGCACGGCGCGGTGCAGTTCGGGCACGCGGCGCGTCATCGAGCCGGAATGCCAGTGTTCCAGCACGCGGCCTGTCACCAGCCAGAAATCGTATTCCTTGTCCGGCATTTCGGCCGGCGGCTCATAGGGGAAGGCGAAGATACGCGCCTTCTTGTCGGGGAAGCCATAGAAGGCGACGCCTTCGCCGGGTTTGACGTAAGGGTCGAGGCCCTCGCGATAGCGCCAGAGCGTTTCCTTGCCGTCGACCACCGGCCAGCGTAGGCCGCGCACCTTGTGATAGGTGTCGAACGGCGCGAGATCGTGCCCGTGGTGCCGACCGAAGCTGGCATATTCCTCGAACAGGCCCTTCTGGATGTAAAAGCCGAAAGCTTCGGCTTCATGATTGGCATAGCCGGCTTCAATTTCGCTGCGCGGGAATTTATTCACCTCACCATTGGCGAACAGAACCTCGTACAGCGTCTTGCCTTTGTATTGCGGATTGGCGTCGAGAATGTCCTTGGTCCAGACCTCGTCGGTGGTGAAGCGTTTCGAGAATTCCACCAGCTGCCAGAGGTCGGACCGGGATTCGCCGGGGGCGTTGACCAACTGGTGCCAGAAATGCGTGCGCCGTTCAGCGTTGCCATAGGCGCCTTCCTTTTCCACCCACATGGCCGCAGGCAGGATCAGGTCGGCCGCCTGAGCCGTGACGGTTGGGTAGGCGTCGGAGACGACGATGAAGTTTTCCGGGTTGCGATAACCCGGCAGGCCTTCCTCCATCATGTTGGCCGAGGCTTGCATGTTGTTGTTCACCTGCACCCAGTAGGCATTCAGCTTGCCGTCGCGCAGCATGCGGTTCTGCTCGACCGCGTGGTATCCCGGTTTGTCGGGAAGAAGCCCGGCGGGCAGTTTCCAGATCTGCTCTGCCGTCTTGCGGTGTTCCGGATTGGTCACGACCATGTCGGCCGGCAGGCGATGGCTGAAGGTGCCGACTTCGCGCGCCGTGCCACAGGCCGAAGGCTGTCCAGTCAACGAGAACGGGCTGTTGCCCGGCTCCGAGATTTTCCCGGTCAGCAGATGGATGTTGTAGATCATCTGGTTGCACCAGACGCCGCGCGTATGCTGGTTGAACCCCATGGTCCAGAAGGACATGATCTTGACCTTCGGATCGGCGTAAAGTTCGGCCAGCGCCTGCAGGCGGTTGGCCGGCACGCCTGACATCTTCGCCACCTTGTCCAGGGTATATTCGGACACGAAGGCGGCGAATTCATCGAAGGTCATGTCCTTCGACCCGCCGGCTTCCTTCGCATTCTTGGCTTTCATTTCCAGCGGATTGTCCGGTCGCAGGCCGTATCCGATATCGGCATTGCCGCGCCGGAAGACGGCGTGCTTGTCGAGGAAGGTCTTGTTGTAGCGCTTGGTGGAGATGATGTGATGCGCGATGTAGTTCAGAATCGCCAGGTCGCTTTGCGGCGTGAAGACGATGGGAATATCCGCCAGTTCGAAACTGCGGTGCTGGAAGGTCGACATCACCGCAACCTTGACATGCGGATTGCTCAGGCGCCGGTCGGTGACACGGGTCCACAGGATCGGATGCATCTCCGCCATGTTGGAGCCCCAGAGCACGAAGGCATCCGCGGCCTCGATATCGTCGTAGCAGCCCATGGGTTCGTCCATGCCGAAGCTGCGCATGAAGCCGAAGGCGGCCGAGGCCATGCAGTGGCGGGCATTGGGATCGAGATTGTTGGAGCGGAAGCCGCCGCGCATCAGCTTGGTGGCGGCATATCCTTCCCAGATCGTCCACTGGCCGGAACCGAACATGCCCACGGCAGTCGGGCCCTTTTCGCGGATGACGCGCTTGAACTGCTGCGCCATCACATCGAAGGCTGTTTCCCAGCTGACCGCCTGGAAGTCGCCGTTCTTGTCATAGACGCCGTTCCGCATACGTAGCAGCGGCTGGGTCAGGCGGTCGGCGCCATACATGATCTTGGAAAGGAAATATCCCTTCACGCAGTTCAGTCCGCGATTCACTTCGGCCTTGATGTCGCCATGCGTGGCGACAACGCGATTGTCGCGCGTGGCCACCATCACGCCGCAGCCGGTGCCGCAGAAGCGGCAGGGCGCCTTGTCCCATTTCAGCTTGGCGTCATCGCCGGGAATAATGGCATTGGCAGCTTCGGCTGCCGGAGACAGCCCGGCCACGCCGGCGGCAATGGCGGCGGCTTTGGCCTTGATCATCTGGCGTCGCGTGAGATTCATGGGGCTTCTCCTCACGGTCGGACGGGGGGTTACTCCTCCGTGTCGACCTGGTGGTAAACAAGGGCGGCGGTCAGGACGCCATCGATCTCGTGGATACTGGTTAGCCGTTCGGAAATCTCGGCTTCGCTGGCAGTTTCAAGCAGCACGACGATCTTGCCGCTGGGTGCTGTGTCGTGAATCTCGGCGCCTGGCAGCGCGGCGATGGCCTGGGTCAGACGCGCCAGTGAGTCGGGTCGCGTCTGCACGATCAGGCTGGAGATATGAACCTCGCTGCTCATGCCACCGCCTCGACAGGCGCAGGCTGCAGGGTGATGGCACTGGCAGGGCAGACCGCGACGCAGTCGCCGCAGCCCGTACAGGCGGCAGCATCGATCTGGGGCGATCCGGCGCTGCCGGCCGCCAGACGAATGAGAATCGCGCCGGCTTCGCAGGACTCGTTGCACGTGCGGCAAAAGATATTGCGACGCGCGAGACAGGCATCGCCGATCACGGCAATGGGGGCGCGGGTCGAGACGCGCCCTGTCAGCAGGGCGCGACGGGTCGGCAGGCTATCGCTCTGGGGCTTTGCCATATCTGGTTATCCGGTCGGCGGGCCGGCAATGATCTGGTACATCCAGACCGCGAAGCCGTAACCACCGACGATAGCAATGGTGAGAAACGGCGCGGCGACAAAGGTAAGACCAAGAAAGACGAGCCACTCGCGGCGTCTGGTCTGGCTGGCGGGCTCTTCTGTTTGCGACATGAGGCACTCCGCGTTCGATGGGGCCGAACACGGACGAACGTTAGAACGGATCGACAGCTTCGCCAATGCACAAAAGACCGGCGGGAAGATTGCTTTTTGATCTATTTAATTATCGAGTCGATATTCTAATGTGCAGAATGAAGCTGGTGAACATACCGGCATATGTTAGGAGCATTCCAAACTGCGGCCTACTTCCAATGCGGTGGCCAGGTCTTCTGCATGATCGGCAGCGCCTTCATTCGCTCGGCCCAGGCGGCCATCTTCGGTGTGAACAGATCGGCCGGAATGGCGTCGGGCTTGCGCAGGCGGAAACGCTCGATGATGGCGAGATGCGGGTAGAGCGTGTAGTCCACCGCCGACACCGTTTCGCCGTTCATGTAGGTGCCGGCGATCTGCGGCTCCCACATGGCGATCTCGGCCTTTAAGGTCGCGACCGCGCCTGACAGTTTGCCGGCATCAAATTTTTCCGGCGGCACAAACACCGCTTCGAAAACCTGATGGACCTTGGCGCCAGCATCGTCGTCGGCTTCGCGGATCATGCGGCGCTGGGTGGCGCGCAGATGCAGTTCCTTGGCGAATAACGGCTGCTCGGGCCAGCGCTCCTCGACATATTCCATTACGGCGGCCGATTCACGGATGATGAAGTCGCCATCCACCAGGGTCGGCACGCGCTGGCGCGGATTGAGCCGGGTATATTCCGGTGTTTTGTGGCCGCCTTCGCTGAAGGACAGCAGCTTCACCTCATGCGGCACGCCCTTGTGTTCCAGCGCCAGCCAGACGCGCCAGGCATAGGCCGAACCCGACCCGTAATAGAGCGTGACGGACATGCGGTATTTCCCCTCGGATGAAAAGACGTCTGCGTGAGAAAGGGCGGCGGGGATGAAAGGTCAAGCTGGATTTGATCGTCACCCCGGCCAAGCGAAGCGCGAGCCGGGGTCCCATTAAAAATGGGATGCCGGGTCAAGCCCGGCATGACGAATTATACCGGCCGTTTCAGCACCATCTGGGTGCCGAGGAAGCTCATCACCGTCTCGCCCTTCTGGTTCTCGATCCAGTATTTCATTTTCACGATGCCGCGGTCGGGCTTGGACGCGCTCTCGCGCTTGTCCTCGATGCTGGCCCGACCGAATAGCGTGTCGCCCGGCCGCACCGGCATCGCCCAGCGAATCTCGTCCAGGCCCGGTGAGCCCATGCTGCCTTTGCCCAGCAGACCGGCCTGCAGCAGCATGCGGAAGCCGAGCAAACCGGTCTGCCAACCGGATGCGATAAGACCTTTATATGGCGACCGCTCAGCAGCGAGCTTATCGAGATGGAAGGGCTGCGGATCGTAGGTGAAGGCAAAGGACAAGATCTCGGCCTCCGAGATCGTCACGCCATCGGCGCGGATCACTTCGCCCACCGTGTAATCCTCAAACCAACGTTCACTCCTGCTCATCTCTCTCACACCATCATGTTTCTGAAAAACGCCTGCACATTGGCCACGAAAATCTCCGGCTGCTCCATCGCGACGAAATGCCCACCGCGTTCCAGGTCATGGCGATGTGTCACGTTATAGCCGCGTTCCAGCCAGCCCTTGGGCGAGGGCGGAACCAGATCCCAGGGCGGCAACAGGAAACCGGTCGGCGATTTCAGGAACTCGCCGGCCTGCATGGCCAGCTCGTTATTCTGCCGCGCCGCCCAGTAGAGCCAGGTCGAGGTCACGCCGGTCTCGGTCAGCCAGTAGAAAGCGACATTGGCAATCATATGGTCGAGATCGAAGACCGGCTTGTGATTGGCGGGCGCGCGCGGGAAACCCTGCAGCTTTTCGACGATCCAGCCGGCCAGGCCGGACGGACTATCGGCCAGGCCATAGCCCAAAGTGGTCGGCTTGGTGCTCTGGATGGCGAAATAGCCGCCTTCCATTTCATGGCGCTTGCGAGTGCGCAGCATCCATTCCTTTTCGGCAGCTGATAACGGCGGCTGCATGTCGCGCGTCAGCGGCGGACGCAGCGGCACCATGTTCAGATGCAGCGCCACGGCGTTGTCGGGGAAATCGATGCCGAGCCAGCTCGACACAATCGAACCCCAGTCGCCGGCCTGCACCAGGAAGCGCTCGAAGCCCAGCACCTCCACCATCAGGTCGCGCCACAGTTTTGCAACCGCGCGCGGCCCTATGGGGCGGTCGAGCGGCATCGAGAAGCCATAGCCGGGCAGCGTGGGGCAGATCACGGTGAAGGCGTCTTCCACGCGGCCACCGAAGCGCTCGGGATGCGCCAGGCGGTCGATCACATCGACAAATTCCAGCACCGAGCCTGGCCAGCCATGCGTCAGCAGCAACGGGCGTGGTGTGTCGCCCGAGCCCGGCTCGATCAGGAAATGCACGGTCTGCAGCCCATGGCCGGCGTCGGGCCGTTTCAGCTTGACGCGATACTGCAGCCAGCCGTTCAGCCGGGTTTCCCAGTGCCGCCAGTCGAAGCCGTCACGCCAGCGCTGCAGGAAGGCGCGCATGTAGCCGACGTTGCTGCCGTATTGCCAGGCGGCGTCGGCGGGCTCGGGCGGTAGCCGCGTGGCGGCCA
>JAGXRD010000084.1 GCA_018336035.1 Alphaproteobacteria bacterium | reverse complement strand
AACGGGCATTGCCGGCAACTCCGACGAGGTATTGCACTCCACCATGCGAGGCGATCATGAAGATCATGATCTCGTTGGCATGCTCTTCGACAGGAAATTTACCTAGGGGTTCCGTATGAAAGACTCTGTAAGGTTGGTCATTCGCGCCCCGGAACCGCATGCGTGGCGCGTTGTTCCATTCCTCGTGACCATATCCATTTTCATAGGGATAGCCCGACGTCGCTTTGGCGCCGCTGGGCATCGTGTAATTTTTGGTATTCCAAAAAACCGGCTTGATTACAAACGTAGTCATATTATCCCCCCAATGTATCGAACCCATTCGGGAGGAAACGGCGCAAGTTGTAAAGCAGCCAGTTGCTTGCTTCAGAATCGCATCGCCAGATTGAGGCGCGCCTGGGTGAGCAGCGGGTCGCCAGCGCCTGCGAATTCATCCTGCGTCACCGTATAGCCGGCCATGATGGTCATGGCGCGGCTGGCCAGCGCCGCCGGGGTCCAGTGCAACTGCAGGTCCAGGCTCTGTTGCTGGCCATAGAAGGGTACGGCATTGTCGGCGCCGAGGTTGCGTTTTTCGCCAACGCCGAATTCATGGCTGGCGGTGAAATTCAGCGTCTCGCCCAGTGGCACACCAACCTGAAGGCCGACGGCATTGATGTCGCGCTCTTCCTGGTAGAAATACTCGTTGCGACGCTGCAGCGAGGCACCGAGCTTGTAGCCGCTGGAGAAATGCTGTGCCACGGCGATGCGGTGGCGCTCGTTGCTCTGCATCGAATAGGGATCGCCAACAGTGCCTTCCGTGGCATAGCCGGACGATAGCGTCAGCGTCAGGTCGCGCGCGACCATGGCGGATACCGAATTGTCGATGCCGAAGCGACGATGGCCGCTGCCGGCAAGATCGCTCCAGTTGGCGGCGGCATTCGGGTTCACTTTGAAGGTCAGGCCATATTGCTGGTAGGCGAGGTCGATACCGCTGCTGGCTGCGCGGTCTTCGTGTCCGGATGTGTCACTCTGGCTGATCCTGCTGGTGTTGCTGAGCGCCAGCCCATCGAAGAGCGGCACGTCATAGGCCGATTGCATCGCGCGTGGCGCGGCGTCGGCCTCGCTGTAGACAGTCAGCTTGTCGCTATCGGTATCGGCAAGTGCTCCGGAGCCTGCGGCCTCAATATGGCGGCTCAGCAGGGAAATATCGCCCGGGCCGAACAGCGGCTGTCGCGACAACAGGTAATGCCCTTCATCGGGGTCGAAACTGAGCAGCGCCAGATCGCGGCGCCTTTCTTCATACAGGCTGTCGTATTTGGGCGGCAGCGGTGCCACCTGGCAAAATCCGGCGTCGTGAGGTGTCACAATAACGGGACAGGCAGGCAGTATCGTCTGTGCCGCGGCAGGTGCCGTGAGACCGCCGGTGAGGAGGCCGCCGAGCAGGGACAGCAGAGCTGCGCTAGATCGGATGCTGAAGGTCACGACACCTCTTCCCCGAATGCGATGGCAGAGTCGAATCTGCCGCAAAATCCTTACTCCGAGGTTTAGCCAGAGTCCTGTGGCTGGATTGTGGCGCAGAGGTAGCGAGGCGCTGGCAAATTTTCACCGAAAACCGGGCCGCATACGGTTTCGCGCGGCGGCGTCTCGTCGTAGTTTCGCCGCATGAATCTCCTGTTCATTTACGGCAAGCCGGCCACCGGCAAGCTCACCGTGGCCCGCGAGTTGGCAAAACTGACCGGCTACAAACTGTTCCATAACCATCTGACGGTCGACCTGCTGCTGGCAGTCTTTGAATTTGGCAGCAAGCCGTTTGTGGAGTTGCGCGAGGAGATCTGGCTGGCGGTGATCAAACGCGCCGCCACCGAGCGGCAGCACGGGCTGATCTTCACCTTTGCGCCGGAAACCACGGTGCGGCCGGGATTCGTTGAAAAAGTGCTCGATGCCGTGCTGGGTGCCGGCAGCCGCGTGCGTTTCATCGAGCTGACCTGCCCGATGGAGGAAGTGTATCGGCGCATCGACAACCAGTCGCGGCGCAATACCGGCAAGCTGACCGACCACGAAGTCTACGAGAAGCTGGAAGCGCAGGGCGTCTTTGCCACCACGCATATGCCCAAGGCCGATGTGGTGATCGATACCAGTCGACAGAGCGCGGAAGAGTCGGCAGCCCAGATCGTCAAGGACCTGCGGCTGCCGAAAGTCTAGTTACTCTGCTGCATCCTTCCGCCCGGTCGGCGTGCCGAAGCCGCCGGCCGAAGGCGTGGAGATGACAAAGACATCGCCCGGCTGCATCGGCGTCGAGCAACGGCCTTCCAGCATCTCCTTCGCGCCGCTGGTGCGTTCCACCCACTGACGGCCGGTCTCGCCGGTCTCGCCGCCTTCAAGGCCAAATGGCGGCACCTTGCGATGCGAGGAGAGCAGCGTCGCGGTCATGTTGGTGAGGAAGCGCATGCGGCGGATGGTGCCGTCGCCACCCTTGTGTTTGCCCTTGCCGCCCGAACCGCGCCGGATGCGGAAGCTTTCCAGCAGCACGGGGAAGCGGAATTCCAGCACTTCGGGGTCGGTCAGGCGCGCGTTGGTCATATGGGTGTGGACCGCATCGCAGCCATCGAAATCTGCGCCGGCGCCGCTGCCGCCGCAGATCGTCTCGTAATACTGGTAGTCGTTATTGCCGAAGGTGAAGTTGTTCATCGTGCCCTGGGCCGCCGACATCACGCCCAGCGCGCCGAAGATAGTATCGGTGATGCACTGGCTGGTCTCGACATTGCCGGCCACCGTGGCGGCCGGGTAGACCGGATCGAGCATCGAGTTCTTCGGGATGATGATCTCCAGCGGCTTCAGGCAGCCGCCGTTCAGCGGGATGTCGCTGTCCACCAGGCAGCGGAAGGCGTAAAGCACGGCCGCCACGCAGACCGCCGTGGGCGCGTTGTAATTGGTCGGATGCACGCCCGAGGTGCCGGTGAAGTCGATCTTGGCGGTACGATCCTTATGGTTGACCGTCACTTTCACCTTAATCTCGTAACCATCGTCCATCGGATAGGTGAATTCGCCGTCCTTCAGGCGGCTGATCACCCGGCGCACGGATTCTTCCGCATTGTCCTGCACATGGTTCATATAGGCGCGCACGACATCAAGGCCGAACTGGTCGACCATCTTGCGCAGCTCCTGCGCACCCTTTTCGCAGGAGGCGATCTGCGCCTTCAGGTCGGCGATATTCTGCGCTGGATTGCGCGACGGATACTTGCCGCCCTTGAGCAGCGCAATCATCTCGTCTTCCAGCATGCGGCCGCCATCGACCAGTAACACGTTGTCGAGCAGCACGCCTTCATCCTCGACCGTCTTCGAGTCTGGCGGCATCGAGCCCGGAGTCGTGCCGCCGATATCGGCGTGATGGCCGCGACTGCCGAGATAGAACAGCACCTCCTTGCCGGCCTTGTCGAAGACCGGGGTGATCACGGTGACATCGGGCAGATGCGTGCCACCGGCATAGGGCGCGTTCAGCACATAGACATCGCCGGGCTTCATCGTGCCGGCACGCTTGCGCATCACAGTCTTGATTGATTCCGACATCGAGCCCAGATGCACCGGCATATGTGGCGCATTGGCGATCAGTTCGCCGTCGAGATCGAAGATGGCGCAGGAGAAATCCAGGCGCTCCTTGATATTGACCGAATAGGCGGTCTTTTCCAGCACGCTGCCCATCTGTTCGGCGATCGACATGAACAGGTTGTTGAAGATTTCCAGCATCACCGGATCGACGCTGGTGCCGATCGCCTTGCGCTCGGGCAGGGCTTCGACGCGCTTCAGCACTAGGTCGCGGCGTTCGGTCAGGCGCGCCTGCCAGCCCGGTTCCAGCACGATGGTACTGGTCGGCTCGATCACGATGGCAGGGCCCATGATGGTTTCGCCCGGCCGCATCGCGGCGCGGTCATAGACCGGCGTGTCGCGCCAGCTGCCGGCCATATAGGCTTTGCGCTTGGCCAGCGTGGGGATGGCGTCCTGGTTGCGCGGATCGACGATCTTTTCGACCGCATCCGGCGCGCGTTCACCCTGGCCGACGACTTCGACCGCCACGCTGCCGGCGATCAGGATCTTTTCCGGGCTGATGAAGCCGAAGCGCTGACGATGCGCGGTTTCAAACGCTGCCTTGATCTCGGCCAGTGTGCCGAACTCGACTTCCAAAGCGGAGTCAGACCCGCCATAGCGCACATGCAGCTTGCGGATGACCGTGATCTTCTCCGCCGGCACGCCCTGTTTCAGCATCTCGGCGCGCGAGTCTTCGGCCAGCGCGTCGAGTTCCTTCGCCAGGTTGGGCAGCGCGCTGGCTTCCAGCGACACTTCCGCCGACTTTTCCTTCAGCACGCGCTGGTCGGCCAATCCCATGCCATAAGCCGACAGCACGCCAGCCAGCGGGTGCAGCAGCACTTCGGTCATACCCAGCGCATCGGCCACCAGACAGGCATGCTGGCCGCCGGCACCGCCGAAGCTGGACAGTACATACTTCGTGACGTCATAGCCTCGCGCCACCGAGATTTTCTTGATCGCGTTGGCCATATTCTCGACGGCAATGGCGAGGAAGCCTTCAGCCATTTCCTCAATGCTGCGGGTATCGCCGCTCTCGGCCTTCACGCGCGCCTGCAATTCGGTGAATTTCGTCTTCACGACCTCGGCATCCAGCGGCTGGTCGCCATTGGGGCCGAAGACAGCGGGGAAGAAATCGGGCTGCAGCTTGCCCAGCACCACGTTGCAGTCAGTCACCGCCAGCGGCCCGCCGCGGCGATAGCAGGCCGGCCCCGGATTGGCACCTGCCGAGTCCGGGCCGACACGATAGCGCGCGCCGTCGAAATGCAGGATCGAGCCGCCGCCGGCCGCCACGGTATTGATCATCATCATGGGCGCACGCATGCGCACGCCGGCCACCATGGTCTCGAAGGCACGTTCGTATTCACCGGCATAGTGACTCACGTCAGTCGACGTGCCGCCCATGTCAAAGCCGATCACTTTCTCAAAGCCTGCCCGTGTGGAGGTTTCGACCAGGCCGACCACGCCGCCGGCCGGGCCGGACAGGATGCTGTCCTTGCCCTGGAAGAAATGCGCATCGGCCAGGCCGCCGTTGGACTGCATGAACATCAGCCGTAAGGCGGTATTGGCGGCATCCAGTTCGCTGCCGACCTGGTCGACATAGCGGCGCAGGATGGGGGAGACATAGGCATCGACGACCGTGGTATCACCGCGGCTGACGAATTTGATCAGCGGCGAGACCTGGTGGCTGGCCGACACTTGCGTGAAGCCCAGCTTGCGCGCCAGTTCGGCCACCTTGGCTTCATGGTCGGTATAGCGATAGCCGTGCATGAACAGGATGGCGACCGAGCGGATGCCATCGGCATGCGCCGCCTTCAGTGCGGCTTCGGCCGCGGCGAGATCCAGCGGCGTCTCGATGCTGCCGTCATTGCGCACGCGTTCGGGGATTTCCACCACGCGCTCATACAGCATCTCGGGCAACTGGATATGCAGGGCAAACAGTTTCGGCCGGGTCTGGTAACCGATGCGAAGCTGATCGGCGAAGCCTTCCGACACCAGCAGCAGCACGCGGTCGCCCTTGCGCTCCAGCAATGCATTGGTGGCGACAGTGGTGCCCATCTTCACAGCGGCGATCTTGCCTTTCGGCAGTGCCTCGCCGGCTTTCAGGCCCAGCAGGTCGCGGATGCCCTGCACGGCGGCATCCTTGTAGCGCTCGGGGTTTTCCGACAGCAGCTTGTGCGTGACGATGCCGCCATCCGGCTTACGGCCGACGATGTCGGTGAAGGTGCCGCCGCGATCGATCCAGAATTCCCACTGCTGGTTGGCGGGCGTGGGCGAGGCGGTCTGGGTCATGCGGGGCTCCGGGCGGATGGGCCAAGGATGTGGCTGGGCGGGACGGTTACAAAACGTTGATAATTTGTCAACGTTGCCGATGGCGTTAAAGCGAGGCCGCCGCCCGGGTCGCCTGATCGTAAGTTCCGGAGAGCGCGCGCATCAGCTCCGCCACCCGGGACAAATCTCCCTGCGGCTTGCCCAGGCCGGGCTGGCCGATCAGGGCGAAGGCTTCGCCCAGCAGCTGCTCGCGGATCTTGCGGTATTCCAGGCAGAGCGTGCGGCCCTTCGGCGTGGTGGCGTAGAAGATCTCCTTGCCGCGTCGGGTGCCGGCGATCAGGCCCAGCCGTACCATCTTCTTAAGCCCGTAATTCACCGTGTGGGTGTCTTCCACATTCAGCACCAGGCAGAGATCGGCGAGCCGCTTCGGCCGCTCGCGATGGTTCACGCCGTGCAGCACCATCACATCCAGCGCGGCCAGGTCAGCTTCGCCGGCCGCGGTCATGCAGCGCACGATCCAGCGGTTGAAGGCATTGGCCGTCATCATCAGGGCAAATTCGAATTCGCTGAGGCCTTCCAGTCGCTCGCTGGCCAGATGGGCAGAGGAGACGATGGCGCGGCGCGGCGCAGCTTTGGCGCCCGCCATAGTGCGGGGCTTTTTCAGAACAGGTTTTGACTTGGCCATGCCGTTTGCCTTCCAATGGACCGCCATGCCTGTAAACAGGGCATAACCACGGCATCAACAAATGGCATGCCGCATACCCCCCTTGCAGCCAACGCATGGCCGAAGTGTAAACAAACGTAGCCCGCGGCGGGGCGGCTTTGCTAGGGTCGCGCCCCATGAAGCCCCAGCACCTCTCCCTCATGCTGCTGATCTGCGCCATCTGGGGGTACAATTTCGTTGCCTCGAAGATTGCCGTGTCGCATTTCCCGCCGGTCTTCTTTACCGGGCTGCGCTTTCTCGGCCTCGCGCTGATCATGCTGCCCTGGCTGCGTTGGCAGAAGGGCCAGATGCAACTTGTCCTCTGGGCCGCCCTGATGATGGGCACGTTGCATTTCGCGCTGATGTTCAACGGCATCGCCCTTGCTGACGACGTTGCCGTTGTCGCCGTGGTGGTGCAGCTCGGCGTGCCGATCGCCACCCTGATGGCCTGGGCTTTCCTGAATGAAAAGGTGCGCTGGCGTCGTGGCGCCGGTATTTTGCTGGCCTTCCTCGGCACTATGGTGATCAGTTTCGACCCGAAAGTATTCGGCTACAAAGGCGCGATCATTTTCTGCCTGTTGAGTGTGTTTGCCATGTCGATCGGCCAGATTCTGGTGCGGCGCATCCGCGATGTGAACACGCTGAGCATGCAGGCCTGGGTCGGCATGATCAGCGGCCCCAGCCTGCTTCTGCTTTCCTATGTTGCCGAGAGCGGCCAGGTCGCCAGCCTTCAGACAGCCGAGTGGCAGCATTGGGGCGTGCTGCTTTATGCTATCCTTGGCGTGTCGCTGCTGGGGCATGGCGGCGCCTATTTCCTGCTGCGCCGTTATCCGGTCAGTATCGTCAATCCTGGTTTCACCCTGGCGCCGATCCTCGGCATTCTGTCCGGCATCTATTTCCTTGGCGAGCAATTGAGCAATCGCGTCATCATCGGTTCGGCCATGGCCCTGCTGGGCGTGCTGATTGTGACCCTGCGTGAATCGAAAGCAGCAGAAGCCGCGGGCCAGCGGCCGATCGTGGTACCCGTCAGTGACAAGGCAGCAGGCGAATGACATTCAGGTTGGTCGATCATCCTTCGCCGAATTTTGACGAGCGCAACTGCCGCCGCCCGGTGGATATGGTGGTGCTGCACTATACCGGCATGCCGACGGCAGCCGCAGCATTGGAGCGTCTCGCCGATCCGCAGTCCAAGGTCAGCAGCCATTACATGATCGATGAAGACGGCACGATCTATCGCCTGGTGCCGGAAGAGAAGCGCGCCTGGCATGCCGGCGTGGCTTTCTGGCGCGGTGTGCGTGATGTGAATGCGCGTTCCATCGGCATCGAACTGGTCAATCCCGGTCATGAATTCGGCTATCGTGAATTTCCGGCCGTGCAGATCGACGCGCTTATTGCGCTGCTGAAGGATATCGCCAGCCGTTACGAGATCATGCCCGGCAGCTATGTCGGCCATTCCGATATCGCACCGACCCGCAAGGAAGATCCGGGCGAGCTATTCCCCTGGCACCGGCTGCATGCCGCCGGTTTCGGCCGCTGGTGGTCCGCCGATTTCAAGGTCTCGCAGAATGCGCCGATCATGCGCGCGGGCGAACGCGGCGGCGCAGTGCTGGAACTGCAGGTCGCGCTCGACAAGATCGGCTATGCCATCGAAGGCAGCGGCATCTACGATCCGCATACCGAAGCGGCGGTGCGCGCTTTCCAGCGGCACTGGCGCCAGGACCAGGTGGATGGCGTCAGCGATGCCGAAACCACCAGCCTGATCCACCACATCGCCGAGCAGATGACGGTGCGGCGCATGAGCAGCGAACGCGCCGGCTGAGCCATTTCGCTTGCCCGTTTCCGCTTGACGCGACGGGGCGCAGGGCCTACCTGTGCGCCGGTGCCAGACGGCTGGACGGCCGCGGCGTTCTCACGAGCGTCGAGGAAAGTCCGGGCTCCACGGAAACACGGTGCCGGGTAACGCCCGGCGGGGGCGACCCCAGGGACAGTGCCACAGAGAGCAGACCGCCATGACCTGTCATGGCAAGGGTGAAAGGGTGCGGTAAGAGCGCACCGCGCGGCTGGTAACAGCGGCGGCATGGCAAACCCCACCGGGAGCAAGACCAAATAGGGATGGCAGCAGGCGCAAGTCTGCAGAACTGTTTCCGGTTCGTCATCCGGGTCGGTCGCGCGAGGCGTCCAGCGATGGGCGTCCCAGAGGAATGGCCGTCCAGCTCAGCAATGAGTGGACAGAACCCGGCTTACAGGCCGTCTGGCACCCTGTTCCTCAAACGGTATTCAGCGATTGACGCGCAGGATGAAGGCGTCCGGGATTTGCTCCGGGCATTCGATGAATTGCGGCTCGAAGATCGCCGAGAAGCCCTGGCGCGCACGCGTGTCGAGGCACCATTTCTTGCCGTCGATACCCTTGAGCGACAGGCCGCCAGCCTTGATGTCCCAGAGCTGCGGCAGCTGTTCCAGCATCTCGGTATTCAGCGCGCAGGCCGAGGCGACCAGAATCTGCGCGCGCGGTTCCATCGCCAGGCAGTAGCTCGGATTGGCAGCGAAGAAAATCTGGTAGCCGCCCTGTGTCAGCGGCCGGCTGATGAAAAAGCCCTGCGTCTGGTTGTCGATGTTGAACTCGCAGGGCGACAGCAAAACGTTGGCGCGCAAGCGCTTCACGTCGTTGTTGATCAGCTGCGTGGTCAGGCACTGATTGTTGGCGGTCGCGGCCACCACGGCGAAACGCTTCAGTGCCGGCGCGTCGCGCGGCAGGAATTCGTTGACCGAGGCCCAGGCTGCAGATGCAAGGTTGGCGGCCGCCGGCAGCAGCAGGGCGAAGGCGGTCGCCCAGATCATGCGACGCAGCCAGGCCGGCCGGTATCCAAGGCTCCGCAGTCGGTCACGCATCAGTGGTCTGGCCCCCATTCACCCGTTCGGAGGATGTAGTCCGGCGACAAGGCCAAGATCAAGGAAATTGATGAGAACAAAAGAGAACATTAAGGGAATTTACTAGGACCCTGTCGAATGCAAACCTCGGAGATCATTGGGCTATCAGGCCTTAATTCTCCATACCAAACCGTTAATTTCCATTGACCCCCATATAGGCCCATGTTATCCCATGTCATCCCAGGTCAGGATACCCAAGGGGGGTAGTTCGCCGGGAGAGAGCGCGGGGGCGCGGCGTGGAGCTGTTTCTCTCCACCTTCAAGAATCGGATCGACGCCAAGGGCCGTGTTTCGGTACCTGCGCCGTATCGCGCCCTGCTGACCCGTCGCCAGCCGGAAGGCGGCCTCATTCTCGGTCCCGATATTTCCGCCCCGGCGCTGGTCGCCGGCGGGCGTGACTATCTCGACGGCGTCAATCGCCGCATCGACGAACTGCCGGACCTGCATCCGGAACGTGAAATGCTGATCGACGGCCTGCTGCCGTTTCTCAGCGAGCTGAATCTGGATCAGGAAGGCCGCATCCAGCTGCAGCCGCAATTCCTCGACCATGCCGGCCTGGCCTCGCCGGGCGAGGCGGTCTTCGTCGGCCGCCGCCACAGCTTCCAGATCTGGGAGCCGAAGGCTTGGGAGGCACGCGCCAGCGAGGCGCGAGCAAAGGCCGCAGCCTGGCTGCGCAACGGTGGTTCCTCCGATACGGGGACAAAAGCGTGAGCCCGGCGGACCGTTTTCGTCCGCAAGACAAAAACGGCCATGAAAAAGCCGCAGGAACGGTTCATCTCTCCGTGATGTGCGGTGAGGTTGTCGCGGCGTTGGCGCCGCGCGCCGGTGAAGTGCTTGTGGACGGGACCTTTGGTGCGGGTGGTTATAGTTCGGCCCTGCTGGCCGCGGCGGAGTGCCAGGTGATCGGCATCGACCGCGATCCCACCGTGCAGATCCATGCCGACCGCGTCTCGACTGCCCATCCCGGCCGCTTCCGTCTGCTGGCCGGCCGCTTCGGCGATATGGACATGCTGCTCAACCAGATCGGCATTCAGGGCGTCGATGGTGTCGCGCTGGATATCGGCGTCTCGTCCATGCAGATCGATCAGGCGGATCGCGGTTTCTCCTTCCAGCAGGATGGCCCGCTCGACATGCGCATGTCGGACCAGGGCGAAACCGCTGCCGATATCGTCAATAGCCGCGACGAGGCCGAACTGGCCGATATCATCTATCTCTATGGCGAAGAGCGCCGCGCCCGTGCTGTGGCGCGCGCCATCGTGGCCGCTCGTATCGAAGCGCCGATCACCCGCACCCGTCAGCTGGCGCAGATCGTCGCCCGCGTGGTGCGCGCCGCCCCCGGCATCAACCCGGCGACCCGCACCTTCCAGGCACTGCGTATCGTGGTGAATGACGAACTCGGCGAACTGCGTCGTGGTCTGGTCGCTGCCGAAAAGTTGCTCAAGCCGGAAGGCCGGCTTGCGGTCGTGTCGTTCCATTCTCTGGAAGACCGCGTCGTGAAGCATTTCCTCGACCGCCGCTGCGGCAAGCAGACCGGCAGTTCGCGCCATCTGCCGGAAGCCACCAAGGCCCCGCGCGCCCCGAGTTTCGAGCTGCTGCACAAGGGCGCACTGGCGCCTGCCGAGTCCGAGGCCGCTGCCAATCCGCGCGCCCGGTCCGCCAAGCTGCGCGCGGCCAAGCGCACCGCCGCCCCGGCCTGGCCGGATGACGACATGCGGGAGGCAGCATGAGCCGCGGCCTGTCCCTGATCGCGTTGCTGCTGCTCGCCGTGGTGTCTTTCGGCCTCTATCAGCTTTCGTATGAAGTGCAGCGTCTGGAAGAAGAGCTGATCGAACTCAATCGCGCGCTCAGCCAGGAACGCGAAACCATTGGCGTGCTGCAGGCCGAGTGGAGCTATCTGAGCCGTCCCGACTATTTGCAGGACAAGGCACAGCGCCTGCTCGAGATGCGCAGCACGACGGCGAAGGATATCGTGGCCATCGAAGCATTGCCCTGGCGGCAGGATCGCGGCACGCCTAATTCGCAGCAGCCTGCCCCGGCCGTCACGGCACCTGCGCTGCCGCCGATGGCTGCCGCGCCTGTTCCGGTGCCCGCCCAGCCTGTGGCCGCCGTGACCGCTGCGCCTGCATCCTCGATGCAGGTCGCTGCCAAGCCTGCCGCCGAAGCACCGGCCGCATTCGATGCCGAAGTCGCGGCCGTGCTTGGCGCGATGCAGCGCGGTAATGACAAACCGCGGAGGGCTCAGTGATGGGTCTGTTCCGCCGCACGCCGAAAAATCAGCCGCCGAAGCTGAAGCCGCGTCCGCCCTGCACGCCGGCCGACATGCCCGGTAGCCCGGCGATGGTGCGCCTGGAAGGTGCCGCGAAGCAGGCGCTGGATGCCAGCCGCGGCCGTCTGGTGATCGGCATCGGCCTGTTCTCGCTGGCCTTTCTGCTGCTGGGCGGTCGTCTGGTCGAACTCACCGTGTTGCGCGGTGCGTCAGAACCTGCCGTCGCGCGCGGCTTCAATCCGGAGCTGGGGGCGAAGACGGCGCTGATGGAGCGTCAGCCGATTGTCGACCGCAACGGACAGATCCTGGCGACCAACCTCAAGATCGCCTCGCTCTATGCCGATCCGCGCAAGGTGCAGAATCCCGCCGGTGCCGCCACGCGACTGGTGCAGGCGCTGCCCGAACTGCCGGTTGGCGAGGTGCAGGCCAAGCTGGCTTCGGGCAAAAGCTTCGTCTGGCTCAAGCGCGGACTGACGCCGCGTGAGCAGTATGAGGTCAACCGCCTCGGCATTCCCGGCCTGTATTTCCATAACGAGCAGCGCCGCATCTATCCGCAGGGTGCGCTCGGTGTGCATGTCGTCGGCTATACCGATATCGACGGCAAGGGCATTTCCGGCATCGAGCAGCATTTCGACGAGCAGCTGAAGGACCCGACGCGCACCGGCGATCCGCTTGAACTCAGCATCGATCTGCGCGTGCAGCATGTGATGCGCGACGAAGTCGCCAAGACGATAGAGTATTTCAACGCCATCGGCGGCGGCGGCATTGTCATGGATATCTATACCGGCGAGATCATCTCGCTGGTCAGCCTGCCCGATTTCGATCCGGCCGAACCGGGCACGGCGAGCAAGGAGTCGCGGTTCAACCGCATCACGCTCGGCGTCTATGAAATGGGTTCGACCATGAAGACGCTGAACACGGCGATGGCGCTGGATTACGGCAGCGTCAAGCTGAGCGGCGGCTACGACGCCAGCCGGCCGATCCAGATTTCGCGCTTCACCATCAAGGACGACCATCCGAAGAACCGCTGGCTCAGCGTACCGGAAATCTTCATGTACTCGTCCAACATCGGTTCGGCCAAGATGGCCGTCGATGTCGGCCCGGAGCGCCAGCGCGAATTCATGCAGCGTATGGGCATGCTGAACAAGCCGGCGCTGGAACTGCCCGAGATCGGTGCGCCGCTGATCCCGCGCCAGTGGAAGACCGTCGAGACGATGACGATCTCCTTCGGCCATGGCCTGTCGGTCACGCCGTTGCAGCTCGCCACCGCCACCTCCGCCATCATCAATGGCGGCGTGCTGCATCCGCCGACTCTGATCAAGCGTCCGCAGGGCATGCCGGCGCCGGGCCGCCAGGTGCTGCGCCGCGAGGTCAGCGACGTGATGCGCAAGCTGATGTTGCTGGTGGTCGATGAAGGTACCGGCAAGAAGGCTGCTGCCGAGGGCTATCTGGTCGGCGGCAAGACTGGCACCTCGGAAAAGGTCAACGATCGCGGCGGCTACAACAAGAAGGCGCTGTTCAACACCTTCGTCGCCGGCTTCCCGATGAACAATCCGCGCTACGTCGTCCAGATCATGATCGACGAGCCGAAAGGCCAGAAGAGCACCTACGGTTTCGCCACCGCCGGCTGGACCGCTGCGCCGACCGTCGGCCGTGTCATCAACCGCATCGCGCCGATGCTGGGCGTGCCGCCGGTGGACGAGAATTCGCCGGCCATGCGCCAGGCCATGTATGTGCCGATCCCCGGCCAGCCGATGCCGAATTTCAGCGCGCCTGTTGCCAATGCCGTGCCAGCCAACGTCACCGTCAAGACGCAGGAGAAGAAACTTGCGTCTCAGTGAACTCTGCGCCGATCTCCCGCTCGATCCCCGCGCCGCCGCGCTGGATGTCGCCGGCCTGACCGCCGACAGCCGCGCCGTGCGTCCGGGCTTTGTCTTTGCCGCGCTCAAGGGCACGCAGGCCGATGGCCATCGCTTTATTCCCGATGCACGGGAGAAGGGCGCTGTCGCGGTGCTGAGCGATCATGTCGATCCGGCCTTTGCCGGCCAGATCGCCTTCGTCACCGATGCCAATCCGCGCCGTCGCCTGGCGCTGATGGCCGCCAGCTTCTTCGGCGCACAGCCGAAGCATATCGCTGCCGTTACCGGCACCAACGGCAAGACCTCGGTGGCGAATTTCACCGCGCAGATTTGGGCGCGCCTGGGCCACAAGAGCGCCAGCCTCGGCACGCTCGGCCTCAATGGAACTGGTCTTGATGTGCCGGTGGCGCATACCACACCCGATCCGGTGCGGCTGCATGAATTGCTGAGCATGGCGCAGCAGGCCGGTGTCGAGTATCTGGCGCTCGAAGCCTCCAGCCATGGCCTCGACCAGTTCCGCCTTGATGGCATTGCGCCGCAGGCCGCCGCCTTCACGAATCTGACCCGCGACCACATGGACTACCATGCGACGGTCGAGGATTACTTCAATGCCAAGCTGCGGCTGTTCGACACGCTGCTACCGACCAGTGGCGCGGCCGTGATCAACATGGATTCCGCGCTGGGTGCCAAGGTCGAGCAGATCTGCACCCGTCGCGGCCAGCGCCTGATCCGCTATGGCCAACTCGGCACCGAACTCAAGCTGCTGGCCGCCGTGCCACACGCCGGTGGTCTGCAGGTCGAAGCCGAAGTCTTCGGTGTGCGCCGCCATGTCGACCTGCCGCTGATCGGCGGCTTCCAGGCCGGCAATGTGCTGGCGGCACTCGGCCTCGTGGTCGGTTGCGGCATTCATCCCGCGGCGGCCTGGGAAACCCTGGTCTCGCTCGAAGGCGTACCCGGTCGCATGCAGAAGGCGGCGCAGCGCAGGAATGGCGCCAGCATCTTTGTCGATTACGCACATACCCCCGATGCGCTGGAGACCGTGCTGAAGGCGGCCCGCCCGCATACGGTGCAGCGCCTGGTCGTGGTGTTTGGCTGCGGCGGTGATCGCGATCGCGGCAAACGTCCGCTGATGGGTGAGGTGGCGACGAAGCTTGCCGACCGCATTTTCGTCACCGATGACAATCCGCGCAGTGAAGATGCCGCCACGATCCGCGCCGCCGTGATGGCGGCGGCGAAGGACGCGACTGAAATCGGTGACCGCCGCGCGGCGATTTTCGCAGCGGTGAATGAATTGCAGCCGGGTGATCTGCTGCTGATTGCTGGCAAGGGCCATGAACAGGGACAGATCGTGGGCGGTGAAGTGCGCCCCTTCGACGACCTGCTTGTTGCGCGCGAAGCCGTGTCTGCGGCGGACAAAGTGTCTGGTTCGGGCAGCGCACCATACGGAGGTAAAGGTTAATGGAAGCTTTCGCGCTGTGGACATCTGCCGAAGCCGCCTCTGCCACGCATGGACAGGGCAACGGTTTCTGGACTGCATCGGGTGTGTCGATCGACAGCCGCACCGTCGGCTTCGGCGATCTGTTCATCGCCATCCGCGGTCCGAATTTCGACGGCCATGTTTTTGTCGCCGATGCACTGGCGAAAGGTGCTGCGGCTGCGATGGTGGATAACGGCCCGCAGACTTTGCCGGGCGGCAATCTGCTGCGCGTGAAGGATACCTTCCAGGGTTTGAACGATCTCGCCTCTGCGGCGCGCCAGCGTTGCGGCGCCAGGGTGATCGGCGTGACTGGCAGTGTCGGCAAGACCTCGACCAAGGAAATGCTGCGTCATGTGCTGAGCCAGCAAGGGGCGACGCATGCTTCGGTCGGCAATCTCAACAATCATTGGGGCGTGCCGCTGACGCTGGCGCGCATGCCGGTCGATACGCGCTATGCCGTGATCGAGATGGGCATGAACCATGCCAACGAGATCGCGCCGCTGTCGAAGCTGGTCCGTCCGCATATCGCCATCATCACCACCATCGAGCCGGTACATCTGGAGAATTTCGACAGCATTGAAGGCATTGCCGATGCCAAGGCGGAAATCTTCGCCGGTCTGGAATCGGGTGGCATCGCCATCGTCAACCGCGACACGCCGCATTTCGAGCGGATCGCGGCTGCAGCCCGCGCCGCCGGCGCCGCCGAAGTGATCGGCTTCGGCGAACACCCCGAGGCGCAGGCCAAGCTGGTGAAATATGCGCCGCATTCGGCCTGTTCCTGCGTGGCGGCTGAAATCCTCGGCCATCCGATGACCTTCAAGATCGGGGCGCCGGGCCGCCACTGGGTGCTGAACGCGCTCGGCGTGCTGGCGGCCGTGCATCTGGCCGGCGGCGATCTGGCCGAAGCCGGTATGGCGCTGGCCGATGTCACCGCGCCGAAGGGCCGCGGCGAACGCCATACGCTCGACTGGCGCGACGGCGGCCAGCTCGACCTGATCGACGACAGTTACAATGCCAGCCCGCCCAGCATGCGCGCCGCCTTCGCCGTGCTGGCGATGGCCAAGCCGAGCAACACGCGTGGCCGCCGCATCGCCGTGATCGGCGACATGCTGGAACTCGGTCCCGAAGAGCAGGCGGCGCATATCGGCCTCGCTGCCGATCTGGTGCGCGAGAGGATCGATCTGGTGTTTGCCTGCGGCCCGCTGATGAAAGGGCTGTACGACGCACTGCCGCCGCAGATGCGTGGCCACTACGCGCCGAACTCTCTTGAACTGATCCAGCCGCTGCGCCGCGCCGTGCGTTCGGGCGATGTGTTGCTGGTGAAAGGCTCGCTCGGCAGCCGCATGGGCAAGATTGTTGAAGACATGCTGAACCCCGCGCCGCATCCGCGCGCCGCCAACGGCTGGTAAGGAAAGTATAAAAGAATGCTCTATCACCTGCTGTATCCGCTGGCGGACGAATTTAACGTCCTCAACCTGTTTCGCTACATCACCTTCCGCACCGGCGGCGCAATACTCACCGCCATGGTGCTGTCGTTTGTGATCGGCCAGCCGCTGATCGACTGGCTGCGCGCCAAGCAGGGCAGGGGCCAGCCGATCCGCGATGATGGCCCCGAAGGTCATCTCACCAAGCGCGGCACACCGACCATGGGCGGCTTCCTGATCCTGCTCGGCATCGGCGTTGGTACACTGCTCTGGGCCGATCTCGGCAACCGCTATGTCTGGGTCGTGCTGCTGGTCACTTTCGGTTTCGGCCTGATCGGCTTCTATGACGACTATCTGAAAGTCACCAAGCAGAACCCGAAAGGCGTGCCGGGCAAACTGAAGCTGGCGCTGCAGGTTGTGATCGCCGGCGTCGCCGCGGTCTGGATCAACCAGATCGGCAGCGCCCCGCTCAATACCAGCCTGACGGTGCCCTTCTTCAAGGATGTGCTGCTCAACTTCGGCTGGTTCATGATGCCGTTTGCCGCCTTCGTGATGATCGGCGCGTCGAATGCGGTGAACCTGACCGACGGCCTGGATGGTCTCGCCATCGTGCCGGTGATGATTGCCGCCGCCAGCTTCGGCCTGATCTGCTACCTGGTCGGCAATACCGTATTCGCCAACTACCTGCAGATCCACAATGTCGCCGGCGCCGGCGAACTCGCGGTCTTCTGCGGTGCGCTGGTCGGCGCCGGCATCGGCTTCCTCTGGTTCAATGCGCCGCCTGCCATGGTCTTCATGGGCGATACCGGGTCGCTGTCGCTTGGCGGCGCGCTCGGCACCGTCAGCGTGATCGTCAAGCACGAGCTGGTGTTGGCGATCATCGGCGGGCTTTTCGTGCTCGAGACCGTGTCGGTGATGGTGCAGGTCGCCAGCTTCAAGCTGACCGGCAAGCGCGTCTTCCGCATGGCACCGCTGCATCACCATTACGAGAAGAAGGGCTGGAAAGAGCCGACCATCGTGATCCGCTTCTGGATCGTCTCGGTGATCCTGGCACTCGTTGGCCTCTCAACCCTGAAGCTGCGGTGAACCACGGATGATCGCTCTCACCCATACACGCGGACAGACCTGGGCGGTGTTCGGCCTGGCGCGCAGCGGGCTGGCGACAGCGCGCGCGCTGCTGGCTGGCGGCGCTGAGGTGCGTGTGTGGGATGACACCGAAGCCTCGCGTGCGGCGGCTGCCGTGGCCGGCTTCCAGCCGATGCAGCTGCATGAAGGCGCGCTGGTCGGCTGCGCCGGTCTGGCGTTGGCGCCAGGCGTGCCGCTGACCCATCCGGTGCCGAACCAGGTGGTGGCCCATGCGCAGCGCGCCGGTGTGGCCGTGATCGGCGATATCGAACTGCTGCTGCGCGAGCTGAAGCCGACTGTCTATGGCATCACCGGCACCAACGGAAAATCCACCACCACGGCCTTGCTGGCGCATGTGCTGAAGGCCACCGGGCGCTCGATTGCGATGGGCGGCAATATCGGCCAGGCCGTGCTGGAACTGCCGCGCTTCGAGACTGAAAAAGACGGCACCTACGTGATCGAGATGTCGTCCTTCCAGATCGACCTGACGCCAGGCTGGCAGGCGCGCATCGCCCTGCTGCTGAACATCACACCGGATCATCTCGACCGTCATGGCAGCATGGAGAATTACGCCGCCATCAAGGCGCGGATTTTCGCCCGACAGAGCGCAGGCGATACGGCCGTGATCGGCGTGGATGACGACTATTGTCGCGCCATTCATGCCGCGCTGGTGCAGGACAATATCGGCCGCACCATTGTGCCGGTCTCGATCCGAGACGTCCTGCCCGACGGCGTCAGCGCCGTGGACGGCCAGCTTTATGAAAACGGCAAGGCGGTCTTCGCGCTCGACTTCCCGGCTTTGCCCGGCGCGCATAACGGCCAGAATATCGCTGCCGCCTTCGCCGCCGCGCGCGCCGCCGGACTGGATGCGGACACCATCCGCGCCGGTATTGCCAGCTTCCCCGGCCTGAAGCATCGCCTGCAGCGCGTCGGCAGCATCGACGGCATCGCTTGCATCAATGACTCCAAGGCCACCAACGCGGATTCCACCGAAAAGGCGCTGGCGGCGTTCGAAAATGTCTACTGGATCGCCGGCGGCAAGGCGAAAGAAGGCGGCATCAACAGCCTGAAGGCGCTGTTCCCGCGCATCCGCCGCGCCAGCCTGATCGGCGAGGCAGCAACGGACTTCGCCGCCACGCTCGGCGCTGTGCCGCATGCGCTCTGCGGCACGCTGGACAAGGCACTCGACGACGCACTGGCGGCGGCGCGCAGGGATCGCATCAAGGATGCCGTGGTGCTGCTGTCGCCGGCCTGCGCGTCTTACGATCAGTTCAAGAGCTTCGAGCATCGCGGCGACGAATTCATCCGCCTGGTGCAGGAACGCGGCGCAAGTGAACAGGGAGCCGCGGCATGATCACCTTTTCGCGCACCGATACCTCCATCCTCGGCCGCTGGTGGTGGACCGTCGACCGCTGGCTGCTGGTGGCGATTGCCGTGCTGATCGCGGTCGGCACCGTGCTGACGCTGGCAGCCTCGCCGGCAGTCGCCAACCGCATCGGTCTGGGCAATTTTCATTTCGTGCAGCGCCAGATGGTTTTCCTGGTGCCGGCCATGCTGATCATGGTCGCCACCTCGCTGCTTGATCCGGTCGGCATCCGCCGCGTCGCCATGGTGGTCTTTGCCGGCGCGCTGGTCGGTATGTGCCTCACTTTCGTGATGGGCGTCGAGGTCAAGGGCGCGCATCGCTGGATTAACTTCGGCGGCCTGTCGCTGCAGCCCTCGGAATTCGTCAAGCCGGCTTTCGCCGTGGTCGCCGCCTGGTTGTTCTCGGAATGGCGCAAGGGCACCGGCTTCCCCGGCTGGGCAATCTCCACCGCGCTGGTTGGCATCGTGGTCGGCATCCTGCTGCTGCAGCCAGATCTCGGCATGGCCGTGGTGGTGACCGCCGTGTGGATGGCGCAGTTCTTCATCGCGGGTCTGCCGATTGTGCTGGTGCTGGCGCTCGGCGCGCTCGGCGTCGCCGGTATCTTCGGCGCCTATCTGGTCTTCCCGCACGTTGCCAGCCGCATCGACCGTTTCCTCGATCCGGCGGCGAAGGAGAATTACCAGATCGAACGTGCCATGGAGGCTTTTGCCGCCGGCGGCGTCTGGGGCCGCGGTCCGGGCGAGGGCGCGGTGAAAAGCGTGCTGCCCGATGCGCATACCGACTTCATCTTCGCCGTGGCCGGTGAGGAATTCGGCCTGTTCGCCTGCCTGTTCATCGTCGGCATTTTCGCCTTCATCGTGCTGCGCTGCTTCTCGCGCCTGATGACCGAAAACAACCTGTTCGTGCTGCTGGCCGCTGCTGGCCTCACCACGCAGTTCGGTTTGCAGGCCATCATCAATATCGGCGTCAACCTGCATCTGCTGCCGACCAAGGGCATGACGCTGCCGTTCATTTCCTATGGTGGTTCGTCGCTGCTGGCCCTGGCCTTTGCCATGGGCATGCTGCTGGCGCTGACCCGCTGGCGGCCCGACAACGGGGGCGCGGTGCGATGAGCGGCATCACTGAAAACCCGATCCTGCTCGCGGCCGGCGGCACTGGCGGGCATGTCTTTCCGGCCGAGGCGCTGGCGGCCGAGTTGCTCAAACGCGGCCATCGCGTCGGTCTGGTCACCGATACGCGCGGCAAGGGCTTTGGCCAGAACCTGCCGGAGTTGCCGCTCTATCGTATTCCGGCCGGCACGCCGAGCGGCCGTTCGCTGATCGGCAAGCTGATGAGCATCTTCGAGATCGGTCATGGCGTGATTTCTGCGCTGACGTTGCTCGGCCTGACGCGGCCTGTCGCCGTGGTTGGCTTCGGCGGTTATCCGGCGCTGCCGCTGCTGCTCGCCGCGCGCATTCGCAAGATCCCCATCGTGGTGCATGAGCAGAATGCCGTGCTCGGCCGCGTCAATCGCCTGGTCGCGCGGTTTGCCGCCCGCATCGCCACGTCGTTCCCGGCCACGCATTTCCTGCCCGAGCAGGCCGTTGTCACCGTCACCGGCAATCCGGTGCGCCCGGCCATTCTCGCCGCCGCCGATGTGCCCTACACGGTGCCGGACCAGGCTTTGCGCATCCTGATCATGGGCGGCAGCCAGGGTGCGCGCGTGCTGTCCGACTCTGTCCCGGCCGCGCTGGCCAGCCTGTCGCCCGAGATGAAAAAGCGCCTGCGCGTTGTGCAGCAATGCCGCGCCGAAGACCTGGAGCGTGTGCGCGCCGCTTATGCCACCGCCAGCATCCAGGCTGAGACGGCGACCTTCTTCAGCGATGTGGCGCAGCGACTGGCCGTCGCGCATCTGGTGGTCAGCCGCTCCGGCGCCAGCAGCACCGCCGAGATCGCCGTGGTCGGCCGTCCCTCGCTGCTGGTGCCCTATGCCCATGCGATGGACGACCACCAGACCGCCAATGCCCAGGCGCTGGCTCATGCTGGCGGCGCGGAAGTGATCGCGCAGGACAAGTTCACACCCGAACGCGTGGCCATGGCCTTCAACGATCTGCTGGCCGATCCGGCGCAACTGGCCGATATGGCGGCGCATGCGCGCAGCGTCGGCCGGCCGCTGGCGGCGCAGGCGCTGGCCGATCTGGTCGAGCGCGTCGCCACCGAACATCGTCGTGCTGCCGCGAATGCGCAGCCGGCATCCCAGGATCATTCAGTCAAGAGGACCGCGGCGTGAGGGCTTTACCGCTCGATATCGGCATCATCCATTTCGTGGGCATCGGCGGCATCGGCATGTCCGGTATCGCCGAGGTGATGCACAATCTCGGCTATCAGGTGCAGGGCTCCGACCTCAGCGCCAATTACAACGTCAAGCGCCTGCGCGATCTCGGCATCAAGGTCTTTGAAGGCCATCGCGAGGATAATGTCGCCGCCGCCGAAGTGCTGGTGGTGTCGACCGCCGTGAAGTCCGACAATCCGGAAGTGAAGGCGGCCCGTGCGCGCCTGATCCCGGTGGTGCGCCGCGCCGAAATGCTGGGTGAGCTGATGCGCCTGAAATGGGCCATCGCCATTGCCGGCACCCATGGCAAGACCACCACCACCTCGCTGGTCGCCGCGCTGCTTGAAGCCGCCGGCATGGACCCCACTGTGATCAACGGCGGTATCATCAACGCCTATGGCACCAATGCCCGCCTCGGCGCCGGCGAGTGGATGGTGGTGGAAGCCGACGAGAGCGACGGCACCTTCCTCAAACTGCCGGCCACCATTGCCGTGGTCACCAATATCGACCCCGAGCATCTCGACCATTACGGCACCTTCGACAAGGTGCGCGACGGCTTCAAGCAGTTCGTCGAGAGCATTCCCTTCTACGGCTTCGCCACGCTCTGCATCGACCATCCGGAAGTGCAGGCCATGATCGGCCGCATCACCGACCGCCGCGTCATCACTTACGGTTTCTCGCCGCAGGCCGATGTGCGCGCTGTGAACGTCACCTTCGACAATCGCGGCGCGACGTATGACGTGCAGATCACCGACCGCACGCGCGGCACCACCGACACTATCACCGGCATCCACCTGCCGATGTTTGGACGTCACAATGTCCAGAATTCGCTGGTCGTTGCGGCGATTGCCAAGGAAATGGGCTTCAGCGGCGATGTGGTGAAAAAGGCGCTCGGCGGCTTCGGCGGCGTGAAGCGCCGTTTCACCATCACCGGTACAGCCGGCGGCATCACGGTGGTCGACGACTATGGCCACCATCCGGTGGAAATCTCCGCCGTGTTGTCGGCCGCGCGCCTGGCATTGGGAGATCGCCCGGAAGCCAAGGTCATCGCCGTGGTGCAGCCGCATCGCTACACCCGCCTGCGCGACCTGTTCGAGGATTTCTGCTCCTGCTTCAACGACGCGGATACCGTGATCGTCACCGATGTCTATGCCGCCGGCGAAGCGCCGATCGAAGGCGTCAGTCGCGACGCGCTGGTCGAAGGCTTGCGCAATCGCGGCCATCGCCGCGTGCTGGCGCTGCAGTCGCCGGAACAGCTGGCCGAACTGGCCAAGCAGGAGGCTTCCGCGGGCGATCTCGTCGTCTGCCTCGGCGCCGGCAACATCACCAGCTGGGCCAATGCGCTGCCCGGCGAATTGCAGGCGCTCTACGACAAGGGGGCCGCATGATGGCGGCAGAGCTGGTCCGGCAGGACGGTCTGATCGCGCGGCTGCCCGCCGTGCGCGGCCGGCTGTCGGCCGATGCCGGCCTGGCCGAGATCACCTGGTTCCGCGTCGGCGGTCCGGCCGAAGCGATGTTCCGTCCGGCCGACCGCGACGACCTGATTGCTTTCCTGAAGAACAAGCCGAAGGACGTGACAGTCACCGTGCTCGGGGTCGGTTCCAACACGCTGGTGCGCGATGGCGGCATCGACGGCGTGGTGCTGCGGCTCGGTCGCGGTTTCGTTGAGATCGAGGCGGAAGGCGATGAGATTATCGCCGGCGCCGGCGCGCTGGATGTGAATGTGGCGCAGACCGCGCAGATGCATGGCATCGCAGGTCTGGAATTCCTGCGCGGCATTCCTGGCACGGTCGGTGGCGGGTTGCGCATGAATGCCGGCGCCTACGGCACCGAATTCAAGGATGTGCTGCTCTGGGCTGAAGCCGTGGACGGGCAGGGCAACCTGCATCGGCTTTCGCTGGCCGATATGAAATTCGGCTATCGCCATTGCGGCGTGCCGGAAGACTGGATTTTCCTCGGCTGCCGCCTGAAGGGCTGCGTCGGTGACAAGGCTGAGATTCAAAAGCGCATGGACGAGATCCAGGCCGCCCGCGAAGGCAGCCAGCCGATCCGCTCGCGCACCGGCGGCAGCACCTTCGCCAATCCAGAAGGTCACAAGGCCTGGCAGCTGATCGATGCCGCCGGCTGCCGCGGTCTGGTGGTTGGCGATGCACAGGTATCGGAACAGCATTGCAACTTCCTGATCAATCGCGGCAGCGCCACGGCGGCCGATCTCGAAACGCTGGGCGAGACGGTGCGTCAGAAGGTCAAGGCACAGAGCGGCGTCGAGCTGCGCTGGGAGATCAAGCGGATTGGTAAGGAGACTGCGCATGGCTAAGCATGTGGCGGTGCTCATGGGCGGCTGGTCGTCGGAACGCGAGGTTTCGCTGACCTCCGGGCGCGCAGTCTCGAAAGCGCTGAAGGAAGAAGGTTTCAAGGTCAGCGAGATCGATGTCGACCGCGACCTTGCGACCAAACTCTCGGCGCTCAAGCCCGATGTCGCCTTCAACGCGCTGCATGGTCCCTTCGGCGAGGATGGCACGGTGCAGGGTGTGCTGGAACTGCTCGCCATCCCCTATACGCATTCCGGCGTGCTGGCCTCGGCACTGGCGATGAACAAGCCGATGGCCAAGGACGTCTGGCGCAATCACGGCCTGCCGATGGCCAATGGGCAGGTGGTGCATCGCTCGGCCTTCCGCGCCGGCCCGGTGATGCCGTTCCCCTATGTGATCAAGCCGCTCAACGAAGGTTCTTCCGTGGGCGTGCACATCGTCTTCAACGGCGACAACTACCAGCCGCAGGATGATGCTACCTGGCATTTCGGTGAGCATGTTCTGGTCGAGCAGTATATCCCTGGCCGCGAAATCCAGATCGCGGTGATGGGCGACCGTGTTCTGGGCGCCATCGAGATCAGGGCGCATGGCCGCTTCTATGATTACGAAGCGAAATACACCGACGGCAAGGCGACGCATCTGATGCCAGCGCCGCTGCCGCAGGCGATCTACGACGACATCTGCGCCCAGGCGCTCAAGGCGCATCAGATTCTGGGCTGCCGCGGCGTGACGCGTTCCGACTGGCGCTACGACGATACCGACGGCGGCACGGGCAAATTTTATCTGCTTGAGATCAATACCCAGCCGGGCATGACGCCGCTGTCGCTGGTGCCGGAAATCGCCGCGCATCAGGGCATTTCGTTCGGCCAGCTGGTGCGCTGGATGGTGGAGGACGCGTCATGCGATCGCTAGTCGTTCTGCCTGACGACCGCCCCTGCGCGCCCTGCGCGCCGACACTGCCGCCGGCGCGCCCGAAGGGCTATTGCCGTCCGCTGCCGCCGGCGCGCAAGCGTCCGAAGTCGGTGCTGTGGCGTCGTGTGAAGCTTGGTCTCGCTGCATCGCTGGTCGCCACGCTGGTTGGCAGTGGGGCCTATGTCTGGTTCAAGACCGACCTGCCGGCGCAGGCGCGGCTGGCGGCGCAGGACATGATCGGTGATGCCGGCGCCACTGTGGATATGCGTCTGGGTGAAGTGAATCTGCAGGGCCGCGTGCATGCGCCGCTGGAAGCCTTGGCCGATGCGGTTAGCGTCGAGCGCGGCGATCCGATCCTGTCGCTCGATCTCGATGGCATCCGCCGCCGCGTGGAATCGATCGGCTGGGTCAAGCAGGCCACGATCTGGCGCCAGCTGCCGGATACGCTGCATATCGAGGTTGTCGAGCGCGAGGCCTTTGCGCGCTGGCAGATCGGTGGCCGCGTCTACCTGATCGATGCCGAAGGCAAGGTACTGGAAGAAGGCGATCGCGCCGAGTTCCACAACCTGTTCCTGCTGGTGGGCGAGGGCGCGTCGGACAAGGCGCATGATCTGCTCGACATGCTTTCGACTGAACCGGTGCTTGCTTCGCGCGTTGTCAACGCGATCCGCGTGCGCAACCGCCGCTGGGATGTCGAATTCGACAACGGCATCGTCGCGCGCCTTCCGGAAGACGGTGCCGCCGCTGCCTGGGCGCGACTGATCGAACTGGAACGCAGCCATGGCCTGTTGCGCCGCGACATCAAGGTGGTCGACCTGCGGCTGGAGGACCGGCTGATCGTGCAGCTGAACCCGGAAGCCGAACCGCCGGTGCCGACCACCAACACGCCCCGCAAGCCGGGGAAACGGACATGAACATGCGCATCGCTCGCAGGGGGAACTAGACCATGGCTGTCTCGCGCAACGGACTGATCGCCGCCCTGGATGTCGGCTCGTCCAAGGTCTGCTGCTTCATCGCGCGCAGCGATGGCGGCACGCTCCGCGTCATCGGCATCGGCCACCAGCTGTCGCGCGGCCTGCGCAACGGCAATGTGATCGACATGGATGCCGCCGAACAGTCGATCCGCGCCGCCGTCGAAACCGCCGAACGCATGTGCGGCGAAACCATCCGCGACGTCTTCGTCAGCGTGAATGCCGGCAATCCGCAGTCGCACAGTGTCGGTGTCGAAGTCGCCATCGACGGCCATGAGGTGACCGAGCATGACGTCGCCCTGGTGCTCGACCAGGGCCGCCGCCACGAACATCCGGGTGACCGCGAGATCGTGCATTCGATCCCGGTGGGTTACACCATCGACGGCTCGCGCGGCATCAAGGACCCGCGCGGCATGGCCTGCGAGCGGCTTGGCGTGAACATGCATGTGATCACCGCCGGTTCGGGGCCTCTGCGGAACCTCGCCACCTGCGTCGCCCGCGGCCATCTGCGCATCGCCGGGCGGATCGTGTCGCCGTTTGCCGCCGGCCTGGCCTGCCTGGTCGAGGATGAGATGGATCTCGGCGTCACCCTGCTGGATATGGGCGGCGGCACCACCAGCCTCGCCGTGTTCTACGACGGCCAGCTGGTCCATGTGGATGTCGTCCCGCTCGGCGGCCACCATGTCACCAACGACATCGCCCGTGGCCTGTCGACTCCGCTGGCCCATGCCGAGCGACTCAAGACACTGTATGGCACCGTGCTGCCGTCGCCGTCGGACGATACCGAGACGATCGACGTCCCCCAGGTGGGCGAGACCGACGATCATGCCCATAACCAGGTGCCGCGCTCGATCCTGACCGGCATCATCAAACCCCGACTCGAGGAAACCCTTGAGCAGGTGCGCGAGCGACTCGCGCAGTCCGGATTCGAGAAGCTGGCCGGCCGCCGCGTGGTGCTCACCGGTGGCGCCAGCCAGCTGCAGGGCGTGCGCGAACTCGCCGCCCGCATTCTCGACAAGCAAGTGCGCCTGGGCCGTCCGATCCGTGTCGGCGGCCTGGCAGAGGCAACCGGCGGTCCGGCCTTCTCGGCCTGTGCCGGTTTGCTTTCCTACGCTCAACAGCAGGCGGCTGAGCGCATGATCCGCCTGCCCGAACCAGAGCCCGCACCCAACGGCACGATCTCACGAATCGGCCGCTGGCTGCGGGCCAATTTCTGATCGCGTGGTGAAGACAATGGAGACCATCCAAAAAATCACCAGCAACCACGCGGTTTTTTCAATGTCGCTTGCATCATGCAGCAACATTGTTCAAAGCAACTTGTAACCCTGGAGGAGAACATGGGTATCAATTTGAGCATGCCGACCACGCGGGAACTGAAGCCCCGCATCGTCGTCTTCGGCGTCGGCGGCGCCGGCGGCAATGCCGTGAACAACATGATTGCGGCTCAGCTTGAAGGCGTGGAGTTCGTTGCGGCGAATACCGACGCCCAGTCGCTGAACATGTCGCTCACCGAGCGGCGCATCCAGCTGGGCACTGCCCTGACCCAGGGCCTGGGCTGCGGCGCCCGGCCGGAAGTCGGCCGCGGTTCGGCGGAAGAATCGATCGACCAGATCATCGAGCACATGCAGGGCAGCCATATGGCCTTCGTGGCGGCTGGCATGGGCGGCGGCACCGGCACCGGTGCGGCCCCCGTGATCGCCCGCGCGGCCAAGGAAATGGGCATCCTGACCGTGGGTGTCGTGACCAAGCCGTTCTCGTTTGAAGGCAGCCAGCGCATGAAGCTGGCCGAAGCCGGCATCCGCGAACTGCAGCAGTATGTCGACACCCTGATCATCATCCCGAACCAGAACCTGTTCCGGGTGGCGAACGAGAAGACGACCTTCGCGGACGCCTTCAAGATGGCCGACAACGTGCTGCAGTCGGGCGTGCGCGGGATCACCGACCTGATGGTGATGCCGGGCCTGATCAACCTCGATTTCGCCGACGTGCGGTCGGTGATGAGTGAGATGGGCAAGGCCATGATGGGCACCGGCGAGGCCGAGGGCGATCATCGCGCCATCGAAGCTGCCGAACGCGCCATCGCCAACCCGCTGCTGGACGATATCTCGATGAAGGGCGCCCGTGGCGTGCTCATCAACATCACCGGCGGTCCGGACCTGACCCTGTTCGAGGTTGACGAAGCTGCCAACCGCATCCGCGAGGAAGTGGATCCGGAAGCCAATATCATCGTCGGTTCGACGCTGGATGCGAATATGGAAGGCCGCATGCGGGTTTCCGTCGTCGCCACCGGCATCGACGCTGCCGCCCAGCAGGCCGGCCAGCCGCAGCAGGTGTCGCCCGCGCTGCGTCTGGTGACGCCGCCGCAGGCCAAGCCGGTCAACTTCGGCGCCATGCCGCGCCAGGGTCAGTCTGCGGCTGCCGCCCCGGCCACCATGGCTGCGCCGGTGGCGCAGCCCGTTGTCGCGCAGACCATCGTTGCGTCGGCTGCTGCCGCGCCGATGACGGCTGGTGCGACTGCGCTGGCGATGCCGGAACCGGTTGCGATCATCCCGGAACCTGCTGCGCTGGAACTGCCGGCGCCTGCGGCTCTGCCGGAAAGCGCGCTGATGGCGCCGGACATGCCGTTCGCGGCTGATCCGGCGGCGTTTGTCGCTGCCGCTCCGGTGGTCGAGCCCGCGCCGCGTCCCTTCGCGGCGCAGCTGGCCGAAGCCCAGGTCGCGCAGCCGGCTTTCATGCCGCCGGCGCCTCAGGCGATGCCGGCGCCGGTGCAGGCACCCGCCGCCCTGCGCCAGCCGGATCCTTTCGCGGAAGCCGACATGGTCAACAAGCCGGTCGAGCCGAAGAAGAAGGCCAGCCTGTTCGACCGCATCACCGGCGCGGCCCGCCGCGCCGAGGCCGAGCCGGCCCCGATGCAGCGTCAGGCCGAACCGCAGTTCACCCGCCAGCCGGCCGCGCCGGTTGCCCCGGTGGCCGCGCCCGCGGCGACCGTGCGGGTCGATCCGCCGCGCCAGGCCGATCTCGGTCTGACCGCCACGGCAGAACGGACCACGCCGACCCGGCCGCAGGACGATCTCCTTGATATTCCTGCGTTTCTCCGACGACAGGCGAACTGAGAGAATCGATCTAAGTCGCTGAGATGTAAGGCAGAATCAGCGTTACATCTGGTAACATAGAGTGATTTGTTGAAGCCGGGGGTGGTTGCTACAACCATCCCCGGTTTTCTTTTGCGCGAATTCCGTCCGATTCGCGATCCAGTTCAAGGAGTTCACCCAGTGCTCAACACCGGCAAGATCGCCCAGAAGACACTGAAGAACCGCATCAAGTGCTCGGGCATTGGCCTGCATAGCGGTGCGAAGGTCACGCTGGTGCTGAATCCTGCCGCCCCGGATACCGGCGTGGTGTTCCGCCGCGTCGATCTGCCGGGCCGCCCGCTGGTGAGCGCCCGCTTTGACCAGGTCACTGACCTGCGCATGTGTACGACTGTCGCTGCCGGCGAGGGCATCTCGATCGGCACCGTCGAACATCTGATGGCTGCGCTGGCTGGCCTTGGCGTCGACAATGTGCTGATCGATATCGACGGCCCCGAAGTGCCCGTGATGGACGGGTCGTCGGCCCCCTTCGTCTTCCTGATCGAATGCGCCGATGTGATCGAGCAGGTCGCGCCGCGCAAGTATCTCAAGGTGCTGAAGCCCATCGAAGTCAGCGAAGGCAATGCCAGCGCCATTCTGCTGCCGGCCGATGGTTTCACCATCGATTTCGAAATCGAATTTGCCAACAAGATGATCGGCCGCCAGAGCGCCGAGTTCCAGCTGGAACCGGGCCGCTTCAAGGCCGATATCGCCCGGGCCCGCACCTTCGGTTTCGTGCAGGAAGTTGAACAGCTGCGTGCCATGGGCCTGGCCCGCGGCGGCTCGCTGGAGAATGCCGTCGTGCTCGGTCATGACCGCATCCTGAACGATGACGGCCTGCGTTATGACGACGAATTCGTGCGCCACAAGATTCTCGACGCCCTGGGCGATCTTTATCTCGCTGGCGCGCCGCTGATTGGCCGTTATATCGGCCGTCGCTCGGGCCATGCCGTCAATAACAAGCTGCTCAAGACGCTGTTCGCCGACCAGAGCGCCTATGCCTGGACCACGCATACCAAGCTGCGGGAAACCGCCCGCATCATGCCGGTGGCCGAGGTTGCTGCCGGTCGCCAGCGCCAGGTTGCCGCCGAGGCTGCGCTGTAATCGACGCTCGTCATCGAATACCGAAAAGCCCCGCGCAAGCGGGGCTTTTTTTTCGTTTAAAGCTGCCGCTCAGACAAGAAAAAGCCCCGCTTACGCGGGGCTTTTTTGTACCGGATATGCTGGCGTGTCAGCTCTGTTGCTGAGGGGCGGCAGCGTCGAGTTCTTCGTCCTTGTAGCGGCTGGCGATGCTCTTGATCAGGCCGGCCACGGCTGAGCGGATCGTGTTGTCTTCGATGTCGCTGAAGTTGCGCACCAGTTCGATGGTCGAGCGGTTCTTGCCGCCATGCTCCAGCGGACGGCTCTCCAGGCGGGCTTCCAGGCCCTCGAAGAAATAGGCCATGTCGACCTGCAGGCGCTGGGCGATCTCGAACAGGCGGCCGGCGCTGACGCGATTGGCGCCGGTCTCGTATTTCTGCACCTGCTGGTAGGAAATCTTCAGCGAGTTGGCCAGTTCTTCCTGGGTCAGGCCGAGTTCGGTGCGGCGGGCGCGGATACGCTCACCCACATACTCGTCGACGCGTGTTGCGATTTTACCCATTGAATCACCTCATAGTGGGCCGGAGCTACCGGCTGGCCTCTATATCTATGCCCTTGATCCGGTTCAACCGGCGCTCGCGGGACACTTCGTTCCCTGCCGGCTGGCTGAAATTTCGTACTTTTCTGACCGCGTCGGCCGCCGCAGCTACTCGCGGCGCGGGATTGACCCCAAGCGGAAACCGTACAAAACCGGGTAACGACACATGTAATAGGCGAATTCGATGCCTGTGGAAATCGTTCAGAAGTATAAGCCGCAACCACAGGTAAAAAGTACAGCAATAATAGATAGATAGCAAAGTTGCCCCCAACCCGCCGTTCAAAAGGCGTAGTCCACACGGCCAAGCTTCGTCCTTCGGGGCTATTCTCACGCGAGAGGGGCAATGGATCATAACTCCGGCGCGCGCCGGATTTTCCCAATCGTCATAAGGCCCAATCTTGATTTTGAGGGGGGGGCATGTCACAGAATCCAGTCATGCATGTGCTCGCCAAACTGGATTCGTCGCGGCTGGTTCCGACCGCGCGGCGCCTCGCCTCAGCCCTGCTCCTGACGCTGCTGGTCGCCGCCTGCGGCAACAAGGACGCGCCCTATGTCGAGCGCCCGGTCGAGGAGCTGTACAACCGGGCGATGGATGCGATGGCGGCCAGCGAATGGGAAGTCGCGGCCAAGGGCTTCGACGAGGTCGAGCGCCAGCATCCTTACTCGGTCTGGGCCAACAAGGCCCAGCTGATGGCAGCCTATTCCTACTATCAGAAGAACATGTACACCGACGCCATTTCGGCGGCCGAGCGATTCATCCAGCTGCATCCCGGCAGCAAGGAAACGCCCTATGCCTATTATCTGGTGGCAGTGTCGTATTACGAACAGATCACCGATGTGGGCCGCGACCAGAAGATCACCCAGCAGGCGCTCAGCGCGCTGGAAGAAGTGGTGCGCCGGTATCCCAGCAGCGAATATGCCCGCGACGCGCGGCTGAAGATCGACCTGACGCGCGACCATCTCGCCGGCAAGGAAATGACCATCGGTCGCTACTATCTGCGCCAGAACCAGCAGATCGCGGCGATCAACCGCTTCAAGACGGTGGTCGAGAAATACCAGACCACCACGCATGTGCCCGAGGCGCTGCATCGCCTGGCCGAGGCCTATATGACTCTTGGTGTGCTGGAAGAGGCGCAGAATGTTGCCGCCGTGCTCGGCTACAACTATCCGGGCAGCGAATGGTATGTCGACACCTATACGCTGGTGACCGGCCAGGAAGTTCCGACGGCGTCTTCGCCTGCGGAAAAGAAGTCCTGGTGGAATATCTTCTGACGCAGCGCGCAGCCCATTCATGCTGACCAGCCTGGGCGTCCGCGACATTGTCCTGATCGAAAAGCTCGACCTTGCCTGCGGCGCCGGCCTGGGCGTGCTGACGGGCGAGACCGGTGCCGGCAAGTCGATCCTGCTCGACGCGCTGGGCCTGGCTCTCGGCCGTCGTGCCGATGCCGGCCTGGTGCGCCAGGGTGCCGCGCAGGGTGTGGTCACGGCTGCGTTCGATCTGCCGGCAAAACATCCGGCGCGCGCCATGCTTGACGAGCAGGGGCTGGAAGGCGGCGACGAGCTGGTGCTGCGCCGCGTGGTGGGGCAGGACGGCAAAAGCCGCGCCTTCGTCAACGACCAGGCCGTCAGCATCACACTGCTGCGCAAGCTGGGCGATACGCTGGTCGAGATCCACGGACAGAATGACGAGCAGGGCTTGACGGATGCCACGGTGCATCGTGCGCTGCTCGATGACTATGCCGGACTGAACAAGGATGTTGCGGCGTTGCGCGACTCCTACCAGTCCTGGCGCGACGCCGAGGCAAGGCTCAATGAGGCGACGCAGTCGGCCGAACAGGCGCGGCGCGAGGAGGATTTCCTGCGCCATGTCGTCGGCGAACTTGAGGCGCTGAAGCCGCAGCCGGGTGAGGAACAGGAACTCGCTGCGCAGCGCAGCCTGCTGCAGTCCGGCGAGAAGCTGGCGGTGGCCATGCAGGAAGCGCAAAGCGCACTAGAGCAGGGTGGCGGTGTCGATGCACGCCTGCGCGCCTGCCTGCGGGCGCTGGAGCGAGTGGCGGATAAAGCTGCCGGCAAACTGGATACCGTGGTGGCGCAGGCCGACGCCGTGCTGGTGCAGGCCGGCGAACTGGCCGCGCTGCTGGATCAGACCGCGCGCGACCTCGATCTCGATCCGCAGAAGCTGGAACGGGTGGAAGAACGGCTGTTCGCTTTGCGCGCCGCTGCGCGCAAGCATAACGTGCCGGTCGATCAGCTGGCCGCGCTGGCCGAAAGCTACAGTGAAAAGCTCAACCTGATCGACAATACCGCCGCCTCGCTTGGCAAGCTTGCCAAAGCGGCGGCGGCCGCGAAGGTGGCCTATCAGGGCAAAGCCGAAGCGATCTCGGCGACACGACGCAGGGCGGCTGCCAAACTCGACAAGGCGGTGGCGGCTGAACTCGGCCCGCTCAAGCTGGGCGCGGCGAAATTCTCGACCTCTGTCGAATCTCTGCCGCCCGAACAATGGAGTGCGGAGGGCGCCGACCGCGTGCAGTTCCTGGCCAGCACCAATCCAGGCACCGCGCCGGGTTCGCTGGCCAAGATCGCCTCCGGTGGCGAACTCAGCCGCTTCATGCTGGCCTTGCGCGTCGTGCTGGCCGGGCGTGGCGCGGCAGGTACGCTGATCTTCGACGAAGTGGATCGCGGCGTCGGCGGTGCGACGGCGGCGGCGGTGGGCCAGCGGCTCGCCCGGCTGGCGGAACAGGTGCAGGTGCTGGTCGTTACCCATTCGCCGCAGGTGGCGGCCAGGGGCGGCCAGCACTGGCGCATCGCCAAGCGCGAGGCGGGCACAGCCAAGAACCGCACGACGCTGACCGAGGTCTCGCCGCTCAGCAGCGCCGCTGATCGTCGCGAGGAAATCGCCCGCATGCTGGCTGGCGCCACCATCACCGACGCAGCCCGCGCGGCAGCCGATAGCCTGCTCGCCGGCCAAGAGGCGTAAAGTCATGAGTCGTCAGCGTGCCAAACCGGTGGCCGAGTTGTCTCCCCGCCAGGCGAAGCTGGAACATGCGCGGCTGGAAGAAGAAATCGCCGCGCATGACCAACGCTATCACCAGCAGGATGCGCCAAGCGTCTCGGACGCTGAATACGATGCGCTGAAAAAGCGCCTGCTAGATCTCGAAGCCGCGTTCCCCGATCTGAAGACGATGCTCGGCGTGTCCAGCCGCGTCGGCGCCACGCCGGCCGCCGGTTTTGCCAAGGTGAAGCACAGCAAGCCGATGCTGTCGCTCGACAATGCCTTTGCAGAAGAAGACGTCGCCGACTTCCTCGGCCGCATCCGCCGCTTCCTCAACCTCAAGGATGGCGACGACCTGACGCTGGTGGCCGAACCGAAGATCGATGGATTGTCGGCCTCCTTGCGCTACGAGAATGGCGAGCTGGTGCGCGCCGCGACGCGCGGCGACGGCCAGGAAGGCGAGGATGTCACCGCCAATATCCGTACGCTGAAGCATGATGTGCCGCATCAGTTGAGCGGCAAGGGCTGGCCGGAGGTGCTGGAAGTGCGCGGCGAGGTCTATATGACGCGCGCCGACTTCCTGAAGCTGAACGAGACGCAGGAGGCGGCCGGGCAGAAGATCTTCGCCAATCCGCGCAATGCCGCGGCCGGCAGCCTGCGTCAGCTTGATTCTTCGATTACCGCGAAACGCCCGCTGCGCTTTTTCGGCTATAGCTGGGGCGAGGTGTCGGAGCCATTCACCGGCAAGCTGAGCGAAGTGCGCAGGAAACTGGAGAACTGGGGCTTCACGCTCAATCCGCATGTCGTGCTCTGCCACAGCGTCGATGACCTGATGGCTTATTACAACGACATCGCCGCGAAACGCGCCAAGCTGGCTTTCGATATCGACGGCGTCGTCTACAAGGTCGACCGGCTCGACTGGCAGGAGCGGCTGGGCTTCATCAGCCGCAGCCCGCGCTGGGCCATCGCCCATAAATTCCCCGCCGAGCAGGCGCAGACCGTGCTGGAGAATATCGACATCCAGGTCGGCCGCACCGGCACGCTGACGCCCGTCGCCAAGCTGAAGCCGGTCAATGTCGGTGGCGTGCTGGTCTCGAATGCCACGCTGCACAATGAGGATGAGATCAAGCGCAAGGATGTGCGCATCGGCGACACCGTGATCATCCAGCGCGCCGGTGACGTGATCCCGCAGGTGGTCAGCGTCGTGCTCGATCAGCGCCCGAAAGGCGCGAAGGAGTTCGAATTTCCCACCAAGTGTCCGGTCTGCGGCCAGCCGGCTGAACGCGAGGTCGATGCCTCGGGTGCCGAGGACGTCCGGCGGCGCTGCACCGGCGGTGTGTCCTGCCCGGCCCAGGCGATGGAAGGCCTGCGCCATTTCGTCTCGCGCAACGCCTTCGATATTGAAGGCATCGGCGAGAAACAGATCGCCGCCTTCTACGAATGGGGCTGGATCAAGGAACCGGCGGATATCTTCAAACTGCCGAAGCAGCATTCCGCCGAGCTGCGCAAGAAGGAAGGCTACGGCGATACCTCGGTCGACAACCTGATCCGCTCGATCGACCAGCGCCGGACCATCGGCTTCGACCGCTTCCTGTTCGCGCTCGGTATCCGTCATGTCGGGCAGGAGCGCGCGCGGCTGGTGGCGATGCATTACGAGACGCCGCAGCGCTGGCTCGCCGCGATGGACGAGGCCGAGGCACGCCATGGCGAAGCCTGGGGCGACCTCAACAGCATCGACAAGATGGGCGATGTGGTGGCCGAAGCCATTCTCGGTTTTGCCACGCGCAGGCAGAGCCGGGACGTGATCGAGCATCTGCTACAGGAACTCACTGAAGTCGTGCCGCCGGAAAAGCCGACGAGCGATTCTGCCGTCTCCGGCAAGACGGTGGTGTTCACCGGCAGCCTGGAAAAATTCACCCGCGACGAAGCCAAGGCCCGTGCGCTCAGCCTTGGCGCCAAGGTGGCCGGTTCGGTCTCGAAAAAGACCGACTATCTCGTGGCCGGTCCCGGCGCCGGCTCCAAGCTGGCCGAAGCGCAGAAACACGGCGTGGCGGTACTGAGCGAAGACGACTGGCTCAGGCTGATCGGCGGCTGAGCCGATGCATGAGCAGTTCCAGATTCCTAGTCTGGAGGCCACGGCCGGCGCGACGGCCATCGCGCTGGATTTCGAAACCGCCAGCGGCACACCGGGCAATATCTGCTCGATTGGCCTCGCCTGGATCAGGGACGGGCAGGTCAGCCATGTGGCGCATCGCTTGATCCGGCCGCATGACATGCGCTTCGCACCCAGCTTCATCGGCATCCACGGCATCTATCCCTATCATGTCGAGGATGAGCCGGAATTCCCCGCGATCTGGGACGAGTTGCTGCCGCATCTAGAGGCCGTGCCGCTGCTGCTGGCGCATAACGCGCCCTTCGATATCGGTGTGCTGCGCGCGGCATTGACGCATTACGGCCAGCCCTGGCCGACGCTGTCGTATCTCTGCACGGTGAAAATCGCGCGCGCCGCCTGGCCGGGTCTGGAAGGCTATGGTCTGGCGAATATGGCGACCCATCTCGGGCTGGAGCTACGCCACCATGCTGCGGACAGCGATGCGGCCGCCTGCGCCGGCATCGCGCTGCGCGCGGCCAGCGAGGCCGGCGTGGCGCATATCACGGAGGCGCTGCCGCGCTGGAGCATCAAGCCCGGCCGGCTGGAGCCGGACTATCACGAAAGCTGCACAACGCTCCGTGATCGCGCCAGCCAGCGTGGCAGGGCACGCCTGCCACGCTGGCTGCGACAGATTTAATTACTTCGTTTCTTTTTCGTAGCGCGCCTTGGTCTCGGCATTGGGCGGATACAGACCCGGCAGCGGCACGCCCTTGTCGATCTCACCCATGATCCAGGTTTCGAGCTTTTCCTGCTCGATGGCTTCCTTGGTGACCTCTTCCACCATCGCCTGCGGGATCAGCACCGCGCCATCGGCATCCAGCACGATCACATCGCCGGGATAGACCGCGACGCCGCCGCAGCCGATCGGCTCCTGCCAGTTCACGAAGGTCAGGCCGGCGACAGAGGGCGGTGCCGCCGCACCATCGCACCACACGGGGAGATTCGTGCCGATCACGCCGGCCACATCGCGCACCACGCCGTCGGTCACCAATGCCGCCACGCCGCGCTTCTGCATGCGCGCGCAGAGAATGTCGCCGAAGATGCCGGCATCGGTGATGCCCATGGCATCGACCACGGCGATGCAGCCTTCCGGCATATCCTCGATGGCGCCGCGCGTGCTGCGCGGCGAGGCCCAGCTGGCCGGGGTGGCAAGGTCTTCGCGCGCCGGCACGAAACGCAAGGTAAAGGCTTCGCCGACGATACGCTTGCTCTGAGGGGTCAGTGGCCGCGAGCCGCGGATCCAGACATTGCGCAGGCCCTTCTTCAGCAGAACGGTGGTCAGCGTGGCGGTGGTGATCAGTTCCAGCGCAGCCTTGATGCGTGCGTCGAGCATACTCGTCTCTCTCCCGTTGTTATCTTTAAGCGCTTAAAGGTGCGGTCGCCTGCTTGAGCCAGGCGCGCGTCGTCTCGTCGACATGATCGGCGACATCCTGCCAGACCAGCGCGTGATAGGCATCGACCCAGGCGATTTCCTCGGCCGTCAGCAGCGAGAGTTCGATCAGGCGGCGGTCATAGGGTGCGCGCGTGATGGTCTCGAAGCTGAACCAGCGTTTGCCGCTTTCGGTCTTCTCAGCCTCGACCCGCACCACGACCAGATTCTCGATGCGGATGCCATAGCCGCCGGTCTTGTAGTAGCCCGGTTCGTTGGAAATGATCATGCCGGGCTTGAGCGGCACCGGGCTGCCCGCCTTGGCGATGCGCTGCGGGCCTTCATGCACCGACAGATACGCGCCGACGCCATGGCCGGTGCCGTGGTCGAAATCGAGGCCGATCTCCCAGAGCGGCTTGCGCGCCAGCGAGTCGAGCTGCTGGCCCGAGGTGCCTTCGGGGAATTTCGCCGTGGCGATGGCGAGATGGCCTTTCAGCACGCGGGTATAGCGGTCGCGCATTTCTGCGGTCGGCTCGCCCACTGCAATGGTGCGAGTGATGTCGGTGGTGCCGTCGGGATACTGGCCGCCGCTATCCACCAGATAAAGATTGCCCGGTTCGAGTGTCTTGTTGGTCGCCGGCGTCACGCGGTAATGCACGATGGCGCCATTCGAGCCGGCGCCCGAGATCGTGCTGAACGACAGGTCGCGCAACTCGTTCGACAGGCGGCGGAAGCCTTGCAGCTTCTCGACCGCCGCGATCTCGTCGATGCCATCGCCCTTCGTGGCATTCGCATCGAGCCAGCAGAGGAATTTGCTAACCGCCGCGCCATCGCGACGATGCGCGGCGCGGGTGCCCTCCAGTTCGGCCGCGGTCTTGCAGGCTTTCGGCAGCAGGCAGGGATCTTCGCTGCGCACCAGCTTGGCGCCGGCCGCTTCCAGGCGCTGCAGCACATAAACGGCGGCCGTATTGGGATCGACCTGCACGCACTTGCCGGCCTGGCCCAGTTTGGTCAATGCCTCGGGGAAGGCGGCAGCGTCATGCAGGCGCACATCGCCGATATGCTTGCGCACGGCATCGTCCAGCTTGCGGCCATCGATATAGAGATCGACGCTGCCATTGCTGTGCAGCACGGCCATGGAGAGCGGAAGCGGCGTGTGCGGCACGTCGCTGCCGCGGATATTCAGCAGCCAGGCAATCGATTCCGGCAGGGTCAGCGCCACGGCATCGGCGCCATTGGCTTTGACGATGCCGGCGATGCTGGTGCGTTTCTCGACCGATGACAGGCCGGTCAGCGCCAGGTCCTGCACGCGCACGGGGCCGAGCGGCGGCGGCGGCTGGTCGGTCCACACGGCATCCAGCGGATTGTCGTCCACGGCCACCAGTTCGGCGCCGGCCGCCGCGCAGGCATCGCTCAGCCGCTTCACGCCGGCTTCGGTATGCAGCCAGGGATCATAGGCGAAGCGTTCGCCTTTTTTCAGACTGGCCTTGAGCCAGTCGGTCGGCGGACTGTCGGTGATATGCAGCCGCTCGAACAGCGTGCCATCCACTTGCGCATCGAGCTGCAGGGTATAGCGGCCGTCGCTCCACACGCCGGCCTTGTCGAGCAGCACCACAGTGGTGCCGGCCGAGCCGGTGAAGCCGGTCAGCCAGGTCAGGCGCTGGGCCCGCATCGGCAGATATTCGCTCTGATATTCATCGGTCAGCGGCAGGATCAGCCCGGCGAGGCCGCGCTGTTTCAGTTCGGCGCGCAAGGCGGCGAGGCGGGCCGGGACGGCAGCGCGATCCTCGATGGCGGCGGCATAGCGCGCCGCCAGTTCGGCCACCAGGCTTTCCGCCTTGCTGCGGTCCATCGGCAGGGCGGCCGGCAGCAGGCTCAGCCCGGGGAAGCCGCCAAAGACTTTGGGGGCGGCGGCAATCCCGCGTAACCAATCTGTAAGCATCGCGGGCATATCGGCCAGCAGGGTGGAAAGGGGGGCAGGCTGATGCAGTGTCATGGTCTAACCCGTTGCGGTATTTGCGAATTATGAGCCCTCTCCCGGGCCGCGTCCAGACCAAGCTATGCACTTTCTGCAATGCTGTGTGTGCAAACAACTCATAGCTAAGTCATTGATTTTTAATAGGTGCAGTGCAATATTCCGGTCGTGGCCGCGATGCAGAGGATGCCCGGACCACAGAAAAGGAAGACTACTATGAATACCCTGCGCAACCAGACCGCTTTCGCCTTTCCGGCCAACCTGGCGCCCCTGACGCCGGCCGAAGTTGAAGCCTACGCGCGTCGTATCCGCGCCGAAGCCATTGCCGACCTGATCTTCAAGGGCTGGGTTGCCCTCAAGTCGGTCGCCACCCGCGGCAAGACCTACCTCGCCCAGCAGCGCGCGCTTGCCGAACTGCAGGGCCTCGACGACGCCATGCTGCGTGACATCGGCCTGAGCCGTTCGCAGATTCCGGCCGCCGTTGCTGGCCTGATCGAGCGTCCGGTCGCCGCCGCGGTGAACGAGAATGCCGTGTCCGACCAGGTGGTTCGCCTGGTGCCGCGTCACGCAGCCTAAGGCTTTCGCAAGAAGCCTTTACCGAGCCCCCATCGGTGCCGGGGCGCGTACCGCCCCGTCTTCTCCTCCCCCCTGTTGGACGGAGCGGATGTCCCGGCAGACCGAGCGATGAAAGGCGTGGTTCCCAGTCTCTGGGGACTGCGCCTTTTGCGTTTGAGCAGCTATTCGCGATCCGCATGGCTGCTCCAAAAGGATTGCAAAGCTTGCCTGATTAATCCGTGAGCGGAAAAATTGGGCAGACGGTCATTTTTTGTACATAATTGAATTTGTTGAAAAATTTATCAATATTGCGCTTGCAAAGTCGATAGTGCAGTGCAATATAAATGGCAGCGGTGCTGACGTATTTATATAAGCCTACACGCCACTGCTGAGGAACACCCGGGTCCGCGCTTTATCCCAACGTAAGGAGATAGCCATGCAGACCCTGCGCGCTACCAAGACCCCCAACACCCTCAACAGCCTCCCCTATCTGTATCTGGGCCTGACCGACTATGTCGCCCTGGAACGCGAAGCCCGTCGCGCCCGTGCGCGCGCCGTTGCCGCGATGCTGACCCGCGGCTGGCAGGCTTTGACCGCTCGGCCGGCCGTGCAGGCCGATGCCGGCTTCAGCCGCGAAGACCTCATCGAACTTGGTGTGCCCGCGAAAGACGTTCGCGTCGCCCTGACCGGCCAGATGCTCGGCAATGCCATCGGATCCGTGCTGGAGCGAATCGCCTTCCTGTGGAATCGCGCCGTGGCGGAAGCCGAACTGCGCAGCCTGGACGACCGCACGCTGCATGATATGGGCCTCAGCCGCTCGGATATCCGCGCAGCCGTCGCTGGCGAAATCCATCGCCCGGGTAAGGTGTCGGATGCCGTGGCCGCCGGCCAGGCGTCGAACGATGCCGGCCAGCCCAAGGTTCAGGTGCTGAAGGCCAAGGACGTCGTCGCCGCCTAAGCGCGGCGACTTTTTTCCACCCAGGCCGCGCCGTTCAGGCGCGGCGGTGGAAGGCGCCCCAGCCGCGCTCTACGCGCGGCGGCGAAACACGAGTGTGTGCCAGCCTTCGCGCGGAATGCGCCGCGCGAGGGTCAGGCCTGTCGCCCGGTAGCGTGCGACAATCAGGCGCTCTTCCTTCGCCAGCAGGCCGGAGAGCACCAGATGGCCATTTGATGCCACCAGACGGGCGAGGCCGGTCGCCATATGGCAGAGCGGCCCGGCTAGGATATTCGCCACCACCAGCTCATATGGCCCCGCCGCCGTCAGGCGCGGATCGTCAGGCCTTGAGGCCGTGATCGCGGCGACCCGCTGCGACAGGCCGTTCAGCTTCACATTGTCGCGCGTCACGTCGGTGGCGACCGGATCGATATCGGCGGCCAGCACCGCACGCGCGCCAGCTTTGGCGGCGGCCATCGCCAGCACGCCCGAACCGGTGCCCATATCCAGCATATTACGCGGTGCGCGCACGCGGCAGAGATCGTCGATCGCCTGCAGGCAGCCATACGTAGACGGCGCGCGGCCGGTGCCGAAGGCAAGGCCGGCATCCAGCAGGATACCCAGACGGCCGGGCGGAATCTGGCCGGCATCATGCGCGCCATACAGGAAGAACCGCCCGGCATGGACCGGCGCATTCAGCTTGTTGGTATGGCGTACCCAGTCCTGCGCCGGCAGATGCGTGAAGCGGATAGTGGCGGGAATATCCAGCCCGGCCGCCACGTCCTTCAGCCGCTTGCGCCACTCTTTCTGATCGGGCGGCGCATCGAACAGCACCTGCACGCGCCAGTCCGGGCTCATCGCCACACCGGGCTTCGTCACCTCGTAGGACGAGACGGCAATGCCGGCCTCGGCCAGCAGGTCTTCGGCGGCAGGCACCAGATCGACCGGCACATCCAGTTCGACCGACCAGAATTCAGGGGAGAGGGGCATCGTCGTGGATTTTCTTCAGGGTTTCGTGACGAAGCGGGCGATCACCCGTTTCTCGCCAGCCTTTTCAAAACTGATGGTGAGCTTGTCGCCATCGATGCCGCGGATGCGGCCATAGCCGAATTTGTCGTGGAAGATGCGGTCGCCGACCGAGAAGGCGGCATCGTCGGATGTGCGCGTCACGTCTTCGTCGCGGATGCGGCGCGAACGGCCCTCGATGGTGGCGCCGCTGCCGCCCTGCTTCTGTTTGGGCGAGAAGTCCCAGTTGGTGCCCTGATAGCCGCCGCTGCGCGCACCGCTTTCGGAGAAGCCGCCGCCGATATAGCCCAGCGAGTTGAGACCCGAAGAGCCGAAACCCTGGGCGCCGCGATAGACACCGGTCTGCGCGCGCTGCTCGACATGTTCGCGCGGCAGTTCATCCAGGAAACGCGACGGGATCGCCGAATTCCACTGGTTGTAGATGCGGCGGTTGGCGGCGAAGCTGATATGGGCGCGCTTGCGGGCGCGCGTCAGGCCGACATAAGCAAGGCGGCGCTCTTCAGCCAGACCCGCTGTACCATTGTTTTCCAGCGAACGGCGGCTGGGGAACAGTTCTTCTTCCCAGCCGGGCAGGAAGACGTAGTCGAATTCCAGCCCCTTGGCGCCATGCAGGGTCATCAGGCTGACCATCTCGGCGTCTTCGGTATTCTCGGTATCCATCACCAGCGCGACGTGATCGAGGAAACCGGCGAAATTCTCGAATTCGCTGAGCGCGCTGATCAGTTCCTTCAGGTTTTCCAGCCGTCCGGGCGCTTCGGGTGATTTGTCGTCCTGCCACATCTGGATATAGCCGGATTCTTCCAGCACGATCTCGGCCACTTCGGTATGCGGCAGTTCGCTGGCCTGTTTGCGCCAGCGGTCGAAATCGCCCAGCAGTTTGCGCAGGGTGTTGCGCTGCTTGGGCTTGATCTCGTCGGTCTGCAGCAGATCGTGCAGCGTGGCGGTCAGCGAACGACCGCTGCCGCGCGCCAGCTTGTGCAGCATCTGCATGGTGGTTTCACCCAGGCCGCGTTTGGGCACATTCACAATGCGCTCGAAGGCCAGATCGTCGTCGGGCTGCATCAGCACGCGGAAATAGGCGATAGCATCTCGGATCTCGCGGCGCTCGTAGAAGCGTAATCCGCCGACCACGCGGTATTTCACGCCGATGGTCAGGAAGCGTTCCTCGAAGGCGCGGGTCTGGTGGCCGGCGCGCACCAGGATGGCCATCTGGTTCAGCGACACTTTCTCGCGTTCCAGCGCCTCGATCTCGTCGCCCACCATGCGGGCTTCCTCGTCGCCGTCCCACACGCCCTGCACCTGAACCTTGTCGCCCTCGTTCAGGTCGGTCCACAGTGTCTTGCCCAGCCGACTTTCGTTATGGGCGATCAGGCCCGAGGCCGCGCCGAGGATATGCGGCGTCGAGCGGTAGTTGCGTTCCAGCCGCACGATCTTGGCGCCGGGGAAATCGGTCTCGAAACGCAGGATGTTGCCGACCTCGGCGCCGCGCCAGCCATAGATCGACTGATCGTCGTCGCCCACGCAGCAGATATTCTTGTGCTTCTGCGCCAGCAGGCGCAGCCACAGATACTGCGCCACGTTGGTGTCCTGGTATTCATCCACCAGGATGTAGCGGAACTGGTGCTGGTATTTCTGCAGGATCTGCTCGTGCTCGCTGAACAGCGTCAGGTTATGCAGCAGCAGGTCGCCAAAGTCGCAGGCATTCAGTTGCAGCAGCCGCTCGCAATACAGGCGATAGAGATGCGGGCCCTTGCCCTCGGCGAAACCTGACTCGCTCTCCGGCGTCTTGCCCGGCTTCAGGCCGCGATCCTTCCAGCGGTCGAACTGGCCTTTCAGCAGGCGCGGCGGCAGCTGCTTTTCATCCAGGCCCTCGGCCTCGATCAGCTGCTTGAGCAGGCGCAGCTGGTCGTCGTCGTCCAGGATGGTGAAATTGGGCTTCAGACCGACCAGTTCGGCATGGCGGCGCAGGATGCGGTTGCAGATGCCATGGAAGGTGCCAAGCCAGAGCCCCTCGACCGCATTGCCGACCAGCTTCTCGACGCGCTCGCGCATTTCGCGGGCGGCCTTGTTGGTGAAGGTGACGGCCAGGATCTGGCTCGGCCAGGCCAGCCGGCGATACAGGATATGCGCCAGCCGCGAGACCAGCACGCGGGTCTTGCCGGTGCCGGCGCCGGCCAGCACCAGAAGCGGGCCTTCCAGGTGGTTGACGGCCTCGCCCTGCGCCTCGTTCAGCCGGGTCAGCCAGTCGGGTGGCGGCAGCGCGGCGGCAGCGGCGGGATCGTTCAGAGCAGGCGGGTTTTCCGGCTCGAATCCAGACAGGTCAAAGGGGTCGGCGGACATGGGGTCTAAATAGCGTATGCAGGCCCATATCGCCACCTGCGGCCCTGCGGATTAAGGCTTATTTCCTGAGCAGCCTGCTATCCGCTTCCCAGTTCACCACTTCCAGATCCTGCTTCAGAACCGCGCGAAGCAACTCATCGAAACAGATCATGGCAGTATCTGTCAGCAGATCGGTTCGCGCAGCACGGTCCTGCTGGATGTCCTGAAGCCGGCTGAGGGTTTCCGCATGGTGTGCCATATGCGCCGCTAAGCCAGGATACCGTACGATTTCGAGATAGGCTTCCTCGCGCTGGAAATGCGCTTCAAGCTCAAGCCGGAAGCGCTCAAGGGCAGCCGTAACCTCGTCGCTCTGGCGCTGCCGCTCCGCCGCCGCCAGGATGTTGATCATCTCGACCAGCTCGCGGTGTTCCGCGTCAATCGCGGATATCCCCGTCATCATCGAAGCCGTCAGCATGAACATATCGGACTCCTTCTGAACCCGGGCGCAGGGTGTCCGGCAACGGCCTTCCGGCCAAGTTTTTTTTCGGTTAGCCCGGGCCGCCACCACCTGCCGGTTGCCCCTTTGCCGACAAAGGAATACCTCTATCTTAATACTTGGAGGAGAACGCCATGGCCCCCCTCGCTGCCGCCCAGCCCCGCTTGACCCCCACCGCCACCCAGGCGGCGCTCGATGCCCTCAAGCAACTGCTGGGCGACCGGTTCAGCTCCGCCCAGGCGGTGCGCGACCAGCATGGCCGCGACGAAAGCTGGGCCCTGCCGTTGCCGCCCGACGCGGTGGTCTTCCCGCACAACACCGAGGAAGTGGTCGAGATCGTGAAGATCTGCGCCGCCCACGGCCTGCCGATCATTCCCTATGGCGCCGGCACCTCGCTGGAAGGCCATGTCACCGCGGTACAGGGCGGCGTCAGCATCGACCTGATGCAGATGAACCGAATCATCCAGGTCAATGCCGAAGACCTTGATGTCGTTGTGCAGCCGGGCGTGCGCCGCAAGCAGCTCAATGAATATCTGCGCGATACCGGGCTGTTCTTCCCGATCGATCCGGGCGCCGATGCCTCGATCGGCGGCATGGTCTCGACGCGCGCCAGCGGCACCAATGCCGTGCGCTACGGCACCATGCGCGAAAACGTGCTGGCGCTGACGGTGGTGATGGCCGATGGCCGCATCATCCGAACCTCGAAACGCGCCAAGAAATCCGCCGCCGGCTATGACCTGACGAAACTGTTCACCGGTTCGGAAGGCACGCTGGGCATCATCACCGAGATCACGCTGAAGCTCTATGGCATCCCGGAAGCCATGTCCTCGGCGATCTGCAGCTTCAACACGCTGGAAGGCGCGGTGAATACCGTGATCCAGACCATCCAGGCCGGCATTCCGGTGGCGCGCATTGAGCTGCTCGACGACGTGCAGGTCGCCGCGATCAACGCCTATTCCAAGCTCGACATGCCGGTGCAGAATCTGCTGATGCTGGAATTCCATGGCACGGAATCAGGTGTCGGCGAGCAGGCCGAGATGGTGCAGTCGATTGCCTCCGATCACGGCGGCAACAATTTCCAGTGGACCGTGAAGCCGGAAGAGCGCGCCAAACTGTGGCAGGCGCGGCATGACGCGGCCTATGCCTCCAAGGCATTGCGCAAGGGCTGCGAGATCATGGCGACGGATGTGTGCGTGCCGATCTCGCGTCTGGCCGAATGCATCCTGGAAACCAAGGAAGACGTGGAGAAGACCGGCTTGATCGCGCCTCTCGTGGGCCATGTCGGCGACGGCAATTTCCATCTCGCCGTGGTGGTCGACCGCAACAGCCCGATGGAAGTCGAGCGGCTGGAGGCCTTCAACGAGCGGCTGGTGCATCGCGCGCTGCGCATGGAAGGCACCTGCACCGGTGAACACGGCATCGGCAAGGGCAAGATGAAATACCTGACCGCCGAGCATGGCGAGGCGGTCGCGGTGATGCGCGCCATCAAGAAGGCGCTCGATCCCGACAACCTGATGAATCCGGGCAAGATCTTTAGCATCTGAAGTAGATCTGGCCAAAGCACTGGCCGGATTGGGCTTTTCCGGGTGGCCAAGCGCTGGGCCGGGCGCGACCTAAGTCGTGGCTGGAAATGCTGCGCCGCACGACCTATTATCTGGAAATCCTCAAAACCTGTAAGTCTACAAGCAGTTAGGACAAGACGATGAGTGCGCGCAAATGGTCGCCCGATAGCTGGCGCAGCAAGCCGATCAAGCAGGTTCCGGCATATCCGGACTCTGCCGTGCTGGCTGCCACCGAAGAGAAGCTGTCCAAGTACCCGCCGCTGGTCTTTGCCGGCGAGGCGCGCAACCTGACCGCGTCGCTGGCCAAGGTGGCCGAGGGCCGCGCCTTCCTGCTGCAGGGCGGCGACTGCGCCGAGAGCTTCGCCGAATTCAGCGCCAACAATATCCGCGACACTTTCCGCGTCCTGCTGCAGATGGCGGTCGTGCTCACTTTCGGCGCCTCGCTGCCGGTGGTGAAGGTCGGTCGTCTGGCCGGCCAGTTCGCCAAGCCGCGCTCGTCGGATACCGAGAAGCGCGGCGATGTCGAACTGCCGAGCTATCGCGGCGACATCATCAACGGCATGGATTTCGATCCGGCCAACCGCGTGCCAGATCCGACGCGCCAGCTGCAGGCCTACAGCCAGGCGGCGGCGACGCTCAACCTGCTGCGCGCCTTCGCCTCGGGTGGTTATGCCGACCTGCATCGCGTCCATGGCTGGAATCTCGGCTTCGTCGCCAAGAGCCCGGAAGCCGAACGCTGGCAGGATGTGGCGGCGCGCATCACCGAAACGCTGGATTTCATGGAAGCCTGCGGCATCACGCCGGAGCGCACGCCGGAAATGCGCACGGTGGATTTCTACACCAGCCATGAGGCGTTGCTGCTCGGTTACGAACAGGCGATGACCCGTGTCGATTCCACCTCGGGCGAATGGGTCGATACTTCGGCGCATATGCTGTGGATCGGCGACCGCACTCGTCAGCTCGATGGCGCGCATGTCGAATTCCTGCGCGGCGTGCTGAACCCCATCGGCCTGAAATGCGGCCCGACTTCGGACCCGGATGAGCTGATCAAGCTGATCGACATCCTGAATCCGCAGAATAAGCCCGGCCGCCTGACGCTGATCGCGCGCATGGGCCATGAGAAAGTGCAGAAGCATCTGCCGGCGCTGGTGCGCAAGGTCGCGCAGGAAGGCCGCAGCGTCGTGTGGTCCTGCGATCCGATGCATGGCAACACGCTGACTTCGGCCTCAGGCTTCAAGACGCGCCCGTTCGACCGGATTCTTTCGGAAGTGCGGCAGTTCTTCGAGGTGCATCTGGCCGAAGGGACTCACGCTGGCGGTATCCATCTGGAACTGACCGGCCAGGATGTCACCGAATGCATGGGTGGCGCGCAGGCCATCGGCGACGATGACCTGTCCAGCCGCTACCACACCCATTGCGATCCGCGCCTCAATGCCTCGCAGGCGCTGGAGCTGTCGTTCCTGATTGCCGAGATGCTGAAGCTCGAACGCATGAACCGGGGAACGCAGCGCCATGCAGCGCAAGCCTGACGCAAAAGCTCCTGACGTGACCCAGCTCGTGCCGCCGGCCCAGGCAGCCGAGCTGGAACGCCAGATCGCGGCGCATACCGACGCCTATTTCAAACGCACCAAGGCCATCGTCCAGCGCACCGGCGACAAGACCGTCACCTATGCGGTGTTCATGCGCCGCCCGGTGATTTTCTGCCCGCGCATCATGGTCGAGTGGATCGAGAAGGTCGGCGCCGCGCGCGGCGTGAAGTTCCAGATCGAACTGCTGCATGAGGAAGGCACCTGGGTCGGCGCCGGCGAGCCGCTGCTGTATCTCACCGGCCCGATGTCGCAGATCGTCGATCTCGAAACGCTCTACCTGCAGAAGCTCGGCGCGGCCTGCGTCGCCGCCTACAACGCCTATTCGATGTGCTGCGATCTGCCCAATGTGCGTTTCCTCGCCATGGATGCGCGCCATTGCGCCGGCGCCGAGATGGCCGAGCTGATGGCCTATGCCGCCAGCGTCGGCGGCAAGGCGGCGCGGCGCGATGTCGGCGCGGCCGGCTTCATCGGCAATGCCACCGATGCCACCGCGCATTACTTCGGCAACGAGAAGGGTTTCGGCACCATGCCGCATGCCCTGATCGGCTATGCCGGCTCGACCCTGAAGGCGGCCGAACTCTACGACGAGACCTTCCCGGGCGAGCAGATGACCGTGCTGGTCGACTATTACGGCCAGGAAGTCACGGATGCGCTCGCAGTGTGCAACCGCTTCCCCGAGGCCGCCAATGAAGGGCGCCTTGCGGTTCGGCTCGATACCCACGGCGGTCGCTATATCGAGGGTCTCGATCCGCAGGCATCTTACGCCGTGCTGGAACGGCATGTGCCGAATGCGATCCGCCAGTATCGCACCGAGCATGAACTGCGCTGGCTGGTCGGCACCGGCGTTTCTGCTGCCGCGATCTACCATATGCGCGCCACGCTCGACCGCGCCGGCTTCTTCAATGTGAAGATCGTCGCCTCCTCGGGCTTCAATGCGGCGAAGTGCAAGGTGATGGCCAGCGTCTCGGCGCCGATCGACATCGTCGGCACCGGCTCGTATCTGCCCGACAGCTGGACCGAGACTTACGCCACCGCCGATATCGTCGCCTATGACGGCGTGCCAAGCGTGAAGGTCGGCCGCGAATTCCTGCTGCGGCGCTAGCGCCGCAGTATTTCCAAAGCTTCCGTGGCCAGCTTGCGGGTCAACTCACCCGCCGGCATCTCGCTGGCCAGCCGTATGGCCTGGCCTGACCACATATTGCTGAACTCGCCGCTGCCGGTGGCTTCGGTCTTGGCCCGCAGGGGCGCGAGCGTGGCGCCGGCGGTGGGAAATGCGGGCGCCTCGGCCGACAGCGGGCCTTGCTCTCGCATCAGGCGGTTCATGATGCCGCGCGCCGGCCGTCCGGTGAACAGATTGGTCAGCGCCGTGGCGTCGCTGGGAGAGTTTTTCAGCGCGGCGCGATGATAGGGCGCGACGGTGGCTTCCGGGCTGAGCAGATAGGCCGTGCCGATCTGCACGGCGGACGCGCCGAGTGCCAGGGCCGCGACGATACCGCGCGCATCGGCAATGCCGCCGGCCGCGATCACCGGGACTTTCACCGCATCCACCACCTGCGGCAGCAGCGCGAACAGGCCGATCTGCTGCGACATATCCATCGACAGGAAATTGCCACGATGGCCGCCGGCTTCCAGCCCCATGGCGATGATCGCGTCGCAGCCATGGCTTTCCAGCCAGACGGCCTCTTCGACCGTCGTGGCCGAGGCGATTACCTTGGCACCGAAGGCCTTCACGCGATCTAGCAGCGCTTTTTCGGGCAGGCCGAAATGGAAGCTGACCACTTCGGGCCTGTAGCCTTCGATCAGCTGGCAGAAGGCCTCATCGAACGGCGCGCGACCCGAGACCGGCGCCGGCACATCGCCGCTGACGCCGAATTCGGCGTAATAGGGCGCCAGGCGATCGCGCCAGACGCGGCCCTGGCTGGCATCCGGCGCGGGCGGCGTGTGGCAGAAAAAGTTGACGTTGATCGGCTTGCCGGTCGCCTGGCGGATGATATCGAGCGCGGTGCGCGCCTGGTCGTGGCTCAGCATGGCGCAGGGCAGGCCACCGAGGCCGCCAGACTCACTCACGGCGATCACCATCTGCGGCGTGGTGGCGCCGGCCATCGGGCCCTGCAGGATCGGCAGCTCGATGCCGAAGAGATCCAGAATGCGTCGATCGGGCCAGCTGGTCATGGTGCGTCCTCGTCGCGAGGTTTTTCGTTTTCCGAACACCCTCACCCCGACCCTCTCCCGCCAGCGGGAGAGGGAGAGTTGCGATGCTTACCCCTCTCCCATGAAATGGG
>JAGXRD010000083.1 GCA_018336035.1 Alphaproteobacteria bacterium | reverse complement strand
ATCCGGACGTCTGGCCGAACGATCTGAGGGATAAGAAAAATAGAATGTCGCTTTGGCCAGAGTCATACGCGCGGATTACGGTTACTCGGAGAAGTCAGGCTACAAATCTTGATGAGCTGCTTAAAAATTATGCTTCCGGTGCAGTTAAAGAGACTGAAGACGACCAAGTGGCGGTCTACCGGCAGAGCTATCCACGCACCGAACATACAGCTTCTGTCTATGCATTTAAGGCTTCGTCTGTAATGGCGAGGTGTCCTGCGCAGTTCCTGTATTGTGAAATGACTTTCGCGGCGGAACTGCATTCAGTGCCCGTGTTGATTCGCGCAACCATTCCAAGTCGTAGTGTGCTCGAGGCGCCAAATTCTCACGCTCGAGTTGTAGCCTTTCTCAATGACAGGATTTCTGTGTCGGGACAATGAAGCGGTGCTTACGCCCGCCCGCAGCATTGCTTGAACTTCTTGCCTGAGCCGCAGGGGCAGGGATCGTTGCGGCCGGGTTTCTTCACCGGCTGCACCGCCGTCTCGCCGTCCACATAGACCCAGCCATCTTTTTCATCGCGGCGGAAGCGCGAGCGTTCGTGTAATGCTCGAACTTGCCCCTGTGCCTGAAAGCGCGCGACGAATTCGACGATGCCGGTGCTGTCGTCTGTGTCACCATCTTTGGTGTCGAGAATCTCCAGCCCGATCCACTGCGTCGTCTTCATGCCGGCGCTGACATCCGCCATGTCGAAGCCGGCGCGATGCTCGGGCGCCAGCGTGCGCGCCAGATGCGCCACATCGCCGCGCGCATAGGCCGTGTAGCGCGAGCGCATCAGCGCCAGTGCGGTGGGCGCCGGGCTGCCGGTGAGGAGCGGGCCGCAGCAGGCCTCAAAAGACTGGCCAGACTGGCAGGGGCAGGGGGTCAACTTACGCGGCCGGTTTCTCGTGCTTCTCGGCGGGCCGTGCGAATTGCGGGAAGTTCGGATGCATTGCCAGCGGGATCACGTCCACCTTGGTGAAGCAGGGATAGAGCGGCATGCCGCGCAGGGTGGTCGCCACCGCATCGGCATCGGGCAGGTTCCACAGCACAAAGGTGCCCAGCGCATTGGCGCGGCGCCAGATGCCGACGAGCTGGTATTTGGCCAGCATCGTCTCGGACTCGCGCCATTCGGCCTGTACCAGTTCCTTGAACCTGTCGCCGGCGCGCTGGTATTCGATCCGCACATCGCAGAGGAACAGGTTGCTGTCCGGCTTCGGCTTGCTGTCCGGCTTCTCATGCTCCTTTGGGGCACGCGCGAATTGCGGGAAGTTCGGATGGCTGATCAGCGGCGTGACCTTCACATCGGTGAAGTAAGGATACAGCGGCATGGCGCGCACCTGGTTGCCGACCGCCTCGTTGTTTGGCAGATCGACGATGAACATGGTGCCCATGCCATTGGCCTTGCGCCAGATGCCGATGAACTGGCCCTTCGCCAGCAGGCGCTCTTCCTCGTCCCATTCGGCGCGGACCAGCTGCTGCGCCTTGTCGCCTAGCGTGGTGAAGTTGAAGGTGACGTCGATGAGGGCGAGCATGTTTTGTTGTCCTTTTCGTCATCCCGGGCGGAGCGCAGCGGAGACCCGGGATCCCATTTGCTGCGTGTAAAAATGGGATCCCGGCTCGCGCGACGCCACTGCGCCGCTTGGCCGGGATGACGGGGCTGCTTAATCCACGATCCGCTTTTTCACGTAACTGCCCGGCGCTGGCTCGATCACCTTGAGCTTGCCGTCGCCCGGTTTGCGCGCCGGCACCTTCTCGCCGGATTTCGGCGCCAGCCAGGCATCCCAGTCGTTCCACCAGGAACCGGGATATTCCTTGGCGTCCTTGATCCAGTCTTCCACATTCGGCGGATTGGTTTTCGTCTCGTTGAGCCAGTGCTGGTACTTCTTGGCGTCCGGGTGATTGATCACGCCAGCGATATGCCCTGAACCCGCCATCATGAAGCGTACCGGCCCGCCATAAAGCTGCGTCGCCTTGTAGACCGATTTGTAGGGCGCGATATGGTCGTCCTTGCTGGCCTGCAGGTAGACCGGAATCTTGATCTGGCGCAGGTCGAGCTTTTCGCCCGCCAGTTCGAGCTGGCCCGGCTGCGACAGCAGGTTCTTCTGATACATGTTGCGCAGGTAGAAGGCATGCATCTTGGCCGGCATGCGCGTGCAGTCGGAATTCCAGTAGAGTAAATCGAAGGGGAAGGGTTCCTTGCCCAGCAGGTAATTGTTGACCACGAACGACCAGATCAGGTCGTTCGAGCGCAGCATGTTGAAGGTGGTCGCCATCTCGCCGCCGTCGAGATAGCCCTTTTCCGCCATCAGGTTTTCCAGATAGGTCAGCGTCTCCTCGTCGGTGAAGACGCTGAGTTCGCCGGCCTCGGTGAAATCGACCTGGGCTGCGAAGAAGGTGACGGCCTTGATGCGGTCGATCTTCTTCTGTGCCATCCAGGCCAGGGTGGCGGCCATCAGCGTGCCGCCGATGCAGTAGCCGATGGCAGTCACTTCATCTTCGCCGGTCGCCTTCTTCACGGCATCGAGGCCATCAAGGATACCTTCGCGCATGTAGCTCTCGAAGGTCTTATCGACGGTGCTTTCGTCCGGCATGTTCCACGACACGACAAAGACCGTGTAGCCCTTGTCGACCATCCAGCGGATGAAGGAATTCTGCGGCTTCAGATCAAGGATGTAATATTTGTTGATCCAGGGCGGCACGATGAACAGCGGCCGCTTGTAGACCTGCTTGGTGGTCGGCTCGAACTGCAGCAACTGCATCAGGTCGTTCTGGTAGATCACCTGGCCCGGCGCCGTGGCGATGGTTTCGCCCACGGTGAAGGCCTTGGCATCCACCATCTTGACGGCCAGCTTGCCCTTGCCGCGCTCGAGATCCTCCAGCAGGTTTTCCCAGCCTTTGACGAGATTTTCACCGTTACTTTCGATGGTTGCGCGCATCACCTCGGGATTGGTGAGCACGAAATTCGACGGTGACATCGCATCGAGGAACTGCTTGGCGTAGAACTCGGCCTTGCGGGCGACCTTGGGGTCGACGCCCTCGACCTGGCTCATGGTGGACTGCACCCAGCGCGAGGTCAGCAGGTAGGACTGTTTCAGGAAATCGAAGACCGGGCCGTCCTGCCAGCCGGCATCCTTGAAGCGCTTGTCGCCCTTGTCGGGCTCGACCAGCGGGGCGACCGGCCGGCCGAGGAAGCGGTCGGTGGTATTGGCCCAGAGCTTGGCATAATCCTGCCACAGCTTCATCTGCGCCTCAGCCAGCTTGGTCGGGTCGGCCATCAGATGCTGGGCGATTTCCATGAAGGCGCCGCCGACATTGAGCGGGTCGGGATTGGCCGGGGCATGCAGAGGGGCTACCGGAGGCTGTTTCGGCTCAGCTTGCTGCCGGACGGCCATCTCGGCCATCAGTTTCTGGCTTTGCTCGGTAATCCGGGCCCAGTTCCGGGCCCAGGCCGCCGGATCGGGCAGTTTTATGTCGGTTTCCGGTTTGCCACTGTCCGGTTGCTTCGCCATCCGACAGTCCTTATTCTCGGGGCCCGTTTCCTCGCCGTGCGATTCCGGTTTTCGGCCGGATTTCCACGGTCGGAATTGAGGTTACGGGATAGGGAATCGCCCTGCAAGGCCGAAGGGCCGCCTGCAGGCGACAGGCTGATTTTTGTGTTTCAGGGGGTATCGATGGTTCTGATCGGCAAAACCTCCGCCAGCGCAGCGGCGCCGGGCGGTTTTATGCTGCGCAGCATGACTGCCGCAGCATTGCTGGTCGCCATGCTCGGTCTGGCGGGTTGCGGCGGCTGGGCGGACCCCACTGAATGGTTCGGTGACGAAGACGCAGCCTCGGCCCCGGTGCCGAGCGGCAGCATTTCCCGCGATGCCGGCACCAATGCCGACCGCTTCCCCAATCTGGCGCGGGTTCCGCCCCGTCCGGTCGAGATGTCGGCCAACAGCGAGCGCCGTCAGGCCGTCGACAGCCTGGCCGCCGACCGTGCCAATGCCCGCTATACCGACGAGGAGCTGCGCGCCCGCCCGGCCGACAGCAATACGCCGCCGCCGGCACCCCGCCAGCCGGTGACCCAGTTGCCGGCCGCCAACCAGCAGCCTCTGCCGCGCGGCGCCGTCGAGCCGCGCACGGCGCAGCAGCCCGTCGCGTCCCAGGCTCCGGTGACGCAGGCGCCGCTCCCGGCCCCCGGCCAGCAGGCGGCCCCGGTTCAGGCCCAGCCGGCGCCGCAGCGCACCGATACTTTCGCGCAGAGCCTGGCGCAGTCGTCCGCCACCACGCTGCCAGCAGGTCTGGCGCAGGCGCAGGGCGGCGCCAGCTACAGTCCGGTGGCCTTGCCGGGGGCGCAGCAGCTGCTGGCCATTGTGCGTTTCGGCAATGGCGCGGCCAATCTGGGCAACGACGACAAGGCGCTGATCAAGCGCGTGGCCGAATATTACAAGGGTGTCGGCGGCAAGGGGTCCCTGCGGGTGGTGACCTATGCCAGCCAGGCCACGACCGGTCTGGCGCAACGCCGCACCGACAATGTTTTGGCTGAATTGCGTCGCAATGGTGCGGCAGAGATTGCATCGGCTACCACCGCGTCGCCGGCAGGCACTGCCGGTGGCGCCGCCGACGACTACAGCCGCAGGGTTGAAATCTATCTCGTGAACTGAACGGATTTCGACTGAGGCTGAAGCGGAGGCGCGGGGCGAAAAGCTGCCGCGCCTTCGTGTAACTGAGACCCTGTTTTCTTTTCTTCGTACTGGACCTGAGAGCCATGGATACCGAGTTCTATCGCATCAAGCGCCTGCCGCCTTACGTGTTCGAGGAAGTGAACCGCATGAAGGCCGCAGCCCGGGCGCGCGGCGAAGACATCATCGATTTCGGCATGGGCAACCCGGACAATGCCACGCCGCCGCATATCGTCGCCAAGCTGGTTGAGGCCGCGACCAATCCGAAAGCCCACCGCTATTCCTCCAGCCGCGGCGTGCCCGGCCTGCGCAAGGCGCTGTCGAACTATTACGGCCGCCGCTTCGGTGTCGAACTCGACCCCGAGAAGGAAGCCATCGTCACGCTGGGCTCGAAAGAGGGCCTGGCCAATCTCGCCATGGCGATCTCGGCCCCGGGCGACACCGTGCTGGTGCCCAATCCCAGCTACCCGATGCATGCCTTCGGCTTCATCATCGCTGGCGCCAATGTGCGCAGCGTGCAGATCGGCCCGGGCATCGACTTCTTCGCCGGGCTGGAGCGCGCCTACCAGCACAGCATCCCCAAGCCGATTGCGCTGATCGTCAGCTTCCCGGCCAATCCCACCGCGATGACCGTCGATCTCTCCTTCTATGAAGAGATGGTCGATTACGCCAAGAAGCGGAATATGTGGATCATCTCCGATCTGGCCTATTCGGAGATCTATTTCGATGGCAATCCGCCGCCCTCGATCCTGCAGGTGAAGGGCGCCAAGGATGTCGCCATCGAATTCACCTCGCTGTCGAAGACCTACAATATGCCGGGCTGGCGTATCGGTTTCGGCGCCGGCAACCCGGCGCTGATCGGCGCGCTGGCGCGCATGAAGTCGTATCTGGATTACGGCGCCTTCACGCCGATCCAGGTGGCAGCCACCGCGGCGCTGAACGGCCCGCAGGATTGCGTCGAGGAGATCCGCCAGACCTACAAGTCGCGCCGCGACGTGCTGGTGAAGGGCCTGCAGGCGGCGGGCTGGAATATCCCGATGCCGAATGCCTCGATGTTCTGCTGGGCGCCGATCCCGGAACGCTACGCGCATCTTGGTTCGGTGGAATTCTCCAAGCTGCTGCTGCGCGAGGCCGAAGTTGCCGTCGCGCCGGGCATCGGCTTCGGTGAGCATGGCGACAATTTCGTGCGCCTGGCCTTCGTCGAGAACGAGCACCGCACCCGCCAGGCCGTGAAGAACATCAAGAAGCTGCTGGCGACGCCGTCGAACCTGCCGGACGCTTCGGTAAAGGCTGCGGCCAATGACTAAGGCCTCCATGACCAAAGCTTATGTGAAATCCCCGGCGCCGCTCAAAGTGGGTATCGCCGGTCTCGGTGTGGTCGGCGCCGGCGTTGTGCGACTGCTCGACAAGCAGGCCGGCATGCTGGCGGCCCGCGCCGGACGCCCGATCAAGGTCGTGGCCGTGTCGGCGCGCGACAAGCGCAAGAAGCGCGACATGCCGAAAGGCAACTGGCGCTGGTATACCGATGCACTCGATCTGGTCAGCGATCCCGAAGTCGAAGTCGTCGTCGAACTGATCGGTGGCTCGGAAGGCAAGGCGCGCGCGCTGGTCGAGGCCGCGCTGAAAGCCGGCAAGGGCGTGGTGACCGCCAACAAGGCACTGCTCGCCATGCATGGCACGAAGCTGGCTGCCATGGCCGAAATGAAAGACGCGCCGCTGGCCTTTGAGGCTGCAGTCGCGGGTGGTATTCCGATCCTGAAGGCTCTGCGCGAAGGCCTGGTCGGCAATCGCATCGAACGCATCACCGGCATTCTGAACGGCACCTGCAACTACATCCTGACCGAGATGCGCCAGACCGGCCGCGATTTCGGCGTGGTGCTGAAGGAAGCCCAGCAGCTCGGCTATGCCGAAGCGGACCCGAGTTTCGATGTCGACGGTATCGACGCGGCGCACAAGCTGGCCGTGCTGACCTCGCTGGCTTTCAACACGCAGGTCGATTTCAAGGCCGTGCATGTCGAAGGCATCCGCCATGTCTCGGCGGTCGATATCGCCTTCGCCAAGGAATTCGGCTACCGCATCAAGCTGCTGGCGATTTCCCATCGCACGCCGCGCGGCATCGAGCAGCGCGTGCATCCCTGCATGGTGCCGTCCGATACGCCGATTGCCCATGTCGATGGCGTGTTCAACGCGGTGGCCGCCGAGGGCGATTATGTCGGCCGCATGATGTTCGAAGGCCGTGGCGCCGGCAGCAACCCGACGGCGTCTGCCGTGGTGGCCGATCTGGCCGATCTCGCGGCCGGGCGTCGCCTGCATGCTTTCGGCGTGCCGGCCATGAAGCTGCAGCCGCTCAAGGCTGCGCCGATGGCCGAACATGTCGGACGTTTCTATATCCGCCTGATCGTGCGCGACCAGCCCGGCGTGCTGGCCGATGTTTCGGCCGTGCTGCGGGATGAAAAGATCTCCATCGAGAGCCTAGTGCAGCGCGGCCGTTCCGAAGCTGAGAACCAGCCGGTCGCCGTGATGCTGATCAGCCACGAGGCGCGTGAGGCCGATATGGCGCGCGCCATGAAGAAGATCGCCAAGCTGCGTTCGGTGCTGCAGGCGCCGGCATTGATCCGCATCGAACCGCTCTGAGGACGGGACATGGCCGCAGGCAAGACGACGACGGCAAAAAAGAAGACGGAGAAGCCGGTTGAAGAGGCTGGCAGCCTTTCCGTCGAGCGCAATCTTACGCTTGAGGTTGTGCGCGTCACCGAGGCCGCCGCGATTGCTGCTGCCAGACTGACCGGCCTGGGCGACGAGATGGCGGCCGACCAGGCTGCGGTGGACGCCATGCGCACCGCGCTGAACGATCTGAATATCGACGGCACCATCGTGATCGGCGAGGGTGAGCGCGACGAAGCGCCGATGCTCTATATCGGCGAGAAGGTCGGCACCGGCAAAGGCCCGCGTATCGATATCGCGCTCGATCCGCTGGAAGGCACCTCCATCACCGCCAAGGGCGGCGGCAATGCCCTGACCGTGATCGCCTTCGCCAATGCCGGCTGCTTCCTGAATGCGCCGGATGTCTACATGGACAAGATCGCGGTCGGTGGCGGATTGCGCGAAGGCGTGGTCGATCTCGATCTCACGCCGGCCGAGAATCTCAAAAGACTCGCCGAGGCCAAGGGCATCGCGGTGTCTGAACTCACCGTCTGCATCCTGGATCGTCCGCGCCATGCCGAACTGATCAACCAGGTGCGTACCACCGGCGCCCGTATTGCCTTGATTTCGGATGGCGACGTGGCCGGGATTATCGCGACCACCGATCCGGCCACCGGCATCGACATTTACATGGGGTCGGGCGGTGCGCCGGAAGGCGTGCTGGCGGCCGCAGCTTTGCGCTGCATCGGCGGCCAGATGCAGGCGCGGCTGATCTTCCGCAATGAAGATGAACGCAACCGCGCGCGCCGGCTCGGCATCGACAAGCTGGATCGCAAATACGCGCTCGCCGATCTTGCCTCGGGCGATGTGATCTTTGCCGCGACGGGCGTGACGGATGGTTCGCTGCTGCATGGCGTGAAGCGCATTCACGGCGGCTTCCGGGTCAATTCCATCGTCATGCGCTCGCAGACCGGCACGATCCGCCGCATCGAGGCGGAAATTCGTCCTCCGCACCAGGTATAGTCATGCAAGTTGAGTCCGCGCCTGCTTTCCTGGGCGTGACCCGTTCCATCGGTGGGCGGCGCTGGCGTTTGCGCAATACCGATGATCGGCTGGCGCTTGCTTTGGCACAGCAGGCCGGCCTGCCGGAAATCCTCGGTCGCGTGCTGGCCGGCCGCGGTGTCGGCATGGAAGGCCTGGAAGATCATCTCAATCCCTCGCTCCGTCGCCTGCTGCCTGATCCGTCGCGTTTCCGCGACATGGATGCGGCGGCCGAACGGCTGGCGCATGCGATTCAGAAAGACGAACGCGTTGCCGTTTTCGGCGATTACGACGTCGATGGCGCGACGTCGACGGCCTTGCTCAGCCGCTTCTTCCACAGCATCGGCCGTGAGCTGCGCGTCTATATCCCGGATCGCCTGAAAGAGGGCTACGGCCCGAATGCACCCGCGCTGCGTCAGCTGGCACGGGAAGGTGTGAAAGTGGTGATCACGGTCGATTGCGGCACGCTGGCCTTCGCGCCGCTGGAAGATGCTGCCGCCGCTGGCCTGGAAGTCATCGTCGCCGACCATCATCTGGCCGAGCCGGAACTGCCGAAAGCCGTGGCGGTGGTCAATCCCAACCGGCTCGACGAGACGCCGGGCTTTGGTCAGCTCGCGGCTGTCGGCGTCACCTTCCTGATGGTCGTGGCGGTCAATCGCCGTCTGCGCGCCATGGGTTATTACTCGTCGGAACGCCCGGAGCCCGACCTGCTCGGCTGGCTCGATCTCGTCGCGCTGGGCACGGTGTGCGATGTCGTGCCGCTCACCGGCCTCAACCGTGCGCTGGTGAACCAGGGGCTCAAGATCCTGCGTGGCCGCAGCAATCCTGGTCTCGCCGCCCTGGCCGATGTGGCTGGCGTGGCCGAGCCGCCCGGCGCCTATCATCTCGGCTTCCTGCTCGGTCCGCGCGTCAATGCCGGTGGCCGTGTTGGCCAGGCCGATCTCGGTACGCGGCTGCTCTCCACCAATGACGCCCGGCTCGCCCAGCAGATTGCCGGCGAACTCGACCGCTACAATCGCGAACGGCAGGACATCGAGGCTGGTGTTCTGCTGGAAGCGATGCAGGAGCTGGAGCATGTCCCCGATAGCGCCGCGCTGGCGCTGGTGGCGCGCAAGGGCTGGCATCCAGGCGTGATCGGCATTGTCGCGGCGCGCGTGCGCGAAGCTTCCGGCCGGCCGAGCTTTGTCATTGCGCTGGACGAGAACGGTATCGGCAAGGGTTCAGGCCGTTCGATCCCCGGCGTCGATCTTGGTGCTGCCGTGGTGGCGGCCGGGCAGGCGGGTCTGCTGGTCAACGGCGGCGGCCACGCCATGGCGGCCGGCCTCACGGTGGAAACCGGCAAGCTGAACGAGCTGAAAGCTTTCCTCAACACGCGGCTCGATGCGGCCGTGCAGGCGGCCGGCGCCTCAGCTTCTATGGGCTTCGATGGCGCGCTCGGCGTCGGCGGTGCCAATGCCGAGCTTTGCGACAAGCTGGAACAGCTCGGCCCTTACGGCTCAGGCAACCCCGAGCCGCGCTTTGCGCTGGCCGGCGCACGCGTGATCACCGCCGATGTGGTGGGCGAGAAACATGTGCGCTGCATGATCACTTCGGGCGACGGCAGTGGCCCGCGACTGGCGGCGATTGCCTTCCGTTCGGTCGAGGCCGATCTCGGCCCGGCGCTGATGCAGGCGCGGCAGACCGGAGCGCCGCTGCATATCGGCGGCCATCTGCGTGCCAATCACTGGCGCGGCGAAAAGCGCGTGCAGTTCGTGCTGGAAGACGCCGCGCAGCCGGCGAGTTGAGCCGGCTAGGGCTCCACCGGCAGCGATACCGCTTCGTTGCGGAAATTGAAGGCGATCAGAATTCCGATTAGCAACAATGTTCCGGCTAGGAGCAGCTTGTCATAATCCAGTTGTGCCTGCTTGACGCGGCATTCACCTGACATGCGGCAATAGAGATCGGCCAGCTCAAAGCCGGCCATCAGTCCGCCGCCAAGGGTCAGAATGACCATGAAGAAAATCACCAGCACCAGCGGCATGCGGCGCCCAACAGGCGCCCACATGAAGCCGCCGGTTTTGTAGATTGCCGGAAAGCGATCATAGAGCGTCTGGATCGCTCCGGTGTATGTGTAGTTCACCGGGACCGATTTCAGCCAGAGCGTTCTTGCTAACGCGGCGACGATCTCGATCAGCGGAAGTAGCAGCAATAGCGCAACGGCGCGCCAGAAAAGATGTGACTCAAGCAAATGCGCCACGAACCACGGCACCAGGACGATCTGCCAGGCGATGATTCTCAGATTGTCGATCAGTACAAACTGCCAGACACGGCTGGTCTTGCGGCCGTTGAACCAGTTGCCGGCGGGGAAATAAAGAATTTCGCCGCCGGGCAGCGTCAGCAGGCGGTTTCGCGACAGGCAGAAGCGGAGGGCGGCGAGCGTCGATGTCGACATAGCATGTTATGCGGGCGATTTCTCTCATCATGGTAGATGGGGGCTCGCCCGGCGTCCATGCATTCCGGTCAGGGCGGCGGTGTTGCTGCGGCCTTGGCAGCCGCTTCCTTGCCGCGCAGGCGCTCGCGGTGCAATACGTAAAGCCCGCTGCCGACGATCAGCACGATGCCGGCCGAAGCCAGTGTGTTCGGCACATCGCCCCAGATCAGGTAGCCGAACACCAGGGCCCAGAGCAGTCCGGTATAACGCAACGGCACGATCACCGGCACTTCGGCATGGCGGAAAGCGTCGACGGCGAACTGATATCCGGCAGCGACACAGACTGCCGCCAGCGCGACAAAACCGAAATCGCGCCAGCTCATGGCGATCCAGCCCTCGATCAGCGCGAGCGACAGTGCCGCCACCGACATCATGCCGACATTGGTGAGAATGATGACCGATGACGGGATCGCGTCATCGATCTTCCTGGTCACGAGGTCGCGGATCACAATACAGATCGCCGCGCCAACGCCGAGGATCGAATAGGCGTTGAAGCTGCCGGCGCTGGGTTGCACCACAAGCAATACGCCCAGGAAACCGGCCACCACTGCGCTCCAGCGCCGCCAGCCTACGGGCTCGCGCATCAGCAAGGCCACCGCGGCGGTCATCATGAGCGGGGACGACATATGAATCGCCATCATGTTGCCGATCAGAGTGTGGAACAGCGCGATCATGTAAAGATAGCTGCCAACCAGGTCGACGCTGCTGCGCAGAACCACATGACGGTCGAACATGCGGCCGATCCGCGGCATGGCACCGCTCGCATGGATCACCCCGAGGATGACAGCCGTGGCAATCAAGCCGCGCACGGCCAGAATCTGGTGCGTTGGCAGGTTGCCATAGACCAGCTTGCACAGCACTTCGTTGATCACGAAGAGGAATACGGCGAGCGAGAAGGAGATGATGCCGCGCCGGTTGCCGGTGCCCAGCAGGCGCTGAAGGGAAGACACGGAGGATCAGCGTTTGGCGTTCGGATCGGCGTGAATGGGATCGACCCAGGGCACGTTCTCGGGCTTTTCCACCGGCTCGATATCCAGATTGACCACCACCGGTTCCTGGCCTGAGCGCACCAGCACGCATTCCAGCACTTCCTCGGTGCTGGCGTTGATTTCCTGATGCGGCACATAGGGCGGCACGAAGATGAAATCGCCCGGCCCGGCTTCGGCGGTGAATTCCAGATTGTTGCCCCACCGCATGCGCGCCTTGCCCTTCACCACGTAGATCACGCTTTCCAGATCGCCATGGTGATGTGCGCCGGTCTTGGCATTGGCATGGATATGTACGGTGCCGGCCCAGATTTTCTGGGCGCCGACGCGGGCATTGTTGATCGCTGTGGCGCGGTTCATGCCAACCGTCTTGCCGGCCGAAGTCGGGTCGAGCTGATCGCCCCGGATCACCCGCACGCCGTCATGCTTCCAGTCGGTGTGGTGATGGTGATCGTGATCGTGGCCCATGACGCTCCTCCGCAACGTATACGGAGGATGGTAGTCGCCACCCGGGAGCGCGGCAAGAGGCGAGGGCTATTCCTTGTGACGCGGATCGAAGGCGTCGCGCAGGCCGTCGCCCAGAAGGTTGAAGCAGAGCACGACCAGGAAGATCGACAGGCCGGGATAGACCGCCATCCATGGCGCGTCCGACATGTAGTCCTTGGCAGTGTTCAGCATGCTGCCCCAGCTTGGCTCCGGCGGCTGCTGGCCAAGGCCGAGGAAGGAGAGGCTGGCTTCGGCGATGATGGCGGTGGCAATCGTCAGCGTCGACTGCACCATGAGGGCCGGCCAGATATTCGGCAGGATATGGCGGAACGCGATGCGCAGCGGCGAATTGCCCACTGCATGTGCGGCCTCGATATAGTCTTCCACCTTCACGGCCTGCACCTGTGCGCGGGTCAAGCGCACAAAAATGGGTGCGGCTGCAATTCCGATCGCAATCATGGCATTGGTCAGGCTGGGCCCGAGGAAGGCCGCCATGGCGATGGCAAGAATCAAGAATGGGACAGCCAGCATGGCATCGGTGAAGCGCATGATCACGCCATCGACCAGGCCGCCGGCATAGCCCGAGAGCAGGCCCACGGGAATCCCGATCAGCAGCGCCAGCACCACCGAAACGACACCGGCGAACAGCGAGGCGCGGGCACCATGGATCACGCGGCTCAGCACGTCGCGACCCAGCTCGTCGCCGCCGAAGGGATGCTCCAGCGTCGGTTCGCCGCGCAGTGCGCTCCAGTCGGCGACAATCGGATCGTAAGGGGCGATCAGTTCAGCCAGCAGCGCAAAGGCGATGAACAGTAGCACGACGGCTAGGCCGAAGACGGCGCCCTTGCGGCGGAACAGGCGGCGCAATGCGCGCCGCGCCGGGCTTTGCTCGGTCGCCGGTTTAGCGACGGGAGAGGCAATCACGGCTTCACTCATGTCCGCAGCCTCGGATTGACCAGGAAGTAGGCGATGTCGGCCAGCAGGTTCAGCAGGATATAGGCAGTAGCAGTGCAGAGCACGACGCCCTGCACCACGGCGTAATCGCGGTTGAACACCGCATCGACGATCAGCTTGCCGAAGCCGGGAATGGAAAAGATCTGCTCGGTCAGCACCGCGCCGGACAACAGCTGGCCGAATTCCAGCGCGCCCAGGGTGATCACCGGCACGGCGGCATTGCGGAAGGCATGTTTGCCGATCACCACGCGCTCATACAGGCCCTTGGCGCGGGCGGTGCGGATATAGTCGCTCGCCATCACCTGCAGCATGGCGCTGCGGGTGTGGCGCATGAAGACGGCGGCGATGCCGGTGCCCAGCACGAAAGCCGGCATGATCATGGCCTGCAGGTTGCCCCAGAGGTCTTCAGTCGGTGAGACATAGCCCGAGGCCGGCAGCCAGCCGAGATGCACCGAGAAGAGCAGGATCATCATGATGCCGAGCCAGAAATTCGGCGTCGACAGACCCCAGAGGCCGATGACGTTGGCGACGTAATCTGGCCAGCGGCCGTTATGCAAAGCCGAGATCACACCGGCAGGAATGCCGATCAGCAGTGCAATCAGCATCGACAGGAAGGCCAGTTCGATGGTGACCGGCAGCTTTTCCAGCAGGAGCTGCGAAACCGGCAGCTGGATGCGGATCGACTCACCGAAATCGCCCTGCAGGATACCGCTGATCCACAACCCGTACTGAACCCAGATCGGTTTATCGAGATTGTACTTGGCGCGGATATCGGCAATCGCCTGCGGATCGCGCTCCTCGCCGGCCATGGCGATGGCGGGATCGCCGGGCAGCAGCTGCTGCAGCCCGAAGATGATGATCGACACGAACAGCAGTGTCGGCAGCAGGATGGCAAGGCGCCGGATCAGGAAGCGGGTCATTGGGGCTTTACAAAAGAGGAGGGGCCGCCGCCGCGAAGCGGCGGCCCCGGGACTTACATCTTCATACCAGCGAAGCGCACCAGGCCGTCCGGGTATTCCTTGAAGCCGGTCAGCTTGGCGTTATGGGCATAGAGCCATTTGCGATGCAGCAGATAGATGATCGGCCGCTCGGCCAGCACGATCTGCGCCGCCTTGTTCCACGACGCCTGGCGCTGCGCGATGTCGGTGGTGAGGCGGCTGTCGTTCAGGATCTCATCCAGTGCCGGATTGCACAGACCGGAATAGTTCAGCGGCTGCTTGCAACCATGGAAGCTGTAGAGATTGCCGTCCGGATCGGGACGGCCGCTCCAGGCCAGGATATAGGCCTCGAAATCGCCCTTGTCGGCCATGTTGAGGGAGGTGGCGAATTCAGTGGCCTGAATGCGCACATCGAAGCCGGCTTCCTTGGCCATGGCCTGCACGACCTGGGCGATCTTGCTGGCATCCGTCGTGGTTGGCGTCACCAGGTTGACCACCGGATTGATATTGCCGGCTTCCTTCAGCAGGGCCTTGGCCTTGGCGACATCGCGCTTCGGCACCGGCATCGACTTGGCATAATAGGCGCTGTTCGGCGCGACCCACTGGTTGCCCGGCGTGGCCAGACCGTCGAACACCACTTTGTTGATGCCGTTGCGGTCGAGCGACAGTTCGAAGGCTTCACGGATCTTGGCATTCGAGCCCAGTGCCGAGGTCTTCGACTTGTCGCTCTTGCCGATATTGATAGTGATGCCGTAATAGCCGATTTCCGTGATCGAGGCGAATTTCAGCTTGTTGTCCTTCTGCACGCTGGCGGCATCGGTGGCCGAGAGGCGTTCGAGGAAGTCGAGCTGGCCCGAACGCAGGTTGGCGAGGCGCACGGTGGCGTCGATGAAGGGCCGGAACTCGATGCGCGAGAAATGTACATTATCCTTGGCCCAGTAACCGTCGTATTTCTCGACAATGATACGGTCCTGCGCGACGCGTTCGACGAACTTGAACGGACCGGCGCAAACGGGTGCGGTGGCGAACTTGTCGCCCAGCGCCTTGCCAGCCTTCGGCGAGATCATCATGCCGGCGCGGTCGGTCAGCGTGGCCAGCAGCGGCGCGAACGGCGCCTGGGTGTTCAGACGCACGGTCAGCGGATCGACCACATCCACGGTGGTGACAGCCGAGAGTTCGCCGCGGCGCTGCGAACCCTGCATCGTCTTGTGGCGCTCGATATTGTACTTCACCGCTTCGGCGTCGAACTTCTCGCCGTCATGGAAGGTGACATTGGGGCGCAGCTTCATGGTCAGCGCCTTGTTGTCGGCCGACCAGCTCCATTCGGTGGCCAGCTGCGGCACGACCTTCAGGTTCGGATCGATATCGACCAGCTTGTCGCACAAAGCCGAGAAAACCAGGCGGCTGACAAAGGTACGCGCCAGCGTCGGATCCAGTGCATCCGGATCTTCGGCCAGGCCGAATTTCAAAGTTTGCGCGGAAGCCGTGCCGGCCCCCAGCACCATCACGGCGGCCAGCGCCGCAAAAGCAGTCTTCCTCATCATGTCAGCCTCTCCTGTTTATGGTAGCGATGTGGTGTGCAAGAAACGGGCCTGCAGCCGGGCCAGACGCGTGGCGCCCGCGCTGTCGCTCTCGGCCGGCAACGGTGCGGCAGCCGGCAGCTCGCGCCAGTGATGACAGGCGACGCTGTGGCCTTCGGACGTTGTCTCCGTCGCCGGCTTTGTCTGCCGGCACAGGTCGGTCGCGAAGGGGCAACGCGTATGGAAGCGGCAGCCGCTCGGCGGATTGATCGGGCTGGGCACATCGCCGGTCAGGATGATGCGCTGGCGCGTGGCGCCCGGCTGCGGCACCGGGATGGCCGAGAGCAGCGCGCGGGTATAGGGATGCTGTGGCTTCGCAAAGAGTTCAGCGGCGGGCGCGATTTCGACGATATTGCCGAGATACATCACGGCAATCCTTTGCGAGATATGGCGCACCACGGCCAGATCATGCGCGATGAAGACCATGGCAATGCCGAGCCGGGCCTGCAGGTCCTTGAGCAGGTTGAGGACCTGGGCCTGCACCGAGACATCCAGCGCCGAGACCGCTTCGTCGCAGACGATCAGGTTCGGCTCGACAGCCAGCGCGCGGGCGATCCCGACGCGCTGACGCTGGCCGCCGGAGAATTCGTGCGGATAGCGCCGCGCATGAGAGGCACGCAGCCCGACGAGATTCAGCAGTTCTTCCACGCGCGCCTTGCGCTTGCCGGGCGGCACCAGGCCATGCAGCATCAGCGGCTCGGCCAGGATATCGCCGACCGTCATGCGCGGATTGAGCGAGGCGTAAGGATCCTGGAAGACCAGCTGCATCTCGCGACGCAGATCGCGTAACGCCGTGCCGGTCAGCTTGGTGATGTCGCGACCATCGAAGCGGATCGTGCCTGCCGTGGGATCAATCAGACGGAGCAGCAGCCGGCCGGTGGTGGATTTGCCGCAGCCGCTTTCACCCACCAGGCTCAGCGTTTCGCCGGGTTTCAGATCGAAGCTGACGTCGTCCACGGCCGAGACATGGCTGACCGGGCGGCCGAACCAGTTGGTCCGCGCCGTGAAATGCTTGGTCAGACCGCGGACTTCCAGCAGGTTGCTCATATTAGCGGCGCCTTCCAGCAGGCCACGGCATGACCGGCGAGGACCTCGCGCAGGGCCGGTGCGGCGGCGCGGCACTCAGCCTCGGCAAACGGACAGCGCGGGCTGAAGCTGCAGCCCGGCGGCGGATCGCTTGGATCTGGCACGCTGCCCTCGATGGACGCCAGGCGGTCTTTTGTCTGGTCGAGGCGCGGGATCGCACCCAGCAGGCCGATGGTATAGGGATGCTGCGGCGCCTCGAAGAGCTGCGCCACCGGCGCCTGTTCGACGATCCGCCCGGCATACATGACGGCGACATGATCGGCCATCTCGGCGATCACGCCCATATCGTGGCTGATCAGCATGATGGCCGTGCCAAGGTCGTGCTGCAATTCGCGCAGCAGGTCGAGGATCTGCGCCTGTACCGTCACATCCAGCGCCGTGGTCGGCTCGTCGGCAATCAGCAGTTCCGGCCCGCAGGCCAGCGCCATGGCGATCATGGCGCGCTGGCGCATGCCGCCCGACAGCTGGTGCGGATAATCGTCGACGCGCTTTTCCGGTGCCGGAATCTTCACCTTGCGCAGCATGGCGATGGCCTGCTCGCGCGCCTGCGCGCCGGTCAGGCCTTTATGCCGCGTCAGACCTTCCATGATCTGGTCGCCGATGGTGTAGGCCGGATTGAGCGAGGTCATCGGCTCCTGGAAGATCATCGCCAGCCGGTTGCCGCGCAGGTCGCGCAGAGCGTCAGCGGAGAGTCCGCGCAGATCCTTGCCATCGAAACGGATGCTGCCGCCGGCAATGCGCGCGCCGCGACTGGGCAGCAGGCCCATCACGGTGAGCGAGGTGACCGACTTGCCGCAGCCGCTCTCGCCGACGATGCCCAGCGTCTTGCCGGATTCGACGGCGAAGCTGACGCCGTCGACGGCGCGGAATTCGCCGCCGCCCTCGGTGGCGAAATGCGTGCGCAGATCGTCGACTTCTAGCAGGGCCATTTTAACGTTGCTCCGCTTCGAGCCGGGCGACTTCAGCCTCGACCAGGGTGCGGTCCCAGATGCCGCTCGGATTGTCGCGCGTGGCGTAGAATTTGGTGAAAGCCGCCGGACGACCGCGCGACACGCCATAGAGCCGGCGCAGTTCCGTGAGCGGCTCGGCATGGTCATCGACGCGTAAAGACAGTGCCGGATACTCCTGGTCGGTATGGATGATCAATGCGGCCGACTGCTTGCCGCGCTTGTCGCCGCCTTCAGCCTGCCCGGCATCCAGCGCATCGAGGAAGCGTTCGGCGAATGGCTTTGTGCTGCTGGCGAAACTCGCATAAGTCGCCTCGACCACGCTTTCGCCGGCCAGCATGTTGCCGGCGACCGAGAAGCCCTGTCCGGTCTTGTGGCCGCACCAGCCGATGCAGTCCTTGCCGGTATGAGCCGCCGTATTGCCCTCGCGATCCACCACATGCAGCTGCCGCGCCTCGCGGCCGTCATCGGAGGCGACCAGCCAGCGCACGACATCCTCGGCCGGCAGTTCATCGCTGAGCATGCGCAAGCCCCGGGGCCCCCAGGTCGGATTGAGGAAAGCCTGCGTCGCCAGCGCGCCGATCCCGCTCATCGCATGTGGGCAGAGCGCGCCGACGGCGAAGAACTTGGTGGTAACGGCAACGCCATAAGCACCAGTGGCAGGATCGCGGGCGACGATCGACCAGGTCATCTCTTAGCGACCGACCGCGTAGCCCTGCATGCCACGCGGATTGGCGCCGGCGGTCAGCAGCGTGCCTTCGGGAGTCTCGGTGGTGCCGCAGGCCGTCAACCGGCCTTCCGACCAGTCGCCGCCGACCTCGACCTTGTGGCCGCGCGCCTTCAGCGCCTCGATGGTCTCCTTCGGGAAGCGCGCTTCGAGGCCGAGATGGCCGGGCTTGGCGGCGCGCGGATAGAAGGAGGAGGGGAAATGCTCGCTATGCCAGGCCGGGCTGTCGATGGCTTCCTGCAGGTTCATGCCGTGATGCACGACTTTCAGGAACATCTGCGGCGACCACTGGTCCTGCTGGTCGCCACCGGGTGTGCCGAAGGCCAGCGCCGGCTTGCCATCGCGCAGCGCCATCGACGGAGAGAGAGTCGTGCGCGGGCGTTTACCGGGCTTGAGCGAATTCGGCAGGCCTTCCTCGAGCCAGAACATCTGTGCGCGCGTGCCGAGGCAGAAGCCGAGTTCCGGGATCAGCGGCGAGGATTGCAGCCAGCCGCCCGACGGCGTGGCCGAAACCATGTTGCCCCATTTGTCGATCACGTCGATATGGCAGGTGTCGCCGCTGGCGGCACCGCGCGCCGTCACCTTGCCGTCGCTGCCCGCAAGGCGGCCTACCGTGGGCTCGCCGACACCGACGCCGCCGGCTTCGCCCGCCTTGATCGAGGTCAGCTTCGCCGCCTTGCCCATCGGATCGCCCGGGCGCAGTTCCAGCGAGGCCTTGTCGGTGATCAGCTTGGCGCGGGCGGCGTTGTAGGTATCCGACAGCAATGCCGCCATCGGCACATCGACATGATCCGGGTCGCCATACCAGGCTTCGCGGTCGGCGAAGGCGAGCTTGGACGCCTCGACCAGCGTATGCACGAACTCGGCGCCGGCCGGGTCCATCGCCGACAGATCGAAATGCTTCAGGATGGCGAGCTGCTGCAGGAAGGCCGGGCCCTGGCTCCACGGGCCGCATTTCGCCACGGTCCAGTCCTGGTAGTCGTAGGTCAGCGGCGCTTCGATATGTGCCTGCCACTTCGCCATGTCGTTGCCGCTGAGCACGCCGCGATGGCGCTTGCCCGAGGCATCCATCGCTTCCGTGCCGGCGACGTATTTGTCGATGGCTTCGGCGACGAAACCTTCGCGCCAGGCCTTGCGCGCGGCTTCAATGCGCTGCTCGCGGTTGCCGGCGCCGGCAGCCACCAGCCTGCGATAGGTGGCGGCGAGACCCGGCTGCTTGAACAGTGCATATGGCTTGGGCAGCGCGCCGGTCTGATCCAGCCACAGCGCGCCGGAGGTTTTCCATTCCTCCTGGAACAGCTGCTGCACCGTGCCGATGGTGTCGATCACGCGCGGCACCAGCGGCGCGCCGGTCTCGGCATAGTGAATCGCCGGCGCCAGCGCATCGGCGATGTCGATGGTGCCATAGTCGCGCAGCATCAGCAGCCAGCCATCGACGGCGCCGGGCACGCAGGGCGCCAGCAGACCCGAGCCGGGGATCAGGTCGAGGCCGAGCGATTTGAAATGCGCGATGCTGGCTTTTTCCGGCGCCGGACCCTGGCCGCACAGCACCTCGATCTTTTTCGTCTTCGCGTTCCACAGCAGCGCCGGCAGGTCGCCGCCCGCGCCATTCAGATGCGGCTCCACCAGATGCAGCACGAAGGCGGCGGTGACCGCGGCATCGAAGGCATTGCCGCCGCGCTCCAGCACGCCCATGGCCGTCGAGGAGGCGATCCAGTGCGTGGTGGCGACCACGCCGAAGGTGCCCTTGATCTCGGGACGGGTGGTGAAAGCGAAAGGAACAGTCATGACAAACCCAAAAACGGAAAAGGGAAGAGAATCAGGCGTGCTTATTCGGCGGCCGAAGCGACCGGCGCAGCCGGCGCGATGTTCATCGCCTTCTGCAGCGCTTCCTGATGCGTGGCGATATGCTGGCGCATGATCTGCGCCGCCTGGTTGCCGTCGCGCGCCGCAATCGCCTCGGCGATGGCGAGATGCTGCTGTGCCGAGCGCAGCTTGCCATCCGGCGTGCGGGCGCGGGCGCGCGTGCTCTGCCACGAGGTGTCGTTGCGGATCTTGTCGATCACCTCGAACAGGTCGAGCAGCAGGCGGTTGCCGGCGGCCTCGGCCAGGCTGCGATGAAACGCGCTGTCCCAGCGTTCCAGCGTCGCCGGCTCGGTGTCGAGGCTGGCGGTGGCGATGCGCTCGGCCAGGCGGCGGATCATCGCGATCTGGTCGGCACTGGCGCGGTGGGCTGCCAGCTGCGCCATGCTCGGCTCGATATGCAGGCGCACTTCCATGATCTCGTAGAAATTCGTGCGGCTGGCGAGGCGGCTCAGGCTTGGCGCGGAAGCCGACGGGGCCGGGCCGATGAAGGTGCCCTTGCCCTGGCGGCGCCAGATCTTGCCCTCGGCTTCCAGCTCGGCCAGCGCCTGACGGATCACGCGGCGACTCACGCCCAACCGGGCGGACAGATCGCGCTCGGTCGGCAGCGGAGTTTCGGGATGCGGGGCGTGTTCGACCAGCAGTTTGCGCAGCACGCCCAGGGCTTCGGCAGCCGAGGAGACGCGCAGGGTGGGAGGGGGCGACATGTCGTTCATGTCTCTGAACCTAAACCCAATGGTTTAGCGTGGGCAACTGCAAATCTTTGCTTTTATTGCTGAATAAATGCGCGTTTCGCTGCCTCTTCGGGCATTTTACTGCCTGGCAGGACGTACCATTTCTAAAATTGGTTCGCAGAGGTCCGGCCATCCGGCGCCGGGCCGGGCCCGGGGGCTGGCGGAGGATGCAATTGAGGGCAGGGCCACTATTGATTTGTGTATGGCTTACCGCTACACAGCGCGTCGCGCCGGGCAACCGGTGCTGCTGCCGGGTCGTTTGATTCGGCCAGCCACAGGCCGACCCCATCGTCTAGAGGCCTAGGACGTCACCCTTTCACGGTGAAGACACGGGTTCGAATCCCGTTGGGGTCGCCAAGCGCGACTGAGATCCCACATCGCCCAGACAAGCCCCGCGCGCTCTCAGCGGGCCGCTGTGCCTGTACGCAGCAGGCCGGCCTCGCGGTAATAGGCCATCGCGCCCGGATGGATCGGGATGACCGCCTCGCTCGGCACCATATCCTTGGCGGACAGGGTCGCCAGCGCGGGATGCAGCCGCCGGAAATCGTCGAAATGCTCGAACACCGCCTTCACCATGGCATAGGCCAGCCGGTCCGGCTGGCTGCTCGAGGTGATCAGGATGGCCCGCGTGCCGATGGTCGGCACATCTTCGGGATTGCCCGGATACATGCCGCCGGGGATGACGGTGGCGGTGTAAAAGGCATGCGCGGCGAGCAGCCGGTCGATCGGCGGGCCGGCCACGCGCACCAGTCTGGCCGGGCAGCCGGTGGTGGCCTCCTGGGTCAGCCCGTTGGGATGTCCGGCCTGGAAGATGATCGCATCGACGAGGTTGTTGCACAGCGCCGGATTCTGTTCGGCCGGTCCGAACTCCACGGCATGTGCGGGATTCGGAACCGACTGGCGGTAAAACCCGAGCACGACATCGCGGGTGAAGCCGTATCCGGCGCCGCTTTTGCCGATGCCGATGCGCCGGCCATGCAGGTCTTCGAAGTCACGAATGCCGGTATCGGCACGCACGATCGCGGTAAAGGCTTCCGGGTAGAGCGCGATCAGCATGCGCAGCTTGGGATCGGGGCCGGCGGCGGCAAAGGGTCCTTCGCCATGAAAGGCCGCGTAGGCCAGATCGGTCTGCGACAGGCCGAAGGCGGCCTTGCGGTTTTCGATCCGCTGGATATTCGCCACCGATCCCTCGGAACTCACCGCCAGGCAGGGCGTCGTCTGCTGCGCATCCGGCAGATTGAACATGCGGCAGATCGCATTGCCGACCGGATGATAGATGCCGCCCGGCGTGCCGGAGGCGAGCGTGACCGGGGGAGGGGCGAGCACCACGGACACCGCCGCGCAGCCGGCAACCGCGCCGGCCAGGACGATGGCGACGAGCCGCAGCGGGTTTCTGAAGATCATCACCGGACGCTCCTTTGTTCGCGGCATCGGCGCCTCATGGGTCCAGCTGATACTGGATATGCGATCCGTCGCGTTCGAACTCGCCGCGGACCCACAGGTTCTTTTCGTCATACCAGATGCTGCCGGCCAGATAGGGCGTGATCAGCGTATAGCGCGTCACGGCAATCTGCCGGCCTGCGATCACGATCTGCTCGTCGGCGAATTTGCGGGCACTCACGCCGATGATGCCGCCATATTGCGCATCGACCAGCGTAGTCTGTTCCAGCACGGCCGGAGTCCACAGGCTGTTCGACGTCAGGGTCGCAGCCGGAGCGATGAAAGGCCCACCCTTGCTCACCACGCGAAAGCCCTGCGGCGTCGCCACGCCGTCGACGCGAAGGGTTTCGCCATGCTCCACCGTTTCGCTGCTCAGACTCATCAGCTGTCCGTCGCGCCAGATTTCAGTCGAGCTGTGGCCGAACCGGAACATGGTGAAAAAGGCGGCTTTGACCAGCAGGTTGATGCGGGTACTCACCTGCGTCTCGCCGGTGGCTGCTGAATACAGGATTGTATGGGCGCCGATCCGGCTGCCTTTGTAATACACCGAGAATTTCCGTTGATCCGCGGCGTCTGGCAGGACGATGGCGGTTGCCGCACAGGCATGGCGCGGCAGCAACTGGGCCGCCAGGCCGGCGCATCCGGCCATCAGCACAGCACGCCGCGACAGGACCTTGCGGTGCGACGCCTTGCGAGGGATGGATTTAGTTCCAGCGGGGCTCATGTTTATTTTGCACGACCTTCGCCCGGCTCGCCACCAGATGACCGAGATCATCCGGAGCGATGCCGTGCATGGAATATCGATTTGTCTTTGGTTCGGTTGAAGCGAAGCGTATCATGAAAACACTGCCAGTCGTGGACAAAGCGATGTGTGTGTGCAAGCGCGCTTTTCACTTCACTCCGTGGCGCGAGCGCGCTGTTGCCGAAGATCTGATCCGGCACCCGATGGCGCCACACTTCAACGAAAAAGCGAGATCCGACCATGCTGCGGACTGTCCTGATCGTCGTTCTTGTGCTTGTCCTGCTGTCGTTCATCAGCGGATACATCGGTTTCATGCCGCCGCATTTCGGCTATGGCGGCGGCGGCCTTGGCCTCATCATCCTGATTATCCTGCTTGTTTTGCTGCTGCGGGGGCGCGGCGTGTGATTTAAATCAAGGGCGCTGGGCGTAGAGTCTGCTTTGATGCTCCCCGGACCGCAGTTTCTCACCGGGCAATGAATGATCGGCGACGTATTCGGATGGCTGAACGACCAGTTGCTGCGCATGCAGTGGCTGGCCGATCTGGTGACGCTGCTGCTGCGCGACGGCTTCGGTCTGGATACCGCTGGCCGTATCGGCGGCAGCATCCATTTCTTCATCTACGACGTGATCAAGATCTTCATCCTGCTCGGGGCACTGATCTTCGGGATTTCCTATATTCAGAGCTATTTCCCGCCTGAGCGCACCCGGCGCATCCTCGGCGGCATCAGCGGCCTGCCGGCGAATATCCTCGCAGCCCTGCTCGGCACGGTCACGCCGTTCTGCTCCTGCTCATCGATTCCGATTTTCATCGGCTTCACCAGCGCCGGCCTGCCGGTCGGCATCACCTTTTCCTTCCTGATTTCCTCGCCGCTGGTCGATCTCGCCTCGGTCATCCTGCTGGCCAGCATTTTCAGCTGGCCGATTGCGCTGGCCTATGTGGTCGTCGGCCTCGTTATCGCGGTGATTGGCGGCACGCTGCTCGGCTGGGCCGGTATGGACCGCTATGTCGAGAGCTTCGTTTTTCGCAACCCGGTGGTGGCGCATGATGGCGCCGAGGCTGCGCTGACGCGGCGCCAGCGGCTGCAGTTCGCCCGGGACCAGGTCGTCGATATCGTCTCGCGCGTCTGGCCCTATATCCTGATCGGCGTGGGGATCGGCGCGGCCATCCATAACTGGATTCCGCAGGACCTGATCGCGGCGCTGCTTGGCCAGGACAAATGGTGGTCGGTGCTGCTGGCGACGCTGGCCGGCGTGCCCATGTATGCCGATATCTTCGGGACGCTGCCGATTGCCGAGGCGCTGGTCGCCCGCGGTGCCGGCCTGGGCACGGCGCTGGCCTTCATGATGGCGGTCACCGCGCTGTCGCTGCCGTCGCTGATCCTGCTGAAACGCGTGGTCAGGCTGCCGCTGCTGGCGGCCTTCACCGGCATCGTCACCGTCGGCATCATCGCCATCGGCTATCTGTTCAATGCTTTCGGCTATCTGTTTGTGTGAAGGAGAGTGCAATGATCATCAAGATTCTGGGTTCGGGCTGCCGGAAATGCGTCGCGCTCGGCGACAATGCCAAAGCGGCGGCGGCGACGGCGGGCCGTGAGGCCGAGATCGTGAAGGTGACCGACTTTGCGGATATCGCGTCCTATGGTGTGATGTCGACGCCGGGACTGGTGATCGATGAAAAACTCGTCTCCAGCGGCAAGGTGCTGACCACGGCCGAGATCGGCGAGATTCTCAAACGACTGTGACGCGAGGCGACAATGGACGATCCCTTCCTGCAGGCTGCGATCGACGAGGCACGCGCCGGGCTGGCTGAGGGCGGTATCCCCATCGGCTCGGTGATCGTGCATGAGGGCCGCATCATCGGGCGCGGCCATAACCGCCGCGTGCAGCAGGGCAGCGCCATCCTGCATGGCGAGATGGATGCCTTCGAGAATGCCGGCCGCCAGAAGGCCAGCGTCTATCGCGCAGCCACCCTCTACACCACGCTCTCTCCCTGTGCGATGTGCAGTGGCGCGATCCTGCTCTACGGCATCCCCAGGGTGATCGTTGGCGAGAACCGCACTTTCATGGGCGAGGAAGACCTGCTGCGCAGCCGCGGCGTCGTCCTCGAGGTGCGGCAGGACGAAACCTGCATTGCGCTGATGCGCGACTTCATCGCGGCCAGGCCGCAGCTGTGGAACGAGGATATCGGCGTCTGAGGCTGGCCGCTGGGCGTGCGCGGGCGATTTGTCGGTAAGCCTATGAATCTGCCGGGTCCGGCTTGACCTTCCCACAGGGTAAGGACTTAGATTTCGACCATGAGCCGCCGACAGCATTCGAATCAGGTCCCGGGACTGCGCCGTTTCGGCACAGTCGTGGCGCTGCTCGGCCTGATCTTTGCCAGCACCATCGCTTCGATCTCTCACAGTATCGCCATGCCGATGATGGCCAGCACGGTCCTGCAGTCCGTCGAGCCGGGCAGCGCCCAGGGCAGCGCGCAGGCCGGTCATCACATGGCCAAAGCCGGCCATGACTGCGAGAGTGAAGCCGCCGCCGAGGCCCCGCAGCAACAGTCGCAGGGCCCCTGCGATGAAGGCTGCATGCTGTGCAAAGACTGCACGATGACGGGCTTCACACTGATATCGCCCATCGGCGTTGGCATGGCCGAACGCCCCGGCATCCATGCGCCGGCTGCCGTTCCGGTCCCGGCGAGCATTACACCTCCGTCTCCCAGCGAGCCTCCGAGAGTCTGAGCCACAGCACATCTGCGCCTGACACCACAACTGTCAGTCGCAGCCGGAGTTTGTTGCTCAACGTCGTGAGGTATTTCCATGTCTTCCCGCATGCAATCGGCAGTTTTGATGCTGCTGATGCTGACACTTGGTCTGGCTGAGACGGCCACCGCCGGTGACAAACGCCCGGATCCGGCGGACCCGCAGGCAGTTGTTCCGCCGCATCGCTATGTCTCGGATTTCGCGTCCTACCGTCAGCCGCAGTTCGAACAGAAGCTCGACTGGCGTCAGGCCAATGACACCGTCCGCGATGTTGGCGGCCACGCCGGCGCCCTGAAGGGCGCTGACGAGCCGCCCCGGACCCAGGCTGAGCATGCCGGACCGGGCATGAAACATGGCGGCCATGGTCATCATGGAGGGCACAAGCCATGAGCCCGAAGATCACGTTGCGACGCGTGACGGCGTCGGTTGCGCTTGTCGCTCTTCTCGCGGCCTGTGCCGGTCCGGTGGCCAATGGTGCGTTCGATGAGGTGGCAGACACCACCGAACAGCGCATCGGCAAACGCCCGCTCTGGATCAAGAGCGAACAGGAAGAGCAGACGGTCCGCGATACGCTGGACAGGCTATTGGCAAAACCGCTGACGGCCGACGATGCCGTTCAGGTCGCGCTGCTGAACAACCGGCGTCTGCAGGCCGGTTTTGCCGAACTCGGTATCGGCGCCGCCGACCTGACCAGTTCCTGGCGCCCGGCAAATCCCGGCTTCACCTATGGCCGGCTGCGTCGCAGTGGCGAAACGGAAATCGAGCGCAGCGTCACCGTGGATGCCCTGAGCCTGCTGGTGCTGCCCATCGCGGCCGGGATCGAAAACCGGCGCTACGAGCGTACCAAGCTCAACACCGCAGCGGACGTCCTGTCGCTCGCCGCCCGCACCCAGCGCGCCTGGTACGAGGCGGTTGCTGCCGAACAGATCGCCAGATACGCCATCGAGGTCCGCGAAGCCGCCGATACGCAGGCCGAACTGGCGCGTCGCATGAAACAGGTCGGCAATTTTTCCATGCTGGCCTATGCGCGCGAGCAACTGTTCTACGCCGATACGACAGCCCGTGTCGCCAAGGCGCGCATTGCCGCCACAGCGGCGCGTGAGCGGCTTGGCCGTCTGATGGGGCTGTGGGGCAGGGATATGGCCTTCAAGCTGCCCGAACGCCTGCCCGATATCCCGAAGCAGCCGCGCGAGATCGAGGATATCGAAGCCAGGGCGATTGCCGAGCGGCTCGATGTGTGGATGGCGAAGGCCAATGCTGAAGCGACCCGAAAGGCAAATGGGCTGACGCAGGCCACACGCTTCATCAATGTCCTTGAGACCGGATTCATACGGAACAGCGAGACCGGCAAGGACGACAAGACCGGTTATGAAATCTCGATTGAAGTGCCGATCTTCGATTTCGGCGATGCCAAGGCGACCAAGGCCGAGAGCATCTACATGCAGTCGGTCCATCTGCTGGCCGATACCGCCATCAATGCCCGGTCGGCGGCCCGCGAGGCCTATACCGGCTATCGCACGGCCTACGATCTCGCGCAGCATTACGCGTTCCACATCATCCCGCTGCGGCAGAAGGTCTCGGAGGAAATGGTGCTGCGCTACAACGGCATGCTGATCTCGACATTCGAACTTCTGGCCGATGCCCGCGACCAGATTGCCGATGTGAGCGCCGCGCTCGAAGCGCAACGCGATTTCTGGATCGCCGATACCGATCTGACCTTCGTCACCATTGCACCCGTCGACGCATCGGGCAGCCCGTCCTCCCTGGGGATGGTGGCTGCGCGGTCCGGCGCGGCTGGCCATTAAGGAGGCCATCATGCTGTCACGCCGAAACCTGTTCGCTGCTGCTGCCTCCGGCGTCGCGGCTGCCGCCGTCAGCCGCACCGCGCTCGCCAATCTGCCTGAGCCGGTTTATTCGCCTGGTCCGAAAACAGCCCCGCCGCCGCAGCCCTCCAGCGGCCGGCCGTTCAATCCGGTCGTCACCCTGAATGGCTGGTCGGCGCCCTGGCGCATGAATGGCGAGTGGAAGGAATTCCACCTGGTTGCCGAACCTGTCGTGCGCGAGCTGGCGCCGGGCATGAAGGCCAATCTCTGGGGCTATAACGGCAGCTCGCCCGGGCCGACGATTGAGGCGGTCGAAGGCGACAAGGTGCGCCTGTTCGTCACCAACAAGCTGCCGGAACACACCACCATCCACTGGCATGGCCAGTTGCTGCCATCCGGCATGGATGGCGTGGGCGGCCTGAGCCAGCCGCATATCAAGCCGGGCGAGACTTACGTCTACGAGTTCCAGCTGAGGAAATCCGGCACCTTCATGTATCACCCGCATGCTGATGAAATGGTGCAGATGGCCATGGGCATGATGGGCATGTTCATCGTGCATCCGCGCGACCCGAACCAGTATCGGGTGGATCGGGATTTCGTCTTCCTGATGAGCGCGTATGACATCGATCCCGGCGCGGCAACGCCCAAGGTCGCCGAGATGCTGAACTTCAACCTGTGGACCTGGAACAGCCGCGTCTTTCCCGGCATCGACAGTCTGCCGGTGCGGCTTGGCGATCGTGTCCGTATCCGCTTCGGTAACCTGACCATGACCAACCACCCCATTCATTTGCACGGCTACCATTTCTCGGTGACCGGCACGGATGGCGGCTGGGTGCCGCCTTCGGCGCGCTGGCCGGAAGTCACCATCGATGCGCCGGTCGGTGCGATGCGCGCTTTCGAGTTTGACGCCGATGCGCCGGGCGACTGGGCATTCCACTGCCACAAGTCGCATCACACCATGAATGCCATGGGACATGACGTGCCGACCATGATCGGCGTCGATCATCGCGGCATGACCAAGCGGATCGTCTCGCTCATTCCCGATTACATGACGATGGGCGAGCGCGGCATGGCCGATATGGGTGAGATGGAGATGCCGCTGCCGAACAACACCCTGCCGATGATGAGCGGCAGCGGGCCGTTCGGTCCTCTCGAGATGGGCGGCATGTTCACTGTGGTGAAGGTGCGCGAGGGCCTGGCCCGTGGCGATTACCGCGATCCAGGTTGGTACAAAAACCCGCCCGGCACGGTCGCCTACAAACTCAACGCCAATGCAACAAACGCGGCTCCCCAGCCGTCGAAGCCCACACACAGCCACTAGGGAACACACCAATGTCTTCAATGAATCTCAAAGCCGCTCTGGCCTCCCTGATCGTTGCGGTCGCTCCCGCCGCTCTGGCGCATGGTCCGGAAACGCATTCACCCGTGGGGGAACCCGGCAAGGCCGCCGCCGTCACCCGCACCATCGAGGTCAGGATGAGCGACACCATGCGGTTTCATCCCGAAAAGATCTCGGTCCGGCGCGGCGAGACCGTCCGGTTTGTGGTGAAGAACGATGGCCTCGAGCCGCACGAATTCATGCTCGGCGAGATCAAGGCCCTGCAGGAACATGCCGAGGTGATGCGTAAGCACCCGACCATGGTGCATGACGAGCCGAACGCCATCACCGTCAATCCCAGCCAGACCGGCGAACTGATCTGGAAGTTCACCACATCCGGTCGCGTCGATTTCGCCTGCCTGATTCCCGGCCATTTCGAGAAGGGCATGAAGGGCGACATCCGGGTTTCGCAGTAAGGAGTCCAGACATGAAATTCAGTGCATTCGCGTTCAGCATAATCCTGCTGGCATCTGCCGCCAGCTTCGCCCAGACCGGCAAGACGGAGGGCGATATTCGCAAGGTCGATCCGGAGACCGGCAAGATCACGCTGCGCCACGGTCCGATTGAAGGCGAGCTGGAGATGCCGGCCATGAGCATGGTGTTCCAGGTCAAGGACGCCTCGCTGCTCGACAGGCTGAAGGTCGGCGACAAGGTCGCGGCCACCATCTCCAAGGAAAACGGCGTCTTCTACATCCAGTCAGCCGAGAAGAAGTGAGGAAACAGCCATGAAAGCAGTCATCGCCACTCTGTTGGTCCTCATGGGATGGGCAGGAACCGCCCATGCGCAGCATCAGCATGGCAGCGGCTATGCCGCCATGACGGCCCGGCCCATCAAGGCGCTGTCGGAGGAACAGATCACGCAGCTCAGGGAAGGCCGGGGCATGGGGCTGTCCCTGCCGGCCGAACTGAACAGCTATCCCGGACCGATGCACGCGCTCGAACTGGCCGATGCACTCCATCTCACGGCGGATCAACGCACTCGACTCAATGCGATCAAGCAGGAGATGAGTACCAGCGCCATTGCTCTGGGCCATCAGGTCATCGCAGCCGAGGCGCAGCTCGATCACGCCTTCGCATCCGGCCGCGCCGACCCGTCCGCCGTCGTCAGGCAACTCGCGGATATCGGACGTCTGAATGGCGAACTGCGCTCTGTCCATATCCTAGCGCATATGGAAACGAGAGCATTGCTGACGCCCGAGCAGGTGTCGCGGTATGACGCCGAACGCGGATATAACCGGCCTGCCGGTCAGCAGGGGCAGGGGCATCGTCCAGGCGAGCACGGTCGGCAGCACTGACCACCTGCGAGACGTCACTCGGACAGCGCCTATCGCGCATACCATGTTGCTATCCGATGGTTTTTCGCTGCGTTCAGACCAAAATCTGACCGATTCGTATTTAACTCTTCATCCATTCAAGATTGCAGCGAGGCGAAACCCGGCCATATAATCCCGGTAGAGATCGCTATGCCTGCGCCGACCAAACTCGCCCAGCTGAACGACCTGCTCAACAAGGCCGAGCTGCATGGAGTCGCCATCATCCGCAAGATGGCCGAGCCGGAGACGTTCGCCGCCAGCTTCGATCAGTTCCGCGGCTATATCGATGAGATCGACAAATTCTACGTGCTGGTCGATCTGGTGGAAGACCAGCTGCCGCTGTTCGAACCCGCGCGGCGCGACAGGCTGTCCCACAATCTGGTGAACCTGCGCTGGCAGGTCTGCATCGTCGAAGTGAATGCCACGCGCATCTTCATCCTCCAGATCGGCGAGCAGGGCCGCAGCATGCCGTTCGGCAGCCGCGACTTCCTGCAGCGCCGCCGCGACCGCTTGAGCGATATCGACCTGTTCTACGACCGCTTCGGCGAACAGCATGGCCTGCCCAAGCTGCAGACAGAGCTGGTCGACACAGTGCGCCGCCTGCTCGACAACGTGATCGGCAAGAGCAACTCGCTGCCTGACCTGCTGGCCGAGGCGATGGAGCAGAGCCGGGATGAGCCGGCGATGACGCAGATGCAGCCGCGCCTGCGGTCGCCGGGCGAAATAGCCGGCGCCATCACGCAGAAGCGCAAGCCGGTCGAACTCAAGGTCAAGGTGGTCTACGGCCGCTACTATGCCGATGGCATGTCGCTGCAGGCGGTGGCCGAGGCCTGTGCGGAGTCGAAGATGACCATGGACCAGCTGGCCCAGCAGCTCGGTCTCAACCGCACCCAGCTCGGCCTGATGCTCAATGGCGCCGATGCCATGTCGAAGCGGATCTACGAGGAACTGCGCGATTTTTTGCGCAAGGCCTGAGGCGTACCGAACCGCTTGCGGCCGGGGCAGCGGGTTGCTATGATGTTCCGGGTCGTAGCCTGCTGATTCTCCATGACAATTTGCGTTTTGTGTTGAATACGCACGCGATAGTGTCGTTGCAGCGCGCGACTAAGCCAGAATAAGCCCAAATAAGACTCATATAAGCCGAAATAAGCCCTGTATAAGCTTGAACAAGCCTGCTTTCAGCGGTCGATAAACCCGGAAAACCGTGGAAAATTCATCAAACATGATCCGAGTGACCGGCCGCATCAGCCTCGATCCGCGCGAGATCGAGATCAGTTTCATCCGCGCCTCGGGCCCTGGCGGCCAGAACGTCAACAAGGTCTCGACCGCCGTGCAGCTGCGGTTCGACGTGCGGCAGTCGCCGGCGCTGCCCGAGGATGTGCGCGCCCGGCTGGAAAAGCTGGCCGGCAACCGGCTGACCCTGGAAGGCGTGCTGGTGCTGACATCGCAGGAGCATCGCAGCCAGGACCGCAACCGGCAGGACGCGATCGACAAGCTGCTGACCCTGATCCGTGCCGCTGCCGTGGTGCCCAAGACCCGCCGCCCGACCCGGCCGACGCTGGGCTCGAAAAAGCGCCGGCTGGAATCGAAGAGCAAGCGGTCGGGCGTCAAAAGCATGCGCTCACGCCCCGGCATGGAGTGAAACGATGTCTGCCGCGTTGATGCCACATTCGCCCCGCAAGACAGGCGGGCCTCATCCCCTGACGAGTCTGACCCGCCAGATGTCCCTCCGCAATTCAGCCGTTTTCGCCGCGACACTGTTGGTCGCGCCCGCCGCTTACGCTGCCGATCCGCCGGACCTCGCCAAACAGGCCGAGCCCCAGGTCGGTGTCTTCAGCTTCGTGCTGGAGAACGATCTCTTCTACAACACCGACCGCCGCTACACGAACGGCACGCGATTCAGCTACCTGACGCCGAAGAATGGCGAGCCGGATTGGCTGCGCGAGCTGGCCTATGAAGTGCCGATGCTGGCCTGGCACAGCGATATCCGCGTCGAATACGCACTCGGCCAGAATATGTTCACGGCGTCGAACAAGCTGCTGCGTGATCCGCCGCGCGACGACCGTCCCTACGCGGGCTGGCTCTACGGCTCGGTCGGCGTGGTCGCACGCACCGGCCAGGTGCTCGACCAGTTCTCGGTCAGCCTCGGCGTCGTCGGCTCGGCATCGCTCGCGCATCAGACGCAGGACTTCATCCATTCGATCATCGATTCACCGCTGGCCGAGGGCTGGGACAAGCAGCTCAAGAACGAGCCGACGCTGCAGTTCACCTATCAGCGCAGCTGGCAGTCGCCGGAATTCAAGCTACCCGGCGGTTTCGGCATCGATGCCACGCCGCATGCCGGCGCCGCGGTCGGCAATGTCTACGATCATGCCAATATGGGCGTGATGTTCCGCTTCGGGCAGAACCTGCCGATCGATTACGGTCCGCCGCGGGTGCAGCCCAGCCTGCCGGGCTCGGGCTATTTCGAGAAGGCACCGGGCGGTTTCGGCTGGTACCTGTTTGCCGGCGTCGATGGCCGCGCCGTGGCGCATAACATCTTCCTCGACGGCAATACCTTCCGCGACAGCCGTAGCGTGGAGAAGGAACATTTCGTCGGCGATGCGCAGTTCGGTCTCGCCGTCGTGGTCGACGGCGTGCGCCTGGCCTACACGCATGTGCTGCGGACACGCGAATATGTCGGTCAGGATGCCAGCGACCAGTTCGGCGCGTTCAGCGTGTCGTTTGCGTTCTAGCCTGGTGGGACCGTTCCGGCTCGCGTGCTTGTGACCCGATAACACCTTGCCCGCAGGGGCAATTTACGGGAATTTTATGGCATGCGCTCCCCCGGTTTTTTCCGCCGCCTGCACCAGGTCGCCCTCGGGGCCGGCCTCGCGGCTGCCCTCGCGCTCGGCCTGCTTCCGGCGGCGCAGGCGCAACCCCAGGCACAGCTCTCGGGGAATGACCTCGTCGATGCGGCGCTGATCGCCGAACCGCAGAGCATCCGTGCCGGCCAGCCCTTCTGGGTCGGTGTGCGTCTGCGCATGGCCGAACACTGGCATACCTACTGGCGCAATCCGGGTGATTCCGGTCTGGCCACCGAAATCAGCTGGGCACTGCCGCCGGGCTTCTCTGCCGGGCCGATCGTCTGGCCAATCCCTGAACGCATTCCGGTCGCGCATCTGGTCAACTACGGCTACGAGGGCGAGATCCTGCTGCTGACGCAGATCATGCCGCCGGCACAAATACCCGGCGATGTGAAACTGCGCGCCGATGTGAACTGGCTGGTCTGCCAGAAGGAGTGCATTCCCGGCGAGGCCACCGTCGATCTTGCGCTGCCCGGTGGCACTGGCGATGCCAATCCCGCCACGAAAGCCGCCTTCGAGGCCGCGCGCCAGCAGGTGGCACAGGCTTCGCCCTGGCCGGCCCGCATGCAGATGACCGATACCGGCTTCGTCCTGTCGGTGGCGGCGAAGGGACTGGAAGCCGGTCGCATCAAGGAGGCCGTTTTCCTGCCGCACCAGGAATCGATGATCGAGCATGCCGCCACGCAGCCGCTCAGGCTCGATGCCGATGGGCTGACGCTCCAGATGCAGCGCGGCAGCTTTGCCGCGGCCGGCCTGCCGCAGCAGACCGGCGGCCTGCTGCTGATCAGCGAAGACATCGGCGGAAAACTGCAGCAGCAGGCGTTTGAATTCTCCCAGATCAGCTATGGGGCGGCGACGGCGGCGGCGGCCGACTGGGCCAGGGTGCTGCAGGCGGCTTTGCTCGCGCTGCTCGGGGGCATGCTTCTCAACCTGATGCCCTGTGTCTTCCCGGTGCTGTCGATCAAGGTTCTCGCGTTGGTCGGTCATGCCGGACAGGGCAGGGCGCAGATGCGCCGCCATGGCATCGCCTATACGCTCGGGATTCTCGTCAGCTTTGCCGCACTGGCTGGCCTGCTGCTGGCGTTGCGCGCCTCGGGCGCGCAGATCGGTTGGGGCTTCCAGCTGCAGATGCCGCTGGTGATCGCGCTGCTGGCCTATCTGCTCTTCGCCATGGGCTTGAGTCTCTCGGGCGTGTTTTATATCGGCGGCAGTTTCGCCGGCATCGGCGAAAGCCTGGTGCAGCGCGGCGGCTATCAGGGCTCGTTCTTCACCGGCGTGCTGGCCGCCGTGGTCGCCACGCCCTGCACGGCGCCCTTCATGGCCACCGCAACCGGTTTCGCGCTGACCCAGCCGGCAGCAGTCGGCATCGGTATCTTCCTCGCGCTCGGCTTCGGTCTGGCGCTACCGTTCCTGATTCTCACATGGGTGCCGCAGCTGGCGGACCGCCTGCCGCGGCCCGGCCTGTGGATGGAGCGCGTGAAACAGGCGCTGGCATTCCCGCTCTATGCCACGGTCGCCTGGCTGGTCTGGGTGCTCAGTCAGCAAGTGGGGCAGCAGGGGCTGCTCGCCGCCATGCTGGGGCTGGTGCTGGTGGCAGCGGCGGCCTGGAGCTTCGGCCTGCGCGGCCGTGTGGCGATGGCGAGTGCCGTTGTGCTGCTGATCGCTGCAGCCGGCGCGCTGTACAGCACCGCACGCGATCCGGCTGCACCCGCCGCTACCATGGCGCAGGCGCAGCCGGGCGGTGCGCCAACCGAATCCTTCAGCCGCCAGAAGCTGGACAGCCTGGTGGCGCAGCAGAAACCGGTCTTCGTCAACATGACGGCGGCCTGGTGCATCACCTGCATGGTCAACGAGCGCACGGCGCTCAGCAGCGACAGCGTGCAAGCGGCCTTCCGTGAACGCGGCATCACCTACATGAAGGGCGACTGGACCAACCAGGATCCCGAGATCACCCGCGTGCTGGAACAGAATGGCCGCAGCGGCGTGCCGCTCTATCTCTATTACGCCGGCGGCAAGAGTGTCGTGCTACCGCAGATTCTCACCCCGGCCATCGTTCTGGAGCATCTCGACCAGCTCGACCGGCCGCAGAAAAGTGCGTCGCTTTCAAACCCCACCGCCAACACCCAACGATAGGAGTATCCCATCATGATCATGTCCCGTCGTATCCTGCTTTCCGCCGCGGCCATCGGCGCTGCAGGCCTGCTGGCCCTGCCGCAGCTCAGCAATGCCTCGTCCGGCGTTCAGGTCGGCCAGCCGGCGCCGGCCTTCAGCGCCAAGGACACCAACGGCAAGACGGTTTCGCTCGCCGATCTCAAGGGCAAGACCGTGGTGCTGGAATGGTCGAACCACGAATGCCCGTTCGTGAAGAAGCACTACACCGGCAACAACATGCAGACCCTGCAGAAGAAGTGGACCGGCCAGGATGTGGTCTGGCTCACCGTGATCTCCTCGCCGGTGGGTGAGCAGGGCTATGTCGACGCCGCGCAGGCGAACAAACTGACCACCGAGCGCGGTGCGGCGCCGTCGGCCGTGCTGCTCGACCCGAAGAGCCAGATCGCGCGTGCCTATGGTGCGACGGTCACGCCGCATATGTATGTGATCGACAAGACCGGCAAGCTGGCCTATGCCGGCGGTATCGACGACAAGCCGTCGACCCGCATCGACGATCTGAAGGGCGCGAAGAATTTCGTCGACAGCGCGCTGACCGAGCTGGCACAGGGCAAGGCGGTCAGCACCACCACCGCACGGCCCTATGGCTGCACGGTGAAATACGCGCCGCCTTCGGCATAAAGCCACCGGCCCGATCGCCTGAGTTGAAGGGCGCCGGCTTACCGGCGCCCTTTTTCAGTCGGCGATCAACGTGGTGAAGGTGAGCGTGAAGTCTTCGCGTTCGAAGCGGCTGCCATGCTGCTGGTTGCCGATCTCATAGAGAGTCGCGCCGAGCAGCTGATAGACTTTGCCCTGCTCATTGGCCAGCGGCAGGGCAATGCGCTCGCCAACACCGGTGCCGCCGAGATTGAGAAAGACCCGGCCGATGGCATGCAGGATGGCCGGCCTTTCGCAGACCTGCCGGTAGCGGTTGTGGACCTCGGTGAAGAAGGCCGGCGGCATGATGCGGTCGAGCGGCATGCCGGCAACCGAGTTGGGCAGCAGGCGGCGAATCTCCTCGCCGGCGACACGCAGCGTGAAGCCGTGGTCGTCCGGATTGTAGTCGTAGAGAAAGAGGTGCGGTACGAGGGCGCGCAGGTGGAAGATGTCAAAATCAGCCCGCCGGGTCACCACGGCGCCTTCCGCCCGGCAGTCGAGCCAATAGCCAACGAAATCGCGGAGCAGCGATGCGCGGATGGGTTTCAGGGCGGGATGTTCGGACACTGAGACTCACGGGCTGTGCTTCGCCATGAGTTTCGCTGTTTGCAGGCGGAATCAAAGTATTTAATTGATAATCATTCCGCGGCCTGTGGGATGGCCGGCCGGAGGGTCGCCTCGAAATCGGCCAGCATGTTGCCCAGCGACTGACCTTCGGGATCGGCCAGCGCCGCCGTACGCGCCTGCACCAGCGCGTCGGTCGCCGCAGCCGGCGCGATGCGATGCTCCAGCGCCGGCAGGATCACCCGCGCGCGGATGCGCTCAAAATTACCGGCGCCGCGTTTGAAGGTATCGCCATAGCCCTTGATCAGGCGGGCACAGTCGACGATTTCGCGGGCAAGGTTCATATCCAGTTTGGCAGCGCGGCGGATCAGGTCGAGCCAGTCTTCGATGCGGGCCTGTTCTTCGACGTAGCGCGCGCTGCGGGGCCGCCAGCCGCGCAGGCCGGCCAGCAGACGCAGCTTCAGATAGCCGCCGATGCGATTGGACTGCACGGTCATCGCCAGGTGCAGCTTCTCGGTCCAGCCCTTGCGTTCGCAGAGCGCGATCACGCTGCGGGCCATGGCCGGCGGCAGCAGCGAGGCGATTTCTTCCACGCCGGGCTTGAGGAACTCGGCCACGGTATAGGGCTGGCCGGGCTTCACGCGCTGCTCGCGCTCGATGGCGGCAAAACGCTCGGGCTTCAGTTTGAGCTGCGCGACGCGGATCACATCCTCGAAACTCATGCGCAAAGCCAGGTGCCGCGCGGTCTCCTTGGCCAGCCCTTCGTCGCCCAGCTTTACAACCGTATCCAGCCGGTCGAGATACAGCCGCGCATATGAAACGCCCTGATAGTCGACCAGGCGCTTGATGCCTTCGGCGGCGAATGTCTGCACATTCATGGGCAGCCGCGCGATGCGGTCGGCCAGCGCCGGGATGGCAGCCGCCGGCGGCAGTGACGACAGCACGGCGGCGCGCGCTGCGATCTCGTCCTCGCCATGACTGAGACCGAAGCGGAAACCGGCGAGGTTGCTGTCAACCGCCTTGCCTTCGGCGCGGATGCCGTTCTCGAAATCGGAAGCCGGCAGCGGTAGCACGCCGGAGCCGGCCAGCGCGCCGAGCAGCACGGCATTCAGGATACTGCCGGAGTCTTTTGCGGCCTGGTCCATATCGAACAGGATGGTGCGTTTCGCATGGTCCTTGGCCGCCCGGAACAGCTTGCCGGTATCGTAGCGGCCATCGCCCATCGCGCTTTTCTCGGCGACCGCGAAGATGCGATGCGTGGAGGCGATCAGCAGCGTACGGTCGGGCGAGACATAGCCATTCGCAATCGCGCGGCCGGCTTCGACGAATTCGCTGGCGATCATCACATCGACCTGGCCCGGCATCGGGTTCAGGCACATGACTGGGCGCTGCGTCGTCTTCTCCGGCCAGATCTCGATGTAATAGGTGGTGGCGCCGGTACGCTGTGCCACGCCGGGGATCGACGTGCTCTGCACCGGATAGCCGGCGCGCAAGGCGGCATCGACGATCCAGCCGGTCAGCACACCGCCGCCTTCGCCGCCCATGGCGGCGATCAGGATGGAGAGGGGACGCCCAGAAGAGAGAGGTACGGTCATGTCACTCTCCTGCCGCCGGCATCGGTGCCGGTGCAGCGGCACGGCCGCCGAGCCAGCCGATCACGGTCCGATGCAGGCGGTCGCTGAAGCGATCCCACCAGCCTGGGTTATGCACGATCTCGGTCTTGTAGAAGGACGGGCAGAGCACGGCTGCATGGGCCACCTCGCCGCAATGACCGCAGCCGACGCAGCCGCTGTTCACGCTGGCGACCGGATCGGTGCGCAGCGGGTCGGGATTGGGCTTGATCGTCAGTGACGGGCAGCCCGACAGACGGATGCAGGAATGGTCGCCGGTGCAGACGGCGTCGTCAATGCCGAAGCGGGTACGCAGCACGCGCTCGCCAGCTTTCAGTGCGCGGGATTCCTCCGTGCGCAGGCGGCGCTGACGCGCCAGCATGCATTCGCCTTCGGCCAGGATGATCTTGAGGCCCCTGGTCGTGGTGGTCAGGGCATCGCGCAGAGCCTCGCGCATGGGGCCGAGGCTATAGGACCGGATGCGCTTGACCCATTTGACGCCCAAGGCTTTGACGGTGGTCTCGATATCCGAGCCGCTGCTCAGGCCATCGACGCGGTTGCCGGCGGAGGAGGGGATATACTGCACGCCGGTGGCGGAGGTGTAGCCGTTCTGCATCACCACCAGCACGCCGTCGCCGCGATTGAACATGGACGAGGCCACGCCGGATAGCACGCCGTTATGCCAGAAGCCACCATCGCCCATGATGGCGAGCGAGCGGGTGTTCATGAGAGGCCCAACACCGGCCGCCGAGGCCAGCGACATACCGTAGCCGAGAATGGAATGGCCCAGCGAGAATGGCGCAAAGGTGGCCAGCGCATGGCAACCGATATCGGCGGCAATATGGACCTTGCCGATTTCGCGCTCGACCAGCTTGATCGCGGTGAAAACCGGCCGTTCGGGGCAGCCGGTGCAAAAGCTTGGGGGACGCATCGGCAGGTCAGTCCCGATCACCGCCTGCGCCGCCTTGCGGTTTTCCAGTGCGCCACTGAAAGCAGTATCGGCGGCCGAGACGTCGATCTGTGGCTGCTCTGATTTCATGAAAGCCAGCAGGCCACGCGTCAGAACTTCGATCGTATATTCGCCGGCGGCCGGCAGCATGCCCTTGCCATGCACGCGGGTATTCACATCGGCGCGGCGCAGGGCGGTGTGCAGCGCCTGCTCGATATATTCAGGCGAGCCTTCTTCCACCATCAGCACGGCGCGCTTGCCGGCGCAGAACTGCACCAGTTGCTCCGGCACCAGTGGATAGGTGACATTCAGCACCAGCGTCGGCACGCGGCTGTTGCCGAAGGCATCGGCCAGGCCGAGATTCATCAGCGCGCGATTCAGCCCGTTATACAGGCCACCCTGCACGACAATGCCGATCTCGGACAGGTCGCCCGGCATGATCTCGTTCAGGCCGCGCTCCAGGATGAATTTGCGCGCCGCCGGCAGGCGCTGCTCCAGCTTGAGCTTTTCCTGCATGAAGGTGGCCGGCGGATGCGCGAGGCGGTCGTAATTGAAGGCCGAAGGCCCGGGCAGGCGGCTGTTGCGCGAGACCTTGGCCGGCTTGTTGGTTTTGGCGGGGAATTCGCCGGTGACATGGCAGGCGCGGATGCGCAGTTCCAGCATGACCGGCGTGTTGGTGGCTTCCGAGAGTTCAAAGCCTTCTTCCACGCAGCGGGTAATCGTCGGCAGGTCGGGGCGCGGATCGAGCAGCCAGATCGACGACTTCATCGCATAGGCGTGACTGCGTTCCTGGATCACGCTGGCGCCTTCACCGTAATCCTCGCCGACCACGATCAGCGCTCCGCCGGTGACGCCGGGCGAGGCGAGATTGCTGAGCGCGTCCGACGCCACATTGGTGCCGACAATGGCCTTCCAGGTGACGCAGCCGCGCGCGGGGTAGTGAATGGAGGCGCCGAGCAGGGCGGCAGCCGAGGCTTCGTTGGTGCAGGTTTCGAGATGGATGCCGAGGTCATCCAGGATGTCCTGCGCCTGTACCAGGACATCGACCAGATGAGAGACGGGCGCGCCCTGATAGCCGCCCACGTAAGACACGCCGGACTGCAGGATGGCCTTGGTGACAGCGAGAATGCCTTCGCCGCGGAAGATGTCGCCATCACCCAGACGCAGCGATTCAATCTCTTTGGCGAAAGAGCGTTCCATTCGAGTCCTCCCAACGCGCAAAATCTTGCACCGCACACCGGCAGGGTCAAGAAATTAGTTTGGTATCCAACAAAACAATCTGGACAGGTCCGGCCGGGCCGCGCTAGGCTGCCGCCGCATAATCAAAAAGGGCAGTCAGGTTTCGCTGACGCCCGCCAGCGGAGGAAACACATGACCAGCAAACGCCACAGTTATGTCTGCGCCGCAGCCCTTGGGCTCGGTGTCGCGCTCGGCCTCGCCGCCGTGGCGCAGCCCGCCATCGCGCAGGACAAGCCTGTGAACCTGCGGCTCGGCCACTGGCTGCCGCCGTCGCATCCCCTGCATCCGGCGTTCACCGAGTGGGGTGCATCGCTGGAGAAGGCCACCAACGGCACGGTGAAGACACAGATTTTCCCGGCGCAGCAGCTCGGTCAGGCCAAAGACCATTACGACATGGCGCGCGACGGCATCGCCGATATCACCTATGTCAATCCGGGCTATACGCCAGGTCGCTTCCCGGTCATCGCCGGCAGTGAAATCCCGTTCCTGTTCTCCAACGGCAAGAGCGGCTCGGCTGCAATCGATACCTGGTATCGCAAATACGCCGACAAGGAGATGGGCGACGTGAAGGTCTGCATGACCTTCGTGCATGATCCGGGCACCTTCCACAGCAAGATGAAAATCTCCAAGCCCGACGACATCAAGGGCATGAAGATTCGTCCGGGCAATGCTTCGGTGGCGCGCCTGGTCACGCTAGCCGGTGGCACCAACGTGCAGGTGACGGCGCCGGAAGCCCGCGATGCTCTGGAACGCGGCCTGGCCGATGCGATCAGCTTCCCGTGGGGCAGCGTGTTCATCTTCGGTTTCGAGAAGGCCGTGAAGTACCACATGGATGCGCCGCTCTATATCAGCAACTTCGTGCTGGCAGTGAACAAGGCCACCTATGGCAAGCTGTCGGCCGCCCAGAAGAAGGCTTTCGACGAGCATTGCACGTCGGAGATGTCGGAGAAGGTCAACACGGCATGGTCGGATGCTGAATCCTCGGGCAAGGCCAAGATGCTGGCTTTGCCAGGCCATGAAGGCGTGAAGCCGAGCGAGAGCGACATCGCCGCCTGGCGCAAGCTGTCGGATGAAATGACCAAGGCCTGGTACGAGGATACCAAGAAGGTTGGCGTCAATGGCGAACAGGCGCTCAACGAACTGAAGGCCGAGCTGAAGAAGCGCAACGCTGCCTTCTGATCGCGTAAAGTCTGCGTAAAAAAGGGCGGCTGCGGTCTGACAATGGCTGCAGCCGCCCAAGTTATTCTATAGTGGTCTGATTCGCGTACCGGCAGGGGGGACTGCCTCATGAAAGCATTCATCGACAAGGCCGAGTTGGTGGCAGGGCTATTGCTCGGCGCCATTGCCGTCCTGACCTTCGTGGCTGTGATGCTGCGCTGGCTGTTCAATTATGGTCTGCCGGATACTTTCGATTTCTCCCGCCTGCTGCTTGGCACGGCGATGTTCTGGGGCATTGCGCTGGCCGGCTTCCACAACCGCCATATCCAGGTCGATGGTTTCTGGGAAATGGCGCCGGCCTGGGGCAAGCGGCTGATCGATATTTTCGCCACCCTGGTCACGCTGGCCTTCATGGCGCTGTTCGCCTGGATGCTGGAAAGCAAAGTGAGCAGCGTATTTCTCAGCAACGAGCAGACCTTCGATCTGCGCCTGCCGGTCTGGCCGTTTCATGCCGTCGCAGCGCTGGGGATCGTGCTCGCCACACTGTTGCTGGCGCTGCGGCTGTTCCGGCTGATCACCAAGCGTGAAGGGGCCTGATGATGGATCGGGATTTCATCACCATCGGCGGCTTTGTCCTTCTTTTCGTGCTGATGGTGTTGCGGGTACCCGTGGGGATTGCCATGGGCATTGTCGGCGTCGGCGGTTTCGCGACGCTGGCCGCCACCACGCCCGCGCTGAACCTGCTGGCGCAGTCGCCGATCCGGGTTGCCACCGACTATGACCTGGCCGTCATTCCGATGTTTATCCTGATGGGCAGCTTCGCCACGGCTGCCGGCATGAGCCGCGAACTGTTTCGTGCCGGTGAGGCCTGGCTCGGATATCGTCGCGGCGGCCTCGCCATGGCCACTGTGATGGCCTGCGCCGGATTCGCCGCCATCAACGGCTCGTCGGTGGCCACGGCCGCCACGATGACCAAGGTGGCGCTGCCCGAGATGCGACGCTTTGGCTACCATCCGGGCCTGTCGACAGGTGTGATCGCCGCCGGCGGCACGCTCGGGATTATGATTCCGCCATCCGTGGTTTTTGCGCTCTACGGCATCCTGACGGAACAGGATATCGGCAAGCTGTTCATTTCCGGGATCCTGCCCGGTCTTCTTGCCATCGTACTTTATCTCATCACGATCCAGATCCTGGGCTGGTGGAAACCAGGTCTCGTGCCGCGTGGCCCGAAGACCAGCTGGGGCGAGAAGCTCTCCTCGCTACGCGACATCTGGGCGACCGTGCTGCTATTCGCAGGCATCGTCGGTGGCCTTTATGGCGGCGTGTTCACAGCCACCGAGGCGGCCGGCTGCGGCGCCTGCGGTGCGCTGATCATCGGCATTCTGCGCGGCCGGCTCGGCTGGATCGAGATCAAGGAGAGCCTGATCGATGCCGTGCGTACTGGCGGCTCGATCTTCACCATCGTGGTCGGCGCCTTCCTGTTCGGCTATTTCCTGGTCATTACCCAGACGCCGCAGAAGGTGAGTGATTTCCTCACTGCGCTACCGGTGGGCCCCTACGGCGTTCTGACGCTGATCCTGATCATGTATCTGATCCTCGGCGCATTGATGGATGAGCTGGCCATCATCCTGGTCACCGTGCCGATCATCTATCCGGTGATGCTGCAGCTCGGGTTCGATCCGATCTGGTTCGGCGTGATCATCGTCATGGTCACGACGCTGGGCATGGTAATGCCGCCGGTCGGCATCAATGTTTTCGTCATCAACTCGATTGCGCGCGATATCAGTCTTTGGGAAATCTACAAGGGCGTGATGCCGTTCATCTTGGTAGACCTGCTTCGGTTGGCGCTGCTGGTGATCTTCCCGGCCATTGCGCTCTGGCTGCCCAGTCATATGAATTAATGGACACATGAACTGACATGCGCAGCAAGAAGGAACAGGATGGCGAGGAGGTGTCGCCGGTCCGCAAGGGAGCAAAGATCCGCAAGCTGGATCGCGGGCCGCTGCCCGGCCTCTACGGCTATAACCTGCGTATCGCGCAGGTCGCGGTGTTTGAAAACTTCATCAAGGTGGTGGGCAGCGGGCTTGCCGGCCGCATGGGCGGTCTGACACCGGGACGTTTCAGCCTGCTGGTGCTGCTGCGTGCCAATCCGGGCATCAACCAGACCGATCTCAGCCGTGGCGTCGGGGTCGACAAATCCACCCTGACGCCGGCGCTGGACCAGCTGGAGAAGAAGGGGCTGATCGTGCGGCAGCGCACGGTGGCCGACCGGCGGACCTATTCACTGTCGCTCAGCCCGGCTGGCGAGCAGCTGCTGACCGAACTGATGGCCAAGGTCGAGCAGCATGAGAAGAACATTGTCGCCGGCCTGACGGCATCCGAGCGCGTTACCCTGAACCGGTTGCTGAAGAAAATGGCCCGCAGCCTGGGTAGCGAAGCGCTGGGCTAAGCGCAACTCGAAAAGAGACATTCTATCGGTGATAGGTAAAGGTAAGCGAGGCGGTGCCGGACGCTTCCCGGAAAACAAGCCTATCTTCATGAGCTTGGCTGTAGGTAGGACAACCGCAGCGGGATTTCCCTGGCTGGGCCGACCTGAACAAAACCCGACCAGAGCGATTGACAAGCCTTCGCGATATATGCCGAATTGCCAATGTCGGTTGGCAATTGCAGCCGGTATATTTCTGATTCCTCCCGGTAAACTGCGGGCGCTTGCCGCGAAACGCTCCGGGTAGGAGAAATGATGCGTTGATCGATATGTTCCGCCGTGACGGGGTGCAGAAACCGGGTTGTAAGGGCCTAAGCTTCACCTACGCGTAGGCTGTGCGGCAAGGCGCCGCTGCTCCCCGGAATGACCGGGCAGCCTGCAGACGCCAGATATTGGGACATAGAATAAAAATGAGCGACGAAAAAGCAGTTACCATTGTGATGGTCGAGGATGACGAAGGTCATGCCCGCCTGATCGAAAAGAATATCCGCCGCGCTGGCGTCAACAATGAGATCGTCTCCTTCGCATCCGGCTCGCCCGCCATTGAATATCTGCTGAAGGTGGGCGACAGCGATACCGGTTCGCATGGCGGTGCCTATCTGGTGCTGCTTGATCTGAATCTACCTGACATGCAGGGCACTGAAATCCTGCGTCGCGTGAAAGAGCATCCCGGCCTGCGCCGCATGCCCGTCGTGGTACTGACCACCACCGACGACAAACAGGAAATCCAGCGCTGCTACGATCTCGGCTGCAATGTCTACATCACCAAGCCGGTAAATTACGAAAACTTCGCCCAGGCCATTCGCCAGCTTGGCCTGTTCTTCATGGTCATGCAGGTTCCCGAGACGACCTGATGGCCAACGATCGACCGCGCCTGCTGTATATCGACGATGACCCGGGCCTCAGCCGCCTGGTGCAGAAGGAATTTGAACGCAACGGATTCGTTGTCGAACTGCTGGCCAGCGGTGCGGCGGGTGTCGAGCGGCTACGTGCGTCAAACGACGTCGATGTGGTTGCGCTCGACCACCATATGCCTGATCAGTTGGGCCTCGATACGCTCAATATGATTTCTACGCTACCCAATCCGCCGCCGGTGGTTTATGTGACCGGCGAGTCCGAGGGGCGGATCGCGGTGGCAGCGCTCAAAGCGGGTGCTTCTGACTACGTGATTAAGGATGCCAGCCCCGAATTCCTGACCCTGCTGCGCGCGGCGATCGATTCCGCCCTCGAAGGCCGGCGGCAGATGTACCTGCGCGAACAGGCTGAAGCCGAGATGCGTGCCGCGCGCGACCGCTTCGAGGCGCTGGCCAACGAGCGCGCCGTCCTGATCCGCGAGGTCAATCACCGCGTATCCAACAGCCTGCAGCTGATCGCAAGCCTGCTTCAGGTGCAGTCGTCCGCGCAGAGCGACATGAAGGCGGCGCAGACGCTGCTCAATGCCTACAAGCGCGTGTCCGCTGTGGCGCGCGTACACAAGCGCCTCTATGCCTCGGCGGATGTCCGCTTTGTCGATCTTGCGGATTATCTTTGCGGTCTGGTGGAAGACCTGCGGCAATCCGCCGATCAGGGCGGACGCATGCTGCAATTCCTCGCCAGCCAGACCCGCATCGGCACCGACTTCGCCATTCCAATCGGCCTGATCGTGACCGAACTGGTGATCAACGCCTTCAAATATGCCTATCCGGCAGGCGACGGTCCGATCCGCGTAAAAGCCGAGCGTGCCGGCGATCTGATTACCGTACAGGTGGAAGACGACGGCATCGGCGTGACCGAACAGGACTGGCGCCGGGGCGGCGGCATCGGCAGCAAGATCGTGCTGGCCATGGTCGAAAAGATCGGCGGCGCGATCAACATTGAAAGCAGCGCAAGCGGCACTTGCATCACCATAACCTTCACGGCTGCCGATCCGGCACCGGAACTCAATATGGTGGGCGACAGCCTGACCTCTGTGCTGGTGATTGCCGACAGCCTGGGCCGCACTGTTTCCATTGTTGAAGAACAGGATGAAATTGAACCACCCGTGCTGATGCTGGTCGAGGACGATCCGCTGATGCGGATGGTGGTCGCCGGCAATCTCGAAGCCGCGGGTTTCCGTGTGGAGGAAGCCGGCAGCGGCGAAGAGGCGCGGGAAATCTGGCACCGCACCGGCGGCGTGGCTGCAGCGATCATCGATATTGGCCTGCCGGATTGCCGCGGCGATCAACTGGCCAGCGAATTCCGTGCGTCAATTCCCAATATGCCGATCATCCTGGCCACCGGATATGACGAGAAGGTCGTGGCGCCCGGTTTCGTGGGCAGCCGCTTCAGCCGCGTGCTGGCCAAGCCGTATGACGACGCGGCGTTGCTGGGAATCCTCAGTTCGCTCGGCGTGACCGGCGGGACTGTGCCGGTTACAGAAGTTTCGCCTGTCGTTGCGCCGCACGCGAACTGACTTTCCGACCTCTCTTTTTCCGGTCCGGACCCTGCAGGGCAGGCTCTGACGGCCAAGCAGTGCTGTCGGTCTGATCGAGCGCGGCGAGGGTTTGCGCGGCTTGCTCGGCAATGGCCCGGCGCTGATCGGGCGGCATGCGCGCCAGATTGCGATACGGCATGGCCAGACGCGGATTGCGGCCCAGCCGCGATTCATTGCGGGCGAGGAAATCCCAGTAGAGGGCGTTGAACGGGCAGGCGGTGCTGCCGACGGTCTGCTTCACGTCATAGCGGCAGTGATCGCAATAATCCGACATGCGATGAATGTATTTGCCGGATGCCGCATAGGGCTTGGAGGCGAGGCGTCCGCCATCGGCAAACAATGCCATGCCATGCGTGTTCGGCAATTCGACCCAGTCATATGCATCGGCATACACAGCCAGATACCAGGCTTCGACCTCGGCCGGCGCGATCCCCGCAAGCAGTGCGAAATTGCCGGTCACCATCAGCCGCTGGATGTGATGCGCATAGGCATTGCGCCGTGTCTCGCCCACCACCTGGGCGATGCAGTTCATGGCAGTCTCGCCTGACCAGTAAAACCAGGGCAGCGGTCGATGCGCGGCCAGCGCATTGGTATCGGCATAGCGTGGCATTTCAAGCCAGTAGACGCCGCGGATATATTCCCGCCAGCCGAGGATCTGACGGATGAAGCCCTCCACGGCATTGAGCGGCGCCCGGCCTGCGCGCCATTCGGCTTCCGCATCACGGCAGAGCCGAAGCGGATCGAGCAGGCCGCAGTTGATATAGGGGCTCAACAGGCTGTGGAACAGGTATGGCTCGCCCTGGCGCATCGCATCCTGGTAATCGCCGAACCGCGGCAGGGCGTGGCGCAGAAACCAGCGTGCCAGTGTCTCCGCGTCGTGGCGCGTGACGGCAAAGTCGAATGGCTCGAGATCGCCGAAATGTCCGGCGAAGACGCGATCGACCAGTTCAAGCACCTCGCGTGTCGTATCGTCGCAAGGCAAGGCGGGGCGAGGCGGGATTGTCGTATCGGCATCGAGTGGATGACGATTGTCGCTGTCGAAATTCCAGCGACCGCCTTCCGGGTCTCCGGCCGCATCGAGCAACAGCCCGTAGCGCCGGCGCATGTCGCGATAAAAGAATTCCATGCGCAGTTCCTTGCGCCCTTCCGCCCAGGCGCGGAAATCGGCGTGGCGGCACAGGAATCTGTCATCCTCCCGAATCTCGACCGGCAGGGCAAGACGGGTTTGCCACTCCGCCATGTCCTCCCGCAGGCGCCATTCACCGGGCTCGGTGATCACCACGCGGTCCACCTGCAGCGAGCCCAATTGGCGCGCGACCTCGCCAAAGAGCGAGCCGGTATTGCCGCTCTCCTCGAGCCTGACGTAAACGACGCGATGCCCGGCCTGCCGCAATTCGTCGGCGAAATGGCGCATGGCTGAGAAGAGAAAGGCGATTTTCTTCTTGTGGTGACGTACGTAGGTAGCTTCGGCCATCACCTCGGCAAGCAGCACCGTATCCTTGCCTGGCTCGCAATCGCGCAGGCTGGAAATGGCGGGTGTAAGCTGGTCGCCCAGCAGCAGCCGCAGGGTGCTGCCGGTCATGGCCTGCTGCGCCTGCGTCGGCAGGCCTCGGAACAGTATTTCACTTCATCCCAGCTGCGCGCCCATTTGCGGCGCCAGGTGAAGGGGCGGGAGCAGGCCGCACAGATCTTGGTGGGCAGCAACAGTTTCTTGTGCATGCCGGAAGACCTAGACCGCCAAGGCGATCCGTCCAGCCCGGCTGCGGCGAAGGGCTGCTAGCCGCGGAACACCACTGTCTTGTGGCCGTTCGGGAAAATGCGGTGTTCGACGTGGTATTTCACCGCGCGGGCCAGCACCAGGCTCTCGATATCGCGTCCGGTTGCCGCCAGCTGTTCGGGCGAGTAGCCGTGATCGACGCGGGCGACTTCCTGCTCGATGATCGGGCCTTCATCCAGGTCGGCCGTCACGTAATGTGCGGTCGCGCCGATCAGCTTCACGCCGCGGGCATGTGCCTGTTTGTAGGGGTTGGCGCCCTTGAAGCTCGGCAGGAAGGAGTGGTGGATATTGATGATCCGGCCGGAGTAATCGCGGCAGAGGTCGGGCGACAGAACCTGCATGTAACGCGCCAGCACGATCAGGTCGATTTTCTCCTGCTCGATCAGGTCGCGCAGCATCTTCTCCTGCCGTGCCTTGCTCTCCGTCGTTACCGGCCAGTGATGGAAGGGAATATTGTGGTTGGCCGCGCGCTGATACCAGTCACGGTGATTGGAAACGACGGCCGGAATTTCGACCGGCAGTGCGCCGATGGAATAGCGGTAGAGCAGGTCGTTCAGGCAGTGGCCGAATTTCGAGACCAGAATCAGCATGCGCGGCCTGTCGCGTTCGTCATGAATCTCCCAGCTCATGTCGAAGGGCGCCGCCACCGGGGCAAAAGCAGCCCGGATCTGCTCCAGGGGACGGCCGCTGCCATCGGCGCTGGCTTCCAGGTCCTCGACGCTGACCCGCATGAAGAACAGGCCGGTTTCGCTGTCGCCGAACTGGGCGGAGTCGCGGATGTTGAAGCGATGGCTGGCAAGGAAACCGGACACCGCGGCAACGATGCCGGGGCGGTCATGGCAGGACAGTGTCAGGATCAGGCTCATGGGGAAGGCCGCAGGATTAAAACCAACATTCAGGCCGAAAGGCGGCGCGACAGTACCCGCGCGGGGGCAGAGTCGCAACCGCAGGGTTAAAAAAGGATGGACAATGCGGGCGGTTTCCCGCTCAACAAGATGCTCGCTTCGGCTGTGGGGCTTGATTAAGCTGCACTCAACCTAACGGATTCGGCTCAGACACATGATCACCCGCGGCCCCGATTTTCTGCGCCAGATGGCCAACAAGCTGCTCGATGCGCTGTTGCAGGGTGCTGAGGCCGAGGCGCGCAAGGCGCCATTCACGATCGACATGCTGCGCCAGCTTGTCGAGGCGATGAAGACGGCATCGGATTACGATCATTACTACCGGGCGTCCTACGACAGCCTGATGAATGTGGTCGAGGAAGACGCGCGCCGCGGCGCCCGGGTGAATGCCTTCGGTCGCCTGCTGGTACATCCGCTCGATCCGCTGTTCAGCGAGGAGAAGTTGGACCGCCGCCTGATCGGCAACTACTTCTTCTTTGTCCGCTCGCTGTTCGGCGATGAGGTCGAACTGATGGCCGACGAAGCTGCCAGCATTGCCGAGGAAATCCGCGCCCAGGCCGGCGGCAACCTGGATTGGGCCAGCTTCTACGCCGATCCGCGCGCCAAGCAGCTTTACTTCAAGGTTGTCGCCCGCGTCATTCGCGCCTTCCGCGTTTTTGAATCGCGCCGCGACTGGGTGATGAAGGTGATGCAGCATGATCCCACTGCGGTGGGACTGTCCTCGAATGTCTATATCGAGCGACCCTTCGAGGGCCAGGCATTGCCCTTCGGCAGTCGAGAATTCTATCTGTTCTTCGATGGGCTGATCCGGCCCTTGGCGCATCTTACGGCCGAAGATACCGCGCTGTTCCGGAGCGCGACGGGCGAGGACCCGTTGAAGCTCGTCGGGAATTTCCTCAGCGAACTCGAACAGTATCGCCCCACCGCATGAGCGGCAGGCGAACCGTCTCGCCCTAAAAAATCAGTTGGAGTTGGCCGGCTCGCGGTGATCGAGCTTGGCGGCGAACTGCTCGAACAGTTCCGACACGCAGCGCGCAACGGTGCGCTGATGGTTGTCGTTGAGCTGGTCGGCGGCGCGCATGCACATATCGGCAAATTTGCGGGCGAGGATCACAGCGTCGCGATTGCTTTCCAGGCGGATCTCGTCGAACACGTTGACGATGAAGTCGCGCGTCTGATTGCTTTCATGATGGGTGACGGGGCGTTCGCCCATCAGCGAGTCCAGCATTGCATTGAAGGTCTGCGAGGTGTCGATGGCGATGCTCGCCAGGATTTTCTCGACCCGCTCGTTGTCCTTCGGCGTCAGCTGTTTGCGTGCAGGGGGGCTGCCGCTATTGCTGCTGGCGCGGACTTCCGTCGCCTGGTTCTCGGTCTGGTTGGGTCGCTGGCTACGGTTCCACATAAGACTGAATCCTGCTGTTACTGTCAGGCCGATATGACGATCAGGGTGGTGGCCGAACGCGCCAGCGCCGGCTTTAGTTCACGACTTCGCGCGAGGCGCGGATCATGTTGTCGATATGCCAGCCCTGGAACAGGCGAATGCCAGCCGCAAGGCCGGCTTTCAGCGCCTCTTCGGTCTCGCAACGCGCCATGATCACGCGGTTCGCATCGGTCTCGGCAATCTTGCTCGCCAGTTCCTTGTCGATCCAGTCTTCGTGGCGGTCCTTGAAATAGAACAGCTTCACGAAGTCCGCCTTCAGTTCCTTGCGGCCAAATAGCTGCAGCAGATCTGGCGTGATGCCGTCGATCAGCAGGCGGTAGCCGGAATTGTGCAGGAATTCGCAAGCCAGCAGGTATTCGTTGTAGTCCCAGAACACATCGTAGCGCTGCAGCTCGATAATGATCTGTTCCTTCTTCACGATGTTGCCGATGCGGCTGTCGAAATCGCGGAAGGTATCGCTGAGGATCGTGCTGACATTCAGGTTGATGCTGAATGGGCCGCTGTTGCGCGTGACAAAACCATCGAGCAACGCGCGGAACACGCGGGTATCCAGCGTGCGGGTGAGGTGGTGGAACAGCGAGCGGGCACCGCGCAGGTTCACGGTTGGCGCGATTGCCTGGCGCAGTTCGTTCACGCCGACGAAGATTTCCTGGAAGATCGGCTTCGGCGGCTGGTTGCCGAAGCACAGCGTCACCGGCTGACGCTTCATGAAGGTCGAGACATCGGCCTTCTTCAGGATGTCGTCGATCTGCTGCAGCGCGCCGGGCGTCAGCGGTGTGCCGTCGCCGGTGGCGGCAGCGGTGCCGGCCTTGGCGAGCAGGCGCTTGCGACGTTCGGAGAAGACGCGGAAGCGCTGCTGGAAGTTATCCATCAGCTCCTGCAGGTCTTCGAACTGGCTGTCGAAGCGATACCAGCGAACCGCGTTCTCGGCTTCCTCAGGAGTCAGGCCGATGGCAACGTTGTTGCGGGTAAGGATGTCGTCGATCTCGAGCACCAGCTTTTCGAAGGTCTGGTCGAAGAAGCGCTCGGAGAGACGGATGAACATCACGATCGAATAGTCGTGCAGCGTGTAGAACGTGCCTTCATATTTCGACATGAGCGAGCGCATCGAATGCACAACGATGTTGTAGCTTTCGCGATTGCGCTCAAACGTCTTCGGATTGACGAACTGAATCACCGAGGCGAGGCGCCCACCGAAAATCTTGCCGCGCAAAAGGCGGTCAAAGTCGGTGAACATCTTCTCGTCATCGGACGATTGGTTCTGTACAGCCTCACTCATAGAAAAAGTCGCTTTCTCCGGTAACGGTCGTGGAGAGGGCGACAACCAGCCAATCTAGGCTGCCCCCTGCGGCACTATGGCAAATTCCATCCTTGGGAAAAAGCCGCAAGACATAGTTAATGCCTTGGCTGTGGATAATATTCGCTTAATGCCAAGGACTTGCGGTTAAGACTTGGTAACCCCTCGGGCAGCCAGGGCCGCCGGGGTATCGTAGTCATGCAGGATGCCGGGGTCGTCCACAGGCACCTCGCAGACCCATTCCGCATGCGGTCCGAGCAGGCTGCGAGCGCCGCTGTCGCCATCGAGCCGCATCAGCTCGGGCAGGAATTGCAGTCCCCAGAGCGTCGGATTGCCGCGTTTGCCGCCGATCACGGGCAGGCAGATCGCCCGGCCTTCCACCGGGTTGAAGGCGGCGATCAGTGCCTCAAAGGTTGCAGTCGAGACATCCGGCATATCGCCCAGGCAGACGATGACACCATCCAGTCCCTGCGGCAGGGCGCTCAGCCCCGCGCGCAGCGAACTGGCCAGACCTTCGGCGTAAGCCGGGTTATGGACCACCGTAATATCGGCTCCGGCCGCGGCGCGCACTTCGTCGGCGCGATGCCCGGTCACCAGCAGCAGCGGGCTGGCCGACGATGCCTTGGCATGATCGACGACGTGGCGCAGCACCGGCTTGCCATCCAGATCAGCAAGCAGCTTGTGCCCCGCGCCGAAGCGGCTCGAAAGGCCGGCCGCGAGGATCAGGGCGGCGACTTTCGGCCGGCGCGGTGCGGCGGTGGCAGCAGCGGCTTCGTTGCCCGCACGAGGCATCGGACGGCTGGGGATTTCCTTCAGCAGGCCGCCACTGCCCATGAGCATGATGTCACGGCGGCTGACGTCCAGTCCTGCGCAGAGGCGCTGCAGCACCCAGTCGAAACCGTTCAGTTTGGGCGAGCGGGCGCAGCCGGGCACACCGATCACGGCGACGTCATCATGACGGCCGAGCATCAGCAGATTGCCCGGATCGACCGGCATGCCGAAATGCAGCACTTCGCCGCCGGCCCGCGTCAGGCCGGCCGGCACGACATCGTGGCGATCCACCGTGGCAGACGCGCCGAAAACGAAGATTGGCGCGCATCCGGCGGCCTTCAGTTCCACAATGGCTTCAGCGACCGCGGCTTCGTCATGCGGCACGATCCGTTGCAGCTTGATCCGGCTGCCGAACTGCGCCAGCCGCTGCGCTACCGCCTGTTCGGTCTTTTCCAGCACGCTATCCTTGGTGCTGCTCACACGAGTCAGCACCAGCCCGACCTCGCGCGGCGCAAACGGCATCACCTGCACCAGCGGTGCATGGCCGCGCAGCAACTGCTCGCCGTGTTCGACCGCATGACGCGGCGCGGCGAAAGGGATCACCTTGACGGTCGCCAGCATCTGTCCGGCTTCGACCGGCTCGTAATCGGCCAGTGTCGCGACGGTGAGGGCTTCATCGATCGCGTTGAGATCGTCGATTTTTGTCTGATCGACGCGCACCAGACCAGGCATGTCTGCATAGAGATTGGCGCGGCCGGTGAAAGCGGCGGCGGTCCGGGCGTTTGGCCCGGTCAGGGCTAGCGCAATGCGATACGCCGCTTCATCCTCGGGGATATCGCCGTCTTCCAGGCGTGCGATATAGACCGTGGCATGGCCGGCTTTTTCCAGTGCGGCGATGTCTGCGGCGCTGAGCAGCCTGCCCTTTCGGAAGCGCTCGCTGCCGGCTGACAGGCTATGACCCAGAATCCCGCCTTCAGCCTCGCGCACCGGCACCGGACCAAAAAACATCAGGCCGCCGCCGAACTGGCCGGGGCAGAGGTTTGCCGGAGGGCAGCCGTCATCTGCGCCAGAATGGAAATCGAAATCTCGGCTGGTGATTTGGCGCCGATGCTGAGGCCTACCGGACCGTGGATGCGCGCGAAATCATCCGCGCCGAAACCGGCTGCCGTCAGCCGTTCGATCCGCGAGGCATGCGTTTTCTTGCTGCCCAGTGCGCCGATGTAGAAGACATCAGATTTCAGCCCGGCGATCAGCGCCGGATCGTCGATTTTGGGATCATGCGTCAGCGTCACCAGCGCAGTGCGCAGGTCAGGCTTCAGTTTTTCCATGGCCTCATCGGGCCAGTCATTTGACAGTTGCACACCGGGGAACCGCTCGATGGAGCCAAAGGCGCTACGGGGATCGATCACGATCACTTCATAGCCAGCCAGTTGCGCCATTGGCACCAGCGCCTGGGCGATATGCACGGCGCCGACCAGGATCAGCCGCAGCGGCGGATTGAACACATTGAGGAAGAGGGAGCCCTGTTCGGTGTCCACCGTGCGCGGCTTGTCCTCGATCAGGGCGGCGCGTGCCGCTTCGCCGATGCGGGGATCAAGGTCTTTCAGACCCTTCTTGCCGACGAGATAGAGCAGGCGCTGCTCGCCGGTCTTCAGAAACGTCGCCAGCACCACCGGGCGTTTCTCGGCGCGGTCGGTCTGCAGCTGTTCCAGAATCTCGCGCTTCATGCGTCAAGCCGCTCCACATAGACTTGTATCTTGCCGCCGCAGGCCAGCCCAACTTCCCAGGCCTGGGCGTCAGAGACGCCGAAATCCAGCAGGCGCGGCTTGCCATCGGCAATCGCATCCAGCGCTTCGGTGACGACCGCACCCTCGATGCAGCCGCCCGAGACCGAGCCGATGAACTTGCCTTCGTCGTCGACCGCCAGCTGGCTGCCGACCGGACGCGGCGCCGAGCCCCAGGTGGTGACGACGGTGGCCAGCGCCACGCCCTTGCCGGACTGCTTCCAGTCCAGCGCGGTGGTGAGAATGTCGGTGGAGTCTGTGGTCATGCGGCCAGTCTCCCGAGATTGAGCTTCAGCCGGTTGCCTGCGTCGCTCTCGTGACTGAGCGCATGGGCGAGGTCGGCGATGGAGCTAAGATTGTGAACCGGACGGAAATCGTCAACATGGGGCAGGATGGCGCGGATGCCGGCGGCTTTCGGCTCGAAGCCGTCCCAGCGCAGCAGCGGATTGAGCCAGATCAGCCGATGGCAGGATTTATGCAGCCGCTCCATCTCGCGCGGCAGGCCTTCGCCGCCTTCGCGATCCAGCCCATCGGTCAGCAGCAGCACGACGGCGCCCTGGCCCAGCACGCGGCGCGACCACAGGCGGTTGAACTCGGCCAGCGTGGCACCGATGCGGGTGCCACCCGACCAGTCGGGCACACGCTCGCTCACGGCCGTCAGCGCCTTGTCGACATCCCGCTGGCGCAGCATGCGGCTGATATTGGTCAGCCGTGTTCCGAACAGGAAGCTGTGGACGCGGCTGCGGTCGTTGCTCAGCGCATGCATGAAATGCAGGAACATGCGGCTGTACTGGCTCATCGAGCCGGAGATGTCGCACACCACCACCAACGGCGGCGGACGCTCGCCCGGGCTCTTGCGCTTGAGCGGAATGATGGTGCCGCCGGTGCGTAAGGAGGCCTGGAGGCTGGCGCGCAGGTCGATACGGTGCCCGCGCGCGTCAGGTTGCAGGCGGCGGGTGCGGGCGGGGCGGAAGGGCCAGTCGATCCGCGCCATCGCGGCCTTGGCCTGATCCATTTCCTCCGCCGTCATATCGGCGAAGTCCTTCTTCTGCAGCAGTTCGTCGGCCGAGAAGGTGAGCGTCGCGTCGATCTCGACTTCCTTCTTCTCGTTGCTGGCACGTGCCTCGCCCTGACCGGGCAACAAAGCCTGACGAAGACGCTGCGACATATTGCTTTTGGAAGGTTCTGCCGTGCCTTCGGCCTGCGGCAGCAACAGGCTCATCATGCGCTCCAGAATTTTCGGATCGCGCCAGAAGATGTGGAAAGCCTGGTCGAACAGATCGCGCTGGTCGCGCCGGTTCACCAGCACCGAGAACAGCGTCCAGTACAGATCATCGCGCCGCCGGATGCCGGCGACTTCGACGGCGCGTACCGCATCCATCGCTTTGCCCGGGCCCAGCCGCAAACCGGAGGCACGCAGCAGCCGCACGAAATGCACGATATTGGTGGCGAAAGCGCCGCCTTCACCGTTTTGACCCGATGTGGGATCGGGCAGCAGCACCATGTCAGATGCCCAGCGAGGCCATATCCTGCTGCACCTGGCGCAGGATATTGGCGGCTTCCGAGCCCTTCATCTTGGCAATGTCGTCCTGGTATTTCAGCAGCACGCCGAGCGTATTGTCGATCGTCTCGGGATCAAGGCTGACCTTGTCGAGGAAGGCGAGCGCGCGCGTCCAGTCGATGGTCTCGGCGACACCGGGCAGCTTGAACAACTCGGTCTCGCGCAGGTGCTGCACGAAGCCGACGATCTCGCGGCTGAGCCGCTTCTGCACGCCAGGCACTTTGCGTTCCAGGATCGCCAACTCGCGCTCGGCGCTGGGATAGTCGACCCAGTAATACAGGCAGCGCCGCTTCAGCGCGTCGTGGATTTCGCGCGTGCGGTTCGAGGTGATGATCACGATCGGTGGCTCGGCCGCCTTGATCGGGCCGATTTCCGGGATGGTGATCTGGAAGTCGGACAGCACTTCGAGCAGATAGGCCTCGAAAGGCTCGTCGGTACGGTCGAGTTCATCGATCAGCAGCACCGGTGCGCCAGCCGGATCGGGCTTCAGCGCCTGCAGCAGCGGTCGCTCGACCAGGAAATCCGGGCTGAATAGGTCGCGCGCGAGTGCCTCTTTGTCGCCCCCGCCGGCGGCTTCGGCCAGGCGGATTTCCAGCATCTGGCGTGGATAGTTCCACTCATAGACCGCCGAGGAGAGATCGAGGCCCTCATAGCATTGCAGGCGCACGAGGCGGCGCCCCAGCGTGGCGGCCAGCACCTTGGCGATCTCGGTCTTGCCGACGCCGGCTTCGCCTTCGAGGAACAACGGCCGTCCCATCTTCAGCGCCAGGAACAGCGTGGTTGCCAGCGAACGGTCGGCGACATAGTCGCCGCGGCTCAGCAGGGTCTCGACGGCATCAATGGACTCTGGGAGTGCGGACATGATCTTACAATCTAGGGCGAAAGACCGGGAAATCATGCCCGGTTCGGCCTTTTGTCACAAGGCGGCAGGGAGGCGCATCTGGGCATGGAAACCCGGCGGAAACCATGACTACGATCTCGCGATAGGGAAACGAAACGAACGGAGCAGGGCATGCCGAAGCCGCGTGCGGTCTGGTGGATCGATTATCAGCGCGGCCCGGCCTGGCCGGTCGGCCAACCGGCGCCGGAACAGGCGCTGCAGGATCACCAGATCTATCTCGAAGATCTGATGCAGGGCGGCAAACTGCTGATGGCCGGCCTGTTTCGCGACGATGCCGGCGGCGGGATCGCGGTGCTGGACAGCAGCGATGAGGTAACCGCGCAGCGCATGATGGAGGATGATCCGGCCGTGCAGTCCGGTCTGCTGTCGGCGCGGCTGCGGCCCTGGCAGATGGTGTTCAATCCGGCGAGCGGCACATCGCCCTTCGCCGATTAGCGCGCGAGCAGCGTGTAGCCGCGCTCGATCACGCGCTTGGTCGCCTCGAAGGCGTGCAGCAGTTCGTCATTGGCTTCGCGCGCGGCCTTCAGCCGGGCGATATCCTCGGCCGAGGGATGGGCGATGGCGGAAAGCTCCAGCGCGATCTTCAGGTAGCGCGCCCGGGCCTCGGCGACGCGGACCGCGAAGGCCATGAAGGACTCCCGGGTCAGTTCCGGCACGGCCTTCTTCATCACCTCGCGATTGGCGCTGAATATCGCCATCTCGATATCTTCGAGGAATTTCTGCAGTTTCCGGTGCGAGTCCCGGTCCAGCATTTCCTTGGTGACCAGATGATCGACCTTGTCGGTCTTGCCATAGCCCAGAATCTTCACCGCCGCCTCCTGCCGCGATAACTACCTGAAATCAAAAGATAGCTGGGCCAGGACGGAGATAGAAGGGGGCGTTATCGCTAATTAAGGCTCCCGGCCGCCGGAAAGGCAGCCTGGACGGGAAATCCAGAGTGTTTTGAGGGGGAAATGGAGGTCTGGGCCGGAATTGAACCGGCGTACGCGGATTTGCAGTCCGCTGCGTCACCACTCCGCCACCAGACCTCGAGCGCGCGGCCCCTTACTAAGGGTTGCCGCCCTGTGGGGTCAAGGCTTTCCGGGCAGCCCATAATGACCAGCCTTGCAAGGTGGCAGGGAATGGCAGCAGCCTGCCGGCGAGCCAGCTAACCCCCAATACGACCGTTGTTTTCGCGGCATTGCAGCATTATAAACGGCGCCTGTCCCAATACCTGTTCCAGCCCGGATTCCCGCCCATGGCCACAGCAGAACGCCAATTCGCCGAAGCGCGCCGCCAGATGGTGCTGACGCAGCTTCGCCCCAACAAGGTGACCGATGAGCAGGTGATCGCCGCCATGGCCGCCCTGCCGCGCGAGCAGTTCGTGCCCAAAGCCTATCGTGGCGTGGCCTACATGGACGAGGACGTCGCGATTGCGCCCGGCCGCTACCTGATGGAACCGATGATCCTGGCCCGCCTGCTGCAGGAAGCCGAGATTCAGCCCTCCGAAGTCGCCCTCGTGATTGGCGCCGCCACTGGCTACGAAGTCGCCGTGCTCGCCCGCATGACCAGCACTGTGATCGGCCTGGAGGTTGATGCCGCGCTGAGCCAGCAGGCCGGCCAGACCCTGCAGAGCCTGGGCATCGACAATGTCGCGCTGGTCGACGGCGCGCTGAAGGATGGCCTGCCCAAGCAGGGTCCGTTCAATGTGATCCTGGTTGCCGGCGCGGTGCCGGAATTTTCGCCCGCTTTGCTGCAGCAGCTGGCCGATGGCGGCCGTCTGATTGGCGTGCTGCGTGCGCCCGGTGCGCCGATCGGTCAGACCGTTCTGATCAAGCGGGCCGGCGATCTGTTCCCCCAGCGCGTGCTGTTCGATGCCGGCACTCCAATGCTGCCCGGTTTTGAGCGGCCGGCCGGTTTCGTGTTCTGATCCGCATGGCCGACGCCCCCCTGGAAATCGGCGTTGCCGAACTCGACGCCTGGCGCAAGAGCGGCAAGGACGTTGCTGTTCTGGATGTGCGTGAGGACTGGGAAGTGGCGACGGTATCGCTGTCGGGGACAGTGAATATCCCGATGCAGCAGATCCCGCAGCGGGTTGCTGAATTGCCACGTGACAAGCCACTGGTGGTGATGTGCCATCACGGCGGTCGCAGCCGCCAGGTTACCGGCTGGCTGCGTCAAAACGGTTTTACGCAGGCGACGAACCTCGCCGGCGGAATCCATGCCTGGGCCGAGCAGGTCGAACCCGGCATGGCGACGTATTGAGTGCATAACAAAAAATAAGAGTTCGGGGACTACGATTGGGACGCGCCGCGGCGACAACGATGAAACGGAATGAAGGACGGATGCGCGTCATGAGCTTCACAAAAACCATCTTGGCGACGGCTGTTGCCGTGAGCTGCATCATCGCTGTGCAGCCGGCCAGCGCGCAGTCGCTGACCGAAGTGTTTAGCGCGGCCTACAACAACAATCCCACGCTGCTCGCTGCCCGCGCAGCCCTGCGCGCCACCGACGAAGGTGTGCCGCAGGCGTTGTCGGGCTGGCGCCCGACCGTGAGCGTTACTGGCGAACGCGGCTGGCAGGATGTCGAATACACGCCGGAATCGGCGTCCGCGACGAGCGGGACGATGAATCCCAACACGTTGCAGCTGACCGTGTCGCAGCCGCTGTATCGCGGCGGTCGCACCGAAGCCGCAACCGACGCCGCCGAGGCGCAGATTCTTGCGGGCCGCCAGGACCTGGCCAGCACCGAGCGCCGCGTGCTGCTCGATGCCGTCACGGCCTATATGGATGTGGTGCAGAACCAGGCCGTGCTGGACCTGACCCGCAACAACGAAGAAGTGCTGCGCCGCCAGCTCGAAGCCGTGCGTGAGCGTTTCCGCGTCGGTGAAATCACCCGCACCGATGTGGCGCAGTCTGAATCGCGCCTGTCGCGCGCGACCGCCGACCGCATCTCGGCCGAAGGCGCGCTGGTGTCGTCGCGCGCCGTGCTGGCCCGCGTGATCGGCGAGATGCCGCGCACGCTGGCGGCACCGCCGCCGCTGCCGCAACTGCCGCAGAGCGAGGAAGAGGCCGTCGGGATTTCGTTCGACGAGAATCCGGATTTGCAGGCTGCCCGCTTCCGTGAAGTCGCCGCCAAGAATGACGTGCGCGTTGCCTCCGGCGCGCTGCTGCCCACCGTGTCGCTGAATGCCTCTGCCTCGAAGGCAGATGAAAACACCCGCAACAACTTCCGGCAGGATACGCAGCGGGTGGGCCTGCAGGTGACTGTGCCGCTGTATGAAGGCGGTTCCGTCTACAGCCAGACGCGCCAGCGCAAGCAGACGCATAACCAGCGCCGCATCCAGGTGGAAGAGCAGCGTCGCAGCGTGCGCCAGTCGGTGGTGCAGGCCTGGGAAAACCTCAGCACCTCGCGCTCCAACATCACGGCGCGTGTCAGCCAGGTGCAGGCTGCCCGCATCGCGCTGGAAGGTGTGCAGCAGGAAGCCGAAGTCGGTTCGCGCACCACGCTGGACGTGCTGGACCAGGAGCAGGAATATCTCGACGCCCGCGTGGCCGAGGTCCGGGCCCGCCGCGACGAATATGTCGCCGGTTTTGCTCTGCTCTCGGCAGTCGGCCGTCTCAATGCCCGCTCGCTCAGTCTGCCGGTCGACTATTACGATCCGACCGAGAATTATGAGCGCGTGCGCAATAAGTGGTTCGGTACCGACGGTGGCCTGAACGCCGAGTAATCTGGATTGTTTTACGCCCGGTCCGCGGTGGAAAGCGCCGCGAATCGGGCGAAAAGCGCAACCGGACCGGCAATTTGGGGAAAATCCCCTTAACCCAGGTTAACAGTTCGGTTATCTTTGCCCCGCATACCATTGACCGGATTGATTCGGCCCAGGCTCAGCCTTGGCTGTATGACCGATGGCCTGCATGCCATGCCGTCATCCTGACGGATCGCGTAACAGAATGAGTGTATCGGGCGGATGAGCGACCCCAAGGCAGGCCAGAATGAACCGACCATGGAGGAAATCCTTGCCTCCATCCGCCGGATCATTTCCGAAGACGGCGCCGATCAGAGCGCCGCACCCGCCGCCGAACCTCCGCCGTCGCCGCCAGCCCCCGAGCCGGAGCCTGAGCCCGAGCCGATGATGGCGATGCCGGAGCCCGAGCCGGAACCGGAGCCCGAACCAGAGCCATTCATGCCGGAACCGGAGCCCGAGCCGGAGCCGGAATTCGAGCCCGATTACGAGCCGCCGCCACTGCCGCCGCCGCCACCGCGTCCGGTGCGTCGGGCAGCTGCTCCGCCCCCACCGCAGCCGCAGCCGCAGCAGCAGTATCAGCCGAGCGATGACATCCTCGAGCTGACCGATGTGGTGCGTGACGAGGTCGAAGGTCTGGTGTCGCCGCCCACGGCTGCCCGTGCCGCCGCCCATCTGGGCCAGTTGTCCGGCGCCATCGCCGGCAGCCGTGCCATGGGTCTGGGCAACAGCCAGCGCACCCTTGAGGAGCTGGTGAAGGAACTGCTGCGCCCGATGCTGAAGGAATGGCTGGATGCCCATCTGGCCACCATCGTTCAGCGTATCGTCGAGCGCGAAGTCGCCCGCCTGACCATCCAGGCGGAAGAAGAGCAGGACCACCTCTAAAATCGCGGTTTTGGCCGTGCCTCTGCTCTCCGACCGCCCGGCCGGGGGCTGGACTGCTGCTGCCGGATCGTCTTTTATTTCCGCCCTTTCCCGTAAGCCCTGAAGCCTGAGTTGCCACCATGCTGGACAAGAGTTTTTCCCCCCAGGACGTCGAAGCCCGCCTGTACAAGGCCTGGGAAGAGGGCGGCGCGTTCAAGGTCGGCGTGAAGTCGGGCAAGCCCTACACCATCGCCCTGCCGCCGCCGAATGTGACCGGCAGCCTGCATATGGGCCATGCGCTCAATCACACCCTGCAGGACATCCTGATCCGCTATCACCGCATGCGCGGCTTTGATGCGCTGTGGCAGCCGGGCACCGACCATGCCGGCATCGCCACCCAGATGGTGGTGGAGCGTCAGCTCGCCGCGCAGCAGATGAACCGCCACCAGATGGGCCGCGACAAGTTCATCGAGCGCGTCTGGGAATGGAAGGCGGAATCCGGCGGCATGATCACCGGTCAGCAGCGCCGGCTTGGCGAAAGCTGCGACTGGAGCCGTGAACGCTTCACCATGGACGATGGCCTGTCCGAGGCCGTGCTCAAGGTCTTCGTCGAACTCTATCGCCAGGGCCTGATCTACAAGGATCAGCGTCTGGTAAACTGGGATCCAAAACTGCTGACCGCGATCTCGGATCTCGAGGTCGAGCAGCATGAGGTGAAATCCCATCTCTGGTATTTCCGCTATCCCGTCGAGGGCATGACCGACACTTTCATCACGGTGGCGACGACGCGGCCGGAAACGATGCTGGGCGATACCGGCATTGCCGTGCATCCGGATGACGAGCGCTACCAGAGCCTGATCGGCAAGTTTGCGATCTTGCCGCTGGTCGGCCGCCGCATTCCCATCGTGGCCGATGAGTATTCCGATCCCGAGAAGGGCTCGGGCGCAGTGAAGATGACGCCGGCACATGACTTCAACGACTTCGAAGTTGGCAAGCGCCACAAGCTCGAGATGATCAACATCTTCGACAAGCATGCGAAGCTGAACGAGAACGTGCCGGAGAAATACCGCGGCATGGAACGTTTCGCCGCCCGCAAGCAGATCGTCGCCGATCTGGAAGAGCTTGGCCTGGTGGAGAAGATCGAGCCCAACACCCACATGGTGCCGCATGGCGACCGCTCGCAGGTGGTGATCGAGCCCTGGCTGACCGAGCAGTGGTATGTGAATGCTGAGGTGCTGGCCAAGCCGGCCATCGAGGCGGTGGAGAAGGGCGATATCCAGTTCGTGCCCAAGAGCTGGGAAAAGACCTATTTCGAATGGATGCGCAACATCCAGCCCTGGTGCATCTCGCGCCAGCTGTGGTGGGGCCATCAGATCCCGGCCTGGTACGGTCCGGACGGCAAGGTCTTCGTGGCCTATAACGAAGCCGAGGCCCAGGCCGAAGCGACCAAGCATTACGGCAAGGCCACCGAGCTGACGCGTGACGAAGACGTGCTGGACACCTGGTTCTCCTCGGCGCTGTGGCCGTTCTCCACGCTGGGCTGGCCGGAACAGACCGACGTGCTGAAGTCGCATTACCCGACCGATGTGCTGGTCACCGGCTTCGACATCATCTTCTTCTGGGTTGCCCGCATGATCATGATGGGGCTGCACTTCACCCAGAAGGCGCCGTTCCACACGGTCTACATCCATGCCCTGGTCCGCGACGAGAAGGGCCAGAAGATGTCCAAGACCAAGGGCAATGTGATGGACCCCTTGGACGTGATCGGCAAATACGGCGCCGATGCGTTGCGGTTTGCGCTGACCATTTTCGCTGCGCAGGGCCGCGACGTAAAAATGTCGGAGCAGCGCGTCGAGGGCTATCGCAACTTCGCCACCAAGCTGTGGAATGCCGCGCGCTTTGCCGAGATGAACGGTTGCACTCTGCCGGCTGATTTCAAGCCGGAAGCCGTGCAGAACACCGTCAACAAATGGGCGATCGGCGAACTGGGCAAGGCGGCCCGCGAGGTGGAAGCCGCGCTCGCAGCCTACAAGTTCAACGAGGCGGCCGGCGCGCTGTATCACTTCACCTGGGGTACCTTCTGCGACTGGTATCTCGAGCTGATCAAGCCGGCGCTGATGGGCGAGGATGCGGCACTCAAGGCCGAGACGCAGGCGACCTGCGCCTATGTGCTGCGCCAGTTGATTCACCTGCTGCATCCCTTCATGCCCTATGTGACGGAAGAGCTGTGGGAAAAGCTGTATGGCGCGCCCGACGGCTTCCTGATGCTGCGCGACTGGCCGAAGGACGGTGAGCGTGCAGAGGACAAGGCGGCGTCTGCCGAGATCGACTGGCTGATCCGCCTGATCGACGGCGTGCGCGCGGCGCGGTCTGCGCTGAATGTGCCGGCCGGCGCCAAGATTGCCATGATCGCCAATGACGGCAACGCCGAGACGGCGGCGCGTCTGGCGCGTCATGCCGACCCGATCAAGCGGCTGGCTCGCATCGAGACTCTCTCTGAGAATCAGAGCGCGCCCCAGGGATCTGCGCGCATCGTGGTGGATGAAGCGACCTTCGTGCTGCCGCTGGCCGATGTGATCGACATCGCCAAGGAAAAGCAGCGCCTGGGCAAGGAACGCGAGAAGGCGCTGGCCGAGATCGCCAAGATCGACACCAAGCTGGGCGACCAGACCTTCATGTCGCGCGCGCCGCAGGCTGTTGTCGACGAACAGCATGAACGCCGCGCGACGCAGACCTCGCTGGCCGAAAAGCTGGCCGACGCGCTGCAGCAGCTGGGATGAGCATGACGCCGACCGATCAGGAACTGTTGGAGGCCGCTTCGGCGCTGATCCGCCAGCGTTACATCGTCGGCCGCCATCACATCGCCGCCGCGCTTCGCACGAAGTCCGGCAGGATCGTGACCGGCCTGCACCTCGATACGTATGTCGGCCGCGCCTCGGTCTGTGCCGAGGCGGTGGCGGTCGGTCAGGCGATGGCACAGATCGGACCGAACGATCCAATCACCGACATTGTCTCGGTGCGGCATCCGCGTCCGACCGAGCAGAACCAGCAAATTCAGGTGGTGGCGCCCTGCGGCATCTGCCGCGAGATGCTGCGCGACTTCGCGCCGGAGGCCCGCGTGCTGCTGAGTGACGACGCGGCGACCGGCGGCCTGCGCGCCTATAACCCGTCTGAACTTCTGCCGCTGAAATATCATCGCAAGCCCTGATTGTCGGGATGCATTCGCGGGCTTGACCACGCTGCGGCCGGCTGCTCTGCTGCGCGTCAACAGGAGGAGCCCCGATGAGCAACGCACAGGTCAACGAGATTCTCGCCACGGTTCAGGTCTATCTGGATGGCCTCTACGAAGGCGATACGGCGAAACTGCGCCAGTCTTTCCATCCGGCCTCCAGCCTGTTCGCCGCCGGTGCTGACGGCAAGCTGGTCCATCTGCCACGCGAAGACTGGTGCAAAGCGGTGGAAAGCCGTCCGTCGCCCAAGGCCAACGGCCTGACCCGCGAGCATGAGCGCATCCTGTCGGTGGATATCACCGGGCCGAATACGGCGCTGGTGAAGCTGAACTGCGCCATCGCGCCGCGCTTCTTCACCGATTATCTCAGCCTGATCAAGCTGGACGGAAGCTGGGTGGTGATCAGCAAGACCTTCGTGGCCGAGACGCTGCCGGCCTGACGGGCCGGCGTTATTCCGCCGCAGCTGTCACGCTGCGAGTGGAACTCTGCCGGATCGCCACGGCCGTCAGGGTGGTGAGCGCCAGCATCAGGGCGACGAACCACAGCACATAATCGGCGCGGCCGTGATCGAGCAGCAATCCAATCGCCAGTGGCGCCATGGCTGAGCCGGCATCGAGGCCGGAATAGACGAAGCCGAACACGCGGCCCGACGCGCCCTTGGGTGCAGCACCACGCACGATCAGGTCGCGCGAGGGCGTCGTGAAGCCCTGCAGGAAACCGGCGCCGGCAATGGCAGCCACGAGCATTGCTGCCGGCAGGTTGAGATTGGCGACGACCAGCATGAGCGCGGCCGAGCCCAGCAGGCCGCAGATCACGATGGCTTCGAGCTTCACGCCCTTGTCGGCCACCCAGCCGCCGACCATGACGCCCGCTGACGCGCCAAGCAGGAAACCAGTCAGCGTCGTGGTCGCCAGCGTCAGCGGTGTGCCATACAGCGCCTCCAGCGTGGCGGGCAGGAAATTCTGCACGCCGATCAGGGCGAAGGACAGCAGCAGGAAATAGCCGAAGCACATCACCACCGGCAGGCTGAGCAGGGGCCCAAGCGCTTCGGTTTTCTCACCGGCCTTGGCAGCCGCGCGCCGTGCGGCGCTGGCATCTTCCTTCAGCAGGTCACGGTTCATCAGCACCGCAGCAAGAATGGCGTAGCCGACGAGGGCGGCAATGATCGGTGCCGCGCGCCAGCCGAACAGGGCTGCACCACCGGCCATTAGCACCGGTGCCAAGCCCCAGCCGAGATTGCCGCCCAGCGTATGCGTGCCATAGGCGCGGCCCAGTCGCTTCTGATCGACCGAGGCATTGAGGATCGAGAAATCGGCGGGATGGAACACGCTGTTGCCGGCACCGGCGAGAATGGCGACGGGCAGCAGCATCCAGTAACTCGGCACCAGACCATAGAGCAGGATCGCGGTGCAGAAGAGGCCGAGGCCACCGATCAGCACGTTGCGCGCGCCGATACGGTCGACCAGGAAACCAGCCGGAGTCTGCAGCACGCCGGAGGTGACGTAGAACAGCGTCATCACCAGGCCGAGTTCGGTGTAGCTGACTGCGAAGTCGTCTTTCAGGAACGGGAACAGTGGCGGCAGCACCAGCTGGAAGAAGTGGCTGCAGCCATGCGCGACGCCGATCAGCGCCATCACCTTGATGTCGCGATTGGGAATGGACGAAGGGGCGCCGGCGGGAAGGGCGAGGTCGGTCATGATGAGGGCCTGCGAGACGAACGGGGACTGTCCGGCTGTATCGCCGGTTGGGCCAAGCCTAGCAGAGAATGCCGTGTCGGCCAGCAAAAACGCCCGCTACGGACCAGGTATATCCGGGACATAAAAAAGCGCGGGGTTTTGAAGCCCCGCGCCAGTCACTGCCAGGATTTTGGCAGCGCCTTACTTCTTCATCTTCACGTTCTTGTCGAGGAAGTCGTTGCTGTAGACCTTGGAGACATCGAAGTCCTTCTCCATGCCGAAATAGGTCTTCACCATGTCGTAGTCGTTCTGCATGCGCTTGGCATCGAAGGCGCCCAGCGCGACGCCGGTGGTGGTCGGGTCGGTCATCAGTTCCTTGATGCGGTTCCACTGGTCACGCTGGTTGGCTTCGTCCAGGCCGCTGACGCCGGTCATCAGCGCCTTCAGGCAGGGGCTGACATCGGCGACGCAGGCGGCAAAGGCCTTCTGCGACACCGACACGAACTTGGCGACCTTGTCCTTGTTCTTGCCGAGATATTCGCCGTTCACGATGATCGAGTTGCCATAGAGATTTAGGCCGATATCGCGCCAGGCCAGGAAGCCCAGATCGGCGCCGAATTCGCGCACCTTCAGGTCATGCTCGTTGTAGAAGTCGCTGGTGATGTCGATCGCCTTGGCCTTCAACGATGCCACCTTGGCCTGCGGCGTGATGTTGACGAAGGTGACGCTGTCGGTGGCGATGCCGACCTGCTTGGCAAAGGCCGGCCACATCACGCGCGAGGCGTCGCCCGGCGGATTGCCCAGCTTCTTGCCGGGGAAGTCCTTCGCGCCGGTGATCCCGGAACTCTTGAGCCAGTAGAAGCCCTGCGGCGAGTTGGCATAAACGGTCATCACCGCCACCACATCGGCGCCCTTGCTCTTGGCCACCAGCGCGGTGGCCATGTCGGCAATGGCGAATTCGGTGTTGGCCGCGCCCACGCGCTGGGCCGAGACGCCCGAGCCTTTGCCGCTCTCGATATTCACATCCAGGCCGGCCTGCTCGTACCAGCCCTGCGCCTTGGCGTAGTAGTAGGGCGAGTGATCGGCGGTCGGCACCCAGTTCAGCAGCAGGTTGACCTTTTCCTTGGCCTGGGCGAAAGCGCCGCCGGCCGGCAGCAGGGCCGCCGCTACCGCGATGGCAAGAACTCGACGTGATGTCATGATGGTCCCCTGTATGTTGTGATTCGGCCAAGTCTGGGCCCGGCCCCCGCCGGGTCTGAAAGAAACTCTAGCCAGACCGCAGCGAACCGGTCAATAATTAATCAACTAGTTGGATGATAAGAGATGAGTATGGCAGGCCCTGCTGCAGATCGAGGCGCCGCCCGCGAGGGGGCCCGGGAAGACGGCGACGCACGCCGTCGCGACCCGGTGGCGACGAAGGCTGCGCTGCTGCGCGCGGCAGTGGCGGAATTTGCCGGCAAGGGGCTGGCCGGCGCCCGCATCGACGAGATCGCGCAGCGCGCAGGCGTCAACAAGCAGCTCGTCTACCACTATTTCGGCAGCAAGGATGACATCTACGCCGCCGCGCTGGAGACGGTCTATGCCGAGATCCGCGAGCGCGAACGCGCACTGCATCTGGGCGATCTGTCGCCAGAAGCCGCGATGGAGCGGCTGATCGGGTTTTCCTTCGATTACCTGGCCGAACATCCGGAATTCATCGCCCTGCTGAATGATGAGAACCGCCAGGAAGGCCGCCATATCCGCGGCTCGCAGCGACTGGAGCAGATGCATTCGCCGCTGGTCAGTTTGATGCAGGAAACCATCGAGCGCGGCGCGAAGGAGGGTGTGTTCCGCGCCGACCTTGATCCGGTGCAGCTCTACATTTCGATTGCCGGCCTGTCGTATTTCTTCTTCTCGAATAACCGCACGCTCTCGGCCATTTTCGGCCGCGCGCTCGACAAGCCCAAGGCCGTGGCCGAGCGTCGCCGGCATATCATCGCTTTCGCGATGGGGGCTTTACGGCCCGAATAGCGCCATTTCAAACACCCAGCTTCCAATCAACTGGTTGGTTGATTAACCCAAAACAGCCTGCTAGGCTGCCCGCAGCAGGAGGGGAGTGCATATGGCCGCAGCCGAACCGGACACGCCGCAGGACAAGCCGAAAGGCCCTTATCTGCGCTGGCTGATGATCCTGGCGATCCATGTCGCCGCCATCATCCTGTGGGAAATCGCCGTCCGCGCCACCAAGCTGCCGGCCTTCATCCTGCCCGCACCCAGCTCCATCTTCGCCACACTGCAGAAAACCAATTACGCCTGGGCGAACAACACCTGGGTGACGGCGCAGGAAATCTACGGCGGCTATCTGCTGTCGGTGGTGGCCGGCGTGGCGCTGGCGCTGATGTTCACCTGGTCGCGGCTGCTCACCCTGCTGGTCTTCCCGCTGTTCATCACGCTGAACATGATCCCGAAAGTGGCGCTCGGCCCGCTGATCATCGTCTGGTTCTCCTATGGCATCGGCACCAACATCCTGATCACCCTGTCGCTGTGCTTCTTCCCGATCCTGCTCACCACGGTCCGCGGCCTGAAGGAAGTCGAACCCGACCTGCTCGATCTGGTGAAGTCGCTGAAGGGCTCGCCCTGGCAGACCTTCATCTACATCCAGCTGCCGGGCTCGCTGCCATATCTGTTTTCCGGCATGAAGGTGGCCGCGATCCTGGCTGTCGCCGGCGCCGTGGTTGGCGAGTTCATCTCGTCCGATAAAGGCCTTGGCTACCTGATGATCCAGGTGCAGGCCGCGCTGGATACACCGGCCATGTTCATGGCCGTCATTCTCATCACCCTGCTCGGCATCGCGCTGTATCTGCTGGTGCTGCTGCTGGAACATCTGCTGGTTCGCAAGGATGCGAGGATTTCGTCATGACCAAGCAAGACATGAAAAAAGACCTCTGGCTCGACGATAGCGCGCTGCCAACCGGTTTTGCCGATGAGGCCGCACTGGAAGAATTCATGACGCGGCCGAGCCGTGCGCTGGCTGCCGATCTGGAAGCCACCGATGGCGACATCATGATCCTGGGCGTTGGCGGCAAGATGGGCCCGACGCTGGCGCGCCTGGCCAAACGTGCAGCACCTAACAAGCGCGTGATCGGTGTGGCGCGCTTCAGCGAGAAGGGCCTGAAGGAAGGTCTGGAAAACCACGGGATCGAAACCGTCGCCGCCGACCTTATGGATCGCGCGGCCGTGGAAAAACTGCCGCGCGTGAAAAATGTGATCTTCATGGCCGGGCGCAAATTCGGCGCCAGCGGCAATCAGGCGCTGACCTGGGCGATGAATGCCCATGTGCCGGCGCTGGTGGCGGAACGCTTCCACGACGCACGGATCGTCGCTTTCTCGACCGGCTGCGTCTATCCCTTCGTGCCGGTTGCCAGCCAGGGTTCGACCGAGGAGATGGCGCCCAATCCGCCGGGCGAATACGCGATGTCCTGCATTGGCCGCGAACGTATGTTCGAGCACTTCTCGCAGGTGCATCACACGCCGGGCCGGCTGTTCCGCCTGAACTACGCCATCGACCTGCGTTATGGCGTGCTGCACGACGTGGCCGCCGCGGTGATGCGCGGCGAACCAGTCGACGTGACGATGGGCCATGTCAACGTGATCTGGCAGGGCGATGCCAATGCGCAGGCGCTGCGCTGCCTGAAGGCCGCGACCGTGCCGACCTCGCCGCTGAACGTCACCGGCCCCGAAACCATTGCCGTGCGCTGGCTGGCGGAAAGCTTCGCAAAGCGCTTCGGCAAGAAGGCCATTGTGACCGGCGAGGAAGCGCCGACTGCCTGGCTCAACAATGCCGCCGAAGCCGCGCGCCTGTTCGGCTATCCGCGCATCTCGCTGGCCAGCATGATGGACTGGGTGGCCGACTGGGTGTCGCGCAGCGGGCGCAGCCTCGGCAAGCCGACCCATTTCGAGGTGCGCGATGGCACCTATTAAGGCGTTCGATATCGATCGTCTTGATAGCGCCGATCTTCCGGCCGCGCTGGCGCTGTCGTCCGAGGCCGGCTGGAACCAGAGCGCGGATGACTGGCGCGTCTTTCTCGAACAGGGCCAGGTCTTCAGCATTCGCGATGACGGTCGCGTCGTCGCCACCGCCGCCATCCTGCCCTCCGGGGATTTTGCCTGGATCAGTATGGTGCTGGTCACCGCCAGCCATCGCCAGCGCGGGCTCGGCACGCTGCTGTTGCGGCACTGCATAGCTGAACTGCAGCGCATGGGTTGCACGCCGTATCTCGATGCCACGCCGGCCGGCGAGCAGATTTATCTGCCGCTCGGCTTCCAGCCGGTGATGAATATCACCCGCTGGCAGGGGCGCGGTGCGGAACTGACAGTGCCGGCGTCGCGCGCCGAACTCGATGCCTGTCTGGTGCGCGATACGATGGCCTTCGGCGCGCGCCGGGAGCCACTGCTGCGCGCCTTCCTGAGCAGCGTGCCCGAGTTGGCGATCCGCAGCGATAACGGCTTTGTTGCTGCCCGCAGCGGCCGGCTCGCGATCCAGATCGGACCGCTCGGTGCTGACAGCGAAGCCGAGGCACTGGCATTGCTGCGTATAGCGCTGGATCGCGCGACCGGTCCGGTGTTTCTCGACGTGCCGGATCGCTGGACGTTGCTTGGCGAAGAACTGAAATCGCGCGGTTTCACGGTGCAGCGCGGCTTCCGCCGCATGGCGCTCAACACATCCACGCCCAATGGCGACCCCGACCAGAGTTTCGTGCTGGCCGGGCCTGAATTCGGTTAGAGAGAGCAGGGAACAGGATCATGGGTTTGCATTATTCCAAACTGCCGGCGGATGTTCTGGCCAATCTGCGCAAGGGCGTGGCGATCCCCGCGCATCCGCTGGCGCTGGATGCCAACCGCAAGTTCGACCGCAGGCGCCAGCGTGCGCTCAGCCGCTATTACGTCGATGCCGGTTCGGGTGGTCTCGCGGTCGGCGTGCATACCACGCAATTCGCCATCCGCGAGGTCGGCCTGTATGAGCCGGTACTGGCGGCCGCGATGGAAGACGCCAGGGCCTGGACCGACCGCCCGCTGGTCATGGTCGGCGGCCTGGCCGGCAAGACCGCGCAGGCGGTGAAGGAAGCGCAGACCGCCGTGAAGCTCGGCTACCATGCCGGTCTGCTTAGCCTGGCCGCCATGAAAGACGCCGGCGTCGATGCCATCATCGCCCATTGCGAGGCCGTGGCCGCCGAGATCCCACTGGTCGGTTTCTACCTGCAGCCCGCCGTGGGCGGGGTGGTGCTGGATGCCGAATTCTGGCGGCGCTTTGCCAGCATCGACAACGTGATCGCCATCAAGGTGGCACCGTTCCACCGTTATCGCACCCTGGATGTGATGCGCGGTGTGGCCGCGGCGCGCGCCGAGAAGCGCATCTCGCTCTATACCGGCAACGACGACCATATCGTGCTCGACCTCACCATTCCCTTCACGGTGAAGCGCGACGACGAGACCGTGAACCTGCGCTTCGTCGGCGGATTGCTCGGCCACTGGTCGGTCTGGACGCAGCAGGCAGTCAAGCTGCTGGAGAAGGCGCATGCCGCCGTGGCCGCCGGCAGCGTCTCGCCGGAACTGCTTGGGCTTGATGCGCGCGTCACCGACTGCAACGCGGCCTTCTTCGATGTCGCCAATGATTTCCACGGCTGCATCGCCGGCTGTCACGAAATCCTGCGTCGCCAGGGCCTGCTGGAAGGCATCTGGTGCCTCGACCCGCATGAGGGATTGAGCCCGGGCCAGGCCGAACTGCTGGATCGTGTCAGCCGCGAACATGCCGACCTGTCGGATGATGCTTTCGTGAAGGCCAATCTGGAACGGTGGCTGTCATGATCCCACAGACGGCCTCGGGCAGCGCGCCCTTCATCCATCTCGAAAACGTCCGCAAGACCTATCGCGGGCGCGGCAAGGAGTTCGTTGCCGTTTCCAATGTCACCTTCGATGTCTACGAGGGCGATCTGGTCTCCCTCGTGGGCCCGTCGGGCTGCGGCAAGACGACGGTGCTGAAAATCCTCGCCGACCTGCATTCGGCGGATGACGGCTGCACGGTCGAGATCGGCGGCGGCACGCCCTTCACGCCTGGCCGCGATGTCGGCATGGTGTTCCAGCAGGCGCTGCTGCTGAAATGGCGCACCATCCTCGACAACGTGCTGCTGCCCGCCGATATCCTCGGCCTGCCGCGCAAGGCCGCCAAGGACCGCGCGCGCGACCTGTTGGCCATGGTCGGGCTGGCTGGCTTCGAGACCAAATACCCGTATGAACTCTCCGGCGGCATGCAGCAGCGTGCCGCGATTGCCCGTGCGCTCGTGCATGACCCCAAGCTGATCCTGATGGACGAGCCGTTTGGCGCACTGGATGCGCTGACGCGCGAGAAGATGAATCTTGAGATGCTGCGCATCTGGCAGGAGAGCCGCAAGACCATCCTGTTCGTCACCCACAGCATCCAGGAAGCGGTCTTCCTCGGCTCGCGCTGCGCGGTGCTGACGGCGGGCCCGGCGCGCATGGCTGATTTCTTCGAGATCGACCTGCCATTCCCGCGCGCGCTGGATGTGAAGACCACCGAAAAATTCGGCGACTACACCAAGCGTATCTATCGCCAGCTCGGGATGGATTGACGTTAGAGCGGCTGCCTGCCGATCCAGTCCAGATAGTTCTGCAGGATGTAGCTGGCCGCCAGCTTGTCGACCAGTTCGGCACGCCGGGCGCGGCTCAGGTCGGCCTCGTCCACCATCATCCGCTGCACCGCCATGGTGCTCATCCGCTCGTCCCACAGCGCAATCGGCAGCGGCAGCAGTTGGGCGAAGTTGCGCGCAAAGGCCCGTGTCGCCTGGCAGCGCGGTCCCTCGGTGCCGTCCATATTGACTGGCAGGCCGAGCACGAGCGCCGCCACGCCCTCCTTGGCCACGATCTTCTGCAATTCGGCGGCATCCTGGCCGAATTTCCGGCGAACCAGCGTCTGGTAGGGGGAGGCGATGCGGTGTCCGGCATCAGACAGCGCGAGTCCAATTGTCTTGGTGCCGAGATCGAGCCCGAGATAGCGCTGGCCGGTCTGCAGCCGGATCGGGCCTTCTGCAGGCTTGAACAAGGACTTAGCAGGGGGTGAGGCGGGGTTGCCGGGGCCGGTCACGAGTGTTATTTTCCGCCGCTATTTCAATGGATTCTCCCCAGTTTACCACCAGAGAGCGGACAGCGCATGTCACTGGATAAAGCGGCCGTGGCGAAAATCGCCAAGCTGGCCCGGCTGAAGATGGAGCCGGACCGGCAGGAACCCTTGGCTTCCGAGCTGAACAGGATTCTTTCCTTTGTCGAGGAATTGCAGTCGGTGAATACCGATAACGTGCCGCCGATGACCTCGGTCACGCCGATGAAGCTGCGTCAGCGCGAGGATGCCGTCACCGATGGTGGCCAGCCGGAAGCCGTGCTGAAGAACGCGCCGCAGCGCCAGGGCGATTTCTACACCGTGCCGAAAGTGGTTGAGTAATGACCCTCGATCCCGACAAGTTCACCATTGCCAGCGCCCTTGAAGGCCTGGCGAAGAAAGACTTCACCTCGGTCGAGCTGACCCAGGCCAGCATCAAGGCCATGGAAGCGGCGCGGCCGCTCAATGCCATGATCACCGAGACGCCGGACAAGGCGCTCGAGATGGCCAAGGCGGCCGATGCGCGCCGGGCGAAAGGCGAGGCTGGTCTGCTGGAAGGCATTCCGCTGGCGATCAAGGACCTGTTCGCCACCAAGGGCGTGCTGACCACCGCCGCCAGCCATATCCTCGACGGTTTCAAGCCCGAATATGAGAGCACCGCCACGGCCAATCTGTGGAAGGCCGGCGCGGTGATGCTGGGCAAGCTGAACCTCGACGAATTCGCCATGGGCTCGTCGAACGAGACCAGCTATTACGGCCCGGTCACCAATCCCTGGCGCGCCAAGGACGGCACCAAGCTGGTGCCCGGTGGCTCGTCGGGCGGCTCTGCCGCTGCCGTGTCCGCCGGTTTCGCACTCGGCGCCACCGGCACCGATACCGGCGGCTCGATCCGCCAGCCGGCTTCGCTCTGCGGCATCACCGGCATCAAGCCGACCTATGGCCGCGTCTCGCGCTGGGGCATCGTCGCCTTCGCGTCTTCGCTGGACCAGGCGGGGCCGATGACCCGCACGGTGCGTGACTCCGCGCTGATGCTGCAGGCCATGGCCGGTTTCGACCCGAAGGACAGCACCTCGGTCGACCGCCCGGTGCCGGATTATGTCGCCAATCTCGATGGCGGCGTGAAGGGCATGCGGATCGGCATTCCGCGCGAATACCGCATGGACGGCATGGACCCCGAGATCGTGGCGCTGTGGGAGCAGGGCAAGCAGTGGCTGAAGGAGGCCGGTGCCGAAATCGTCGATATCAACCTGCCCCACACCCATTACGCGCTGGCGACCTATTACATCGTTGCCCCGGCCGAAGCCTCGTCGAACCTCGCCCGTTATGACGGCGTGCGCTACGGCCTGCGCGTGCCGGGCAAGGACCTCACCGAGATGTACGAGAATACCCGCGGCGAAGGGTTCGGCCGCGAGGTGCAGCGCCGCATCATGATCGGCACATATGTTCTGTCGGCCGGTTATTACGACGCCTATTACACCAAGGCGCAGAAGGTGCGGACGCTGATCAAGAAGGATTTCGAGCAGGCCTTCCAGCGTGTCGACGCCATCCTGACGCCGACTGCGCCGAATGCGGCTTTCCCGATCGGCATGAAAAACGACGATCCGGTCACCATGTATCTGAACGACGTGTTCACTGTGCCGACCAGCCTGGCGGGTCTGCCGGGCATGTCGGTGCCGGCGGGGCTTTCCAGCGGTGGGCTTCCGCTGGGCCTGCAGCTGATCGGCAAGCCGTTCGAGGAATCGCAGTTGCTGCGCGTCGGTCGCACGCTCGAAAAGGCCGCCAACTATACGGCGAAGCCTTTCCATTGGTGGGAGTCGTAAGATGGCCGAGAAGGATTATATCCAGGGCGCCACGGGTCCGTGGGAGATCGTGATCGGCATGGAAGTGCATGCCCAGGTCTCGTCCAAGTCCAAACTGTTCTCCGGCGCCGATACTACGTTTGGCGCCGAGCCGAACCATCAGGTCAGCCTGGTGGATGCGGCGATGCCCGGCATGCTGCCGGTGATCAATGCCTATTGCGTCGAGCAGGCGGTGCGTACAGGTCTCGGCCTGAAGGCGCAGATCAACCTGCATTCGGTGTTCGACCGCAAGAACTACTTCTATGCCGACCTGCCGCAGGGCTATCAGATCAGCCAGTATCTGCAGCCCATCGTGGGCAAGGGTGAGCTGCTGCTCGACATGCCCGATGGCAGCACGCGGACGATTGGTATCACGCGCCTGCATCTGGAGCAGGATGCAGGCAAGAGCCTGCATGACCAGAGCCCGCGCGAGAGCTTCATCGACCTGAACCGCTCCGGTGTCGCGCTGATGGAAATCGTCTCCGAGCCCGACATGCGCAATTCGGAAGAGGCGGGCCTCTATCTGAAGAAGCTGCGCACCATCGTGCGCTATCTCGGCACCTGCGACGGCAACATGGACGAAGGCTCGATGCGCGCCGACGTCAATGTCTCCGTGCGCAAGCCGGGCGGGCCGCTCGGCACGCGCTGCGAGATCAAGAACGTCAATTCCGTGCGCTTCGTGCAGCAGGCCATCGAATACGAAGCCCGCCGTCAGATCGAAATTCTCGAAGACGGCGGCAAGATCGACCAGGAAACCCGCCTGTTCGATACCGGCAAGGGCGTGACGCGCAGCATGCGCTCGAAGGAAGAAGCGCATGACTACCGCTACTTCCCCGATCCCGATCTGCTGCCGCTGGAATTCGAGCAGAGCTGGGTCGATGGCATCAAGGCCGCCTTGCCCGAACTGCCCGACGAGAAGAAGGCGCGCTTCATTGAGAAGCTGGGCCTGAGCCCCTACGACGCCGCCGTGCTGGTGGCCGAGAAGGAGTCGGCCGACTTCTACGAGAAGGTTGCCAAGGGCCGCGACGGCAAGCTGGCCGCCAACTGGGTGATCACCGAGTATTTCGGCCTGCTCAACAAGTCGGGCCAGTCGATGGAGGAGTTCGTCATCACCGCTGAAAAGCTCGGCGGACTGATCGATCTCATCTCCGACAACACGATCTCCAATCGCCTGGCGAAGGATGTCTTCGCCCTGATGGTGGAAACCGGCAAGGATGCCGCCACCATCGTGGAAGAGAAGGGCATGAAGCAGGTTACCGATACCGGCGCCATCGAGAAGGTGATCGACGAGGTGATGGCGGCCAACCAGGACAAGGTGGCCGAGTATCGCTCCGGTAAGGACAAGCTGTTCGGCTTCTTCGTCGGCCAGACCATGAAGGCTTCCGGCGGCAAGGCGAATCCGGCCGCCGTCAACGAGCTGCTGAAAAAGAAGCTGGCCGGCTGATCTCTGCCGTAGCGTTTCATCGAAAAGGCCGGGCTAACCCCCGGCCTTTCTTTTTGGCCATTTTTTCTGGCCGTTTCGCGGGATTATGTTCGGCCTGCAGCGTTATCCCTCCGCCCCGGATGAGGAAACCCGAATGATCCGCTCTGCGCTACTCTGCGCCTGCCTGCTGCTCGTGCTGGCCGGCTGTTCGTCCCGACGCGAAACCGATCCCGGGCGGACAGCATCCGAGATGCTGCTGGTGTCGACCGCTGCCGACCGTGCCGCCGACAAGCTGACCTTCAGCCTGCAGCCCGGCACCAAGGTGTTCATCGATGCCAGCTATGTCGAAGGCGCCGACAGCAAATACATGATCAGCGCCTTGCGTGATCGCGTCGCGCGCAGGGGCGGCGATCTGGTCGACGACAAGGGCAAGGCCGATCTGCTGATCGAGCCGCGCATCGGGTCACTGTCGATTGACCGCGACAAAACCCTGTTTGGCACGCCTGCCATCCCGGTGCCGCTGGTCGGTGTCGAGGTGCCCGAGATCGCCATCTTCAAGCGCAACTATCAGCAGGGCGTGGTGAAACTGGCCGCAACCACCTATGACCCCAAGACCGGCCTGATGGTGCAGTCGCAGGACCCGGTCTACGCCTTCGCCAACCGTAAGGACTGGACCTTCCTGATCTTCTTTTCCTGGACCACAACCGATCTCATGCCCGACGAGGACAAGAAGGAGTGGATCGGGGATTAAGGCTCGTGCGGCTAGTGTTTACCGCCCTCCTAAGCAGGTATGAGTAGCATTTCGCCCTGCAGGGACAGGAATGGTTGCGAAGCAGGACGGTGCGGGTTAAGCCAGCGGCAGCTTTTTACCCCTGAAATCCGCCAGTTCGATGTTCTGCGAAACCGATGCCGAAGCCTTTGCCGACCCGGCCCGCGAGCTGATTTTTCAGGTCGCACGCGGCTATCTGGAGCGTCACGGCATCACCAGCACGGATCTGGTCTTCGATCCGGCCCAGCATCGCACCATGCTGAATGATGGTGCGCGCTTCCAGGAGATTTTGCAGCGCGTGGCGCTGTTGCAGGGCCAGCATACGCGGCGGCCGGTGGCCGAGCGTATGAAGGAACTGACGGCGCTTGCCGAAGCCGGCATACGGCGTGTCGAGGCCGCCGCCGCCGCGCTGCCTGATTTCGCCTCCTTTGCCGAGGCCCAGCGGCAGGGCGCATTCGCCGGCAGCAATCTGGAGGAATGGATCCGGGGCGGGGTCGCGCTGGCGCGTCTGCTGGCTCGGGCCGGGGACTGGGATAAGAAAGCGACGCTCTGCCTGGATGTGTTGGATGCCACGGCCGAAGGCAGTGAAAGCCATGGCATGGCCGACCAGACCCTGGCCGAGATTTTGCGCCTGCAGCCGGCAGCGCCGTTGCTGTTTGGGGAGAATGCCAATCGCCGGCGCATGATTGCACTTTGTCTCGGCATGGGCGGCGGCGATCTTCCGGCCGATAGTCATGCGGTGCTGCAACGGCTGCGCAGGCAGTTGGCGAAGCAGGCGCTGCCGCGGAGCGCCGATGCCCTGCGGGCGCGGCTGGTCGAGATGATGCACGGCACCGCCACCATTTTCTCGCCCGAGCCGCAGGATGAATGGCAGGCCATGCAGGGCCTGAAGCGCAAGATCGCCGACCTGAATCTTTTCGCGAGCGACCCTGACATAGCCGCCAGCCTGATGCGGCGCTTTACGCGTTTTGCCAGCCCGGAATTACTGAATCCGATCCTGGCGCGCGAGACCGAGATCGCCCGCAAGCTGCTTTTCCTGCTGCAGCTCTATACCGAGATCGATGATGCCAATGCCCGCTTCGAACTGCAGGGCATCCTGACCCATTACATGGATCACCGCGATTTCAAGACGCAGTTCATCGGACCGCAGACCAGCCGCGAGGACTTCGCCAGCCTTGCCGCAGCAATTTCCGGCGCATTGGCAGCAGTCGATATTCCTGAACCGCGCAAGGGTCGCCTGCTTGAGCAGTTCCGCAACCAGCTGGCCGCCGTGGTGAAACCGTCTGGCGCGCGCAACAACCAGCGCGGTATCGGCGGCAGCAAGGATGCCGTGATCGTGCGGGGCCTGCGGTTCCCGCTGAAGAACTGGAGCCCGGTCGGACTTCAGTTCGGCCCATGCTCGCCGGCGTTGACCAGCAAGCTCGAGGTCGGCAGCAAGCTGTCGGTTGTGGTCGAAATCCGCAACAGCCTTGTCAGCCTGGATTTCACCGCGGAGGCCGAGGTGCTGCGCATCGGTGACGGCATCATCGCGGCGCGTTACGTCTGCGGAGACGTCGTCATGCAACAGCGCATCAAAGCCTATTTCGCCTGAGTTTCAGTTTGTGTCCGGGCGGTCCGGCCTGTTGTGAACCTGTCATTCACAGCAGGACCATGTTTCAGCGGATGCCGGCCAGGCTCTGGCCGTGCAGCCCGCCGGCTTCGGATACCTTCTTCAGGGCTTCGCCGGCATGGCGCGGCTGCGTCTCGGTCGCTACATCGCCCAGCGAGACGATACCGACCAGTCGCTTCTGGCGATTCAGCACCGGCAGGCGACGCACCTGGATATTACCCATGTTTTTGGCGACATGGGCGATGTCCTCGTCCTCGAAGCAGTATTTCACGTCCGGTGTCATCACCTCGCGCACCTTGGTATCAGGCTCGCAGCTTTTGGCCACGCCACGAATGGCAATATCACGGTCCGTGATCATGCCGACCAGTCGGTCGTCCTCACCGACCGGCAGGCTGCCGGCATCGATTTCGGCCATGATCCGGGCTGCTTCGGCAATGCTCTGATCGGGTGAGGCAATTCGCACCTCACGACTCATGGCTTCGCTGACGCGCATGGTTCGGTCCTCCTTTTGAACGCCTGTAAAGACGTATAAGAGGTAAGCATTATCCTGCTGATCGCAACCTGAGCCGTGCCGGCTTGGATATGGGTCACGGCTGAGCCACAGACGTTGTGTGCAAATGGCCGGCTTCTGCCAAGCTATGCTAGATTTGCTTCGAGACTCGTCCCCGGGAACGCGCCTATGAACCTGATGGAAGCGACCATCTTCGCCATACTGATCAGCACGCCGCCGACGGACGGCCCGGCCTTTGGCTGTAGGGCGACGGCTGACAAGGAAGCGCTCTGCACCAATGACATGGTGATCCGGGAATTCCAGGACGGCACGCTGGAATTCGGCGCAAAGGTAACGGTGAAAAAGAACCGCCGCCGCGACCTGATCTTTTCCAACGGCATCACGGCTTATTTCGACAGTTTCGGCTGGCTGCAGTTTTCCAACGGCTATGCCGTGCGTCGCATGGAAGGCGATATCTTCAAGATCACGCAGCAGGGCGCCCGTGATCTCACCTGCCGCTACACCATCCAGGGCAAGCAGACACGCTGCACGGTGGGGTGAGAACCCGGAAGGGGCTGGCTTAGCGCTTCATATCGACGGCACGCGACAGCATGCTGTCGGCGGCACTGATCACCTGGCCGTTCATCGAATAGGCCTGCTGTGCCACCATCAGCTTGGTCATCTGGTCGGCGATATCGACGGTAGACTGCTCCAGCGCACTGGTGACAAGACCACCGACGCCATTGTTGCCTGAGGTTGGCTGGCCGAAGGCGACCTCGCCTGAGGCGGCGCTTTCGGTGAAGGTAGTGCCATCCAGGCGTTCAAGCCGGTCGGGCTCGCGGAAATTGGCCAGCATGACCACGCCGCCGATGGCGGTGCGGCCGTTCGCGTAGTTGTACATGATGCGGCCGTCATCCTCGAAGGAGACGTATTTGAATTCACCGCCGCGCAGGCCATTCTGATTGATGCTGATGTTGCTGGCTTCACGATCTTCGCCGGCATATTGCGTCAGGCTGGGCAAGCTTGTCGGGCCGATGACGCCAACTGTACCCATATCTATGTTGATGGCCTGGGCGCCCGAACCATAGTCGACGTTAACGCCAAAATTGATCGTCGTGCCCACCGCGCCATTCGGTACCCCGGTGACGTTAGGGTCTGTGGTGGTCATCGTGGTGGGAAGGCCGTTGGCGAAGGTGAATGTGATTGGACCGAAATTGTTCGGTGTCGCCTGGGCGGTGTTGATGTTCAGATCCCAGGTGTCGGCAGCGGTTTTGCGCCAGATCAACTGGAAATTCTGCTCGTTGCTTTCGGCATCGATCACGCCGATGCCGTTGACAATTTCCTTACCAGCCAGCGCGGTGGCCGGCAGGTTGACGCTATAGCCAACGGTCGTTGTCGGTACGGCGGCGATGGGGCGCGTATCGACCACGAAATCTTCCGGTGTGGCATTATTGAGGTTGACGGTCTGTCCTGCCTGCGCCGTCACAGCCTGCAGAAAGAAGCCGGCGGAGTTGACCAAGCGGTTCGACGTTTCCAGGTGGAAGTCGCCCAGCCGGGTGTAATAGGTCGTATCTTCAAAGCCGGTCGGCTGACGCGTGGCATCGAAGCCGGTTGCTCGTGAGACCGGGATGAAGCCGTCGCCGTTCACGGCGATAGAGGTCGTGCTCGACAGGTCCCTGACGATCGATCCCTGGCGGCGGTTGCCGAAATCGGCCGTTGCCAGCACACCCATATGTTTATTGGAGTCGATGATGCCGCTGTCGCCAATGACCTTGTTGTTCATCAGGTCGCTGAACAGCGTGTTGACCTGCTTGTAGCCGATGGTCGATGCATTGGCGACGTTATCGGAGATATGTCCGATCGCTGTCGCCTGGGCCGTGATGCCCTGCACAGCCGTGCCGAGGGCGCCGAAAAAGGTCATGACGGAACTCCTGGGTCCGTAGAATCGTCTCGGCCCATCCACAGCAAGGGCCGTGCCAGCCCTGATCCGTCACTATGTTTCTGAAATCATGCGAAAAACTGTGTCGCCCGGGGTGCATCAGCTAGGCAAAATTTGCCTCCATCTTTCCCAAGAGGGGGCGGAGGGTCATAATGTGCCGAGGACTCCATGCTGCAACCGTCGCCATCATCCCCGCTGAAAGCTGCTGACGAAACCCGCCTGTTCCTGTGGACCGGCGAGTTCCGCGACCGGCGGGTTGAGCAGATGTACCGTCAGCAGCGGCTGGAACCGGTCCGCACCCTGATGCTGGCCTGCGGTGTGGCGGCTTCCACGGTCTTCTGCCTGCTGGTGATCCGACAGTACCTGCTGTTCGGTGCCAGCCTGACTTTCTGGCTCGATGCCGCCGTACGTGGTGTCGGCCTGCTGATCGGCGTGGTCTACCATGTGCTGGTCCGCCGGGCCTCTGCCATTGCCATGCTGGATATCATCGGCGGTGTCGGCATGGCGTCGCTGAGCACGCTCACCTTCATGACATGGCTGATCGGCGCGCCACCGGCGCTCAATGCCGGCACGCTGGCTTTCGGGTATCTGCTTGTCTTTTTCCTGCTGCTGCCATCACCGGCCCAGGTCGTACTGGCCAATGCCATCTATCTCAGCATTGGCACGCTGGCGCTCACGCTGCTCTGGCTGCCGCTGCAGACCTCCAGCATTTTCAACGTGGTTTTGTTCCTGGTGATCGGCAATGGGCTTGGCACTGTCGGCATGCGGCAGTTCAAGCTGGAGCGACGCCGCAATTTCCTTGCCCGCGAGGAAGCGCGCCGCGTGACCGAGGCGCTGACGCTGGCGCGCCAGGAGGGGCGGCGGCGCAACGAATACCAGGCCTGGGCGCTCGATGCCCTGCAGGTCGGCGTCATCCTGTTCCATCCCGGCGGAGAGGTGCATAGCCTGAACCGCCGCGCCACCGAACTGCTGGCGCTGCCGGCCGGTGCGCTGCGGCCGGGCGACACGCATGAAACGCTGATGCGCTTCCTGCTGCAGCGACGCGATTTCGGCGATCTGGAACTGAGCGACGTGCGCTACCATGTCGACCGCCTGCTGCGCGGCAGCGGTACGATTGCCGCGATCCGCCATGCCAGCACCGGCAAGATTCTCGAATTCACGCTCAACCGGCTGCCCGACCAGTCCGTCGCCGTCACCATTTTTGATGCCACAGAACGCTATGCGCTGAACCGGCGGCTGCGTCATGCCGTGGAAGTGGCCGGAGATGGTTTCGCGATTTACGACGCGCAGGACTGCATTGCCATCTGTTCCAGCCGTTTTGCCGCGCTGTACGGACTTACCGCCGAACAGGCCATCGGAAAGTCTTTCGACGACTTGCTGGCGCTGGGCTATGAACGCGGTGTGTTCAGCCGTGACGAACGCGAGGCGGGCAGCACGGCTGGCTCGACGACCACCTCGCGCCGGCATATCCCCGAACGCATGATCGAAATCCGTACCACGGCGGGTGAGTGGTTCCTGGTGCATGAACGGGTCACGCCATCGGGCGACCTGGTGGTGGTGCGCACCAACATTACCGCGCGACGGCGCATGGAAGACGAGTTGCGCCGCGCCAAGGAAGAGGCGGAACGGGCACTGGCTGATCTGCGCGGCGCGCAGGCGAACCTGATTCTGGCCGAGAAGATGGCGTCGCTGGGTTCGCTGGTCGCCGGCATGAGCCATGAGATTTCCACGCCGCTCGGGATCGGTGTGTCGGCTGCATCGCATCTGGCCGAAGAGGTCGAGCAGCTGACCAACAGCTTCCGCGACGGCCAGCTCAAGCGCACGGACCTCGAAGACTTTCTGGAGACGGCCACCGAAGCGACCCGCATCATGCAGGGCAACCTGACGCGCGCCGCCCGGCTGATTCAGGCCTTCAAGCAGGTCTCGGTCGATCAGACCACCGACGAAGTGCGCGACTTCGGGCTGGGAGAATATCTGCAGGAAATCATGCTCAGCCTGGCGCCGGCTTTGCGGCGCACTGCGCATCGCGTCGAGATCGACTGCGCGCCGCATCTGATGATCCGCAACCGTCCGGGCGCGCTGGGCCAGATTGTCACCAATCTGCTGATGAATGCGCTCCAGCATGGCTATGACGGCCGCACTGAACCTGGCCTGATCCATATCGCGGTGACTGTGCCGCGCGAGGGCCGCATCGTCATGGAATTCCGTGACAACGGCAAAGGCATCGCTGCCGACGACCTGCCGCGCGTCTTCGATCCGTTCTTCACCACCAAGCGCGGCACCGGCGGCACGGGCCTCGGCTTGCATATCGTCTACAATCTGGTCAGCCAGGTGCTGGGCGGCACCATCGCGGTCTCAAGCCGGCCGGGTGAGGGCACGCGCTTCACGATAAGTTTCCCCCAAACGGCTGCGTCCTGAGCTATATCGGCCGCTATGAACGTCGCAGCACGCAACACATCCCCTATCACTGCCTGGAAACGCGGCTGGCCCTGGCAGGAAGGCGGCGCCGGCCGCTTCTCGCCGTTCAAGGCTGTCGTCTTTGCTGCCCTGCTGCTGCCGGCTTTGTGGCTGCTCTGGCGTACCGCGCAGAACGATCTTGGCCCGCGGCCCTTCACCGAACTGATTCTGCAGACCGGCACCTGGGGCGTGCGTATCCTGCTGGTGTCGCTGCTGGTCACGCCACTGCGCCAGATTTCGCGCTACGGCCGGCTGGCACTGCTGCGCCGCATGACCGGCGTGGCGGCGGCTTTGTACCTGCTGGCGCATTTCATCCTCTACATGGCGAACCATGCCTTCGTGTTCGACAAGATCTTCAGCGAGATCCTCAAGTCGAATTATCTGATCATCGGCCTGGTCGCGCTCGTCTCGCTCATGCTGCTGCTCGCGACCTCGACCGATGCCATGCTGCGACGGCTTGGCGGCCGGCGCTGGCAGATGCTGCACCGGCTGGTGTTTCCCGCCGCCATGCTGGGCGCCTGGCATTATTTCCTGCAGGTGAAGGCTGATATCTTCCAGCCGCTGCTGATCATCGGATTCCTGGCGTGGTTGCTGGGTTACCGGCTGTGGCGCAAGGCGCAGCCGCGGGGTGCGGCGCTGCCGGTCTGGGCCGTGGCGGTGCTGGGTGTTTTCGCCGGACTGCTGACCATCGGCATCGAAGCTGCCTACTTCGCCTGGAAGATTGGTCCGGCGGTGGTTCCGCGCGTGCTGGAGGCCAACCTCAGTGTCGAGATGGGGCTGCGGCCGGGAATATGGGTGCTGCTGGTGGCGGCAGGGGTGACACTGGCCGCCGGACTCGCCACAATGCGGGCTCGTCGTTCCTAACAGCGAGAGTCGCCCGTGCGTGCTGTATTCGTCGATGCCAACCCTACGCTTGGCGATCTCGCCGAGCGCCTGCACAAATCCTCCGATCCCGCCGTCAGCGTCAATCGCAATGCCGATGTAAAGCCGGCCGAGTTGCCGGTCGTGCTGGGCGATGCCGAGATCGCCTGGATCGACCATACCTATCTGCCGACCGATGTGGCCAAGCAGTGCAAGGGGCTGAAGCACGTCGTCTTCCTCGGCACCGGCGCGCGCAGTTACATGAATGTGGAAGAGCTGGCCGCGCTCGGAATCGAGGTGCATCTGATCAAGGGTTATGGCGACACCGCCGTGGCCGAATGCGCCTTCGCCCTGATGTGGGCGGCGAGCAAGAGCTTCGCCTACATGGATCGCGGCATGCGCGCCGGCAACTGGCTGCGCATGGATGGCATGCAACTGACCGGCAAGACCGTTGGCCTGGTCGGCTATGGCGGCATCGCCGCCGAGATGGCCCGGCTGTGTCTGGGTGCCGGCATGAAGGTGCTGGCCTGGAACCGCAGCAAGAAGGATGCGCCCGAGGGCGTCACCTTCGTCGAACTCGACCAGCTGCTGAAGCTGAGCCATGTCGTCTCCATGCATCTGCTGCTGAACGACGAGACGCGCGGTTTCCTCTCGGCCGAGCGCATCGCCAAGATGCGTCCCGGCGCCATCCTGGTGAATACCGCGCGCGGCGCCGTGGTGGACGAGGCGGCAATGATCGCGGCACTGCAGTCGAAACAGATCGGCCATGCCGGCCTCGATGTCTTCGATATCGAGCCGCTGCCCAAGGATCACCCGCTGACCAAACTCGACAATGTCACGCTCTCGGCGCATTCCGCGTTCAGGACGCCGGAAGCGAGCGAGAACCTGATCGAGGCGGCGCTCAACCACACGCGGCGGATCGCGAAATGACCAAACGCTACGATCTCGCCATCCGCAACGCCCGCATCTTCGACGGCAGCGGGGCGGCAGCCACCACCGGCGATGTCGGCGTCAGCGGCGACCGTATCGTGGCGGTCGGCGATCTCGGCGCCCAGTCGGCGGATCGCGAAATCGACGCCAAGGGTCTGGCGCTCGCGCCCGGCTTCATCGACGCCCATACCCATGACGACAATGCCGTGCTGCATGGCCCGGACTGCATGCATTGCAAGCTGAGCCAGGGCGTCACCAGCGTGGTGATCGGCAATTGCGGCATCAGCCTGGCGCCGGCCACCATGAAGCAGCGTCCGCCGCCGCCACTCGACCTGGTCGGCCTGGAAAGCGCCTGGGCCTTTCCGACCTTCGCCCATTATGCCGAGCAGCTGCGCAAGACGCCGCCGGCGACCAACACCTATGCGCTGGTCGGGCATATGTCGTTGCGCGTGGTGGCGATGGACCATGACGTGCAGCGCGCCGCCACCGACAAGGAAGCGGCTGTCATGCAGAAGCGCCTGATGGATTCGCTGGACGAAGGCGCGTCGGGGCTTTCCTCGGGCCTGTGGTATCCGCCCAGCCGCGCCGCGCCGACCTCCGAAGTGATCGCCGTGGCCGAAGGCCTGCGCTCGCGCGGTGGGTTGTATGTCACGCATATGCGCGACGAGGCCGACGGCGTGGTCGACAGCATCCAGGAGACGCTGAAAATCGGCCGCGACAGCGGCTCGGCCGTGGTGATCAGCCACCACAAATGCACCAACCCGGAAAATTTCGGCCGTTCGACCGAAACCCTGGCGCTGATCGACAAAGCGGCGAAAGAGCAGATGGTCGATTTCGACGTCTACCCTTACGCGGCCAGTTCCACGGCTTTGCTGCCGGATCGCCTGCGTGAGGATATGGCCGTGCAGATCGCGTCGTCGGAGCCTTACCCCGAGATGCGCGGCCGCATGCTGGCCGAGATTGCCGCGGAATGGGGCACTGATATCGTCACGGCGGCCAAGCGGCTTCTTCCTGCCGCGGCGATCTATTTCATGATGAACGAAGACGACGTGCAGCGGATCATCGCGCATCCGCGCAGCATGATCGGCTCGGACGGCATCCCGTCCAACGATATGCCGCATCCGCGCCTCTGGGGCACCTTCCCGCGCGTGCTGGGCCATTACAGCCGCGATCTGAAGCTGCTGTCGCTGGAGGCCGCCGTCCACAAGATGACCGGGCTGACGGCGCGCGTCTTCGGCATGGTGGATCGCGGTGCGATCCGCGCCGGCGCCTATGCCGATCTGGTGCTGTTCGATCCCGAGACGGTGATCGACACGGCGACCTTCAGTAACCCGATCCAGCCGGCCGCCGGCATCCGGGAAGTCTGGGTGAACGGCGAGAGCAGCTATGTCGGCGGCAAGGGCGTGACGGGTGCAGCCAACGGCCGGCTGATTACCCGCAACAAGGCCTGATCGCGGTCACGTAAAGTTTTTTCGCCGGGCGGCCGGGCTGGGGCAGACTGTACCGATGCTCCAGCTCGCCAGCCTGATTCTCGTTCTGTTGACTGCCGTGCCCGCGCTGGCAACCGAACTGCCACGCGACCAGATCGTGCTGCGCTCGGCGATCAGCGTGGATGCCGAAGCGAATAGGGTGACCCTGCCGCTGTTCCGTGGCGAAGCTGCCGGCAAAACTGTCTGGTATATCGTCACGGACTCGTCCGATGCCGCCGATGCGGCGGCGCGCGGCGTGGTGCATGCGCCGCTGCTGGCGCGCGCCGGGCATGTGCAGCGCGTGACGTGGCAGCGCGGCGACCTACGCTTCGCCGCCGCGCCGGATTTCGCCGCGCAGCGCCAGGTCCGGGCCGGGCCGCAGGGCTATCCGCCGCAGCTTGCCATCCCGGGCGGCAGCGCGCCGCCGGCCTATTCGCCCTTCATCCGGCTGGCCGACAATGGCCCGGTCCTGAATGCGCCCATTGTTGCGACCGGCGACGGACCCTTCGATCTTACGGGCCACAGCGATCTGCAGGATCGTGTGCTGGCAATCGACACGCTGCGGCGCACCGTCACGCTGCTGCTGAGCCATGGTTTCGCCGAGGGCCGCCGCGTCGTCTATATCAGCACCGAGGCGAGCGATGCCGGTGTCGCGGCGCTGGAACGCGCCATCCATGTGCCGCAGCTGGGCGAAGGCGAGGCCGATATCGCATTGCTGGCGGTGGTCAACGGCGGCGACGGACAGGGCCTGCAGCAGTTCCTGCGTTTGGGTCGCGCCGATGCCAGGGCCACGCTGGCCGATGCGCCAGGGCTCGGCAGCCCGCTCAATATCCTGACGGCTTTTCCGCTGGGCCGCACCGCCAGCGGCTATTCGCCGCTCTGGAGCGTGAGCAAGCTGGAATGGCGCGACACCGCCGCGGTGGCTGTGCAGCGCCATCAGAATGACATCTACGCGCTGGGCACCGCCAAACGGATCGCCGGGCCGCAGCCGACCGGCATCACGGTGAACTGCCCCGTGATCGCCTGGCTCGACGGCCCGGTGCCGTAACTTTTTCCCCCGCTTAGTCCTGCCCAGTTAATCCTGTTTGGCGCCGGAGCTTTCCACCACGCTCTTCCACATCGGGCGCTCCTTCACGCTGCGCGCGGTCACCACCTCGGGCGTGCTGCCCAGGCTGCGGGCGCCAGTGGTCATGAACTTCTCCTGGATCTCGGGCTTCTTCGAGATCTCCTGCAATGCGCTCGACAGCTGCGCGACGATCTCCTTCGGCGTGCCGGCCGGCACCACGAAGGCGGCCCAGGAGGTGACGACGAAGTCGTTCATGCCAGCTTCGGCCATGGTCGGAATCTCCTTCATGGTCGGCCAGCGGTCCGCCGAGGTGACGGCCAGCGCGCGCAGCTTGCCCGAGTTGATGAAGGGGATGTAGGAGGCGAGGTTGTCGACGGCGATATGCACATCGCCCGACAGCATCGCCGGAATGGTCTGTGCCGCGCCACGGAAGGGCACATGCTCGCCCTTCACGCCGGCGCGCTGGCAGAACAGCACACCCGACAGATGCGGCGTGGTGCCGATGCCCGGGCTGCCATAGGAAATACCGGTCGGCCGCGCCTTGGCCCAGGCGATGAACTCCTTGAGATTCTGTGCCGGCACATGCTCTGCCGGCACAACCGCGACATTGGGCAGTTCCCAGGTCATCGAGACCGGCAGGATGTCCTTGTCGGCATCCCAGCTCATCTTGGAATAGAGGTACTGATTGATGGCGAAATGGCCGATGGTGGCCGAGCCGATCGTGTAGCCGTCGGGCGCGCTCTTGGCCACG
>JAGXRD010000082.1 GCA_018336035.1 Alphaproteobacteria bacterium | reverse complement strand
ACGAAACGAAAACGGCGGGCCATGCCCGCCGTTTCTGTTTGTGCCGGCTGCATCGGTCAGTGTGTCCCGTTCTCCGGCACCTGCATCACGGTGAAGAACAGGCCGAGCTGGCGGATCGCCTGGGCGAAATGTTCGTAGTCGACCGGCTTGGTGATATAGACGTTGCAACCCAGATCGTAGCAGCGCTGAATCTCGCGCTTGTCGTCGGTCGTCGTCAGCACCACCACCGGCGCCATGTGCAGGCCCTGACTCTGCTTGATCTTCTGCAGGATATCGACACCCGACATGTCGGGCAGGTTGAGATCGAGCAGGATTAGCAGCGCCTCGCCCTTATGCTGCTGCCCGCTGCCGTCGCTGCCCAGCAGGAAGTTCAGTGCATCGATCCCGGTGGTGAACGGTTTGATCTCGTTGTTGACGCCGGCGCGACGGATATTCTTTTCGATCAGCCGCGCATGGCCTTCGTCGTCTTCGATCATAATGATCGTTACAGGAGTCTGATCGGACATATGCTTTCCCCTTAAGGGGTCAAGCAGTCCACTTTTTTGGTAAAATTACCGTAAAGGTGGTGCCCTGTCCGAGTTCGCTATCCACGCGGATCGAGCCGCCAAGGCGGCGGACCAGGGCGCGAACATGGGCTAGGCCGATGCCTTCGCCGGGGCGGTCCTGCACACCCGCGCGACGGAACAGCTCGAAAATGCGCTCGTAGTCCTTCTTGTCGACGCCGCGACCATTGTCGTTGACGCGGATCACCACGAAGTTGCCGCGTTCCTCACTGTCGATGCGGATGCGCACCGGCCGGTCGTTGCTGCGGTATTTGATGGCGTTGTCGATCAGGTTGGAGAAAATCTGTTCCAGTGCCAGGCGGTCGCTGGAAATTTCCGGCAGCGGCGCGATCTCCAGCTCGCCGTCGATTTCCTGCAGGCGGTGCGCGACATCCTTCGACATCGCGGTCAGCAGCGCGTTGAGCTGGACCGGCGCCGCGGTGAATTCGCGACGGCCGGCACGCGACAGATTGAGGATCGCGTTGATCAGGCGATCCATCTTGGCGATCGAACTCTTGATGAAACCCAGCGCTTCATTCACCTCGCGGCGCAGCTGCGCCCGCTGCTCGGCCGGCTGCGGCGGATCGCTGAAGATATCGCCCTGCAGGGCTTCCATCTCGCTGGTAAAACCCATGATGTTCACCAGCGGCGAGCGCAGGTCATGGCTGACGATGAAGGCGAAACGCTGGATCTCGTCATTGGCCTCGCGCAGATCGGCGGTGCGCTCGGCGACGCGTTCTTCCAGGTTGCGGTTCACGGCTGCCAGTTCGGCATGCGCGACTTCCAGCTGTTCCAGCGCGCTGGCGGCCTGCTGGCTGCGCTTGCGGATCAGGTTGATCGAGGCCAGCGCCAGCACCGCGATGATCAGGCCGCCGACGAAGTTGACAATGAACAGTACGATATTGGTGCGATCGGCATAGTGTCGCCGTTCTTCCAGCAGTGCGCGTTCGCTGGCGATCATGGAGGAAATCTGAGCCAGAATCTGGTTCATCACCTCCAGGCCAACCCCGGTCTTGGTGATTGCGACCGCTTCATCGTTCCGGCCCTGCTGCTTCAGCGCGATGGTGGTGGCCAGTTTTTCCATTTTCCGTTCGATCAACGGCAGCACGTTTTGAAGTCGCGCCTGCTGCTCCGGATTGTCTGATATCAGCGCCTGGAGCTGGCCCTGAATCTGACCCAAGCGGCGTTGTCCCTCCCGGTAATCGTTGAGGTAGATTTCCTCGCCCGTGAGCAGGAAGCCGCGTTCGCCACTCTCGGCCCGGCGCAGCGCCCCCTGGTAGGTCACGATGGCAGAATTGACCTCCAGCGTATGGGCGACGATCTCCATGGCCCGATCGGATTCGCGTGCCAGCCAGAGCGAGGTCAGGCTCATCGTCACCAGCACGGCGAAGCCCATGATCAGCAGGCCAAACTGGATCGGAATACGCTTGCCGGTCAGGGGAAGGGCTAGGCTCATGAGAAGGGCGAGGTCCTAAGATTTTGAAATCGTTACTATTATACCCAGAACTGTTCGCCGGGACCATATTCCGGATGGCCCTGGAATTCCGCTGTACAACGCTGAGTCTCTGCTTTCAACCTGAAAGCTACCGATCCTGCCGGCCCCATTGCCAAAGAGTCGTCTTCAACGCCATGGCAGGCCTAAAGTTCGGACCAGTGACCGATTTGCCCGGCGATAACCCCCGGCCGGGCTTTCGGCTATCCTGATCGCTTTCCCCGGCCCGTGTGGAGATGCCTGAATGCCGCGTGAATACCCCCCCAATCCCCTGGTCGGGCTTGGTGCGATCGTTTGGAAGGACGGGCGAGTTCTCATGGTACAGCGCGGTAATCCTCCGCGTGCCGGCATCTGGAGCCTGCCCGGTGGCGCCCAGAATCTAGGCGAGACGGTCGAGGCCGGTATTCACCGCGAGATCGCCGAGGAAACCGGCGTGGTGATCCAGTTGCTCGGCCTGGTCGAGGTGATCGACTCGATCCAGCGCGATGCGGCCGGCCGCGTGCTCTACCACTATACCATCATCGACTACGTTGCCCGCTGGGTGGCCGGCGAAGCGGTGGCGGGCGACGATGCCGCCGCGGTGGCCTGGGTCGATCCGGCCGATCTGCATCGTATGGACCTGTGGGACGAGACCATCCGGGTGATCGAAAAATCGCGGGAATGGCTGGGCTGACCCGGCCGGGTCATTTGCTCTGTACCCGCCTTGTGGTTTAGTAGGGGTGGGGTTTTCGCTATTTTTTGTCGGATAAAGAATGAACTTCCCTAGGGGGTCTGCGTCGCAATTCCAGCCCGCGAAGTTCGAAGAGCGCGGGACGGCGGTTGCCTTCACCACGCCGGCGCTGAGCCAGGCGCGCGTGCGCGTGGACAGCCGCGACAATCTGGAACTGACGGTCTCTGCCTTCTCCGGCGTGAAGGGCAATTACGTCATCCGCTGGAAGGATGTGCCCGAGATATTCCAGCTCACCATGCATGACCGCGCGCTGCAGGAGGAAATCTTCAAGAAGAATTCCTGTCTGCCGCCCGATGTGCGGATGGCGACGCTGGAAACGGCGCGCACCGGCCTGGCCGGACCCGAGGCGCAGAAGAGCGCCGAGGAAGCCATCACCGAGGAAGAGAACGAAGTTCTCCTCACGCGCTACTTCCTGTTCAAGACGGCGCTGGATCGCCTCTCCGGCGGCCAGATGAGCCTGCAGGTGTCGGATTTCACCTCCCCGGCTGGCCGCGACCGCATCCGCTCCGGCCTGGGCGAGATCGCCAAGAAGCTTGGCACCAATGCCAACGAACTCTACGACCGGCTGGAGCGCTGGGGCCAGTTCATCTCGCCGCTCGGCATGCCGGGCATGCCCAAGGAAAGCCGGCTGCGCCGCCTGATCAGCGGCATAGCCAGTCTGGGCCAGTCGCTCAACCACTGGTCCGACAGCGACAAGTCCGAGGCTGCCGAGCTGGCCCGCGGCATCGCCAGGGTCGCTTATTTCACCGACGACTTCGCCCGCGATCTGGCCGCGGCATCTTTACGTCCGGTGGAGTATGCCGAGCGCGTCCTCTCCAATTGGGAGAAGGCGACAGAAACGCTGCAGCGCGATATCGGCCGACTGTGGTGGACCGTAGACGGATGGGAATTCATCCTGCTGCTGTGGAAAGACGCGGAAGACCGCGACCGCGATGCCCAGCGCGCGGCGGTAACGGAAATTTATCGAGTTCTTCCCATCATTCCTGACAAGGAAGCCGCCAACCGGCCCAATCTGGCGGCGATGCAGGAGAATACGCGCATGCAGGTGCGCGCTCTTGAAGGGTGGAATTCCGGCTCGCTCGATATCGAGATGGTCCGGCGCGTAGAGAACGTGAAGCGGAAACGGATATGACCGATCTTGCGTCCGAGCTGCGCGACATCGAGCGCAAGCTGTTCGAGATACCCGACGAGAAGGTGGCCCAGCTCACCCTGCTCATCGAACGCTCGCGCGCCGTCGTTCTTTCTGCTGCCCTCGCGGATGCGGCCCTCGGCACCCTGCGGCCGCGACTGGCCAAGACCCGGCCGCCACGCCATCTGACGCTGCAGCGCATTTTCTGCCATCCCTTCGAAGACCTGCTGATCCTGCCGGAAGACGGCGACAAGCAGTTCGGCCGCATCTCGCGCGCCTCGCTGGCGCCGTGCTGGGACTTCATCCTGCAATCGCTCGACCAGTCGTCGGTCAAGGAACTGGAAGCCAGCATTCGCACCTCCACGGCGCCGGCCATCGGCGCCAGCGCCGATCCACGCATCCCCAAGCTGGGCGCCACGCTGTGGGGCATCGTCGCGCGCCGCCTGCGCGAGGAGGTCAGCCAGGCCGACAGCGATCCGGCGCATCGCGCCGCCCTGGTCGCCAGACTGGGCAGCGAAACCGTCTATCTCGATCTCGTCGACATGATGTGCATGCTCGAGATTGCCGGCGCGTTGGAGACCCTGCGCGATGAACTGTCGCCCAAGCCGGTCGGCAGGCTGCTCGAAGCACAGGCAGAGGCGATCCGCGAGGATTATACGGCCCTTTGCGCCAGCGGCGCCGGACTGCCGGGCTACATGATCGCTTTCATCCTGTCCCGCATGAGTGATCCTTTCCAGGCGCTGCCGATTTTCGATGGCCTGGGCGACATGCCGACCGGCATCGCCGGCCTCAAACCCGGCCAGTATGCGCGCCGCATGATCGCCGGCGACTCCAAGCGCTTTTTCAAATCCATCGGCCGCGCCGATGCCGGCAAGATGGAGGCCGGCAATATCGCCGGCATGGTGGACGATTTCGTGGTGATGATCGGCCGCCTGAAGGCTGATGGCATGGCCGATGGGCCGCAGCCCGAGATGGAGGCCGCCGGCGGCAAGCTGCGCGACATGGTCAAATCCGGCGTGCTCGCCGGGGCCGATGTCAAGCTACTGGATGCGCTGGCGACGCCGGCCGCGATCGAACCGGGCCAGGAGGCCGCCGTCAAGGAAGCGATCTTCAATGCCAAAGTACAGGCGGAAGATCGCGTCTATGCGATCCAGAAGGTGGCCAGGGTGGCCGGCGGCATCGGTGCCGAGAAGGATGTGGGCGACACGCTCAAGCAACTCGGCGGCCAGATCGAGCAGGGCGGCAGCACGCTGGTCGCCGATATCAGGGCCGGCAAGCTGAATGGCATCGGCAAGGATGCCGCCAAGCAGCAGCTCTACGGTGCCGTGCGCATGCTGGAACTGGTCAGCGGCGCTGCGGCTGCGGGCAAGCTGATGAAAGACGGTCTCGCGGCCATTGAAAAAATGCCCGGCTGACGTCGGTTGGCAATCCGTTAGCGCTTGAGCGCCGCCTTGGGGTCATAGGGCGCAGGTTCGGCGGTGAACTCCGCCAGCTCAGCGCTGGTGCGGCCCAGCATCAGCGGCTCGCAGTTTTCCCGATCCACCGTCACCCGCGTATTGAAGGCTTGGTGCGTGTAGCCGTGCTTGTCGCCGATGCGATAGACCGTCGGACCTGACTTGTCGCCGGGGCTGGTGGTGCGGCTGCGCAGGCCGAGCAGGCCGGCATTGCCGACTTCCAGACCCGAGAGAGTGGCCGCAATCTGTTCGGCCTTGGCCCGGAAGCCGTAGGTCTCGATGCTGCCGGCCGTGCCGCCCAGTTCGCGCTGGAACTGCCCGATCAGAATCTGGCCCGGCAGCGCCTTGGCAATGATGCGTGCCAGCGTGATGGTCACTTCGCCAACGATGTATTCGAAGCCGCGCGGCGTGGTGCCTTCCACCTGATGGTAGGAAAAATGGCTGCCGACGGTGAAAGCCGCGCGCAGGGTCGGCACCAGCCGAGCATTGCCCTTCTGCCGCGCCAGCGCATTGTCGGCCAGGATCAGCAGCAGCGCCAGCCAGCTGCGCAGGTCGGCATCGGGACCTTCGCCGCGATTCCAGACATAGAAGCCGTCGCCGACCGTTGAGCGCGCCAGTTCGGTGCGCAGGCCGGCCTGGTTCAGGCGTTTGGCCGCCGAGTTGATCGAATATTCCAGCGACGACAGCTGCGCCACCTGCTCGAGCGGCGAATGTTTCGAGAAGCTGACGATGTCGAACAGGATGACGGCGCGGCTTTCGGTGGCGCTGATCGTGTAGCGCTTCACCAGATTCTCGATCTGCAGCGGACTGACGTCGCCTTTGGCCGTGCCGATGGTGAAGGGCAGGTCCATGGTCAGCGGGCGTGCGCGCAGCAGCTTGCAGGTCTCGGCGAAGCTGGCGGCATCCATCAGCCGCCGGCCGCGCACCAGTCGCGGCAGTTCCTCGGCGCTGCCCAGCACCGTATAGGGTTCGGAAAAACAGAAACTGGCGCGGCCGCCTTCATGGGTCCAGCCGGCCACGATGGTCTTGCCGAGCCGCCAGGACGAATGCAGGACGAAGTCGATCTCCCGCATGCCTTGTCTCACCGCGTCCTGCTGGCGCGCGGCATCCTGCTGGCGTGCGACGTTGGCTTCGCTCATGGCGACAGCACTCGCATCCTGACAAAAACCCCAAACCCCGCCGGCCACCCCACCGTGACCGGTTACGGCTGCAGATTACGACCGGGGCTGGCTGCGCGCCAGAGCGATCATGCCGGCGGTGGCGCTGTCATGCGCATGCCGCACCGAGGGGTCGGTCAGCTCTTCCAGGATCGGTTTGGCGAGCTGCTTGCCCAGTTCGACACCCCACTGGTCGAAGGAATTCACACCCCAGACGACACCCTGCACGAAAATCTTGTGCTCATAGAGTGCAATCAGCATCCCGAGGTGGTAGGGATCGACCTGAGGCAGCAGAACGGTGGTGCTGGGCCAGTTGCCGGGGAACACCTTGTGCGGCGCCAGCGCGGCCACCTTCGCCTCGTCGGCGCCTTCGGCGCGCAACTCTGCTTCGGCTTCGGCGCGGGTCTTGCCACGCATCAGTGCTTCGGCCTGGGCAAACACATTGGCCAGCAGCATGTCGTGATGCTTGCCGATCTGATAGCGACTCTTCAGCGGCGCGATGAAATCGCAGGCGATCATCTGCGGGCCCTGATGCAGCAGCTGGTAGAAGGCATGCTGGCCGTTGGTGCCGGGCTCGCCGAACACGATGGGCCCGGTATTGAAGCCGAGCGGCCGGCCCCAGCGGTCGACGCCCTTGCCGTTGCTCTCCATATCGGCCTGCTGCAGATAGGGCGCGAGTTTCGACAGGCCCTGATCGTAGGGCAGCACGGCCAGAGCCGGCGAATTGAGGAAATTCACATTCCAGACGCCAGCCAGCGCCATCAGCACCGGCAGGTTTTCGTTCAGCGGCGCGGTGCGGAAATGATGGTCCATCGCATGGGCGCCATCCAGCATTTCGCGGAACTTCTCCATGCCGATGCCCAGCGCGACCGGGAAGCCGATCGCCGACCACAGTGAATAGCGACCGCCGACCCAATCCCAGAATTGCAGCACCTGCTCTGGCCGGATGCCGAACTTGCCCGGAACGGTCGTATTGGCCGACAGGCCCATGAAATGCCGCGGCCAGTCGATGATGCCAGGGCCGAGCTTTTCCTGCAGCCAGGCCCGCGCCGTTTCGGCATTGGCCATGGTTTCCTGGGTGGTGAAGGTTTTCGAGGCGACCACGAACAACGTGGTTTCGGCATCGCATTTCTGCAGTGCGCGGGCAATGTCGGTGCCGTCCACGTTGCTGACGAAATGAATATCGATATCCGGTAGCTTATCTGCCGCCAGCGCTTCCAGTGCCATGCGCGGGCCGAGGTCCGAGCCGCCAATGCCCATGGCCACCACGCTCTTGAACTTTTTCTCCGTCGTGCCACGCCAGGTGCCGTTGCGGATGGCGTCGATGATCTCGCCCATGCGCTGCAATTCGCCATGCACCTGCGCCACGATGTCGATGCCATCGACATGGAGGCTGGCGCTGGCCGGCAGGCGCAGGGCGGTATGAAGCGCTGCGCGGTTCTCAGTGGTGTTGATCGGTTCGCCGGCCAGCATGCGCTCGCGCCAGGCTTCCACCTCGGCGGTCTTGGCCAGATCGAGCAGCAGGTCGAAGGTTTCGCCGTCGATACGCTGGCGCGACAGGTCGAGCAGCAGATTGCCGCAGCGGAACGAGAATTTTTCGAAGCGGGTCTCATCGGCGGCGAACAAATCGCGCAGATGCCGCGTACGTGTGGCGCTGGCATGGGCGGCGAGGGCGCGCCAGGCGGGCGTCTGATCGATCGGCATCGGCAGCGACATGGTTCCTCCGACAGTTACGTCAATCTTACGTGATCACATCCGGCGCAGCGCGCCCAGTGATCTTGCGAAGGCCGGTCTGCGCTTCGGCAAAGTCGATCAGCGGCTGCAGGCGGGTCTGCACATCGTCGGCCTGCTTCGCTGGATCGGCTTCATAGAGTTCGAAATATAAACGCACGGTGGCGCCTTCGGTGCCCGTGCCGGACAGCCGGGCGATCAGCCGCGCCTGCTCGCCGCAGATCACCCGCAGGCCCTGGCCCTTGCTTTCGCTGCCATCCACCGGATCGCGATAGGCGAAATCGTCGGCCGCCGTGATCACCAGGCCGCCGATCTTCTGGCCGGGCAGGGCAGGGAGTGCTGCCCGCAGTTGGTTCAGTGCCTCGGTTGCCTGCCCGGCATCGACGGCTTCGTAGTCATGCCGGCTGTAATAATGCCGGCCGTAGCGTTTCCAGTGTGCCTGCAGGATCGACAGCACGGTTTCACCGGGCCTCGCCGCGAGCAGGTTGAGCCAGAACAGCACGGCCCAGAGGCCGTCCTTCTCGCGCACATGATCCGAACTGGTGCCGTAGCTTTCCTCGCCGCACAGCGTGATGCGGCCCGCATCCAGCAGGTTGCCGAAGAATTTCCAGCCGGTCGGCGTCTCGAAACATTCGATCTTGAGCGCGCGCGCCACCGCATCGGGTGCGCGGCTGGTCGGCATCGAGCGCGCTACGCCGGAAATGCCCCTGGCATATCCTGGTGCCAGTGTCGCATTAGCGGCCAGCACGGCGAGACTGTCGCTCGGCGTCACGGCAATGCCCTTGCCGAGGATCATGTTGCGATCGCCATCGCCATCGGAGGCGGCGGCGAAATCCAGCTCGCCGTCCAGCACCGCGGCCTTGTACAGCTCCGGCGCATAGACCGGGTTGGGATCGGGGTGCCCGCCGCCGAAATCCTCCAGCGGCACGGCATTGACCACGCTGCTCGCAGGCGCACCCAGCATCTCCACGAGAAGCCGCCTGGCATAAGGCCCGGTCACGGCATGCATGGCATCGAAGCGGAAGCGGAAATCCTTGCGCGCCAGCAGTGCGCGGATCGCGTCGAAATCGAACAGCCCGCCCAGCAGCATGGCATAGTCGTCGACCGGATCGATCACCGTTACCGTCATGGTGCCGATCTTGCGGCTGCCGATTTGATCGAGATCGACCGGATCGGCGTCGACAATCCGATACTGCCGGATCGTCTGCGTGCGCCGGTAGATCGCCTCGGTCACGGCTTCCGGCGCCGGGCCGCCATTGGCGATATTGTACTTGATGCCGAAATCACCGTCCGGTCCGCCCGGATTATGGCTGGCCGACAGAACCAGGCCGCCGCGCGCACGATGGCGACGGATCACCGCGCTGGCAGCCGGCGTGGAGAGAATGCCGCCCTGACCGACCAGCACGCGGTCGATGCCGTTGGCGGCCGCCATGCGCAGGATGGTCTGGATGGCATTGCGATTGAAGAAACGCCCGTCGCCGCCCAGCACCAGCGTGCCGCCCTGCAGTTCGGGTGCGCAGTCGAACACCGCCTGCACGAAGCTTTCCAGATAGCCCGGCTGCTGGAATACCGTGACCTTCTTGCGCAGGCCGGATGTGCCGGGCTTCTGCCCCTCGAAGGACGGCGTGGCGACTTCACGCATGCTCATGCGGCGAACTCTGGCTTAAGCGATGGGGAAGCGGCTGGAAATATCGTGGCGTGCGCCGGTCTTGGCCATCAGGATCACGCTATGGGTCGAGGCGATGCCCTTTTCGATGGTGATGCCGCGGCAAACGGGCCCCGAGTTAATCCCGGTCGCGACGAAGACGGCATCGTCGCTCTTCACCAGCTCATGCCCGCTCATCCATTTGGTGGCGTCGAGACCGAACGCCTTCACCTTGGCGGCTTCCTCGTCACCCTGCGGATCGACGCGGCCGAAGAATTCGCCGCCCATCGCGCGCACGAAGATCGCGGTGATGATGCCTTCCGGCGAACCGCCGGTGCCGAACAGGGCATCGACCGTGCTGCCCTTCTGCACCGCCATGAAGGCACCGGCGACATCGCCGTTTTCCTGCAGCACGGTTCGCGCGCCGGCGTCGTGGATCTCCTTGATCATCGCGTGGTGGCGTTTGCGGTTCAGCACGAAGATGCGCAGTTCCGACACCGGTTTGTTCAGCGCGGCGGCCAGCGCCTCCAGCTTCTGCTTCACCGGCCAGGTCGGATCGACCTTACCCTTGGCGGCAGCCGGCAGCACCAGCTTGTCCATGTAGAAGCTGGGGCCGAGGTCGAACATCGCGCCGCGCGGCGCCAGCGCCATCACCGCCATCGAATTGTCGACGCCGTTGGCCATGTTGGTCGTGCCCTCGATGGGGTCGACGGCGATCTCGATTTCCGGCTCACCCTGGCCGATGCGTTCGCCGCGATACAGCAGCGGCGCATTGTCCTTCTCGCCTTCGCCAATCATCACGATGGCGTTGATGTTGATGTCGTTCAGCGCCTTGCGCATCGCTTCCACCGCGGCGCCGTCGCCGTCTTCCTTCCGGCTGCGACCGACCCATTGATGCGCGCCGATAGCGGCGGCTTCGGTCACGAGGCGGAGGGCGAAGGGAAAATCGGCGCGGTCGAACGGACCGGGGCGCGTGGACATGAAGGATACTCCGAGGAAAGGGTCAGGTCGGATGGGCCGGGTGTATCTACCGGTCGGTTTATTGCTTGGAAATACGGCAAAAACCGGGCGGGGCCAAGGTGTCGCAGCGTGACTTTGGCGGGATTTTTGCGACTACTGGTCCCAGCGGCGGCGCCAGAATTCCTGGCTTTGCCGCTCGCCGATGTCGCAACCCTTCGGATAGCGGTAGCCGGACTGCGCCTTGTGGAAAACCGGCGGCCCGATCCTTTGCCAGGCCGGCGGCACCGTGGGCGCCGTGGCGATCTCGAGAATCAGCTTGCGTCGCACGGCTTCATGGAAGGTATCGAAGCCCTCCGCCACCACGACGAAGGAGCCGGGGCCGCCGATCACACAGCCTTCGTAATAGCGGTCGAGGTCTTCCAGCTGCGGGAAGCCCCAGGTGTTCTGCTTGCCGTTCAGGATCACCAGGCCGTTGATCACGATGCCCGACGAGACGGCCTTGTCGCGGGCAATGTCGATCGGTCCGCCATCGTTGTTCGGTCCATCGCCCGAAACATCCAGCACGCGCCGCAGGCCCTTGTAGGCGCCGGAGCCGAAACGCGGAATGGCATAGTTGATCGCGCCGGTGATGCTGGTGCGCCGCGCCGTGCGGGTCTGGGTGTCCAGCAGATGCTGCGCCACCCGGCGCGCGCTGGCTTCGTCCTGCACCAGCGTCCAGTCCATGATCTGGTTCTGCACATAGGCATCCGACCAGTCGAAATAGGCGATGGCAATCTTGCCATGGATGCCGCCGCGGATCGCCTTGATCACATCCTTGTCGATCAGGGCGCGGGCATAGCCTTCGCGCTGCAGCCGGGCCTCGTCGGCATCGATGCTGCCCGAGATATCGACGGCCAGCAGCAATTCGAGATCGACGGGCATCTGCTCGGCGGCCAGCCCCTTCGACGGCAGGGACAGCAGCGGCAGGCCCGTCAGCCACGCCAGAACCAGGAGGGTCAGCGGCTTGAACGGCATGACCTGAGGCTAGTCCTCCGCGGCCGCCGCGTCCAAAGAAATTGCGGCATAACGTCCCGACTCCGGCCAAGGACTGGGCCGGGGCTGGACAACGGCGAGTGCCGTGCCGAGGATGCCGGCCATGACGCAGCCCTCCGAAAGCACTCCAGCCGAGCTGTTCGATGTCGTCGTCATCGGCGGCGGCCTGAACGGCCTGACCCAGGCCATCGCCTTGGCCCGGCACGGCATTTCGGTGGCGGTGATCGACCGCGAAGACCCTGCCCGCATCACTGAGGCCGGGTTTGACGGCCGGGTTTCGGCCATCGCGCTGGCCTCGCAGCGCATGCTGGACGCCATTGGCCTGTGGCGCCATGTCTCCGAAGCCCAGCCGATGTGGGATATCCGGGTCTCGGATGGCGACTCGCTGCTGTTCGTGCATTACGACCACAGCGAAATCGGCACTGCTCCATTCGGCTATCTGGTCGAGAACCGCATGATCCGGCAGGCCCAGCAGGCCGCGCTGGCCGACTGCCCCAATCTGGAACTGATCGCGCCGATGACCGCGCGCAGCATCGACTATGGCATCTCCGGTTCGGGCGCGCCGGCCGAGATCGAGCTGGGCAGCGGACGACGTATCCGCGCGCGGCTGGTGGTGGGCGCCGATGGTCGCCAGTCGGCGATCCGCCGCGAGGCCGGCATCCGCACCATCGACTGGTCGTACCGCCAGACCGGTATCGTCTGCACCGTGCAGCATGAACTGCCGCATGAAGGCGTGGCGCAGGAACGCTTCCTGCCGGCCGGACCTTTCGCGATCCTGCCGATGACCGACGACGCACAGGGCCGCCATCGGTCCTCGCTGGTCTGGAGCGAACCGACCGAACGCGCCGCTGCCATCATGGCGCTGGATGACGCTGGCTTCGCTGCCGAGATGCGCCAGCGTTTCGGCACCGGCTATGGCGCCTGCGACGTGGTCGGGCCGCGCTGGTCCTACCCCTTCAGCTTCATGCTGGCGCTGCAATACACCGCGCATCGCATGGCGCTGGTCGGTGACTCGGCGCATGGCATCCATCCCATCGCGGGGCAGGGGCTCAATCTGGGCCTGCGCGATATCGCGGCGCTCACCGAAGCGGTGGTCGAGGCGCGCCGGCTCGGCCTCGATATCGGTCGCAGCGATGTGCTCGAACGTTACGAACGCTGGCGCCGCGTTGACAATGTTGTGCTCGGCGCCGTGACCGATGGCCTGACGCGGCTGTTCTCGAACGACATCGCGCCGCTGCGTATCGCGCGCGATCTGGGCCTCGGCGTGGTCAATCGCATCGGGCCGCTGAAGAAGCTGTTCATGCGCCATGCCATGGGCGATCTCGGCCGCCTGCCACGCCTGCTCAAGGGCGAAACCCTCGGGTAATTTGCCGTTTTCCGGGTTTTTAAAGAATCTTCTCCGGTTTTTACCGTCTCGCTCGTCTTAGCAAGGGGCAGTATTTCCTTCGCGTCGGAGAGCGCATGACCGTCAAGACCTTTAAGGCCTGGTACCTCGTCCACAAATGGACGAGCCTGATCTGCACTGTTTTCCTGCTGATGCTGTGCATCACCGGCCTGCCGCTGATTTTCCACCATGAGCTTGAACACCTGCTGAGCGACCAGAAGGAGCCCGCCGAGTTGCCGGCCGGCACACCGATGGCCTCGCTCGACCGCGTGATCCAGAAGACGCTGGAAGCCCGCCCCGACGAAAAAGTGCTTTACGTTTCCTGGGATGAAGAAGAGCCCGAGCTGGTCTTCACAACGACTGCGAAGACCATGACCGAGACGGAGGATTTCGGTTTCTTCATCTTCGATGCGCGCACCACCGACATCCTGCGCGAGGGCTCGACCAGGGATCTCGATTTCATGCAGATCATGTTCAAGCTGCATGTCGACATGTTCGCCGGCCTGCCGGGCAAACTGTTCCTCGGCTTCATGGGACTCTTGTTTGTGGTGGCCATCGTCACCGGTATCGCCGTCTACGGCCCGCTGATGCGCAAACTGGATTTCGGCACCGTGCGCAAGCAGCGCAGCAGCCGCATCAAGTGGCTCGACCTGCATAACATGCTCGGGATTATCACGGTGGTCTGGGCGCTGGTCGTCGGCGGCACCGGCGTGATCAACACCTGGGCCGACCTGATCATCAAATACTGGCAGTATGACCAGCTGGCGGCGATGACGGCGCCTTATGCCGGCCAGCCGGTGCCCGACGTGCTCGGACCGCTTGAGAATGCCATGGTGACGGCGCGCAGGGCCGCGCCGGAGATGGAGCCGGCCTTCGTCGCCATGCCGGGCACGCTGTTCAGCAGCCCGCATCACTATGCGATCTTCATGCGCGGCAACACGCCGCTGACGGCGCGGCTGTTCAAGCCGGTGCTGGTGGATGCGCAGACCGCCGAACTGACCGATACGCGCGAGATGCCGTGGTATGTCAAAACCCTGCTGCTGTCGCAGCCGCTGCATTTCGGCGATTACGGTGGCATGCCGCTGAAGATCATCTGGACCTTCTTCGACCTCGTCACCATCGTCGTGCTCGGCAGCGGCCTGTATCTGTGGTTCCAGCGCCGGCGCAGCCCGATCGAGCAGCGCATCCGCGAACTGGAGCAGGAAGGCGAGCCGGAGCCCATGCTGGCTCGCGATGGCATCCGGGGAGCTGCGGAATGAACATGAAATTGTGGGGCATGCCGATCCTGCTCGGCGTAATGAGCGGCATCGGTCTGGTCTCGGCATTGCTGGAAGATGGCCTGTGGGACTGGATCTCCTGGCTGACGCTCGGAATACCCAGCCTGTTGATGTGCTGGTACTGGCTGCGGCCCGCCAGACGTTAAACAGGGTGTGTCCGCCTGTTTGACGAACCTGCTCACGGCTCGTCTGGCTGGGCGCTCAGCGCCGCGGATCGCGGCTCAGCTTGCGTGCTTCCAGGCGCTGCAGATAGTCCTGCCAGAGTTCGTCCTGGCTGTGGCCATGGTCGTAGAACCATTCCCAGCTATAGAGGCCTGTATCGTGCAGGTCGTCGAATTTCAGGCGCAACGCGTAAGTCCCGACCGGCTCGATGCCGATGATGCCGACATGGCGGCGGCCGGGCACCAGGGTCTTCTGGCTCGGGCCATGGCCCTGCACTTCAGCGGAGGGACTCTCGATACGCAGGAATTCGGCCGTGAAGCTGAACCGCTTGCCGTCTTCAAAGGCGACTTCGAGGCGTTTCTCGGCCGAGATGTAGCGCACATCGGTGCAGGCAGGGCGCCCGGCCTGCTGGTAGAGCGAGCGCGGATTGAGGCCGCTGGGCACGGAATACTTCTGGTCGGACATTACAGATGCGTGTCGTCGATCTGGCGCGCCTCGTCGACCAGCATGATCGGGATGCCGTCGCGGATCGGGAAGGCCAGGCCGGCCTTGTCGCTGAGCAGTTCGTTGCGTGCGCGGTCGTAAGTGAGCGAGCCCTTGGTGACCGGGCAGACCAGCAGTTCGAGCAGCTTGGGATCGACCGGTGCGGAAGAAGCCGGTGCGGAAGAAGGCTGTGTTGCTTCGCTCATGATCGCTCTCTCAGTTGGGCTTGGCGCCACGCGGCAGGGTGCTGTGATCCAGCATCGCCATTTCCAGCAACGACACCAGCATGGCGGCGCGTGCCTTGAAATCCGCCGCTTCCAGCAGGGCCTGTTTCTCGCCGGCCGTGAACGGGCAGATCATCGCCAGCGAATGCACCAGCAGGTCGTCATTCACCGCCGTGATCGACTCCCAGTCGGCCGGCAGGTTGTGCCGCGCGCAATAGCCGCGCAAAGCATTGATCAGGCGGTTGCGGTCGCACAGGCCATCCGGCAGTACCGTCATGTCGCCGGCATAGGGCGCGTAATCGGCTTCGACCTGGCGATAGGGCGTGCCGGAGTCCAGTTCGCGCGAAACGTTGAAGCGGCAGAGCCCCTTCAGTGTCAGCAGGATGCGGCCGTCATCGGTCTCGGTGGCCGAGACGATCTTGCCGACGCAACCGGTGCCGTAGAGATCGGCGGTATTCTTGGGCGGAGACTGGCCGTCGCGGCCGAAAGACTCGGTCGGCTGCAGCATGCCGATCAGCTTGGAGCCCTGCAAAGCCGCACGCGTCATCGCCAGATAGCGCGGCTCGAAAATATTGAGCGGCAGCAGGCCGCGCGGTAGCAGCAGCACCCCGGTGAGCGGAAAGATTGGAATCGTGTTGGTCAGCTCGCCGATGCTGGAGGGGCACTGGGACTCATGCATCGTGGCGGGCCCGGCCGGATCAGGAGAACAGGATCGAGGACAGGCGGCGGCGGGCATCCACCACCACCGGATCCATCGGACCCATCGCCTCGAAGATTTTCACCAGCTGCTTGCGGGCGGCTTCCTCGTTCCATTTGCGGTCGCGTTTCACGATATCCAGCAACTGGTCGATGGCGGCTTCGGCCTGGCCGGCGCCATGCAGCGCCACGGCATAATCCAGTCGCGCCTGATGGTCGTTCGGATTGGCGGCGACGGCGGCTTCCAGCGGTTTGAGATTGCCCGCCGCCTGACTGCCGGCTTCCAGCAGCTCCAGCGCAGAGCGCGCGGCAACCACATCGGCATGCTCCGCCTTGTCGGCCGGAATCTGCTCAAGGATTTCCTTGGCGCCCTCGACCTCGCCCATGCCGATCAGCGCCCGCGCCAGACCGCCCAGCGCGGAAATATTCTCGGGCTCGGCGCCCAAAGCGGTCGAGAAGGCGGCGGCGGCATCTTCCCAGGCCTGTTCGGCGAGCGCGGCCTTGCCGGCTTCGATGGCCTCGGCGGCGCTGTCCTGGATCGCACCCGCGCCGGGCAGACCTTCGGCGAATTTCTTCAGCTGGCTTTCCGGCAGCGCGCCGACAAAGCCATCGACCGGCTGGCCCTGGTAGAAGGCATAGACCGCCGGGATCGACTGGATGCGCAACTGCTGGGCCAGCGGCTGGTTCTTCGGATCGTCGACATTGACCTTGACCAGCCGCAGCTTGCCGTTGGCGCCCTTGACCAGCTTTTCCAGCGCGGGCGTCAGCTGCTTGCAGGGGCCGCACCACGGCGCCCAGAAGTCGACCAGCACCGGCTGCTGCATCGAGGCCTGGATGACATCCTGCATGAAGGTGGTGACATCGGCATCCTTGATCAGGTCTGCAGCCGCTGCGGGTGCCGCGGCGGGCGCAGCAGGCGCGGCAGGACCGCCGACAGTGAGGCCGGGCAGGCTGCCAGGAAGGCTACTGGGGGATTTGGGCGAAAAGTCCATGGCGTGTATCGTCGCTCGGAAGTGGGTGTCAGCTCTTGGCCATGACAGATAAGGGCCCGAGGCGCAAAAGCCAACCGCCCGCGCCGTAAATGCCGACAGCCATGCCGAAAATATAGGCATGACCGCACCGGGAACAAGGTGGAAGCCGGCCGGGAATCGGCGAATCCCCATGGTATGCCTCTTGCTTCGTGTCAGGGGCAGCATGACGCCCGATCGCATCGATATCGCCTGGGTCCTGATCGCCACCTGCATGATCTTCATCATGCAGGCCGGCTTCTGCTGTCTGGAAAGCGGCTTCGTGCGCGCCAAGAACAGCATCAACGTGGCGTTGAAAAATCTCGCCGACTTCTGCATCGCCGGCCTGCTGTTCTGGCTCTTCGGTTTCGCCTTCGCCTTCGGCGCGGGGGCAGGCTGGATCGGTGGCAGCGAATGGCTGTTCGATGCCCGTGGCGCGCTGTCCACCGGCGCCTTTTTCCTGTTCCAGCTGATGTTCTGCGGCACCGCTGCCACCATCGTGTCGGGCGCGGTGGCCGAGCGCGTCAGCTTCGCCAGCTACATCGTGCTGACCATGGTGATTTCCGGCCTGATCTATCCGGTCTATGCCCACTGGACCTGGAATACCGGGCAGTTCGGCGGCGAGGGCGGCTGGCTGGTCAATCTCGGCTTCATCGATTTCGCCGGCTCCAGCGTGGTGCATTCGATCGGCGGCTGGGTCTCGCTCGCTGCCGTGCTGATCATCGGGCCGCGCACCGGCCGTTTCCTGCCCGGCCAGTCGGCGATGCGCGGTCATGACCTGATGATGTCCACGCTCGGCGTCATGCTGCTGTGGTTCGGCTGGTTCGGCTTCAACGGCGGCTCGACGCTGGCGTTGAACGAGACGGTGCCGTCGATCCTGGTCAACACCACGCTGGGCGGCTGCGCCGGCGGCGTCGCCAACCTGATCCTGTCGCAGCTGCTCTACAACAAGATCCGCGCCGAGGATTTCCTCAACGGCGCTCTGGCCGGGCTGGTGGCGATCACGGCGAACTGCAACAACACCTCGGCGCTCAGCGCGGTGATCATCGGCGCGGTCGGCGGCAATGTCGCCATCCTCGGCGCCGAGCTGCTGGAACGCTGGAAGATCGACGATGCGGTCGGCGCCGTGCCGGTGCATCTGTTTGCCGGCATCTGGGGCACGCTGGCGGTGGCGATCTTCGGCGATCCTGCCGGCTGGCCGGTCACGGCATCGGGCCTGCCGCATGACCGTCTCACCCAGTTCGGCGTGCAGCTGCTCGGCTGCATCGCCGCCGGCGTCTACGGTTTTGGCTTCACGTATTTGATCCTGCGCGCGATCAATATCGCCATGCCGCTGCGCGTCTCGGCCCAGGCCGAGGCGATTGGCCTCAACCAGGCCGAACATGGCGCCGGCTCAGCGGTGCTCGACCTGGTCAGCGACATGGAACGCCAGCGCCGCGAGGGTGGCTTCGACCGGCCGGTACGCGTGGTGCTGGGCTCCGAGGTCGAGCAGATCGCTCTGCAGTATAACCGCGTGATCGCGCGGGTGAACCGCGACGCCGATGCGCTGCGCCGCGCCATCGAGGATCTGAAACGCGCCAAGCAGGCGGCGGAAGAAGCCAGCAATGCCAAATCGGCCTTCCTGGCCAATATGAGCCACGAGCTGCGCACGCCGCTGAATGCGGTGATCGGCTTTTCCGAAATCCTGACCAACGAGTTGTTCGGCCAGCTCGGCGACCCGCGTTACAAGGAATATGCCAGCGACATCCTGGCCAGCGGTCGGCATCTGCTCAGCCTGGTCAACGACCTGCTCGATCATACCCGCATCGAAGCGGGTCGCATGGAGCTGAACGTGGCCGAACTCGATGTGCAAGAGCAGATCGAGGCCGCCATGCGCCTGATGCGCGAGCGCGCCGCCACCGCCAGCGTGACGCTGCAGGCGAGTTTCCCGGACCTGCTGCCCTATCTGATGGCCGACGAACGCGCCTTCCGCCAGATGCTGCTCAACCTGCTCGGCAATGCGGTGAAGTTCACGCCGCCCGGCGGCAGCGTCACGCTCTCGGCGGACCTGGAAGGCGACGGACGGCTGGCGATCCAGGTCAGCGATACCGGCATCGGCATGAAGCGCGAGGAAGTGCCGCGCGCGCTCGAACCCTTCGTGCAGTTGCATCACCATATGAACAAGTCCTATGGCGGCACCGGGCTGGGCCTGCCGCTGGTGCAGGCGCTGATGCGGCTGCATGGTGGCTCGATCACCATCGACTCTGCCGAAGGCAACGGCACCACGGTGACGATCCGCTTCCCGCGCGCCCGCGTGCGCGCGCTGCCGCCGCTGGTCGCTGCGGATTAAGCGGCGAGGGAACCGCTCGGCGCGGGATGGAAGCGCCGCACGGCCAGCAGCCCCAGCACGGCAAACACCACGAAGGCCGCCGCCTGCGTCAGCGCAAAGGGCGGCTCGCTCAGGGTGGGCGCGGCGGCGGTGAGCGCGGGGATCTTGGTGAAGAGCTGCGCGATCAGCACGAAGACCAGCAGATACAGGCTGGCCACCGCGCCGCCGGCATAGATCCAGCGCCAGGCGCCGCGCAGTTGATAGCGGTAGCGCGCCGGGATGGTGACGGCCAGCACCAGCAGCGCGACGACGCCGATCACATGCGAGGGCAGCAGTTGCGCGAAGGGAAACAGGAACCCGGTCGCACTGGTCAGCAAAGCCATGGCGAGGAACAGCTTGGTCATGCCCTCGCGTTCGCGGCTGCCCAGCAGGTCGGCGACGACGGCGGGCCCGGTCGCCAGCGCCACCAGACTGATGGCGGTGTGGACGATGGTCAGGATCAGCAGATACATGGCGACAGACTCCGGGGCTAGACGGCTGACGCTACCATGCGCCGCTTGACCGTCCAGCGGAATTATACGGAGGTTTAGGCACGCCGCTGATTCAGGTTGGCATACCGCCTGACGCTCTCGCGGTCGATGCTGTAAGGCACGCCAGCGGCATCGAACGGTGTCTTCCAGTCGAAGGCCTGCGCCGACGCACCGTGATCGTGCAGATGCTCCAGCCGTTCGACGCCCTCGCGCCAGTCCGGCACGTGATCGGCCGCCACCCACCACAAAACGTAAGGCGGCCAGGCTGGTTTGGCCGCCCTATGTAGAGTGGGGGGCTGGATCGGCTTGGCGAACCAGTCGCGGCCATGCGACAGCGCCTCGGCATGCAGGCCGTGATAGGTGAAGGCGAAGGGCGCTTCCAGGTCGGTCCATAGCGACAGCGTCGAAGGCGAATGCATGTCGCTGCCGGTATAGAAGCGCGGATAGGTATGCGCGCCCCAGCTCGCCGGACCCGGATCGCCATCGTAGCCGGAGCGCGCGATGAAGCCCGCGCTGGCCTCGGCGGCGGCGAGATTGGCATCGTTGCGCGCATGGAAGCCGTCATTCACCGGATCGGCCGATGGCTTGGCAAAGATTCCAAAGGTGTAGAGCGCGACACGGGGCTGCATGGGGCCGGCACTATACGCAGGCCCACACTAAAGTCATCAGTCGATTGTCAGCACAATCTTTCCAAAATGGCTGCCGCCGCCCATATGATGGTATGCGGCACGCACGCCGGTTTCTGAAAAGTCGAAACGCTCGTCGAGCACCGGCTTGAGTTTCGCCAGCGCCATCGCGCGCAGCATGGCATCCAGTCCGTCCTTGGCGCCGACCGTCACACCTTGCAGCCGGATCTGCTGCATCACCACCAGCGGAATCTTCAGATCATGGCCGGGGCCGGACAGCACGCCGATCATGCTGATCGTGCCGCCGGGCCGGATGGCGCGGATCGACTGCATCAGCGTACCGGCGCCGCCGAGTTCGACGATGTGGTCCAGTCCGGCCCCGCCGGTCAGCGCGCGCGCCGACTGGCCCCAGTTGGCGTCGGTCTTGTAGTTGATCAGGTGGTCGGCGCCCATGGCCTTGACGCGCGCGAGTTTGTCGTCCGAGGACGAGGTCATGATCACCTGGGCGCCGGCGAGTTTAGCGAATTGCAGCGCGAAGAGTGCCACGCCGCCGGTGCCCTGGATCAGCACGCATTCGCCGGGCTGAATCTTGCCGAGCGTGACAATGGCGCTCCAGGCCGTCAGCGCCGCGCAGGGCAGTGCGGCGGCCTCTTCGTAAGAGAGATGCGCGGGGATATGTGAGAGCGCCGAAGCCGGAAACGTGCGCTGTTCGCAGAGCCAGCCATCGAACGGCCCGCCCATGCTGACCGAGAATTTTTCTACGCTGGGCTCGCCGGCAAGCCAAGCCGGGAAGAAATGCCCCAGCACGCGGTCGCCGGGCTTGAAACCCTGCACGCCATCGCCGACTGAAATCACCTCGCCCGCGCCATCGGAGACCGGGATCAGTGGCAGTTTCTGTTTCGGATTATACTGGCCGAGCGCCATCAGCCAGTCGCGGAAATTCAGCGAACAGGCCTTCACCCGCACCAGCACTTCACCGGCTTTGGGCTGCGGGTCCGGGCGCTCCACCATGCGCAAGGCGTCGACCGAAAAGCTTTGCAGTTCGATCGCGCGCATGGCTGGTCGTCCTCGTTATGCCGCGAAGCTGACGGCGCAGCGGCCGAGCCCTTCGGCCGTGATCTCGAACTGGTCGCCGGCAGCGGCGGCCTGCATCGCGAAATACGTGCCGGTCATGATCACGTCGCCGGCATGCAGCGGCATCTCGTCCGTCACCAGCTTGCCGGCCAGCCAGGCCAGCGCATGCAGCGGACTGCCGTAGACGGCTTCGCCGGTGCCATTCGCCGCCGGACTGCCGTTCTTGGTCATGCTCATGGCCATGCGGCGCAGGTCGAGGCCATCGAGTCGGCGTGCCGGCGCGCCCAGCACGAAAGCGCCGCCATTGGCATTGTCGGCGACGAGATCCACCGGCTTGGCATCCAGGTTGGCGATCCGCCCGCCGACCACCTCGATGGCGGGCAGGCAGTAACCCACGGCGCGAATCACATCGGCCAATGTGGGCTGTTCCATGTCGAGGTCGCGATCCAGCACGATGGCCACTTCACCCTCGACGCGCGGCTGCATGACGCGGCCGGTGGCCACTTCGTCGCCGTCGCCCATCAGCATGTCGGCATAGAGGATGCCATAGGCCGGTTCGGTGAGGTTCATCGCCTTCTGTGCCGCACGGTTGCTGAGCGCGATCTTGTAGCCGACGGCGCGACGGCCGTTTTTGAGCCAGTGGTCGCGGTTGAGTGCCTGCACGGCATAGGCGGCTTTCATGTCGCTGGAGAGCAGCTCGCGCACGGGCGCGCAGGCGATGCCGGAGTCGTAGGCCTGGCGCAGGCGGTCGGCGGCTTCGGCCAGAATAGTCTGATTGGGCGCGGAAGTGTTCATCAGTTGAGTCCTGCTGCGGCGTTGGTCTGGCTGGCGCTGACGCCGACCAATTCACCCGTGGCGACGATCTCGCTCCAGGTGGTGGCATCCACCGGGATGCCGTCATGATTGCGTTTGATGCGGGTGCGCCGCTCCGGTTCGCCGGCGACCTGCACGCCATCGGAGCCCGGTGCCTTCGGTGACGCCTTCACGAACTCGACGAAGGCGGCGGTCTCGCGCTGCCAGCTCTCGGCGCCGCCGAGTCTGGCGGGATCGACGATCACCGAGAACATGTTGTTGGTGATCGTATTCTTCGCCCAGGCGCCGGGCTTCATGGTGGCGCCGCCGGTGAAGGCGCCGGCCAGCAGCTCGGCGATCACGGCGAGGCCATAACCCTTGTGTTCGCCGAAGGCGAGGATGGCGCCGATCGGCGGATTGAACATGGTCTTGGGGTCGTTGGTGGGCGCGCCCTTCGCATCGATCAGCGTGCCGGGCGGCACCTCTTCGCCCTTGTTCATGGCAACGCGCACCTTGCCCATGGCGATCATGCTGGTCGCCATGTCGAGCACGATGGGCTCGCCGCCGGGCTCGGTGGCCGGAATCGCGCAGCAATAGGGATTGGTGGCGAAGCGGGCGTCCGAACCGCCATAGGGCGCCACCAACGCCGGGCGGCCGACGACATTGACGTAATGCATGGAGACCAGGCCGGCGGCGGCGCATTGCTCGCCCCAATGGCCGATACGGCCGATATGGTGGCTGTCGCGCAGGCTGACGATACAGGCGCCGGTCTCCCTGGCGCGGCGGATGCCCAGTTCCATCGCCTCATGGCCGATCACCTGGCCATAGCCCATGCCGCCATCGAGATTGAGGATCGCGCCGGCATCTCCGGTCACGCGCACCGACTGGTTCACCACCAGGCGCTTTTCCACCGCGGCGAGAATGTATTGCGGCAGCATGCCCACGCCGTGGCTGTCATGGCCGCTTAAATTCGCCAGCACCAGGTTGTCGGCGACCAGTGCGGCCTCGCGCTCGTTGCTGCCGCCGGCCAGGCAGATATGGCGCACGGCGGCGCGCAGCTTGTCCGGCATGACGGTGACATTCGCGGCCATTCTGGGTCCCTTTCTCGGTTGGTGTCTGGTTTATCGGAAAGCGGGCGAGGGGACAATATCGAGCGGCGCAAGGCTCTGATCGATGGGAGGGTTTGACCGCGGCCGGGCGTTGCGGCAGATTGGCGCAATGCACAAAACCCTCGCGCTTCCCGTCCTGCTGCTGGCCCTTCCTTTGCTGGGGGCCTGCGCCTCGCCGCTGGAACAGGTGGCCGAGCGCGCCCGCACCGAGATGGTCGGCATGACCGAGGCCCAGCTGAAGGCCTGCGCCGGCGAGCCGACCGCGCTGAACCGCGAGAATGGCATCGACCTGTGGAGCTATTTCCGCGAGACCAGCCGCTCGGCGACGACGATTTCCGATGTCGGCTATACGCCCACCAACCGCGCTGAGAGTTCCTACGACTATTTCCGCTATTGCGAGGCGACCTTCGCGCTGCAGAACGGCCGCGTGCGCGAGGTCGAGTTCCGCGGCCGCACCGCCATGGGCCGCGAGATCATGGAACCCTGCGGCGCCATTGTGCAGCGCTGTGTGAAGGCGCAGTAAATTACCCCATACCGTCATGCCGGGCTTGACCCGGCATCCCATTTTTTCGTCGCAACGAAATGGGACCCCGGCTCAAGGCCGGGGTGACGAACAGAGAGGAACCCCATGATCACCTGTTTCCTGCGCTACGAAGTCGATGCCGACAAGCTGAAAGACTTCGAAGACTACGGCCGGATGTGGATCCGGCTGGTGAATAAGCTGGGCGGCACGCATCACGGCTATCTGATGCCCAGCGAAGGCGAGAGCGACATTGCGCTGGCCAGCTTCAGCTTTCCGAGCCTCGCGGCCTATGAGCAGTATCGCAAGGCGGCGGCCACCGATGCCGAATGCCAGGCGGCGATGGCGTTTTACGAGAAGACCAAATGCTTCCGCCGCTACGAGCGCAGCTTCTTCCGCCCGGTGTTTGAGTGATTGAGAGCCGTCATCCTCGGGCTTGACCCGAGGATCTCGTGCCGCCTGCCTGAGGCCCTCGGATCAAGTCCGAGGGCGACGAAGTCTTGTCAGTGCGCCGCTTCCCAGTTGTCGCCCACGCCGGCTTCGACCACCAGCGGCACAGTGAGGGTGGCCGCCGCCTGCATCACATCCTTGGCCACCGCGATCAGCGTCTCGACTTCCGCTTCCTTCGCCTCGAAGACCAGTTCGTCATGCACCTGCAGCAGCATGCGGGCGGTCAGGCCTTTGGCGGCAATCGCCGCCGGCAGCTTCGCCATGGCGCGTTTGATGATGTCGGCGGCCGACCCTTGAATCGGCGCGTTGATCGCGGCGCGTTCGAGGAAGGCGCGTTCGGCCGGGTTCTTCGAATTGATATTGGGGAAATGCACGCGCCGGCCATAGAGCGTCGTGACGAAGCCCTGTTCCTTCACTTGGCGTTTGGTGCTGTCCATATAGTCGCGGATACCGGGATAGCGTTCGAAATAGGCCTGGATGTAGCTCTGCGCCTCGCGCTGCGGGATGCCGAGCTGCGCGGCCAGACCAAAGGCACTCATGCCATAGATGATCCCGAAGTTGATGGCTTTCGCGGCACGGCGCACCATCGGGTCCATGCCTTCGACCGGCGTGTTGAACACCTGGCTGGCAGTCAGCGCATGGATGTCGATGCCCTTCAGGAAAGCTTCCTTCAGCGCGCCGATATCGGCGATATGCGCCAGGATGCGCAGCTCGATCTGCGAATAGTCGGCCGAGATGATCTTGTGGCCCTTATCGGCAACGAAGGCCTTGCGGATCTTGCGGCCTTCCTCGGTGCGCACCGGGATATTCTGCAGGTTGGGATCGCTGGAAGCGAAACGCCCGGTGTTCGTGGCCGAGAGCGCGAAGGAGGTATGCACGCGGCCGGTGCGCGGATTGATCGAGGCAACCAGCGCATCGGAGTAGGTCGATTTCAGCTTCTGCAGCTGGCGCCAGTCCAGCACCACGCGCGGCAGCTCATGGCCTTCGGCGGCCAGTTCCTCCAGCACCTCGGCGCCAGTCGAGTAAGCCCCGGTCTTGCCCTTCTTGCCGCCGGGCAGCTTCATCTTGTCGAACAGGATTTCGCCGAGCTGCTTGGGCGAGCCGATGTTGAAGCTGTCTTCCGCCAGTTCATGCGCCTTCTTCTCGAAGGTCTCCATACGCTGCGCGAAATCGGCCGACAGGCGGTTGAGTTCGGCCGGATCGACCTTGATCCCGGCGCATTCCATGGCGCAGACCACCTCGGGCAGCGGCCGTTCGATGGTCTCGTAGAGCGTGACCTGCTTCTCGGCGAGCAGGCGCGGCTTCAGCACATGCCAGAGCCGCAAGGTCACATCGGCGTCTTCGGCGGCGTAATCGCGCGCCTTGTCCAGTGCCACTTCGGCAAAGGGCAGCCGCGCCTTGCCGGTGCCGGTCACGTCGTCATAGCTGATCGGCGTATGGCCCAGATGCCGTTCGGACAACTCGTCCATGCCATGGCCATGCTTGCCGGCATCCAGCGTATAGGACATCAGCATCGTGTCGTCATAGGACACGATCTCGACGCCGTAACCGTGCAGCACGGCCATGTCGTACTTGATATTCTGCCCGACCTTCAGCACGCCGGGATCGGCCAGCAGCGGCTTCAGCGCATCGAGCGCCTGCTGCAGCGGAATCTGTTTGATCTCGCCTTCGCCACCGAAATCCAGCCCGCCGCCGGCCTTGCGATGGCCGAGCGGCACATAGCAGGCCTCGCCCGGCGCCACGGCCAGGCTGAAGCCGACGAGTTCGGCCATGGTGGGCGAGAGATTGGTGGTCTCGGTGTCGAAGGCGATCACGCCGGCATCGAAGCCGCGCGCGATCCAGCGCTGCAGCGCGCCGAGATCCTGCACCAGTTCGTAATGGTCGCGACTGACAGCCGGCTGCTCGGGCCCGCCTTCGCCCGGGAAGGCAATCGGCGTCGTCGCCTTATGCGCCGAGGCGACCGGTGCGCTATACATCGTCTCGGGTCGCGCCGTCACGCCGGGCGCGCCGCCGCTCATATCGGTGCCGCGCAGTTTCAGCCGGTTTTCGATGCGGCTGGTCAGCGTGCGGAATTCCATCTCGTTGAGGAAAGCCGACAGCTTCGGCCATTCCACCGGCGACAGCTTGAGGTCGTCGAGGCCGAGTTCCATCGGCACGTCGTCCTTCAGCTTGACCAGCTGGTAGGAAATGCGCGCCTTGTCGGCATTGTTGAGCAGTGTCTCGCGGCGCTTGGGCTGCTTGATCTCGCCCGCGCGGGCCAGCAGCGTTTCCAGGTCGCCATAGGTGTTGATCAGCTCGGCTGCCGTCTTGATGCCAATGCCGGGCACGCCGGGCACGTTGTCGGTGCTGTCGCCGGCCAGCGCCTGCACGTCGATCACCTTGTCGGGACTGACGCCGAATTTCTCCAGCACTTCGGCCGGGCCGATATTGCGGTCCTTCATCGGATCCATCATGCCGACGCCGTCGCGCACCAGCTGCATCAGGTCCTTGTCCGACGACACGATGCAGACTTCCATCCCGGCGTCGTGGGCGATGCGGGCATAGGTGGCAATGATGTCGTCGGCCTCGAAACCGTCCTTCTCGATGCTGGGCAAACCAAAGGCCCGCGTCGCTTCGCGGATCGGCGCGAATTGCGGGATCAGGTCTTCCGGCGTCTCGCTGCGGTTGGCCTTGTATTCGGGATAGATCTCGCTGCGAAACGTCTCGCGGCCGGCATCGAAGATCACCGCCATATGGCTCACGGCCTGGTCATGCTCGGCCTTGTCGCGCAAGCTCGACAGCATGTTGCAGAAGCCCGACACGGCGCCAATCGGCATGCCGTCGGATTTGCGCGTCAGGGGGGGGAGCGCGTGATAGGCCCGGAAGATGTAGCCCGAGCCATCGACCAGATAGAGGCGGTGTTTGGATGCCATGCGCTTGGAAACTCTCCTGAAACGTCATCCCCGGCCTTGTGCCGGGGATCCATCCCGTCTATCGGCGGGTAACTGGTGCCGGAGGAGCGCGATATCGACGGCGTCTGGATCCCCGCTTCCGCGGGGATGACGAATAAAATAGGTCAGTGACCGTGGCCGTGCGCGCCGGCCTTCAGCACATAAGCGCGGCCGCAATAGGGGCAGTCGATCTCGGTCTTGTCGCCCATGTTGAGATAGACGCGCGGATGGCCCAGCGCACCGCCGCCGCCGTCGCAGGCCACGACCGGGCTGTCGACGGTGATGGTTTCGGGAGCGGAAGTCTTGGCCTGCATGGCTGTCTCCAAAGTCTTCTACGGGCGGGTAATTTGACCCGCCCAGTCCAAGGTGATACCTACCGCAGCGCCGTCCGTCACGCCAGCCCTCCGGGGCCAAAACACCATAGGCCGCGCCATGACTGCTGCCGATTTTTCGACCGATTCCAGCACTTCCGGTCCGGCCCCATTGAGCCCGGCGATCGCCGTGCGCGATCTGGTCAAGGTCTATGGCAAAGGCGACAAGGCCAAGACGGCCCTGCATGGCATTACCCTGGAGATTCCGCGCGGCAGCTTCTTCGGCCTGCTTGGCCCCAATGGTGCCGGCAAGTCGACGCTGATCAATATCCTCGCCGGCCTGGTGACCAAGACTTCGGGCTCTGCCGCCGTCTGGGGCCATGACATCGATACCGACACGCGCGCGGCGCGGGCGGCCATCGGCGTGGTGCCGCAGGAACTCAATCTCGATCCGTTTTTCACGCCGCGCGAGGCGCTGGAATTCCAGGCCGGGCTTTACGGCGTGCCGAAAGCCGAACGCCGCAGCGACGAGATTCTCGCTGCGCTCGGCCTCACCGACAAGGCGAATTCCTACGCGCGCACCCTGTCGGGCGGCATGCGTCGCCGCCTGCTGGTCGGCAAGGCGCTGGTGCATACGCCGCCGGTGCTGGTGCTGGATGAGCCCACCGCCGGTGTCGATATCGAACTGCGCCAGCAGCTCTGGGCCTATGTGCGGCAGCTCAATGCGCGCGGCACCACCGTGGTGCTGACCACGCATTACCTCGAAGAGGCCGAGGCGCTGTGCGACCATATCGCCATCGTCAACCACGGCCGCATCGTGGCGCATGACGCGACGCCGAAACTGCTGGCGCGCATGGACCGCAAGGATGTGATCGTCACGCTGGAGGCCGATCTGGCCGCGCTCCCGCCGGCGCTGACCGAACTGGGGGCGGAGCTGGGCGCCGAACTGCTGGGACCGCGCCGGCTGCGGCTGCACTACCGCCCGAGCCAGATGCCGTTTGGCAGCGTGCTGGCGAAACTGCAGGCGGCGGGTCTGGCGATCCACGACCTCACCACGCAGGACGCCGATCTCGAAGACCTGTTCCTGGAACTGACGCGCCGCCGCGCCGCCTGACAATTCCGTTGCGGCCCCCCGGCGGCTCTGGCAAGAAGATGGCGGCTGCAGCGCGCCACGCGCCAGACCAGCCACCAGATCCGTCACCAGAAAGGTGAACCATCCATGATCATTCTGGAGTCGCCCGACAGCGTGGTGCCGGTCAGCGGGCGCAAGACCGCGATCGTCACCATCATCATCGGCGACCACTATATTTCCACCTGGTGGCGGCTCTGCCGCGTCTCCTGGATCAGTTATGCCGCGGCCTTCGGCTACGACATGATCGTGATCGCCTGCCCGCTCGATACCAGCAGCCGGGCGCAGGCGCGCTCGCCGGCCTGGCAGAAGCTGCTGATCTTGAGCCAGCCCTGGGCGGACCGCTACGACCGCATCGTCTGGCTCGATTCCGACATCATCATCGGGCCGCTGGCGCAGGATATCGTCGCGTCATCCGGCCCGGCAGAGAAGGTCGGCCTCGTCATCGCCGGCGCGCGCAGCTCCAGCAGCGAACGTATGGCCGTTCTCGAGCAGCTGCACCGGGGGCGGTTCCTGCCCACCGCCGAACACATGCTGTGGGACGAGGAAGTGAAGAAGCACTACCGCGACCACAACGTTCCGGAACGCAGTGTCATGGGCAATACCGGCGTGCTGGTGCTGTCGCCCGCGCATCACCGCGATCTCTTCCTGCACTGCTATGCGGGCGAGGATTCCGGTGGCCGGCTGTATGAACAGCCGCTGCTGTCGCACGAGATTTTCGAACGCGATCTCGCCGTCGAGCTGAATGCGCGGTTCAACTGGGGCATGCAGGAGACGCTGCTGCTCTATGTGCCCGAGATCCTGCGCTGGAAGGAACAGCCGCAGCACCTGCAGGAACCGATCCTGAAGATGGTGTATTACCTGGTGCGGCGCGAATTGCAGAACTGCTATTTCCTGCATTTCTACGGTTCGATGAACCTGATGGCGACGCTGACCGAAGAGCATGTCTTCGGCGGTGGGCCGCTTGATCTGCTGCTGGAGGCGGGGGCCGCGAAGGCGGAGTGGGACGGATGAGGCGCGCGTTCCCTTAGCCCGTCGCTCCCGCGCCCGGCGGCTCTGCCGCCTTGCATATATTGTTGCGCCAAGCGCGACGGCGGGAATCCAGAACGGCTTCCGCCCGTCATAAATTGCACAATCCAGTATTCATCAGAAAATCGCCAATTCCTGTTGCAAATGTTCCCTTTTTGTTTTACAAAGAAAAGGCGAGTGCCCGTCAGGGCCCGGCCAGGCTGAAACCGCCGCCGGACAACCCACACGGCGGATAACGCTCCGATGACAGAGAGGATTTTTTGAACGCCCCGGCATGGCCCGGCGCGAACGGAGACTCACGATGTGCAACGGAGCCAACTGCATGCCCGTCAGCGCGTGATCTACATTCTGGACGAACCGGAAATCGCGCTCTCGCCACAGCGGCAACATTGCCTTTCTACGCATCATGCGCAACTTCCTCGCCGATCCCGGCAGTTATATGCGCGAGCTTTTCGAGGATATTGGATGAAAGCCTTCACCTTCTCCCTCTTCGCCCGCTACCCCGATGGCATCACGCGCCCGCTGACCGGCGAGGTCGGTGCGCCGGTCGCGGCGAATGACGGCACCGATGACTATCTCTGCAGCTTCTCCTGTCCGCTGATCGGCGGCGGGCAGTTCCGCTCGCGCTATCCCGAATGGACTTATTCCGCGGCCGTTTCCTTCCTGCGTTTCAACATGGAAGGGCAGGGCTTCGAGGTCTGCGATGCCGAGGGCCATGCGGCTGATATCGCCGCGCCGGTGACGGACGACTACGGCATTCCCTGTTTCGCGCCGGCGCGGTTTCACGGTCGCTGCCTGCATAACGGCGTGCTGATCGATTTCTCCGCCGAGATACAGCCGCCGGAACGCCATGAACATGGCGGCTGGGGCTGCGCGGTGGAGCTGTCGCATTACGGCCAGCTCGGGCCGATCCAGTCGGGATCGCCGGAACATGCCTATGAGCTGGCGTTCAAATTTCTGCGTCAGATGGTCGACTATCGCGGCGAAGGGCAGTTGACCGACCGCAATGGTGCGCCGCTGCTGATCTGCGCGCCGGTCCGGCCGCCGCGCAAGCATTAGGCGCGGCGCCGCGGATCGCGCACCGCGCGAGTATCGCCAGGGGATGGACAGGGAGAAGGCGAATGAACCGCATTCGGCCTGACTTGAACTGAAATAGACCTGACTCGGCACTCAACAGACCTGAGTCAGCCTCAAACAGACCTGACTCAGCACCAACTGGACCTGACTCGACACGCAAGGGACCTGAATGAACCAGCGACGCCAAACGAAGCGGAGCGAACCGCCCGCTGACGGGTTAAGGGCCCGGTCCGGCCAGCCTTGCGCGCAACCCGTGGGCTCGGTTAAGGTCCGGCCCGTCCAGACCCCCGCACCCGTAGCTCAGCTGGATAGAGCGCTGCCCTCCGAAGGCAGAGGTCACAAGTTCGAATCTTGTCGGGTGCGCCAATCTTTCCAATGGCTTAGACGAATTCCAAACCCGCCCCACGCCCGTTTTCAGGAGCAGGGCCGGTCTGGCGCTTTGCTAAGCCTATTTCATCGTCGGCATGACGAATTCGGCGCCGGCGCGGATGCCGGTCGGCCAGCGGCTGGTGATGGTCTTGAGCCGCGAATAGAATCGCACGCCTTCCGGGCCATGCATATGCAGGTCGCCGAACAGCGACGACTTCCAGCCGCCGAAGGAATGGAAGGCCATCGGCACCGGGATCGGCACGTTGATGCCCACCATGCCCACCTTGATCTGATGCGCGAATTCGCGCGCCGCATCGCCATCGCGGGTGAAGATCGCCGTGCCGTTGCCGAATTCGTGCTGGTTGATCCACTTCGCCGCCGTGGCGTAGCTGTCGGCGCGCGCCACCGCCAGAACCGGGCCGAAGATCTCTTCCTTGTAGATCGTCATGTCGGTGGTGACATGATCGAACAGCGAGCCGCCGATGAAGTTGCCGTTCTCATAGCCCTGCAGCTTCAGGCCGCGACCGTCCACCACCAGCTTGGCGCCCTCGGCCACGCCGGCATCGATATAGCCGCGCACCTTGTCGAGATGCTGGCGCGTGACGAGAGGCCCCATCTCGGCGTCCGGATCGGTGCCAGGGCCGACGCGCAGCGCGCGCACCTTGGGCTCCAGCTTGGCCATCAGCGCATTGGCGGTGGCTTCGCCCACCGGCACCGCCACCGAGATCGCCATGCAGCGTTCGCCGGCCGAGCCATAGGCCGCGCCCATCAGCGCATCCACCGCCTGGTCCAGATCGGCATCGGGCATGACGATCATGTGATTCTTCGCGCCGCCCAGGGCCTGGCAGCGCTTGCCGGTGCGCGCGGCGGTTTCATAGATGTAGCGCGCAATCGGCGTCGAGCCGACGAAGCTGACGGCCTGGATGTCGGGGTCATGCAGGATGGCGTCGACCGCCTCCTTGTCGCCCTGCACCACGTTGAACACGCCATCGGGCAGCCCGGCTTCCTTCAGCCACTGCGCCAGCAGCAGCGCGGCGGACGGATCGCGCTCCGACGGCTTGAGGATGAAGCAGTTGCCGCAGGCCAGCGCGACCGGGAACATCCACATCGGCACCATGGCGGGGAAATTGAACGGCGTGATGCCGGCGACGACGCCGAGGGGCTGGCGCAGCGCAAAGCTGTCGATGCGCGTGCCGACATTCTCGGTCATTTCGCTCTTCAGCAGCTGCGGCGCGGCGGTGGCGAATTCCACCACTTCCATGCCGCGCTGGATTTCGCCCCTGGCATCCGACAGCACCTTGCCGTGTTCGGCGGTGATCACGGCGGCCAGTTCGTCGATGCGTTCGTCCAGGATGCGCAGGAAGGCGTTCAGGATGCGGCCGCGCTTCAGCGGCGTGGTCGCGGCCCAGTCATCGGCCACGGCGGCGGCGGCCTGCACGGCGGCGCGCACCTCGGCGGCGCTGGCGAGGCTGACCTCGCCGGACTGCGCGCCGGTTGCCGGATTGAACACCGGCGCGGTGCGACCGGTGCCGGGCACCAGGCGGCCATTGATGAAATGCGGGATCAGACTGGCCATCGGGCGACTCCGGAAGGGTTTGACGAAAGACCCGAAGTGTTCCAGCATCAAGAAATGCACAGCAATGTGAATTCCAGCGCAATGGATGTGCGGAAATCAATGTTTGTGGGCGATCTAAACCCTGACCCTCCCACCGCTTCGCGGCGGGGCCCTCCCTCTCCCATTTCATGGGAGAGGGCAAACCAGACAACTCCCTCTCCCATGAAATGGGAGAGGGTTGGGGTGAGGGTCTTCTCATCGCGGTCGGATCTATGAAGCCAGACTCTATGGACTGGGATCATCTGCGGGTTTTTCTGGCGGTCGCCCGTGAGGGCCAGCTGCTGTCGGCCGGCAAAAAGCTCGGACTGAACCACGCCACGGTGTCGCGCCGGCTGGATGCGCTGGAAGCGTCGCTCGGCAGCCAGCTGGTCGTGCGTCGCCCGGCCGGCTCGACCTTAACCGCGGCGGGCGAGCGCCTGCTCGAGGTGGCCGAGCGGCTGGAGAGTGAAGTGCTCGGGATTTCCGAAGAACTGCGCGATGTGACGGCCGAGGTGGCCGGCACGGTGCGCATCGGCGCGCCGGACGGTCTGGGCAACTGCTTCCTCGCCGCCGAGCTGGGCGCGCTGGTGGCGCTGCATCCCGGCCTGGTGGTCGAACTGGTGCCGCTGCCGCGGATTTTTTCGCTGTCGCGCCGCGAGGCCGACCTCGCCATCGTGCTCGAACCGCCGGAGGATGGCCGGCTGGTGGTGTCCAAGCTGACCGATTACTCGCTCGGGCTTTATGCCGCGCGCGACTATCTGGCGCGCGAAGGCGTGCCGGCCGGGACGGCAGAGCTGGCCGCGCATGTGCTGGTGACGGGCGTGGAGGACATGGCCTATTCCTCGGCGCTGGATTACGGCGCGCTGCTGGAGAAAACGCCGGGCCGCAAATTCCGCTGCGCCAGTGTGGTCGGCCAGCTCGAAGCGGTGCGCGCCGGCACCGGCATCGGAATCCTGCATGACTTCGCGGTCAACGGAGATGCCGGCCTGGTGCGCGTGCTGCCGGATGTCGCCTTCCGCCGCAGCTATTATCTGCTGAGCCATCCGGAATCAGCATCCGTGCGCCGCATCGCCACCTGCCGCGAATTTCTGGCCCGCCGCTTCCGCGAGGCGCGTGCGCGGTTTCTGCCGGAGGCAGACGGCGGATAGAACAGCTATAGTCGTTCACTCACGAATCGAGTTTGCCTGCCCATGCGCGTCGTCTTTGCCGTCAATACCACGCCCCATGCTCCGCCGGCCGAGATGTCGCGTCTGGCCAGCACGCGCTATCGCGGCTTCATCCCGGCCGGGCAGCTGCAGCGGGACGGCCACGGCGCTGCAGTGATGGCGCTGATGGAACTGTTCCGCCCGGATTTCGACACCCGGCTGGATCTGCTGGTGCTGCATCAGCCCAAGCACGACATCCTGATGCTGGCCAATGTGATCAAGGTGCTGTTCGACCGGCTGGATGCGATCCGCAGCCAAGGCGGTCGCATCGTGGTGGATGTCTCGGATTTCAAACTGTCGACCGAGGTGCTGGACGCGATGGCCAAGGCCTTCGGGCCGGACAAGGCGAAGGCTTATCGCAACATCCTGGAAGCGGTCTTCGCGCGCTGCGATGCCGTTACCGCGCCGACCGAGGCGCTGGCCGCGCAGATGCGCGATGTTCTGGGTGGTGCGCGACCTGTCTACGTGATCGAGGATGTGGTGGAAGTGGCGCCGCAGCCGGCAAAATTCGCGCCGGGACCGGAGCTGCAGCTGCTGTGGTTCGGCTTCCTGTCGGCGCATGTCGCCGCGTTGCGTCAGCTGGTGCATGAGGACCTGCCGAATATCCGCCAGCAGCGTCCGGCGGTGCTCAAGCTGGTCTGCGAGGCTCTGCCGACCGCCGACACCCAGCGCATTTTCGACGCCGCCGAGCCGGCCAGCCTCGGCGTGACTTACGAACCATGGTCGGTGCCGGTGCTGGAGGCCTCGCTCGCGGCCTGCGATCTGGTGGTACTGCCTTTCGATGCGGACCACGCCTCGTCGAAAGGCAAGAGCAACAATCGCGCGCTGCAGGCACTGGCGGCCGGGCGCTACGTGGTGGCACACCCGATCGAAAGCTATCGCATGCTGGGCGATGTCATCGGGCTGGATGCTTCGATCGCCACCGCCGTCGAAACCGCAGTGAGCCATCCGGCCGCGACGCTGGCGCGCCTGCAGGCCGGGCAGGACTTCGTTCAGGCCCGCTACAGTCCGGCGGCGAATGCGGCGCGCTGGCTGGCGGTGCTCGGCGAGCTGAAGGCATGAACCCGCCGGTCACTATTCTTGCACTTTCGGCCAGTGTGTCGCCCACACTGGCGATCCATCTGCTGCGGCCTTTGCAGGGCATGCCGGGTTTCAATATCCAGATGCTGACGCAGGAGGCACTGGCGCAGATCGCCAAGGGCGCGCCGCCGGGTATCGATGGCCTGTCGCTGGCGGCGATGATCCTCAACCAGGTGCGGCCGGCGCTGGTGTTTTCCAGCCGCTACAACGGTGCGATGGCGGAAGACTTCCTCGCCGCCAGTCGCAAAATGGGCCTGCCGTTCGTCTTCCATCTCGACGACAACCTGATGGAAGTCTCGGCCGACCAGGGCGCCGAGAAGGTGGCCTATTACAATCATCCGACGCGGCTGCAGGCTTTGCGCGGGCAGATGGAGCAGGCCAGCGTCGCCTATTTCAGCACGGAAGCGTTGCGCGACCGCATGCTGGAGCTTGGCATCAGGGTGGCAAAGCCGCATGTCGGACCGATCTGTGCCGCCGTCGATCTGCTGCCCATGCCGGCTGCGCCATCATCGATGACGTTCGGCTATGCGGCGAGCGGCGGGCATCACGAGGATCTGAAACTGGCGCTGCCGGGTATCGTCGCGGCGCTGGAGCAGCATCCACAGGCGCGCTTCGAGCTGATCGGCTCGCTGGAGCATATCCCGGCAGAACTCGCGCGTTTCGGCGAGCGGGTGACGCACGAGCGCCGCTTCATCGCCTATGACGACTACCTGCGCGACCTGCAGCGCCGCAACTGGGTGCTCGGCCTCACGCCGCTCTGCGACAATCCGTTCACCCGCATGAAGACCTATACGAAGTGGGTGGAGTACACCGCCGCCGGTCTGCCGGTGATCGCGTCCGATCATCCGATCTATCGCGACTGCTGTTCTGATGGCGCGGCGTTGCTGGTGAAAGATGCCGACTGGGTGACGGCTTTGCCCGGTCTGCTGGGTGATGCAGCGGCGCGGGCGGCGATGGTGGCCAGGGCGCGCGAACGGGTCGGGCGGGACTATTCGGTGGCGCAGCTGCGGACACAACTGCTGGAGGTTTTCCGGCTGGCGGGGCTGCAGATTTAAGGCAACAGGATCTCGTAATGGTCGAGCGTGACCGTGCGGGCGCCGAAGCCTTCCTTGTAGTCGATCAGGCCGTGATTGAGGATGCGGCCATCGCCTTCGTTGGAAATGCCGAAGTCGAACCAGCGACCGGCATACTCCTCGACCAGCGTAAAAAATAACAGATCGAGCGCATTGGCCTCGCGCCCGGCCGGATTGCTGGCAGTGTATTGCACATGCGCGCAGCGTTCGGTCAGATACATCACCGCGCCGCCGACCACGACATCGTTCTGCGTCACGCAATACAGCTTGATCGCGTCCGGGAAACGGCTGTGCAGGAGGCGGATTTCCTCCACCGTATGTACGGGCTTCAGCTTGTGCCGGTCGCTCAGATTCTGCGTCAGGATCGCCCAGAACTCGTCCCAGCGGTCGCTGAGGGCAACCGTGAGCCCGGCCTTGGCGGCGGCCTTCATGCCGCGCTTACGGCGGGTCTGCGCCTGTGCCGGAAATTGCGGATCGATCGCGGTGGTGAGGTCGCGGCGGGTCAGCACGGCCTTGTGGATGAAGAGCGCAAATAGATCCTCATCGGCCGGCCGGCGGTGATAGAAGCGCGGAATGGTCTTGTAATACAGCCCGCGCATGCCTTCGGATTTGATATGCGCCAGCAGCGCGTCGAACAGACCGAGCATTTTCAGTGGCGTCATTGCATCGTCACTGACCACGCCGCCATAGGTCAGGCCGCCATGGCTGATCAGCAGGTCGTCGCGACGATGCGCCGGGATCACGGCCAGTAGCGTGCCATCTGCATCGAAGGCCAGCAGCGAATGATCGTCGAAGCGCCGACGATGATAATCCATGTAGTTGCGGTCCAGCATGAAGGTGCCGTTCTTGCTGGCAGCGTTGAAGCGGTTCCAGATTTCGGCATCGCTGTCGCTGTAGCGGCGCAACGTGATCTTCGGAGGAACGGCAGACATCACGGCCGGCGGATCAGGATGTCTTCGCGGCGGCTGGCCTGCGGCAGTTCCGGTGCCTGCGGCAACACGAAGGCGTCGAAACCGGCGAGCCGCATCCGCTGCAGGATGGCGAAGATCACCGCATCGTCGATCTGGCCGGGTTCGGCGTGATTGAAGTCCACCACGGGATCGTTGTCCGGATCGACATGGCGCCGATGGTGCGCGCGGCCGGCCGCGCTGGCCAGGAAGCGCTTGCGCAGGCTGGCATTGGGCAGATCGCCGATCAGCAGCGTGCCGCCCGGATTGAGCAGGTCGGCGGCAAGGTCGACGAAGGACCACAGGTTGCCCTCGGTGAAGACATACTGCGCGACGCTGTAGACCAGGATGGCGTCATATCCGGCGGAGACATTTTGCACGGCCGGCAAGGTAGCAGGGAAGGCGCCGGGGATCTTGGTGATCGCGGCGTGATCGGGCAGCAGCGCCAGCATTTCGGCGGAATCGACCAGCACGAGACTGTGCTGCTGGCGGATGCAATGTTCGATCAGTGCTATCGGCAGGCTGGAACTGCCCGGGCCGATATCCAGTACCTTCTGGCCGCGGTCGCAGAGTGGCGACATCTTGGCCAGGATGTCGTTCAGGATGGTGCCGCCGCGGCCCTCGCGATAGAGATCGGGGAAGCCGGATTTCTCATGCGGGCTGAGTTTCGGATCGGCAGCGCGACGGCGAAACTCCTCGAAGCCCGCGACGCTATAAGCCGCGGGGTCGATGCCGGTGCCCGAGCTGCGGTCGCGTGGGGTCATGCGCAGAGTTGAATCCTGTCCGCTTTCTCACGGAAAACTAGGTGTGATTTATTAAGAATCGGTGATCTAACCTATGCACAAATGCCCGGATTGCCGTCCATGAATGTGCCGTTTTTCGATATCGGACCGACTCACGCCGCCATTGCCGGCGAGCTGGAGGATGCCTGGCGTGCGACGCTGCAGGGCCGCCAGTTCATCCTGGGCGAGCGTGTCGCGGCGTTTGAATCCGAATTTGCCGCCTACTGCACGACTCGTCATGGCATCGGCGTCGCCAACGGGCTCGATGCCCTGACGCTGATCCTTGAAGGACTAGGCATCGGCGCTGGCGACGAGGTGATTGTGCCGGCGCATACCTTCATTGCCACCTGGCTCGGCGTCACTCGCACCGGCGCGCGGCCGGTTCCGGTCGACTGCCTCGCCGGCACAGGCAATATCGATCCCGCCTTGGTGCCGGCGACTATTACCAGCCGGACAAAAGCACTGATCGCCGTGCATCTCTATGGCGTGCCGGTCGATATGGCGCCGCTGCAGGCACTGGCGGCCAAGCACAATGTCCACCTGATCGAAGATGCCGCGCAGGCGCATGGCGCGACCTATCGCGGTCACAAGGCCGGCAGCCTCGGCACGGTAGCAGGCTTCAGCTTCTATCCGACCAAGAATCTTGGTGCATTGGGCGATGGCGGCGCGGTGGTGACCAGCGATGCCGCGCTGGCCAAGCGTATCCGGCTGCTCCGCAACTATGGTTCCGAGAAGAAATACGAACACCAGATCGCCGGCTGCAATTCGCGGCTGGACGAGCTGCAGGCCGCGATCCTGTCGGTGAAGCTGCGCGGACTGGATGCACTGAATGCCGATCGTCGCCGCATTGCGGCGCGGTATATGGAATCGCTCTCCGATCTGCCGGACCTTGATCTGCCGGTCGTGCCCGAAGGCGCGGAACCGGTCTGGCATCTGTTCCCGGTGCGCCATGCCGCCCGCGACGCGCTGGCGGAGACGCTGACTGCCGCCGGTGTGCAGACCATGGTGCATTATCCGGTGCCGCCGCATCTGCAGCCGGCCTATGCCGCACTCGGCTATCGCGCTGGGCAGTTTCCGGTGGCGGAGAGAATCGCGCGGACGACACTGAGCCTACCGATCTGGCCGGGTCTGACCGATGCGCAGGTCGACCATGTCTGCGCTGTGATCCGACAGGTCGTGACGGCACCGGGCCGGCGCGAGGCGAGGGGATAGGCAGTGGCGCAGAAACGCAAACTTGTTCTGGTCGGCGACAGCGCTTTCGCCGAGATCGCCTGCGAGTATTTCAGCGCCGGCGATGAGTATGAAGTGGTCGCCTTCGCCGTCGAGCAGGCCTATCTCAAACGCGACAGCCTACTAGGCCGTCCGGTCGTGGCCTTTGAGAATCTGCCCTCGCTGTATCCGCCGGCCGAGCATGATATCCATGTCGCCGTCGTCTACACGCAGATGAACCGCCTGCGCGCCCGGCTGCTGACGGCTGCCAAGGCGATGGGCTACCGGCCGGCTAGCTATATCAGCCCGCAGGCCTTCGTGTGGAAGAACGCCAGGCTGGGCGAGCATTGCTTCATCTTCGAGAACAACGTCGTGCAGCCCTTCGTGACCATCGGCGACAATGTCGTGCTGTGGAGCGGCAACCATATCGGCCATCATTCCGTGATCGAGGACAATGTCTTCGTGTCGTCGCATGTGGTGATCTCGGGCTATTGCACCATCGGCAGCGGCAGCTTCCTCGGCGTGAATGCCGCGCTGGCCAACAATATCACGCTGGGCAGGGACAACTGGGTCGGGCCTGGCTGCGTGGTCTCGAAAGACACCGAAGCGGGCCAACTGTTCCGTCCGGCCGAAGCGGAGGTCGCCAAACTGACCACTTGGCGCTTCTTCAAGGTGCCTGAGGCATGACAATGCGCTGGCGCAAGCTCGGCTGCATCTATGCGCCGGACGGCAATGAAGCCTGGGCGCGCAGCCATGCCGCAATCCCGACACCGGTGCAGATGCCCGACGGTGGGTTGCGCATCTATGTTGGCTGTCGCGACGACAAGGGCGTGGGCCGCATCGGGTATGTTGATCTCGATCCGCGCGATCCGACCCGCATCTTGCGACGTTCGGCAAGGCCGGTATTCGATATCGGCCGGCCCGGCTGTTTCGACGACAACGGCGTCCTTCCCACCTGCGCAATCTGGCGCGGCGCGGAACTGTGGCTCTACTACGCCGGCTACCAGCTCGGCGTGCGCGTTCGCTACGTCCTGTTCAGCGGTCTGGCGATCAGCCGCGACGGCGGCGAGAGCTTCACGCGGGTTTCGGAAGCGCCGATCCTGGGATGCTGCGATGGCGAACTGCTCTATAGGACCGCGCCTTTCGCCTTCCCCGTGAATGGCGGGTGGCGCATGCTGTATATCGCCGGTGACCATGAAGTGATGGTCGGTGGAAAGGCCGTGCCGAACTATCACATGCGTACGCTGGACTCTGCCGATGGCCGGCAATGGACCGGAGCCAGCCGTTTCGTGCTTGGACCCGACGAGGCCGTCGAGCATGGCCTCGGCCGACCCTTCGTGGTGTCGTCGCCAGCCGGATACGAACTCTATTTCTCGACGCGAACGCTGCGTCACGGCTACCGGCTGGCCTATGCCACCTCGGCCGATGCCCGCAACTGGCAGCGCAACGATGCGGCGCTGGGGCTGGATGTCTCGCCAGAGGGCTGGGATTCCGAAACCATCTGTTTCAGCGCCGTGACGACGCTGCCCAGTGGTACGTATCTCTTCTACAACGGTAACGGCTTCGGCCAGACCGGCTTCGGCGTCGCTTTACGCGAAGCCTGACGGGGCCCGGCTGAGGCATTTGTTAACAAATGTCCGGCTAGACTCACGCCGAGGGAATCTGTCGTCGGATGCCAGGGCATGAGTGAGAACGACAAGAACTGGGATGTGATCGACCTGCCGGTTGTGCATGACCTGCGCGGCAATCTGACGGTCATCGAGGCCGAACGGCAGGTGCCGTTCGATATCCGCCGGGTCTATTATCTCTATGACGTTCCCTCGGGGTCGGAACGCGCCGGTCATGCGCACAAGACCCTGCAGCAGCTGATCATTGCCGGCTCAGGCAGTTTCAGCATCCATCTCGACGATGGCCTCCGCCAGGAAAGCATCTTCCTGAACCGCTCGCATAAGGGCGTGCTGCTGAAGCCGATGGTCTGGCGCGTGATCAACAATTTCTCCTCCGGTGCGGTCTGCATGGTGATGGCCTCGGCGCATTACGACGAAAGTGACTATATCCGCGATCACACCGACTTTCGCCGCGCGGCATCGGCGCGCTGGGCTGCTGCCGGCATTCCCGTTGCTGGCGCGTGATGCCGGACCGGGCTGCCTCTTCGCCGGAGGACGTTATCAAGGCAACCCAGGAGCTGGCCGCCAGCCGGGGCGCGCAGCCCGCGCTCGACTATCTCCAGGCGCAGTTCGCTCAACGGGGACAGGATCCCAGGCTGCTGCCGCTGATGGCACAGCTCAACGCGGCACTGGGCAGGCGGTCAGAGGCGCTCGCGATCTGGGACAGGCTGTTGCCCTATGCGCCGACGGACCTGCGTGTGCTGGTGTCGCGTCACATGGCCAGGCGCGCCCTTCATCTGCAGGACCAAGGTATCGAAGCCGGCTTCTATCCTACCGTGGAAGATGTCAGTCGCGATGTGAAAGCCGCCTGTACGGAGGGTGATTTCGGCTATGCGCTGTGGACGCTGTCGGATGTCGCCTACCGTCTGGTGAAAAGCCTGCCGATGTCGCAGGCGGCACCGAGCAACGATGCCCAGCTCGATGCGTTATGTGTCGAAACCGGCGCAAGGTTCGCCGGGCATCAGAAGATCGCGCCGATCATTCCGGATTCGTCTGCACCGATTGTTTACCTGGCCACGGCGATTCATGAATTCGGCGGCCATACCCGCGTGCTGATGGATTACATCCGGCGCCAGCCGGATCGTAAGCATGTGCTGCTGCTGACCGGGCTGGGCATCGGCATGGCGATGCCGGCGGTGCAGGCTCTGCTGGACAAGGAACTCAAGGGCATCGACTTCAGCTGGCACCGCAACAGCCAGATACGGCATGACCAGACGCTGCTGTGGCTATGGCAGAACTTGCAGACCCTGCGTCCGGAAACCGTCTTCCTGTTCAATCATCCGTATGACCCGGTCATTCCGGCCGCAACGACCCTGCTGGGCAATACGAAAACCTATTTCAACCATCACTCGGATGCCTGCTTCACGCTGGGCGCGACCCTACCTGTGACGGGACATATCGACCAGACGCCGATGGTGCATCATCTGCTCTGCCGGCACAGGCCGGAGATCAATCCGATCTATATCCCCATGACAGCGACCGATACCCGCAGGCGCGAGCCAGCGTCCTTTCTGGCCGAAGGGCCTGTACGGACTGCGGCCTGCGGTTCGGCGGCAAAATTCACCGACAAGAACTATGCCTATCGCTATGCCGATCTCCTGCCGCAGATTATGGCGCAGGGCGGCGGCGAGCATATCCATATCGGCGCGCTGCCGGCCGAGGTGGTGGCCCAGATCCATGGCAATCTCGACCGCCACGCGATTCCAAGGGAGCGATTCCGTCATATTCCGCATGTCGAGAGCCTTGCCGCCGCGCTGCATGACCTGAATGTCGACCTCTATGTCGCCTCCTTCCCGACTGGCGGGGGGAGGGCACTGATCGAGGCGATGGCGACCGGCATACCGGTACTCTATCATGTCAACTACCAGTCACGCTTTGCCTGTGTGGACAACATGGTCTATCCCGAGGCCTTCCGATGGTCAGATCTGGAAGGCCTGATTACGGCTTTGCGCGCCATGGATCGCAAAGAGCTGGCACGCCACGCAGGCCTTTCGCGGGCCTATTTCGAAACGCACCATTCCGAGCGCGCGGCCGACGCAGCCTTTGACGGTCAGATCCCTGTCGGCGTTACGCCTCCGGCGCTGGGCGACTACCGGCCGGATACGACGCAGCAGATGCTGGACCGGATCAATCTCACCCCGGCACCCCGCAGTTAGCCCGCAGGCCGGGCGATGGCGTAAACCGTCAATTTATTGCAGACTTGAACCTGCCTCCGGCGACCCGGCAGGCGGACAGTTGAAGGACCGAAGGCGATGAAAGGCATCATCCTGGCAGGCGGCGCCGGCACCCGGCTGCATCCGGCAACGGCCGTGACCAGCAAGCAGCTGATCCCGGTTTACGACAAGCCGATGATCTATCATCCGCTCACCACGCTGATGCTGGCCGGCATCCGTGAAATCCTGGTCATCACCACGCCGCGCGACCAGGCGGCCTTCAGCGGCCTGCTCGGCGATGGCAGCCAATGGGGCATCTCGATCACCTATGCCGTGCAGCCGGAGCCGAATGGTATCGCGCAGGCCTTTGTCATCGGTCGCGACTTCATCAACGGCGAGGGCTGCGCGCTGGTGCTGGGCGACAACATTTTCTACGGCGAAGGCTTCAGCGAGGTGCTGCGCCGCGCCGCCAGTATCCAGGACGGCGCCGTGGTATTCGGCTACTGGGTCGCCGATCCGGAACGCTATGGCGTGCTGGAACTGGGTCCGGACAGGAAAACGCCGACCGCGATCATCGAGAAGCCGGCCAATCCGCCGACCAACTGGGCGGTCACCGGGCTGTATTTCTACGACCGCGAGGTCTGCGACATTGCCGCCGGCCTGAAGCCGTCGGCGCGCGGTGAACTGGAAATCACTGATCTCAACAATGTCTATCTCAAGCGCGGCAAGCTGAAGGTCGAACTGTTCGGCCGCGGTTTTGCATGGCTCGATACCGGCACGCCGGACAGCCTGCTCGAAGCCTCGAATTTCATCGCCACGGTGGAAAAGCGTCAGGGCCTGAAGATCGCCGCGCCCGAAGAAGTGGCCTGGCGTCAGGGCTATATCGATGCGGCGCAGCTGGAAAAGCTGGCCGCCGCCTATAGCAAGAATGCCTATGGTCAGTATCTGCGCCGCCTGCTGACTGAAGCGCGCGAGCGTTAATCATGCGCATCATCGCCACTGATCTGCCCGACGTCTTCATCATCGAGATGAAGGTGTTTTCCGACGATCGCGGCTCGATCAAGGAATTGTGGAACGCGCCACGCTACCTCAATCAGGGCCTTGGCGTGCCCTCGGTGCAGACCAATTTTTCGCGCTCGCGTAAAGGGGTCATTCGCGGCCTGCATTACCAGGAGCCGCATGGCCAGGGCAAGCTGGTCAGCGTGCTGGCCGGCGAAGTCTTCGATGTCGCCGTCGATATCCGCAAGGGCTCGCCCACTTTCGGGCGCTGGACCGGCACACTGCTGAGCGGCGACAATCATCATCAGCTGTGGATTCCGCCGGGCTTCGCACACGGCTTCTCGGTGCTGAGCGATCAGGCCGATTTCATCTATCAGTGTACTGCGCCTTACGATCCGAGTTGCGAACATGCGATCCGCTGGAACGATCCGGCCATCGGCATTGACTGGAGAGTTTCCGATCCGGTGATCGCGAAGAAGGATATGGTGGCACCACTGCTGAGCGAGGCGAAGGTGCTGCCGCCGTATTATCCGCTGCCGCCGCTGATCGTGACCAACGGAAAGCATACGGACTGACGCATGCTGCGCGCCGTGGTGATCGGCAGGCAGGGACAGCTGGCGCGCGCGCTGGCTGAATTGTCCGGCGATAACGTCGCGGTCACCTGCATCGGCCGTCCGCAGCTTGACCTCGCACAACCTGAATCGATTGCGGCGGCTTTACAGGCTCTGCCTGCGGATATCGTGATCAATGCCGCGGCCTATACGGCGGTCGACAGGGCCGAAAGCGAGGCTGACCTGGCCTTTGCCATCAATCGCGATGGCGCTGCGGCTGTGGCGGCCGCCTGCGCGAATCGCAAACTGCCGCTGATCCATCTCTCGACCGACTATGTGTTCGATGGCGCCAAAGTCGGCGCCTGGCGTGAAACCGATGCCTGCCACCCACAAAGCGTCTATGGCGCCTCTAAACTGGCCGGCGAGCAGGCAGTGCAGGCGGCGTGGCCCGCAGCCATCATTCTGCGCACCGCCTGGCTACATAGCCCGTTCGGCAACAATTTCGTCAGGACCATGCTGCGGCTGAGCGGTGAGCGGGACCGCCTACGTGTGGTGGCCGATCAGCGTGGGTCGCCGAGCTACGCGCCTGACATCGCCGCGGCCATTGTCGCGCTGGCGAAGCAGGGTGGTCCGGGCGGCATTTTCCATCTGGCCGGCGCTGGAGCTGCTACATGGTATGAGGTGGCGGTTGAGACGATGCGCGCGGCCGGCCGCAGCATTCCCGTCGACGCGATCACCACGGCGGAATATCCGACGCCGGCAAAACGCCCGGCGAACTCGGTGCTCGATACCACGAAGATCGCCTCTGTCCACGGCATCCGCCTGCCACCCTGGCAGGACGGCGTGCAGCGTTGCGTGGCCCGGCTTCTGGCAGCAGGGAACTAGCCTGCCGGGGCGGTGTTGATCCGCCATGACGATCCGTATCGGAATCTCAGGCTGGACCTATAAACCCTGGCGCGGGGTCTTCTTCCCGAAAGGCCTGGCGCAAAAGCACGAGATGGCCTTTGCCGCGCGCAGCTTTCCCAGCATCGAAGTGAATGGCACCTTCTATGGCCAGCAGCGGCCGGAGATTTTCCAGCGCTGGCGCGACGGCACGCCGGAGGACTTCGTTTTCGCCATCAAGGCCTCGCGTTACATCACCCATATCCGCCGCCTGCGCGATGCGGAACGGCCGCTGGCGAATTTCCTCGCGCAGGGCATTCTCGCGCTGGCTGAGAAACTCGGCCCGATCCTGTGGCAGTTGCCGCCGAGCTACCGCTGCGATCCCGAGGCGCTGGAGGATTTCCTGAAACTGCTGCCGCATGATACCGAGGCGGCGGCGAAGCTGGCACGCAAGCATGACGCCAGTATGAAAGGCCGCGTCTTCCTCACGCCCGACAGAAAACGCCCGCTGCGCCATGCCATGGAAATCCGCCATGAAAGCTTCCGCGACGAACGTTTCGTGGCGCTGCTGCGCAAATACAAAGTGGGGCTGGTGGTGGCGGATACGGTGGAATGGCCGCGGCTGGGCGATATCACCGCCGATTTCGTCTATGCCCGTCTGCATGGCTCGGAGCAGCTTTATGCCAGTGGCTATTCCGATACGGCGCTGGATGACTGGGCGCGCTGGCTTCGCAGCTGGAGCAAAAGCCGGTCGCCGCGCGAGGTGGACAGGGTTTCAGCAGCGAAAGCGCGCGTGAAGGTGAAGGATATCTTTGTCTATTTCGACAACGATATGAAAGTGCGCGCGCCCTTCGATGCCCTGAAGCTGGCCCAGCGGCTGAAGGTGAAGGCAGGACTGCCGCCGCCGGAGGATTTCGTCAAAACCAAAATCCGCAGCCGTCGCTGAATGAAGGAGGCCGGTCAGGCTTTTTTCACGAAGCAGGTTTTCAGGACCAGGCCTTTCACTTTGTCGGTGCGGCCTTCGATTTCTTCCTCGTCGGCGGTGAGGTGGATATTCTTGATCACGGTGCCGCGTTTCAGCGTGGTGTTGGCGCCCTTCACCTTGAGATCCTTGATCAGGGTGACGGTGTCGCCCTCGGCCAGCAGGTTGCCGTTGCTGTCTTTCACATCCACGCCATCGTCTCCTGAATTGCAATGCGGTCCGGTGCGACGAAGTCTACTCCGGCACCGCCCAAACAAAAACCGCGGCGGAATGCTGTTCCGCCGCGGTTCATTGTCGCGGTTGGATTTACTTGTTAGCCGACCGGCCGTTCAGGATCTGATACAGGATGATGGCGCCGAAAGTGGCGGTGCCGATACCGCCCAGCGAGAAGCCGCCGAATTTCAGCATCAGATCGCCCGCGCCGACAGTGAGCGCCACGCCGACCGTGATCAGGTTGCGGGCGTTCGAGAAGTCGACCTTGTTCTCGACCCAGATGCGGCCGGCTGTCGCCGAGATCAGGCCGAACACCACCAGCGCCAGGCCGCCCAGCACGGGGCCAGGGATGGTGAGGATCAGCGCGCCGAATTTGGGCGAGAAGCCGAGCAGGATGGCGAAAAGCGCCGCGATCAGGAAGACCAGGGTGGAGAAGATCTTGGTCACCGCCATCACGCCCATGTTTTCCGCATAGGTGGTCATGCCGGTGCCTCCGCCGAAGCCCGACACCATGGTAGCAACGCCGTCGCCGAGGAACGCCTTGCCCAGCAGCGGATCGAGATTGCGGCCGGTCATCACGCCAATGGCCTTCACATGGCCCAGATTCTCCGCCACCAGGATAATGGCGACCGGCGCGATCAGCAGCATGGCCTTGGCATCGAAGACCGGCGCGGTGAAGTTCGGCATGCCGATCCAGGCGGCATTCATCACGCCGCTGAAATCGATCGGCTTGCCCATGCCGGCGCCATTCGCCAGCACGGCATAGACGACATACGCCGCCAGGCCGCCGAGCAGGATCGGCAGACGCTGCACCGTGCCCTTGGTGTAGACCGCGATCACGCCGACGGCGACCACGGTGAACAGCCCGATGAAGGCGTCGAAGCCGCTGGCGCTGACGCCCTTGACGGCAATCGGTGCCAGATTCAGCCCGATTACGGCGACGATGGCGCCGGTCACCACCGGCGGCATCAGGGTCTCGATCCAGCCGATGCCCGACTTCATCACGATGAGGCCGATGATGGCATAGAGCGCGCCGCAGGCGATGATACCGCCGAGCGCCAGACCGATATTGGCATTCGGGCCGCTGCCCGCATAAGCCGTCGCGGCAATCACCACGGCGATGAAGGAGAAGCTGGAGCCGAGATAGCTGGGCAACCGGCCGCCGGTGAAGAAGAAGAAAATAATCGTTGAGATGCCCGAGAACAGGATCGAGACATTCGGATCGAAGCCCATCAGCAGCGGCGCCAGCACGGTGGCGCCGAACATCGCCACCACATGCTGCAGGCCGAGTGCAATTGTCTGCCCCATCGGCAGGCGTTCATCCGGCGCGATCACGCCTCCAGTTTTCAGAGTCCAGCGCGACAGGATGCCGCCATCTGACTTTGCCATTGGTTTTCCCCTTTGTTTCTGAGCGCAGGTGTTTTGTTTCTAAGCGCAGGCCATCGACCGGCGGCGTTGGTCTTGCTTGTTTGCGAATCGGCCGCCACTCTTCGACTAAAGTCGATCATTCGACCTCGTCCCAAAGGTGTCAAATCCTGTTGTCGATTCGCGAAAAGGGAGAGTCGACAATAGTTTGCTGGATTGGCCCCGGCATCGGCGTTATAGTGGTCCGATAATAGTCCGTGTAAGGACTAAATGGGGGTGAGAAAACATGGCCATGCAGGATCGTCCGGTCATCATCATTGGCGGCGGCATCGGTGGGCTGGCGACAGCCCTGGCGCTGGCGCTGAAAGGCATCGGTTCGGTGCTGCTCGAGCAGTCGGCCGAATTCAAGGAAGTCGGCGCCGGTATTCAGCTGGGACCCAATGTGTTCCGCCGCTTCGAAGCGCTCGGCATCCGTGCCGCCATCGAAGCCGATGCGGTGTTTCCGGACAACCTGATCATGCGCGATGCCCTGACCGGCGAGGTCGTGACCAAAATTCCGATGGGCGATCAGGCGCGGGCGCATTGGGGCATGCCCTATGCGGTGACGCATCGCGCCGATCTGCACAATACCCTGCTGCAGGCCTGCATGGCGCAGAAGGCGATCACGCTGCGCACGAACGCCAAGGTGACCAGCTGGCAGGATACCGGCGATGGCGTAAGTGCGACGCTGGCTGATGGCGAGACAATTGCCGGCGATAGTCTGGTGGCCTGCGACGGGTTGTGGTCGCAGCTGCGCGCCGACATCGTCAACGACGGCAAGCCGCGCGTGTCGGGCCATATCGCCTATCGCGCCGTGCTGCCGGCCAGCGAGGTGCCGCAGGGCCAGTTCGAGAATAACGTCGTGCTCTGGGCCGGGCCGAAGACGCATCTGGTGCATTACCCGCTGCGCCGCGGCGAGTTGTTCAACCTGGTCGCGGTGTTCCATTCCAATCGCTACGAAGAGGGCTGGAATGCCTTCGGCGACGTGGAGGAGCTGAACGAGCGTTTCCAGAACCAGCAGCCGCAGGTGCATGCGCTGCTCGGCAAGATCGAGTCCTGGCGCATGTGGGTGCTGTGCGACCGCGAGCCGGTGGCGAACTGGACCAAGGGCCGCATCGTGCTGCTGGGCGATGCCGCGCATCCGATGCTGCAGTATCTGGCGCAGGGCGCCTGCATGGCCATCGAAGATGCCGTCTGCCTGGCCGATAAGATGGCCGCAAGGCGCGACGACCCCAATGCCGCCTTCCTGGCCTATCAGCAGGAACGCTATCTGCGCACGGCGCGGGTGCAGGTGATGGCGCGCGTCTATGGCGATTTCTATCACGCCACCGGGCCGGTGCGCGAATTGCGCAATGGTCTGTTATCAGGGCGCACGCAGGCGCAGGCTTATGCCGGCAATGACTGGCTCTATGGCGGCTGATTACAGCGCGCGCCAGACGATATAGCTGGCCACGACGAAAATCAGTCCGGCGAAGATGCGGTTCAGCAGGCCTTTGCGCCGTGCTGCCCGCGCCGCCATGCGCAGACCGAGAAAGCCGCCCAGCAGTCCGCCGGCAATGAACCAGCCGGCCGCGATCCAATGCACCTGGCCGGTGAGGGCATAATTCGCGGCTGTGGTGAAGCCGAAGCTGCCGACGGACAACAGCGAGGCAGCCACCGCATTGAGCATCGGCATGCCGCTGCCGGCCATCAGGCCCGGCACAACCAGGAAGCCGCCACCGATGCCGAAAAAGCCACTGGCCAGGCCGGTCAGCAGGCCGAGGATCGCGAGCTTCGGCAAGATGCGTGCGTTGAGCTGGACGTCGGGATTTCCGCCGGCCGCCTTGGGCCGCAGCATCGCGATTCCGACGGCGACCATGGCAGCCGCGAAAAACAGCAGCAGCTGGCGGCCATCCACCAGCTTGCCCAGCGTGGAGCCGATGGCCGCACCCAGCACGCCGCTGGCGGCATAGACAGCGGCGCAGCGCCATTTCACTGGCTGCTGCCGCGCATGCATGGCGAGATTGGCAAAGGCATTGACCGAGACGGCCAGCGCGCTGGTGCCGATGGCGAGATGTGTATCCGCCAGGCCGACGAGATACAGCAGCGTCGGCACGGCGAGAATCGAGCCGCCGCCGCCGACCAGCGCCAGCGCGAAGCCGACCGCGCCGCCCGAAGCCAGTGCCCAGGCTGTCTGTGCTGCCGTAAGCGTCAGCATGATCAGAGCGCGTCGAGCGGGATTTTCAGATAGCGCGTGCCGTTGTTCTCCGGCGGCGGTAGCTTTCCGGCGCGCATGTTGACCTGCACTGAGGGCAGGATCAGGCGCGGCATGTCCAGCGTGGCATCGCGTTTGCGCCGCATGGCGACGAAACTGTCCTCATCCACGCCGTCATGGACATGGACATTGCGGGCGCGCTCTTCCGCCACCGTGGTTTCCCAGCGATAGTCGTCGCGCCCCGGCGCCTTATAGTCGTGGCACATAAACAGGCGGGTTTCCGGCGGCATCGCGAATATCTTGCGGATCGAGCGATAGAGTTCGCGCGCATCGCCGCCCGGGAAGTCGCAGCGCGCCGTGCCGTAATCGGGCATGAACAGCGTGTCACCAACAAAGGCGGCATCCCCGATCACATAGGTCATGCAGGCGGGCGTATGGCCGGGCGTGTGCAGGACGCGCGCTTCGATGGTGCCGATGCGGAAGCTTTCGCCATCGCGGAACAGATGATCGAACTGGCTGCCGTCGCGTGCGAATTCGGTGCCGGCGTTGAACACCTTGCCGAACACATTCTGCACGACGGTGATGTTGAAGCCGATGCCGATCCGGCCGCCGAGCTGCTGCTTGAGATAGGGCGCTGCCGAAAGGTGATCGGCATGGACATGGGTTTCCAGGATCCAGTCGAGCGTCAGGCCCTGCTGGCGGATGAAGGCGATGATGCTGTCCGCCGAGGCAGTCTTGGTCCGCCCGGCGGCCGCATCGTAATCCAGCACCGAGTCGATGACGGCGCAGGTCTTGGTCGCAGGGTCGGCCACGACATAGCTGACCGTGTTGGTCGGCTCGTCGAAAAAGGCATGCACTTGCGGGTTCATCGCAGGCTCCATCACGCGGCGAGGAATTTGCGGTTCCAGGGCATCGCCGCGAGCAGGCGCGCCATGCCGCAGAAACCGGTGAGCCCGGCCATCATCAGGCCGGCGCCGACGAAGCCGCTGAGCAGGATGAACCAGGGCGAGACGAACCAGGCCAGAACAGCACCAAGGAAGGCCATCCCGCCGGCCGTGATCTGCACCTGGCGCTGCAGGTCGAGCGGCGCATCGGCATTGAAATGCACCGGCAGTCCGGCGCGTTTCCAGCCATCCAGACCGCCCTCGAGCACATAGGCTTCGCGGAAACCCTTGGCCAGCAGGCGGGCGGCATTCATCGCGGTGCGATTGCCGCTGCGGCAGGTGAAGACGACGGCCTTGCCGTGTTCGGTGTCGAAATCGTGGTTATCGATGGCGCTCAGCGGCACCAGACGTGCGCCGTGGATATGCTCGCGTGCATATTCGGCGGGTTCGCGGATATCGATCAGCACCACGCTGTCGGCCTGCAGGCGACGCTGCAATTCAGTCGGCGCGATTTTCGGGATAGACATGGGGGACTCCTGGTCAGCGTTGGGATGGTTTGCAGAACTGCTCGTAGAGCAGGCCGATCATCGCCTCGATGCGAGGATCGGCGAGGCGGTAGTAGATCGTCTGGCTGTCGCGGCGGGG
>JAGXRD010000081.1 GCA_018336035.1 Alphaproteobacteria bacterium | reverse complement strand
ACAAAACTGTGCAAGGAGAATGGCTGCCATCCGTGTGCTTGATATATCTATCTATCTCGGAGCCAGTTACGTCAGATTCAAAAGCAAGGAGAACAGTTGCCGGCAACTTTCCTCCTTTCATCACACCGGAAGCATCTTTCTTTGGAAAAGACACTAAATTCGAAATAGATCGAAACTTCTTATTCGCATCGCGAATTTCTGACGCAGTCAAACAAGACTTAATCTCAAAAACATACTGTACACACTCAACAGGAAATAGCCCCAGATCTTGGCTCACCAATATCGGAGGGGCGACCTTCTTATGATATACAACGAGGTCAATTTGATCAGATAGCCTGCCTTGGCTATCAATTACTTTACCAGAACCGCACTGAAAGCTTTGAGTCAGGAAGGGCTGAATGCATTCTCTTATTGCAAGTTCCTTTATTTGACCCTCAAGCCCATGATGCCCTAGTTTTGAGCCAAGACTCTGCGCATTCTGCTTTGCCGCAGCAATTTTATTGATTATGTATTCGAAGTGCTTGCTGGTCATTTTTGCAGCATAAGATTCCCACTACTTATAACTGATCCTCACCTTATCCGCCGCCGCCTTCGCCGCCTTGCGGGCGGCGTCGGTGTCGCCATGTTTCACCAGCGCCAGTGCCACGCCCATGCGGCGATAGGGGCGCGTGGTCGGCTTGTTGAAGATGCGCAGGTCGATATCGATGCCGGCCGGGCCGGAAGCCAAGGCATCCGCCAGCCCCTCGACGCTGAAATCGCTGCTGTCGCGATCCGCCAGGATCACCGCCGAGGCGCTCGGGCCATGCTGGGTGATGCTGGGGATCGGCAGGCCGAGAATGGCGCGGGCATGCAGGTCGAATTCGGTCAGGTTCTGCGAGATCAGCGTCACCATGCCGGTATCATGCGGACGCGGCGACAGTTCAGAGAAGATCACCTCATCGTTCTTGATGAAGAACTCGACGCCGAACAGGCCATAGCCGCCGAGATTGTCGACGACGGCTTTGGCCTGGCGCTGCGATTCCGCCACGGCCTTGTCCGACATCGGCGTCGGCTGCCAGCTTTCCTGGTAATCGCCGCGTTCCTGCCGGTGACCGATCGGCGGGCAGAAGATCACGCCCTGCCGCGTGCGGATGGTCAGCAAGGTGATCTCGTAATCGAAATCGATGAAGGCCTCGACGATCACGCGCTTGCGGTCGCCGCGCATGCCGGCCACGGCATAGTCCCAGGCCTTGTCAATATCGGCCTGGCTTTTCACCGTGCTCTGGCCCTTGCCCGACGACGACATCACCGGCTTGACCACGCAGGGAATCCCGACCTTCGCCACGGCGGCGCGCATCTCCTCCAGGCTTTCGGCATAGAGGAATTTCGAGGTCGGCAGGCCGAGTTCGTTGGCGGCCACATCGCGGATGCGGTCGCGGTTCATGGTCATCTGCGTGGCGCGCGCGGACGGCACCACATTCTGGCCGCGGTCTTCATACTCCTTCAGCACCTCGGTGCGGATGGCTTCCACTTCGGGCACGATGAAATCGGGTTTGTGTTTGTCGATGGCGGCGCCGAGCGCTGCACCATCCAGCATCGAGAAAACCTCGAATTCGTCGGCCACCTGCATGGCCGGCGCGCCGGCATAAGAGTCGCAGGCCACCACATGGGCGCCGAGCCGCTTGGCCGAGATCACGAATTCGCGGCCGAGTTCGCCGGAGCCGAGGAGGAGGATTTTCTTGATGGCGGCCATGGTCACGGTCCCTGCTGGCAATTGCGTCAGGGGCCCCGAGTCGCGCGGCGCGCCCCGGGCAGGCTTATAGCAGTCCGGGGTGCAAAAATGCAGGGCCGGCGCGGGTTCTGTCCCGGCCGGCCCTGTTGATAACTAAGGTTTTCAGGCCGTGGCGGCGGCGGGCATGATCTTCGGAAGCGGCCGGAAGGTAAGCGCGATCAGCACCGCACCCAGCCCCATGGCCCAGGCGCCGATATAGAGCCAGCGGTAGCTGTCGAAGATGTCGAAGATCAGCCCGCCGACCAGCGGCCCGGTCGACATGCCGAGGCTGCCGGCCATGGCGATGCCACCGATCACCGTGCCCATCATAGGCAGCGGGAAATTCTCGCGCGCGATCACCGAATAAAGCGGCATCACGCCGGCATAGATGAAGCCGAAGAGCGCGGCTACCGCATAGAAGCTGCCGAGGTCGCGCGCGACCAGGAAGCCCAGTGCCGCGAAAGCCTGCACCAGCAGGCCGAGCACCAGCACGCGCTTGGCCCCGAAGCGGTCGCCCATCAGGCCGAAGCCGATGCGGCCGGCCAGGCCCGCCAGGCCCTCGACGCTGTAGATCGAGACAGCGAGCAGCAAGGGGATACCGCAGGTGACGGCATAGCTGACGGTGTGGAAGATCGGGCCGGCATGGGTGGCGCAGCAGAAGAAGTTGGTCGCCAGCAGGATGAGGAAAGCCGGCGAACGCAGCACCTGACTGAGTGTGAGATCGCCATTTGTCCCGACCGCGCCCTCTTCTGCCGTTGCTGCGGCCTGTTCCAAGGCAGGCGGCCGGCGCACCAGCAATGCAGCCGGCAGCATCAACACCGCCGCGAGAATGGCGATCAGCAACATGGACGTCCGCCAGTCGTAAGTGGTGACCAGCCAGCCGGCGAGCGGCGACATGGTCATCGGCGCGACGCCCATGCCGGCCGAGACCAGCGAGACGGCGAGGCTGCGATGCGTGTCGAACCAGCCGGTGACGGCCGCCATCATCGGCGCGAAGATCGCCGCCGTGCCGCCGCCGACCAGCAGCCCGAACACGATCTGGAACATCAGCAGCGACGAAGCCTGGCTGGCCAGGGCAAGACCGACCGTGAGGATCACCGTGCCCGAGAGCACCACGACGCGCGGGCCGTAACGGTCCGACAGGTTGCCCCACAGCATGCTGCCCAGCGCCATGGCGAGGAAGCCGATGGTCATGGCGGTGGAGATGCCGGCCACCGACCAGCCGGTATCTTGCGAGACCGGCTGCAGGAAAACCGGCAGCGCGAACATCGCGCCGATGGCGACGCAGCTGAGCAGGCCGCCCGCCGCCACGATCACCCAGCGATAGGTCAGATGGGTCATGTCTCGTCTCCGCGTTGGCACAGGCTCTGGGCTAAAGACGTGCGGGCAGCACGACATCCGACATCACCGGAAAAAATTATTGCGCGGGCGGCATTCCGTCGAATGTCACCAGTGCCGGATCGAGCCGGTCCCAGTCATAGCCGCGGCTGGCAAAGGTCACGGCCTGCGGTGCGAACCGCGCGGGCTCGTCCAGGCTGGCGGCATGAATGGTGATGACATCCGGCATGGCCGGATAGGTCTGATAGACCGGCGAACCGCAGACGGGGCAGAAGCTGCGGGTCTTCACCTTGCCACTGTCGGCCGTCATGTCCCACTGCGTGGCCCTGCCGCTCAGCTGCATGTCCTTGCGGCCGACAAAGCTTAAGTAAGAGCCATGGCCGGTGCCGCTCTTGCGCTGGCACTGGCGGCACTGGCAGTGGTTGGAAAACACCGGCTCGCCGGCAATCTCGTAGCGGATCGCACCGCAGGCGCAGCCGCCGGTATAGGGCTTGGTCATTGTCTTTTCTCCGGTTTACTTGCAGCAGGATGCGGCTGGCACGGCGGCATATTCATCGTGGCGACGCCACCAGATGCCGGCTTCGTTGCGGCCCAGCGGTGCGCGGTCGAGCCAGGGATACATGCCCCAGATGCCATCCACACCGCGCGAATAGGCGGAATATGCGTGATAGACCACGCCATCGCGCAGCACGAAGGTGCTGAGGCCCGGCCGTTCGCGCATGAAGCTGGCCGCATCGGTGCCGACGCCGGTGGCGATCTCGATCACCGGCGGCGCGGTCACCCCCATCATCGGCTCGCCCTGGCGGTAGTTATAGTCGGCGCCGGCCTGCTGCTGCGCCTCGGTGAAGGAAACCGCATAGTCGAAATTGAACTCGCCGCCGAAAGACGAAGCCCAGGGGAAATCCCAGCCCATGCGCCGCTTATAGTCCTGCAGTTTGGCCAGCGGTGCGCGCGAGATGGCGGTGAAGGCGACATCGTGATTTTCCAGATGCACGGTGGTGCCATTGAAGCCGTCGGCAATCGCCGAGCAGGACGGGCAGCCGGCCTTAAAATCCGGCCCGAACATGAAGTGATAGACGATCAGCTGCGAGCGGCCGCGGAACAGGTCGGCCAGCGTGACGCGGCCTGCATCGGTATCGAAGCGATAGACCTTGTCGACCCGCACCCAGGGCAGCGCCTGACGGCGCGCGGCCAGTGCGTCGCTCTGTCGCGTCAGGGCCTTCTCGGCTTCGAGCAGATCCAGCCTTGCGGCCAGCCATTCCTCACGGGTTACAGTTGCATGCAGGGTCATCACTCAGATCTCCTCAAGGCGCAGATGTCCGTTCCGCCGGAGCCCCATTGCTCCGGGCGGTAAAACTCTTTTTTGTCAGTTTAGATGCAGGCTGGCGTCAGCCCTCGCCGGCCACCGTGCCGAGCGTCTCGACACATTTGATCCAGCCCTTGCCCATATTGGTGTAGGCCGTGTCGTTCTTCGGCAGCACGAAGCCGGAATGTTCCATGCGCAGGCGCGTGCCGGTCTGCACTTTGCGCAAGGTGAAGGTCACGACGGTGTCGAGTTTCGAGCCGTAGCCGATATTGGCCTCGTCGCCGCCGCGCCAGGCGAAGGCGAAGCGCTCCAGCGGCGCGACCTCCAGCACTTCGCAGCGGATGGTGCCGTCCCATTTGCCGGCTGGCGTGGTCTGGAAGGTGAAGCGGTTGCCCACCACGGGTTCGAAACCGTTCGGCTTCATCATCCAGCGGCCCATCAGGTCGCCGTTGGTGATCGCCTTCCACAGCACTTCGGCGCGATGCGGAAAGACTTCATCGATGACGATGGAGGTGGTGTCGGCTTTTACGGCAAGGGTGGTCATGCGTTGGGGTCCTCGGGGTCCATGTCCTTGAGTACGGCACGCAGCTTGTCGAGGCGCTCGCGCCAGAAGGCGGCGTAGTGGTTCATCCAGTCGGCCAGCGGCTCCAGCCCGTCGGGCTGTGCGCGGTAATAGACGTTGCGGCCCTCGGGCCGTTCGATCACCAGCCCGGCCTGTTTCAGCGATTTGAGATGCTGCGAGATGGCGCCCTGTGTGACGCCGCTGCCCCTGGTCAGTTCGGCGACGGTGATCTCCCGGGCGCCGGCGACGCGTTCGAACACCGCCCGGCGGGTGGGATCAGCGAGCGCGCGCATGACGACGGAAATATCGGTGGTCTCTGTGTTCATACCCATCACATTAGTCATCACTTATTGATTAGTCAATACTAATTTATTCCTTTTATTCTCCCCCCTGTCGGAACGGCCGCCCGGCCAGCGTCCTTGGATCATGGCTCACAGCGAAGGAAGGACCTCATGATGAAAGTGACCCAGTGCCTCTGGTTTGAGACGGACATGGATGCGGCCTTGCGGCTGTACACTTCCCTGATCCCGGGCTCGTCGCTCGACTGGGGCTCCGCCCTGCCCGCTGAGTCGCCGAGCGGCCCGCCCGACAGCGTCAAGATCGCCGGCTTCACCCTGGGCGACCAGCGCTACATGGCCTTCCAGGCCGCCGGCCGCCCCGGCGCCTTCAACCACTGCGTCTCGATCATGGTGGAATGCGAGACCCAGGCCGAGATCGACAAGCTGTGGGAGGCGCTGGGCGATGGCGGACAGTATGAACACTGCGGCTGGCTGCGCGACCGCTGGGGCCTCGCCTGGCAGATCAATGCCAAGCGGCTCGGCGAATTGCAGAAGAGCCCCGACCGCGCCGTGGCGAAACGTGTCACGGAGGCGATGCTCAAGATGGTGAAGATCGATATCGCTGCGCTGGAGGCGGCGGCGAAGGGCTAGAACCTACCGCACCCGGCCGCTCTCCTTCACCACATCGAGGAAGGCGCGCAAAGCCGGCGGCACGGCGCGGTGGCCGGGATAGTAAATCGCCAGTGTCTCGGGTGCCGGCATCCAGCCGGACAGCACCTGGCGCAGCTGCTTGGTTTTGAGCGCAGCGGTCGCGGCGGCATCCGCGACATAGGCGATGCCGAGCCCCTGCACGGCAGCTTCCGCCATCAGCCGGTCGTCATCGAGAATGACCGCGCCGGGCGGATCGAGCACCAGCGCCTGCTGGCCGCGCTCGAACTCCCAGCGATACAGCTTGCCGCCCGGCAGGCGATGACGGATGCAGCGATACCGCATCAGCTCGTCGGGCGTTTTCGGTGTGCCGGCGCGTTTGAGATAGTCCGGCGCGGCGACGCAGACGAACCCCACCGGTTTGCCGAAGCGCACGGCGATCATGTCGCGCGGAACGGTGTCGTCCAGCCGCAGCCCGGCATCGAAACCGCCGGCGACGATATCGACCAGCCGGCCTTCTGCCACCAGATCCACCGTGACATCGGGAAAGCGTTCGGCCATGCGCGGCAGCACCTCGCGCAGCAGCAGCGCCACACCCAGCGGCGGCGCATTGATCCGCACCGTGCCGGCGATTTTGCCGCGGCCCTGAAAGCCGGCGACGCTGTCGAGCGCGCCATCCAGTGCGGCCAGCGCCGGCTGCAGGCTTTCCAGCAGCCGGAAGCCGGCCTCGGTGGGCGACACGCTGCGCGTGGTGCGGTTCAGCAGCCGCAGGCCCAGGCGCTCTTCGAGCGCGCGCATGGCATGGCTAAGCGTGGACGGCGCCGTGCCCAGCTCATCGGCGGCACGCCGGAAGCTGCGATGGGTGGCGACCGCGACGAAGGCGGCCAGGTCATTGATAGACGGTCGGGACATTGCTGGTGATTTTGCATCACCCCATGCGAATTTCAACGTCTAATCGTCGGAATGCCCAGTCGCTATCTTCAGGCCTGTCCTCACAACAGGAGCCTGACATGACCAAACGCGACGCCGTCTTCCCCGCCAACCGCCATGCGCTGTATGACGCGCATCAGTATTCGCCGGCGATCCGCGCGGGCGACCTGCTGTTCATCTCGGGCCAGGTCGGCAGCCGCGCCGACGGCACGCCCGAACCGGATTTCGCCAAGCAGGTGAAACTCGCCTTCGACAATCTCAACGCCGTGCTGAAGGCGGCCGGCGCCAGTTTCGACGACGTGATCGACGTGATCAGCTTCCACACCGATCCGGAACAGCAGTTCGAGACCGTGATGGCGGTGCGCGCGCAGGAAATCGGCGAAGCACCCTGGCCGACCTGGACGGCGGTGGGCGTGACCTGGCTCGCCGGCTTCGATTTCGAACTCAAGGTGGTGGCAAGGGTGCCGGCCAAAGCCGGTTGATGCCGCCATCACCCGCCCGGATGCAGCCCCGGTGCTTCCTGGCCGGTGCGGGCGACATATTCGGTGTAGCCGCCGGTGAACTGATGCACGCCATCTGGCGTCAGTTCCAGCACGCGGTTCGATAGCGCGGCGAGGAAATGGCGGTCATGCGACACGAACAGCATGGTGCCCTCGAAATCCGCCAGCGCCGTCACCAGCATCTCTTTCGTCGCCATGTCGAGATGGTTGGTCGGTTCGTCGAGCACCAGGAAGTTCGGCGGGTCGAACAGCATCATCGCCATCACCAGACGCGCCTTCTCGCCGCCCGAGAGCACGCGGCAGGTCTTCTCGATATCGTCGCCGGAGAAGCCGAAGCAGCCGGCCAGCGTGCGCAACGCCGGCTGTCCGGCCTGCGGGAAGGCCTTGTCGAGCGTTTCGAAAATCGTGTCGTCGCCGTCCAGCAGGTCCATCGAATGCTGGGCGAAATAGCCCATCTTCACGCTGCTGCCCAGCGAGACGCTGCCCTGATCCGGCTTGGTGTCGCCGGCGATCAGTTTCAGCAGCGTGGATTTGCCCGCGCCATTGGCGCCCAGGATGCACCAGCGCTCCTTGCGCCGCACCTGGAAATCCAGCCCCGTATAGATCGACAGGCTGCCATAGCTCTTGTGTACGTCGCGGAAATTCGCCACGTCTTCGCCCGAGCGCGGCGGCGTGCGGAATTCGAACTGCACCGCCTGGCGCCGCCGCGGCGGCTCGACGCGCTCGATCTTGTCGAGCTTCTTCACCCGGCTCTGCACCTGCGCAGCATGCGAAGCGCGCGCCTTGAAGCGTTCGATGAACTTGATCTCCTTGGCCAGCATAGCCTGCTGGCGCTCGAACTGCGCCTGGCGATGCTTCTCGTTCAGCGCGCGCTGCTGGTCGTAGAAATCGTAATTGCCCGAGTAGGTGGTGAGCGTGCCGCCGTCGATCTCGATGATCTTGCCGACGATGCGATTCATGAACTCGCGGTCATGCGAGGTCATCAGCAGCGCGCCGTCGTAATTCTTGAGGAAGGCTTCGAGCCAGATCAGGCTTTCGAGATCGAGATGGTTGCTCGGCTCGTCGAGCAGCATGCCATCGGGCCGCATCAGCAGAATGCGCGCCAGCGCCACGCGCATCTTCCAGCCGCCCGACAGCAGCCCCACGTCGCCGTCCATGCGTTCCTGGCTGAAGCTCAGGCCGGCGAGCACCTCGCGCGCCTTGGCTTCCAGCGCATAGCCGTCCAGCTCCTGGAAACGGCCCTGCACCTCACCATAGCGCTCGATAATGGCTTCCATCTCGTCGGCGCGATCCGGATCGACCATGGCGGCTTCGAGCTGCGCCATCTCGGCGGCGAGCGCGCTGACCGGCCCGACGCCATCCATCACGGCGGCGACCGCGCTCTGGCCCGACATCTCGCCGACATCCTGGTTGAAATAGCCGATGGTCATGCCGGTATCGATCGCCACCTGGCCATCATCTGGCTTTTCCTCGCCGACGATCATGCGGAACAAGGTGGATTTGCCGGCACCGTTCGGCCCGACCAGGCCTGCTTTTTCGCCTTTCTGAAGACCCATCGACGCATCGATGAACAGAATCTGGTGGCCGTGCTGCTTGCTGACGTTATCGAGGCGAATCATGGGGTCCGTGCTGACTGAAGTCTGGGACGGACCAAATGCGGCCGGCCAAAAAGCGGCCGGAAAGTACCGTCAGCACCGGCGTTTATCAAGCAATCTACGCCAAAAGCCCGTGTAAATGCCGGATGACGGAGGCTTAAGGCGCCCCCCGTCATCCGGTTGAGGCTAGTTCTTCGGCACCGGCGTGTTGAGCAGCTGCTGCTCCCACAGATAGGCGATGCCGCTGCCAGCGGCGTGCTGGATGAGGATCTCGGTCACCTTGGCCGCTGTCTCCAGCCGGGCCCAGTCGCGCTGCCATTCCGCCATCGCCGCCATCCAGGTCATCATGTTCACACCGGCGGCGATCATGCGCTGGATGGCAACCTCGTGCGCCTCGACCGAAATGCCGCCCGAGGCATCGGTGATCACCGTGACATCCCAACCTTCGCCAGCCGCCTGGATCGCCGGCATGGCAACGCAGACCTCGGTCCACAGGCCGGCAATAACCAGCTGTTTGCGACCGGTGGCTTTCACTGCCTCCACCACCTTAGGATCTTCCCAGGTGTTGATGAACGTGCGGTCGATCACCTCCTGGCCCGGGAACACATCGGTAATTTGCGGAAAGATGAAACCGCCCCGTTCGCCGAGGACGCTCGTCAGAATGGTGGGAATATTGAATGCCTTGGCGGCCTTCGCCAGCCCCGCCGCATTGTTCACCGCCATGTGGGGGTCATGGCTGTTCAGGTTGGTCAGCTGGAAGGGCTGGTGGTCGATCAGGACGAGAACCGAATCTTCCGGGCGGAGGAGCGATGTAAGGCCATTACGAAAGGTCATGATAATCCTCTACGGCAGTGTGAACGACGGGGGTTCGGCTTCCGGCAGAGCTGCGCGATGCGCTGCTGCTGGAAGGCCCGTCTTGCCGCTCATTTGCACGATGCGATAGTGTCGCTGTGTGTCGAGCTGTGTCGCAGAACAAGGAACGCTGCATTGGATATCGAGGAACTGCAGACATTCGTGGAGGTTGCCGATGCCGGCGGCGTCTCGCCCGCAGCCTTGCGGCTCGGCATTTCCAAGTCGATGGTCAGTCGGCGGCTCGCCCGGCTGGAAGCCGAGCTTGGCGTGCAGCTGCTGGCGCGCACCACGCGCGGCGCGGCGCTCACCGAGGCCGGCACCGCATTCCGCGATTATGCCGCCAGAGCCTGCGCCGAGATCGACCAGGCCAGAGAGACGATCCTGCCGGCCGGCGAGCTGCAGGGCCGCTTACGGATCGCCGCACCGCTGACCTTCGGCCCGACGCATTTCGCCGCCGTGCTGGCTGACATGGCGCGGCAACATCCCAAACTGCAGATTCAGACCCACTACAGCGACCGCTTCGTCGATCTCATCGCAGAAGGTTACGATTGCGCGATCCGGGTCGGCCATCTGAAGGATTCGAACCTGATCGCGAGATATATCGGGCCGATCCATGGCCGGCTGGTCGCCAGCCCCGACTATATCGCTGCGTATGGCGCACCGGAGACGCCGGAGGATCTTGCCGCCCATGAGGCGCTGATGCAGAGCACCGAATCCTGGCAATTCATGAACGGCGACAAGATCGTGACCGTGCATCCGCAGGGCCGCTTCAAAGCCGATAACGGCGCAGCGCTGATTGCCGCCGCCGTCGCGGGTCTCGGAATCGGCTATCTCCCGGACGATCTCATTCAGCAGCATCTGGCTTCGGGCGCACTGGTGCCGGTGATGGCGAAATATCCGCCGCGCCCGGCCGGCATCTACGTCATCCGCCCGCCGGGCCAGCATCCAGCACGCAAGATACGCGCCCTCACCGAGATGCTGATCGAATGCTTCGGACAGGCGCCGCAGCTCGCGGAGCCTGAGCGCTAAAGCGGGCTCACTCCCACTCAATCGTACCCGGCGGCTTCGAGGTGATGTCGTAGGTCACGCGGTTGATGCCGCGCACCTCGTTGATGATGCGGGTGGCGACGCGGCCGAGGAAGTCATGCGGGAACGGGAAGTAATCCGCCGTCATGCCGTCGGTCGAGGTGACGGCGCGCAGCGCGCAGGCCTGATCGTAAGTGCGGCCATCGCCCATCACGCCGACGGTGCGCACCGGCAGCAGCACGGCGAAGGCCTGCCAGATCTGGTCATACAGCCCCGAGCGGCGGATCTCGTCGAGATAGACCGCATCCACCTCGCGCAGCAGGGCGAGCTTTTCGCGGGTGATGTCGCCCGGAATGCGGATCGCCAGGCCCGGACCCGGGAACGGGTGCCGGCCGACCAGGCTTTCCGGCAGGCCGAGTTCGCGGCCCAGCATGCGGACTTCATCCTTGAACAATTCGCGCAGCGGCTCGACCAGCTTCATGTTCATGCGCGCGGGCAAGCCGCCGACATTATGGTGCGACTTGATCGTCACGCTGGGGCCGCCGGAGAAGCTGATGCTTTCGATCACGTCGGGGTAGAGCGTGCCCTGGGCGAGGAATTCGGCGCCGCCGATCTTTTTCGCTTCGGCCTCGAAGACATCGATGAACAGCCCGCCGATGATCTTGCGCTTGGTCTCCGGGTCGCTGACACCGGCCAGCTTGCCGAGGAAGAGGTCCGAGGCGTCGTTGTGAATGAGCGGGATGTTGTAATGGTCGCGGAACAGCCGCACGACCTCTTCGCCCTCGCCCTTGCGCAGCAGGCCGTGGTCGACAAAGACGCAGGTCAGCTGGTCGCCGATGGCTTCATGGATCAGCACGGCTGCCACGGAAGAGTCCACACCGCCGGAAAGACCGCAGATCACGCGGCCCTTGCCGACCTGTTCGCGGATCTTGGCAATCGCCTCGGCGCGGAAACCCTTCATGGTCCATTCGCCGCTGCAGCCCGCCACCTTGCGCACGAAATTGTGCAGCAGCTTGGCGCCGTCCAGCGTATGCATCACTTCGGGATGGAACTGCACGGCATAAATCTTGCGCGCATCGTTGGCGATGGCGGCATAGGGCGACCCGTCGCTGATGCCGACCACGCGGAAGCCATCGGGGATCTTGGTAATCTTGTCGCCGTGGCTCATCCAGACCTGGTGCTTCTCGCCCTTGGCCCAGACGCCGTCGAACAGCCCGCAATCATCCTTGATCTCGAGGAAGGCGCGGCCGAATTCCCGGTGATGACCGGTTTCCACGCTGCCGCCCTGCTGCATGCAGATGGTCTGTTCGCCATAGCAGATGCCGAAGATCGGCAGGCCGAGATCGAAAGCTTTCTGCGGCGCGCGCGGCGAGAATTCTTCCGTGGTCGAAGCCGGACCGCCGGAGAAGATGATGCCTTTCAGCTTGCCATGGTCGCTGTCGATGACAAGCGCGCTGTCCGCCTTCTGGAACGGAACGATCTCGCAATAGACGCCGGCCTCGCGCACGCGGCGTGCGATCAGCTGGGTCACCTGCGATCCGAAATCGATAATAAGAATGCGCTCCGCCATCGGCGTTCCCGAACTCCTGTGTCGTGTAAGATTAGCTGGGCTTGGCGGCCTTGTAGGCCGCGATCTTGGTTTTCAGTTCCGTCAGTTCGGCGCAGCCGAAGGTGCAGATGCTGTCGAGGCGCTTGAGGTGTTCCTCCGCCTTCGCCAGATCGTTCACCTTCAGATAGGCCTCGCCGATATATTCATGGGCGCCCTTGTGGCGCGGATCGATGGTCAGCGCCTTCTCGTAAGCCGCGAAGGCTTTCGGATAGTCACCCTGGTTACGAAGCGCATAGCCGAGCCAGTTGAAGGCATCGGCATTCTTCTCGTCCTTCGCCACCACTTTGGCAAACAAGTCGACGGCCTTGGGCCAGTCCTTGGCGTCGATGGCTTTCTTACCCTCGGCGAAATTGGGATCGGCGGCCTTGGGCGCGCCGGCCGCAGGGTCGCTGCTGCCCATGGCCCAGGCTTCATTGAAGATGGCGGCCTGCGGCGTGGCAACGCTCAGCGCAGCCAGCAGGGCGAAAACAGCGGTGAAAATGCGGGTGGAATGACGCAGGTCAGCCATGGCGGGACTCCGTGGAAAAGACTCCGTGGATACCCGCCATTATAGGCCGGACGGCCGCTGCCGGGCCACCCCCGCGACGGGCGTGGCCGGCCGGATTCAGCTCGGCTTGGCGGCCTTGTAGGCGGCGATCTTGCCCTTCAGCTCGGTATATTCCGCGCAGCCGAAGGTGCAGAGGCTGTCGAGCCGTTTCAGATGCTCTTCCGCCTTTTGCAGGTTGTTCACCTTGAGATAGGCCTCGCCGATATATTCGTGCGCCCCGCGATGCCGCGGGTCGATCGTCAGCGCCTTCTCGTAGGCAGCAAAGGACTGGGTGTAGTCGCCCTGATTGCGCCAGGCATAGCCGAGCCAGTTGAAGGCATCGGCATTCTTCTCGTCCTTGGCCACCACCTGCTGGAAGAGCGGAATGGCGCGCGCCCAGTCCTTGGCGTCGATGGCTTTCTTGCCCTCGGTGAAATTCGGATCGGCCGGTTTGGCCGCGGGCGCCGGATCGGAGCCGCCGGCGGCCCAGGCAGGCGTCATGACGGGCGCTGCCATCATCAGGGCGACGATCATGGAAAGGACGAGACGCGACATGGAAAGGCTCCTCATGTTGGCGTCCGGTCATGACCGCCTCACGAAGGCGGCGGCGAAGAAACCATCGGTGCCATGCCGGTATGGCGTCAGCACCAGGCGGTCGCCCGACCGGATACGCTGATCGGTTACACCCGCCGGCCAGGCCTCGGCCAGTGGCAGCGCCGTAAACTCAGCGTGATGCGCGAGGAACCAGTCGGCCTGCTCGCCATTCTCGGCCGGCAGGATCGAACAGGTGGCATAGACCAGTCGCCCACCTGGGCGAACCAGCTTGGCGCCCTCGCTGAGCAGACCGCGCTGCCGGCGCAGAACCTCGTCCAGCGAAGCCGGATCGTAGCGCCAGCGCGCTTCCGGATTGCGTCGCCAGGTGCCGCTGCCCGAACAGGGCACATCCAGCAGCACACGATCCGCCTTGCCTTCCAACTCGGCCAGCAGTGCCGGCATCGCATCGGCGTCACGGATCACGATGTTGCGAGCATGCGCGCGTTCCAGTCGGGGCGACAGGCGCGCGAGCCGGCGCGGATCGTTGTCGCAGGCATGCAGCACGCCCTGATTGCGCATGGCGGCCGCCAATAAAAGCGTCTTGCCGCCGGCGCCGGCGCAGAGATCGACCACCGTTTCGTCAGGCCTGGCGTCGACCAGCAAACCCGCAAGCTGCGCGGCCTCGTCCTGCGGTTCGATCAGCCCGTCACGATACAGCGAATTCATATCCAGCCGCACACGCTCGGGGATGCGGATGCCCAGCGGCGACATCGGCGTGAAAGCGGCTGCGATACCATCGGCCCGCAGCTGTTCCAGCACCATCTCGCGGTTGCCCTGCAGGGTATTCACCCGCAGATCCAGCGGCGCGCGGCCGTTCATTGCGGCCAGCTCCATCTCGGTGTCAGCCCCGAAGGTGGCCTGCACCATCACGGCGACTTCCGGCGGCAGGTTGGCGCGCGCCCAGAGCGGCGCATCTTCATCGCTTGGCAGTTTGGAAAGTGCTGCGATCTCGGTTTCGTCCAGCGCTGGCGGCGCATAGGTGCCGCTGCCGCAGAGATCGCGCCAGACATGCAGCGGCGTGGCCGCATCGGCAAACACCAGCAGGCGTGGCGTCAGTTCGGCGCCGGTTTTCTCCACGCGCCAGCGCCGCATGCCCTGCTCGCGCAGCACGGCATAGACGCTGTCGGTGATCGCGCGCCGGTCCTTGGCGCCGGCAAAACGGCTGCGCCGCTGCCATTCGGTGACCACACGGTCGGCGGCAGCGGCGCGCTGTAAAATCTCGGCGATGATCTCGATGCTGGCGGCGAGCCGCGCCGCGGGGGTCATAGTGCGTTACGACTCCTGCCGGTAGTTCGGCGCTTCGCGGGTGATCGCCACGTCATGCACATGGCTTTCGCGCAGGCCCGCCGAGGTGATGCGCAGGAAGCGGCAGTTGGTTCGCATCTGCTCCAGGGTCGCATTGCCGGTATAGCCCATGGCAGCACGCAGGCCGCCGACCAGCTGATGCAGGATGGTGCCGACCGGACCCTTGTAGGCGACGCGGCCTTCGATGCCTTCCGGCACCAGCTTCAGCTTATCGCCGACTTCCTGCTGGAAATAGCGGTCGGCCGAGCCGCGGCCCATGGCGCCGAGCGAGCCCATGCCGCGATAGGATTTGTACGAGCGACCCTGATAGAGGAAGACCTCGCCGGGTGCTTCATCGGTGCCGGCCAGCAGCGAGCCGATCATGCAGGCGCTGGCGCCGGCGGCAATCGCCTTGGCCAGATCGCCCGAGAATTTGATGCCGCCATCGGCGATCACCGGCACGCCGGCCTTGTTGGCGACGGCGACGGCATCGGCCACGGCGGTCAGCTGCGGCACGCCGACACCGGCGACGATGCGCGTGGTGCAGATCGAGCCCGGGCCGATACCGACCTTCACGGCATCGACGCCGGCATCGATCAGCGCCTTGGTGCCTTCGGATGTCGCGACATTGCCACCAATCACCTGCGTGAGATTCGAGCGCTTCTTGATCGCCTGGATGGTCTCCAGCACGCGGCTGGAATGGCCATGCGCGGTATCGACGATCACGATATCGACGCCGGCGGCGATCAGCGCCTGGGCGCGTTCCAGACCGTCGGCGCCGGTGGAGACGGCAGCGGCGCAGCGCAGGCGGCCCTGCTCGTCCTTGCTGGCATTGGGATGCAGGCGGGCCTTTTCGATATCCTTCACCGTGATCAGGCCGACACAGCTATAGGCCTCATCCACCACCAGCAGCTTCTCGATGCGATGCTGATGCAGCAGCTTCTTGGCCTCGGCGCTGGAGACGCCCTCGCGCACCGTGATCAGGCGGTCCTTGGTCATCAGCTCATGCACCGGCTGCTGCATGTTGGTCGCGAAGCGCACGTCGCGGTTGGTCAGGATGCCAACCAGCTTGCCGGCCTGCCCCTCGGTGACCGGAATGCCGTGAATGCCGTAGCGTTCCATCAGCGCCAGCGCATCGGCCAGCGTTGCATTCGGCTCGATGGTCAGCGGGTTCACCACCATGCCGCTCTCGAATTTCTTGACGGCAGTGACTTCGCGGGCCTGTTCCTCGATGGTCATGTTCTTGTGCAAGACGCCAATACCGCCGGCCTGTGCCATGGCAATCGCCATCTTGGCTTCGGTGACGGTGTCCATCGCCGCCGAGATCAGCGGAATGCCGAGTTCGATACTGCGCGTGATGCGGGTGCGGGTCTCGACTTCGGTCGGCAGCACGCTGGACGCGGCCGGCTCAAGCAGCACGTCATCGAATGTATAGGCTTCACGGAACTGCATCGGGTGGCTCCTTACGGGGTCTTGTTCTGGGGTTTCTGTTTATTGTTTTGGGCTTCGGCGGCGGCCTCGGCGGCGAAATCTCCGCCCTCGGGTCGCTTCTCGGTCATCAGATAGGGATAGTGTTTCAGCATCGCGTCGCGCCATTCACCGAACGGCATGTCGGCGAAACTGCCGCGGTCGGCGACGTATTCCATATGGCGGCGGTTGTCGGCATCGAAGGGATGAAAGACGGAATCCGTCTCGCCATCGAAGTCGAGCAGCAGCACGCGGAATTTTTCGCAGAGTTCGAGATTGAAGGCTGGCGTGGCTTTCACCCATTTGCCCTCGATATAGAGCTCGGTGAAGCCATGGAAATAGAAAATGTCGGTGCCCATCTGGGCGCGCAGGCGTTCGGTCGCCAGATGGTTCTTCACGTCCGCCAGGCCGATGCGGGCCGGAATGCCCTCGGCGCGCGCCACGGCGGCCAGCAGGATCGCCTTGTTGACGCAGAAGCCCTTGCCGCGTTCGATCACGCCCGAGGCGCGCAGGCCATCCTGACTGACTTCAACGCTGTAGGGGTCGTAGAGGAAGCGGTCGCGGATCGCGTAATAGAGCCTGATTGCCTTGGCCTTGGGATCCGTTTCTTCCCCCGCAGCTTCGCGCGCCAGGGCGCGCACGGCCGCATGATCGCTGTCGATGTAGGGGGTGGCGGCAAGGTATGCCGGATCCACCGCGGGCTCGGAGTGCTCCGGCGCGGTCATTGGCAAGGCGGCTCCTGACTGGGAGTGGTGTCTTGCCGCGGAGGATATAAACCGTCTTCCCGGACCGGTCCAGCCTCAAGAAAAGCAGGGATTCCGGGTGCTTAGCCGCGGAAGCCGGTGGCGATCACGTAAGACTCCGCCGAATCCGCGCGGCTGGCCGGCGGTTTGACATGCCGGACGGTCTTGAAGTCGCGTTTCATGGTGTTGAGCAGCTCGTTCTCGGTGCCGCCGCGCAGCACCTTGGCCAGGAAGACGCCACCGGGATTCAGCACGCGCAGCGCAAAATCCAGCGCCAGCTCGCACAACAACATGATGCGGATATGGTCGGTCTGGCGGTGGCCGGTGGCCGGCGCAGCCATATCGGACAGCACCAGATCGGCCTTGCCGCCGAGCGCCTCGATGATCTTCAGCTCGGCACCTTCTTCGAGGAAATCCTGCTGCATCAGCGTGGCCCCCACGATGGGATCGACCGGGTTGATATCGACGCCGAGCACGAAGCCGCGGCCCTGCTCGCCTTCACCGGCCTTCACGCGTTTTACCGCCACCTGCGTCCAGCCGCCCGGCGCCGCACCGAGATCGACCACGCGCATGCCCGGCTTGAGCAGTTTGTATTTGTCATCCAACTCGATCAGCTTGAACGCGGCGCGGCTGCGCCAGCCATCCACTTTGGCGGCGGCCACATAAGGATCGTTGAGCTGACGCCGCAGCCATTTCGCCTGGCCGACCGTGCGGCCGCGCGCGGTCTTCACGCGCACCTTGGCGCCTGCTTTACGTGGTGGCTGTGCCATCAGCGTCGTCTCCAGCCGCTGTTGTAATGCCGGTCGCCCACCTGGCGGCGCTGGCCCATCAGTTCGACCAGCACGCCCTCGCGCACACCGCGATCGGCGACCCGCAACCGCGTGGCCGGCCAGAACCGATACAGCGCCTCAAGGATCGCGCAGCCTGCCACCACCAGATCAGCGCGTTCCTCACCGATACAGGGATGCGATGCCCGCTCCGGGACACTAATAGATGCCAGGCGCCGCGACTGTTCGATCACGGTAGAGAATTCGAGCCAGCAACCATCGACATGGCGGCGTTCGTAACGCGGCAGATTGAGATGCACGCCGGCCAGCGTGGTGACGGTGCCCGACGTGCCCAGCACCTGGATCTGGCCCGACTGCAGCTTCTGCGACAGGCCATGCTTCACCTCGAAGGGGCGCAACTCATCGGCCACCAGATCAATCATCTGCGCATAAGAGCCGCTCTGCACATCGCCGGGCCCGAAGCGCTCGGTCAGGTTGACCACGCCGAAGGGCAACGAGATCCAGTCGATCACTTCGGTCCGCCCACCGCCGAGCAACTTGGCCCAGAGGATTTCGGTCGAGCCGCCGCCGATATCGAAGACGATGGCTTCGCGATGCGGCGGTTCCAGCAGCGGCGAGCAGCCGTTCAGCGCCAGCCGGGCTTCCTCGGCAGTGGTGATGATATCAAGGCTGATGCCGGTGGCTGCCTTCACCTCATGCAGGAATTCGGTGCCGTTGGCGGCGCGTCGGCAGGCCTCGGTGGCAACCGCACGGGCCGACGAGACATTGCGGCGTGCCATCTTCTCGGAGCAGATTTTCAGCGCCTCGATGGTGCGCGCCATCGCCGCATCCGACAGACGGCCGGAAGTACTGAGACCTTCACCCAGCCGCACGATGCGGGAGAACGCCTCGACGACGCGGAAGCCGTCGCGGCCGGATCTGTCGCGATACGGCCGCGCGATCAGCAGGCGGCAGTTATTGGTCCCGAGGTCGATGGCGGCGTAGACCGGCGCCGGATCAGGCGCCGTCGCCGCTCCGGCCGCGCCGGCACCCGGCGGGGAAACGGGAGAATCCATGCTCACAGAAGTGGTCCTCGCGCCTGGCGGGCTTCGCAGCCTCGCGGACGGCCCAGCCGGCGCAATAAAGGTTGACGATCATGACGCCAGTGTAGCGCGCCGGGGGCGGTACGGTAAGGGACTACGGCATCCGGAAAGGGAAACGGCCGGCCCCGTCAGGGTACCGGCCGATCAGATCAGTTCGCCCTGGGCGGCTGGTTGCCGGCCGGAGGATTGCCCTGGCCGGGCACCGAGAAGACCTGGCCCGGATAGATCAGATCCGGGTCGGTGATCTTGGCCTGATTGGCCTTATAGATCTCGGTATAGCGCGGACCCTGGCCATAAATCTGGCGCGCAATACGCCACAGGCTGTTGCCCGGCTGCACGATGATGCTGTTGCCGCTGGCATCGAACTGGATGTCCTCGGGACGGGCCCGGCTGAACGGCATTTCGAGACGCGAGGCCACCCTGCCGCCGGCCTGTTCGACCTGGTCGACGCGCAGCGAATAGATGCCCGGATCGACGGCCTTGTCCGGCCGCATGCGCCAGGTGCCCTTGTCGTCGGCGGTGGCGACACCGATCGGCTCGTTGTTCAGGTAAACCTGCACGGTCGAGCCCGGCTGGGCGCGGCCCGACAGGATCAGGTTGCCGGCCTGGTCATATTCGATGGCATCCAGCGCCAGACCCTTGCGGGCCGGATCGAGCGGGCCGTCCGGCCGCTGCAGCAGGCGGCTGGCGCCCTTCAGCGGAGTGAGCACGGCAATCGCCTGTTCGCCGCCCTCGCCCGGCTGGCATTCCGGCACCACGGCAACGACATTGGCCTCGGCCTTGATCGGCTCCTGGCCCTGCATCTGCGATTCCAGCGTGAATTCCTGGTTGCCGCGTTCCAGCGGCAGGTCGGGCACCAGCACCCATTCGCCGCGCGTGTCGGCGGTGACGCGGCCCAGCTCACGCTGGCCGGTTTTCACCACCACCACAGACCCGGCCATGGCGCGACCGGCGAAGACGGACGTACAGTTGCGGCTGATGCGGACGACATCGAAGCTGGGCGGCGCCTTGGCGACGCTGTCGGGCGAGGGCGCAACCGGTGCGGCGGGCACCGGCGGCGGCGGAATGTTTGCCGTCGGCGTCATGCCGCGCTTGTTGGGGTCGGCCCCAAAGAAGATGACGGCCAGGATACCCAGGACCGCTGCAGCAAGAAGAATGAAGAAGAAACGACTTCCGCGCACCCGATTGTCCCGGTTATCTAAATTGTGAACGATGCGAGAGATTAGGACCTCGCCCCCTGACCCGCAACACCTCTAACTTGTCGAGCGTTTGCAAATCCTTACGATTGCACCGCAAAAGCCCCTGAAAGCCAGCCATGACCCTAGAAACGCCCGGTATCAACTCTGGTTCAGCTCCCGCTACGGCCAAGGTGAGGATATGGGACCTGCCCACCCGCCTGTTCCACTGGGCGCTGGTGGCACTGGTGATCGCCATGGTCTGGACCGGTTCGACCGGAAAGCTGGAACTGCATATGACCTTGGGCCAGGCGGTGCTGACGCTGGTGCTGTTCCGCCTCGTCTGGGGCTTTACCGGAAATCGCTATGCCCGTTTCAGCGCCTTCGTCACCGGACCGGTGACCTGCCTGCGTTATCTGGGTTCGCTGTTCAGCAGTTCCGGGAGCACGCATGTCGGCCACAATCCGGCGGGCGGTTATGCCGTTCTTGCGATGCTGCTGCTGCTGGCGGTTCAGGCCGGCTCAGGCCTGTTCACCAGCGACGACATCTTCACCGACGGGCCGCTGTTTTCCAAAGTCTCGAGCGAAACCGGCGCGTTGCTCAGCACCGTGCATCGCCGCACGATCTGGCTTCTACTCGGCGTGATCGGCCTGCATCTGCTCGCCAACCTGTTCTATCTCGTGGTGAAGAAGAACGACCTGATCAGCCCGATGGTAACCGGCTGCAAGACCGCGCCGACCGCTGCCGATGCAGGCCGCGGCGGTCATCCGCTGCTGGCGCTGGTCATCCTCGCCGTCTGCGCCGTGATCGTCTTCGGCGGGATCGCCTTCGTAAAATAAACGCGGGATCAAATAAAAAAGGCGCAGCTTGTGGCTGCGCCTTTTTCACAGTTCAGAAGACGCCAATCAGTCGGCGCGGAACTGCTTATGGCAGGTGCCGCAGGACCCACCCATGGCACCGAAGGCCGTCTTCAGCGCGGCGGCATCGCCGGCCTTGCCGGCCGCAGCGACGGCGGTCGCCTTGCCTTCGAGATCCTTCATGGCCGCTTCGAACTGCGCCCAGTTGGACCAGATTTCCGGCTTGGCCTTGGTGTTGCCCTTGTCGGAGCCCGGCGGGAAATGCTGCAGCTGCCTGGCCGCCTGCTGGGCAATCGCTTCGGCCGCCGCAACGGCGCCCGACGGCGCACTGTTGTCATCGACCACCTTCTTGATGGCGCCCGCCGACACGCGGAACACCTGGAAACCGTCCTTGCGGGCTTTGATCGCGTCGTCGGCCGACTGGGCAAAGGCCAGGCCGCCAACCGACATCATCGCGAGACCCAGCGTCGCCGCCAGGACTGCCTTATGCCAAGTAGCCATTATATTATGATCCCCTCGTTGAAACCCGTCTGCTGGAACGGGCGAGTCACTGTATACCGGCCGCTGCCGGATAAACGACAAGTCCTTACACCTTCACGAAAAATTTAAAGCCCGAAAAGCTTTGAGGGTTTCCCGGCGGAACCTGCCATCTTTTGGGCCATTTTCGCTGGCATCCATGGGCGGAATCAGCTACGCATCCCCACCCCAAAGACACCCCACCTGACCTTTCCCCGGATTAGTCGATGAGCGCCATCCGCTCCGTCTGCGTCTATTGCGGCTCAAGCCTCGGCGAGAGCAACGTCTACACGGCCCAGGCCCAGATTCTCGGCCAGCGGCTGGCCGAGAACGGCATTCGCCTGATCTATGGCGGCGGCCGCATCGGCCTGATGGGCGTGGTGGCCGATGCCGTCATGAAGGGCGGCGGCGAAGTCGTCGGCATCATCCCGAACCACCTGCATGACTGGGAAGTCGGCCATACCGGCCTGACCGAACTGCATGTCGTCGACAGCATGCATACGCGCAAGCGCATGATGGTGGAGATGTCGGATGCCTTCATCGCCCTGCCCGGCGGCCTGGGCACGCTGGACGAATTCTTCGAGATCATCACCTGGCGGCAGCTCAAGCTGCATGACAAGCCGGTGCTGGTGCTCAACACCGAGGATTACTGGCACCCGCTGATGGCGCTGATCGAGACCGTGATCGAACGCGGGTTTGCCCGCCGCACCGCCACCACGCTTTACACGGTGGTGGAGGATGCCGAAGCGGTGATGGCCGCCCTGCTGGCCGAGCCGCCACCGGAACACGCCGCGCGCACCAGCAAGATTTAAGCATCCGGGGTCCGATATCGGCCCCGATTGACCTTTTCTCGCCCCGGCTAAAGTTTAAATCCACCCGCCCGGCGGGCCGTTAAGGCTTCTCCGCCCCTGCCCTGTTTGCTAGGGTCCCGGCCATCGTAAGTCCGTAAACCTGAGCCTGTGGAGGGAGCCTTTTATGGCGAAGATCAAGGTCAAAAATCCGGTCGTCGAGCTCGACGGCGACGAGATGACCCGCATCATCTGGAAGTTCATCAAGGAGAAGCTGATCCTGCCGTATCTGGACGTGGATCTGCTCTACTACGATCTCGGCGTCGAATACCGCGACAAGACCAACGACCAGGTCACCATCGACAGCGCCCAGGCCATCCTGAAGCACGGCGTCGGCGTCAAATGCGCCACGATCACGCCGGACGAACAGCGCGTGACCGAGTTCAAGCTGAAGGAAATGTGGAAGTCGCCGAACGGCACGATCCGCAACATCATCGGCGGCACGATCTTCCGCGAACCGATCATCTGCCGCAACGTGCCGCGCCTGGTGCCGCACTGGACCGATCCCATCGTGGTCGGCCGCCATGCTTTCGGCGACCAGTATCGCGCCACCGACTTCCGCTTCCCCGGCAAGGGCACGCTGACCATCAAGTTCGTCGGCGAAGACGGCCAGGTGATCGAGAAGGAAGTCTTCAAGTCGCCGGGTTCGGGCGTCGCCATGGCGATGTACAACCTGGATGACTCGATCCGCGACTTCGCCCGCTCCAGCATGAACTACTCGCTGGTGCGCGGCTGGCCGCTGTACCTGTCGACCAAGAACACGATCCTCAAGGCCTATGACGGCCGCTTCAAGGACCTGTTCGAGGAAGTGTTCGAGAAGGAGTTCGCCGACAAGTTCAAGGCGGCCGGCATCACCTACGAACACCGCCTGATCGACGACATGGTCGCCTGCGCGATCAAGTGGTCGGGCAAGTTCGTCTGGGCCTGCAAGAACTACGACGGCGACGTGCAGTCCGACGTGGTGGCGCAGGGTTACGGCTCGCTGGGTCTGATGACCTCCGTGCTGATGACGCCGGATGGTAAGGTTGTCGAAGCCGAAGCCGCCCATGGCACGGTGACGCGTCACTATCGCGAGCACCAGGCCGGCCGCGAGACCTCGACCAACCCGATCGCCTCGATCTTCGCCTGGACGCGCGGCCTGATGCATCGCGCCAAGCTGGATGGCAATGCCGATCTGGACAAGTTCGCCCATACGCTGGAGAAGGTCTGCATCTCCACCGTGGAAGCCGGCTTCATGACCAAGGATCTCGCGATCCTGATCTCGAAGGACCAGCCCTGGCTGACGACCCAGAAGTTCCTCGACAAGATCGACGAGAACCTGAAGAAGGCGCTGGCGGCGTAAGCCACCCACGCTTCCCGAACGGGACCATCAGACGGCGGGGGAGGAATCCTCCGCCGTTTCTCTTTGTGCCATACGTTCGTTCGCCAGCCGGCCGATATGCTCGCGGATGGTGGGATGCACCTGCAGCAGGCGCTGGAAATCGGTGACCTCCAGCGCCAGCAGACGACAATCCCTGATGGCGCTCACCGTGGCGGTGCGCATCGTGCGGCGCAGCAGCGCAATCTCGCCGAAATGCTGCCCCGGCCCCAGCGTGACCGGATGCGGCAGAATCTCGACCTCCACCTCGCCCGACATGATGAAGAACATCGCCTCGGCCCGTTCGCCGTGCCGCACGATGGCGGTGCCGGCCGGCACCACCTGGGTCTTCAGCAGGCCGGCAATCTCGGCGATCGAACTGGCATCGAGCTGCGCGAAGATCGGCAGGCCCGCCACGGCGCGCCAGGTGACCATGAATTCGCGGCGCTTGATTTCCTCGGCAAAACCCGAGGCGAGCAGACCGGCCGGGATGGCGATGGTGCCGACGCCGATGATGATCATGAAGCCGTTGAAGACCTTGCCCAGCGGCGTGATCGGGATCATGTCGCCGTAGCCGACCGAACCGACGGTGACGATGCCCCACCACAGCGCCTGCGGGATCGAGCCGAAAATCTGGGGCTGCGCCTCGTGCTCCAGCACATACATGATGCAGGACGCCACCACGAGCAGCACGCCGACCGCCACTAGCGCCGCCGTCAGTCCGCGCGCCTCGCGCTTCAGCACCGCCGCCACCAGCGACAGGCCCGGCGTGTAACGCGCCAGCTTGAACAGCGTGAACATCTCGGCGGCGAGGAACAGGTCGCGCGGGAGCGGCACGACGAGGTTGATCCAGAAGGGCAGGATCACCAGCAGGTCGACGATGCCGAGGAAGGACCGCATGTAGCGGCGACGCATGGCGGCATCGCTGATGCGACCGCCATGCACATAATCCGGCGCGATCCAGATGCGCAGCAGATATTCGAGAGTGAAAAAGATATCGGTGGCTTCGCGCAGACGATCGAGCCAGAAGACGCTGCGCGCATCGAGGCCGGACACCGTGGCCAGCATGATGGCCAGCGCGCAGAGAAAAATGCCGACGATGATGACCGCGGCGGTCAGCCGATAGCCGAAGCCCGCATCGCGCCGCTCATCGGCCAGCAGGTTGTAGCAGCGGCGGCGCAACGCGATCGATGCCATGGCGCCGCCCGCCCTTCGCCGCGTTTACGCTGCCTTGCCGATCTGCTCGGCGATGGCGTCCAGCGCCTTCTCGGCACCGGAGGGATCGGCGCCGCCACCCTGGGCAAAATCAGGCCGGCCACCGCCGCCCTGGCCGCCGATCAGCGGCGTCGCGATCTTCACCAACTCGGCGGCATTGATCTTGCCCGTCAGGTCGTTCGACACGCCGACCACCACCGAGACCTTGCCATCGGCAACAGATGTGAGCGCGACGACGCCGGAGCCGATCTCCTTCTTGATGGCATCGACCATGCCGCGCAGGTCCTTGGCCGGCACACCGTCGAGGCTGCGCGCGGCGTATTTCACGCCGTTGACATCCTTCACCTGCGGGCCACCCGAACCGCCACCGGTCGCCAGCTGCTTACGCAGCTCGGACAGTTCGCGCTCCAGCTTGCGGCGCTCGTCGATCAGGGCTGCGATGCGCTGCGGCACTTCCTTCGGCTGCGCTTTCAGCACATCGGCGGCGGCCTGCAGCATGCCTTCCTGTTCGAGGAAGTAATGCCGCGCCGCCTCGCCGGTCAGTGCCTCGACACGGCGCACGCCGGCCGCAACTGCGCCTTCACCCACGATCTTGAACAGCGCGATATCGCCGGTGCGCTTCACATGGGTACCGCCGCAGAGTTCGACGGAGTAATCCTTGCCGTCGTCGAGCTTGCCCATCGAGAGCACGCGCACTTCGTCGCCATACTTCTCGCCGAACAGCGCCATGGCGCCGGCGGCAATCGCTTCATCCGGCGTCATCAGGCGCGTGGTGACGGCATCATTCTGCCGGATCATCTCGTTGACCTCGGCTTCCACCGCCTGCATTTCGGCAGCGGTAATGGCCTTGGGATGGCTGATGTCGAAGCGGAAACGATCCGGCGACACCAGCGAGCCCTTCTGCGTGACATGGTCGCCCAGCTTGCGGCGCAAGGCGGCATGCAGCAGATGCGTGGCGGAGTGATTGGAGGCAATCGCCGAACGGCGCGTGGCATCCACGGTCAGGATCGCCATATCGCCCACGGTGAGCGTGCCCTCGACGACCTTGCCGAGATGGGCATGCAGCGCGCCGAGCTTCTTTTGTGTGTCGCTGATTTCAACCTTGGCGCCGCCAGCCGTGGTGATCACGCCGCTGTCGCCCTGCTGGCCGCCGGACTCACCGTAGAACGGCGTCTGGTTCAGGATCACGGCAACCTCGCTGCCGGTCTTCGCTTCAGTCACCGGCTGGCCGCCGACCACGATGGCGTCAATCCGCCCTTCGGCCGACTGCGTGTCATAGCCGAGGAATTCGGTGGCGCCCTGTTCCTCTTTGATCTCAAACCAGACCTTCTCGGTCGCGGCCTCGCCCGAGCCGGCCCAGGCCTTGCGCGCCTCGGCCTTCTGCGCCGCCATGGCGGTCTGGAAGCCGTCGAGATTGACGTTGATGCCGCGCGGACGCAGCGCATCCTGCGTCAGGTCGAGCGGGAAACCATAGGTGTCGTAGAGCTTGAAGGCGGTCTCGCCCGGCAGCATGTCGCCCTTGCTCATGCTGGCGGTGGCTTCATCGAGCAGCTTGAGGCCGCGATCCAGCGTCTGCTTGAATCGGGTTTCTTCCAGCTTCAGCGTTTCGGCGATCAGCGCTTCGGCGCGGCCGAGTTCGGGATAGGCGCGACCCATTTCCGACACCAGCGTCGGCACCAGGCGATGCATCAGCGGATCCTTGCAGCCCATCAGCTGGGCATGGCGCATGGCGCGGCGCATGATGCGACGCAGCACATAGCCGCGGCCCTCATTCGACGGCAGCACGCCATCGGCGATCAGGAAGCAGGACGAACGCAGATGGTCGGCCACCACGCGATGGCTCACCTTATGCGGGCCATCGGGATCGGTGTTCGAGGCATCGGCGGACGCCTCGATCAGCGCGCGCATGAGATCAATATCGTAATTGTCGTGCTTGCCCTGCAGCACGGCGGTGATGCGCTCCAGGCCCATGCCGGTATCGATAGATGGCTTGGGCAGCGAGATGCGCTGCTCCTTCGTCACCTGCTCGAACTGCATGAAGACGAGATTCCAGATCTCGATATAGCGGTCGCCATCGGCTTCCGGCGTGCCCGGCGGGCCGCCCCAGATCTTGTCGCCGTGGTCGTAGAAGATTTCCGAGCAGGGACCGCAGGGGCCGGTATCGCCCATGGCCCAGAAGTTGTCAGAGGTGGCGATGCGCACGATGCGGTCTTCCGGCACGCCGATCTTTTTCCAGATGCCATGCGCCTGGTCGTCGTCGTGATAGACGGTGACCCAGAGCTTGTCTTTCGGCAGGCCGTAATCCTTGGTGATCAGGTTCCAGGCCAGCGGAATGGCCTCTTCCTTGAAGTAATCGCCGAAGGAGAAGTTGCCGAGCATCTCGAAGAAGGTGTGATGCCGCGCGGTGTAGCCGACATTGTCGAGATCATTGTGCTTTCCACCCGCACGCACGCATTTCTGCGAGGTCGCAGCACGCGTGTAAGGGCGCTTCTCCTGGCCGGTGAAGACATTCTTGAACTGCACCATGCCCGCATTGGTGAACATCAGGGTCGGGTCGTTGCGCGGCACCAGCGGCGACGAGTCGACCACGCTATGCCCGTTCTTGGCAAAGTAGTCGAGGAAGGCCTGGCGGACATCGCTGGCGGAGGACATGGACTTCACACCCCTGGTCGGCGGCGCCCTGATCCATCCGTGGCCGGGGCGCCATTGTCATTTGCTCGTCAGATTGTTGCGGGCCGGCCCCCGTTCAGCAAGAGACCGGGCCCGGCAAGCGACCTGTCTTAACGCCCCCTCCCGCCCCTGTCCAGCCGATGCTATGGCCGGTTAAGCCTTTGGTCGGACAGGGAATTGCCTGCGGGCCCGATTGATGGCGCCGGGCGGCTCATTCCGGCTTCGTTTGGGTTCGTTTGCGTTCGTTTCGCTTCGTTGGTGTTCGTTTGCGTTCGTGCGTGTTCGTTTCAGTTCGTTTGGCTTCGTACGCGTTCGCCCTTCACGGGGCTATTCCAGTGCGGGTCAGGTCTATTTGGAGCTGACTCAGGTCCAATTGGTGCTGAGCCAGGTCTATCCGGTGCTGACTCAGGCCTCTTTGGAGCTAAGTCAGGTCCAGCCGTAACCCCGGACCTGTTGGCGTCGTCCACCAGACCAACAAGAACATTTAGGGTCCGAACTTGCCATTTCAAGGGACAAAAAAACCCGGTATCGCGCGGGGCGATACCGGGGTCCATGGAGGAGAGAACTTCTCCCACGCCAGATAACGCGGCGCGGCCGGAAGGCAACTGGCCCTTCCTGCCGCCAGCCCCAAAAAAGTAACCCCGGCAGCGAGGTCCGCTGCGGGGGCTTTTTTGCATGTTTACGGATCGCCAACTAACCACGCAAACGCTTCAACCAGTTTAGCGCGAGCCGATATTGAGAATGAGGATCGAGCACCGGTTGCAAATGTCGCTCCAAGTCCGCCAAAGCCGTGTCCATACGTTGCTGGGTTTTGTCATTCTCTCCTGATGACCAGAGTTGCGCGTCATACTTCATAAAAGTCATCTGGTGGTTGATCGTGCCAAGAGCGACAGATCGCATCATCATGCCAGAAGCGACAAATATCTGATCATATATTGACTTCAGTTCATCGAACGGCTTCGCCGCCTCCGAACCAAAATGATACAGCACTAAAAGCCGGTCCTTTTCCAACGGGGCAAATACCTCGACGTTCTTCATCAACCGCTCGACCGGGATATAAGCGACGTCTTTTTGCCTGGCGATTTCCTCGGGCTCATTCGCTTCTCGTATTCGACTACTTCCTTCACCACCAAACCCGCCCGGACTGCGTGCTCCACGGATCACGAAATGTGCTTTGGAAAAATCCACCAAAGCTTGTTCGGCGATCTCGAAACGGCGCTTACTCACCATCTGGAATCGCCAGCCGAAAAACAACGGAACCAGTACGCCAATGACTGTGGATACGACTTTAACGACCTCTACTAATGCATCCATGCCAATCACCCGTGGGAAGAGTCAGTTTTTATAGAGTACCATTCTCTTGCATTGCCTCGGTTAATGGCGGTGAAAAGCGACATATGTCCGCCAAAAAAGAAACCCCGGCAGCGAGGTCCGCTGCCGGGGCTTTGCCCATGGAGGAGAATGAACTCAGGCGCCGTGGTTTACCGGCGTTTGAGCAGGGCGAAACTTTTACTCGGCGTCCTCAGCCTCGCTGCCTTCCGGGCCGGCATCGATGGCGGCGGCGACCAGGCCGGTATTGGCCTTGATCGCGGCTTCGATGCGGTTGGCCACTTCCGGGTTTTCCTTGAGGAAAGTCTTGGCGGCTTCGCGGCCCTGGCCGATGCGCTGGCTGTCGAAGGAGAGCCAGGAGCCCGACTTCTCAACCACATTGGCCTTCACGCCGAGGTCGATCAGTTCGCCGGTCTTGGACACGCCCTCGCCATACATGATGTCGAAGTCGACCACCTTGAACGGCGGCGAGACCTTGTTCTTCACCACCTTCACGCGGGTCTGGTTGCCCACCACCTCGTCGCGGATCTTGATCGCGCCGATGCGGCGGATGTCGAGACGGACCGAGGCATAGAACTTGAGCGCATTGCCGCCGGTGGTGGTTTCCGGGCTGCCGAACATCACGCCGATCTTCATGCGGATCTGGTTGATGAAGATGACCATGCAGTTCGACTTGGAGATCGAAGCGGTCAGCTTGCGCAAAGCCTGGCTCATCAGGCGGGCCTGCAGACCCACATGGGTATCGCCCATCTCGCCTTCGAGTTCGGCCTGCGGCACGAGGGCCGCGACCGAGTCGATGACCAGCACATCGATCGCGCCCGAGCGCACCAGCGTGTCGGCGATTTCCAGCGCCTGCTCGCCGGTATCGGGCTGCGAGATCAGCAGCTCCTCGATATTCACGCCGAGCTTGCGGGCATAGGACGGGTCGAGCGCATGTTCGGCGTCGACGAAGGCGCAGGTGCCGCCCTTCTTCTGGGCCTCGGCCACGACATGCAGCGCGATGGTGGTCTTGCCCGAGCTTTCCGGACCGTAGACTTCGACGATGCGGCCCTTCGGCAGGCCGCCGATGCCGAGCGCGATATCCAGGCCGAGCGAGCCGGTCGAGATCGCCTCGACTTCCATGCTCTGGCGCTGGCCGAGCTTCATGACCGAGCCCTTGCCGAAATTGCGCTCGATCTGCGAGAGCGCAGCTTCCAGAGCCTTACCCTTATCCATGTTCTCTTTTTCCACGACGCGAAGTGAGGGGGACGACATTTGCGGGCATCCTTTCATGGGGGCCGGTGAATTGCAATTATACGCCGTTCTGACCCCATATGTTCTCATATCGTTGCTGTTGTCCAGCGAAAAATATGCCGCCCTGTATGTGCCTGATATTTATGGAATATTCCGCAGGCGTTCTCTTTAGAACAGCGCGGTGTTCTGATCTGTTCACGCTGCCGGCGATTCCCGCCCGGCCCCTCTGCCACCGCGGTGCCGGGCCGGTCTACAGGCCATAAATGCAGGGATTCGACTAACGATTTCGCCTATCGGCAGCAGAAATGGCCGCCAAATGTAACTTCAGGTGATACGCAGGACCCGAGTCGGACCGGCCGTGATGGCTCAGTCGAGCGCCTGCAGCCAGGCGTTATACTGCCACCAGCTGAAGCTGTTGACCTGCGCCTGGGTGAAGGCATTGGCCTGCTGCGTGCTGAGCGCGCGGATGTCGCGGCTGCTCAGACCCCAGATCGCCGTCGTCGAGATGGCCGCGATCTGGCTCGTGGTGAAGGCCTGAAGCTGGGTGCGATACAGCTCGTCGATTTCGGTGCCGCCCAGGCCACCGATCTGCGTCGTGGTCAGCGACTGAACCTGCGACGAAGTCAGCGCGCGCATCTGATCACGGTCGAAGGCGTTCAGGTTGGTGGTGCTCAGCGCCTGCAGCTGCGCGGCCGTGAAGGCCGGCACCTGGTCGTCATCGAATTCGCCGATATCGGTGGTGCGCAGGCCGGCGATCTGCGTCGTGGTCAGCGCGGCAATCTGCGACGAGGCCAGCGCCTGCACCTGCGTGGTGTTCAGCGCATTGAAGTTGGTGGTGCCCAGCGCGCCGATCTGCGCCGTGGTCAGCGCCTGCACCTGTGCGGTACCGAATTCACCGATATCGGTGGTGCGCAGGCCAGCGATCTGCGTCGTGGTCAGCGCGGCGACCTGCGTGGACAGCAGCGCCTGCACCTGCGTGGTGGAGAGTGCATTCAGGTTGGTGGTGCTGAAGGACGCGATCTGCGTCGTGGTCAGGCCCCTCACCTGGTTCGTGCCGAGTTCAGCGATGTCGCTGGTGCCAAGGCCGGCCAGCTGCGTGGCCGTCAGCGCCGCCATCTGCGTCGTGCTGAGGGCTGCGACCTGGGTGGTCGACAGCGCATTGAAATTGGTGCCGAGCGCCTGGATCTGCGCCGTGGTCAGCGCGGCGATCTGCGTCGAGGTGAATTCACCGATATCGGTGCTGCGCAGGCCGGCGATCTGCGTGGTGGTCAGGGCCTGGATCTGCGACGTGGTCAGCGCGCGGGTCTGCGTCGTGCTGAAGGTGTTCAGGTCGACATTTTCAAGGGCTGCCACCTGCGCGGTATTCAGCGCCGCGATCTGCGCGGTGCCCAGCGCACCGATCTGCGCCGTGGTGAGAGCTGCGATCTGCGTGGTGCCCAGTTCGGCGATGTCGCTCGTCCGCAAGGCGGCGATCTGCGCGGTGGTCAGCGCCGCCACCTGGTCCGAGCTGAGCGCCTGCACCTGCGTGGTGGAAAGCGCATTCAGGTTGGTGGTGCTGAAGGCCTGCAACTGGGTGGCGGTGAGCGCGCGGATCTGCGCGGTGCCCAGTTCGGCGATATCGGTGGTGCGCAGCCCGGCAATCTGCGTGGTGGTCAGGGCCTGCACCTGCGCCGTGTTCAGCGCCTGCACCTGCGACGTGTTCAGCGCCTGCACATTGGCGGTATTGAGCGCGGCAATCTGCGTGGCGGTCAGCGCGCCGACCTGGGTGGCGGTGAGTTCGCCGATCTCGGTGGTGCGCAGGCCGGCGACCTGCGTGGTGGTCAGGGCCTGGATCTGCGACGTGCCGAGCGCCTGCACCTGCGCGGTCGAGAAGCTGTTCAGGTTGGTGCTGCTGAGCGCCTGGACCTGTGCGGTGGTCAGCGCCGCGATCTGCGTGGTGCTGAATTCGCCGATCTCGGTCGTCCGCAGCCCGGCGATCTGCGTGGTGGTCAGCGCCTGCACCTGCGCCGTGCTCAGCGCCGCGACCTGGTTGCCGTTCAGGGCATTCAGCGCCGTGCTGGTCAGGGCGGCGATCTGCGTGGTGGCCAGCGCCGCAATATCCGTCGGCGTCAGCGCGCCGACCTGGGTGGCATTCAGCGTGCCGATCTGCGTGGCGGTCAGCGCGCCCAGCTGGGTCGTGGTCAGTTCGTCGATATCGGTGGTGCGCAGCCCGGCAATCTGCGTGGTGGTCAGCGCCTGGATCTGCGTTGTGCCGAGCGCCTGGGTCTGCGTCGTGGTGAAGGCATTCAGATTGGTGCTGCCGAGCGCCTGAACCTGCGCCGAGGTGAGCGCCGCGATCTGGCTGGTGGCCAGCTCGGCGATATCGGTGGTGCGCAGGCTGGCGACCTGCGTGGTGGTCAGCGCCTGCACCTGCGTGGTGCCGAGCGCCTGGGTCTGCGTCGTGCTCAGGGTCTGCAGGTTGGCGGTGCTGAGCGCCTGCACCTGCGCCGAGGTCAGCGCGCCGATCTGCGTGGCGGTCAGTTCGCCGATCTCGGTGCTGCGCAGCCCGGCGATCTGGCTGGTGGTCAGCGCGGCAATCTGGCTGGTGCTCAGCGCCTGGGTCTGGCTGGTGGTCAGGGCATTCAGCGCCGCGGTGCTGAACGCGGCCACCTGCGCGGTCGACAGCGCCGCGATATCCTGCGTGCTCAGTCCGCCGACCTGGGTCGCGTTCAGCGTGGCGATCTGCGACGTGGTCAGCGCCTGGACCTGCGCCGTGGTCAGTTCTTCGATATCGGTGCTGCGCAGGCCGGCGATCTGCTGCGTGGTCAGCGCCGCGATCTGCGCGCTGCCCAGCGCCTGGGTTTGCGCCGTGGTCAGCGCGTTCAGGTTGGTGGTGCTGAGCGCCTGCACCTGCGCGGTGGTCAGCGCGCCGATCTGCGTGGCGGTCAGTTCGCCGATTTCGGTGGTGCGCAGCCCGGCGACCTGCGTGGTGGTCAGGGCCTGAAGCTGAGTCGTGCCGAGCGCCTGCGTCTGCGCGGTCGAGAGCGCATTCAGGTTCGTGACACCCAGCGCCTGCACCTGCGCCGTGGTCAGCGCGGCGATCTGCGTGGTGCCCAGCTCGGCGATATCGGTGGTGCGCAGGTTGGCGATCTGCGTGGTCGTCAGCGCGCCGATCTGCGACGACGTCAGCGCCAGCACCTGCGTCTGGGTGAAGGCATTGAGGTTATTGATGCCGAGCGCCTGCAGCTGCGTGGCGGTCAGCACTGAAACCTGGTCGGTATCGAGTTCGCCGATATCGGTGGTGCGCAGCCCGGCGATCTGCGTGGTGGTCAGCGCGCCGACCTGCTCGGCCGAGAGCGTCTGCACCTGCGCGGTCGACAGGCCGTTCAGCGCCGAGGTGGTGAGCGCCGCGATCTGCGTGCCGGCCAGTGCCGACAAAGCCGTGTTGCTCAGGCCGCTGACCTGCGCTTCGGACAGCGCGCCGATCTGCGCGGTGGTCAGCGCGCGTAGCTGCGTGGTGGTCAGTTCGGCGATATCGGTGCCGCGCAGGCCGGACACCTGCTGCGTGGTCAGGGCGCCGATCTGCGCAGTGGTCAGCGCCTGCGCCTGCGTGGTGGTGAAGGCGTTCAGGTTGGTGGTGCTGAGCGCGCGGATCTGCGTCGTGGTCAGCGCCGCGACCTGATCGGCGCTCAGTTCGGCAATATCGGTGGTGCGCAGGCCGGCAATCTGCGTCGTGGTCAGCGCCGCGATCTGGCTGGTGGTCAGCGCACCGGCCTGTGTGGCCGACAGCGCGTTCAGGTTACCGGTGCCCAGTGCCTGCAGCTGCGTGGCCGTCAGCGCCGCGACCTGATCGGCGCTCAGTTCGGCAATATCGGTGGTGCGCAGGCCGGCGATCTGCGTGGTGGTCAGCGCGCCGATCTGCTCGGCCGAGAGCGACTGCACCTGATCGGTGTTCAGGCCGTTCAGCGCCGACGTGGTGAGCGCCGCGATCTGCGTGCCGGACAGTGCGCCGAGCGCCGCCGTGCTCAGGCTGCCAACCTGGCTGTCGCTCAGCGTGCCGATCTGCGTGGTGGTGAGCGCGCGCAGCTGCGCGCTGCCGAATTCGGCGAGATCGGCGGCCTGCAGGCCGGCAATCTGCTGGGTGGTCAGCGCCGCGACCTGTTCCGAGGTCAGTGCCTGCGCCTGCGACGCATTCAGCGCATTGAGGCTGGTCGTGCTGAGGGCGCGAATCTGAGTGGTGGTCAGCGCCGCAACCTGATCGGGCGTCAGTTCGGCGATATCGGTGCTGCGCAGGCTGGCCACCTGCGCAGTGGTCAGCGCCGCGATCTGCGTGCCGCCCAGCGCCTGCGCCTGCGTGGTGTTCAGCGCATTCAGGTTCGCCGTGCCCAGCGCCTGCACCTGTGCCGTGGTCAGCGCGGCGATCTGGTCGGCGCTCAGCTCGGCAATATCGGTCGCGCGCAGGCCGGCGATCTGGCTGGTGGTCAGCGCTGCAATCTGTTCGCCCGACAGTGCCTGCACCTGGGTTTCGGTCAGGGCATTGAGCGCCGTGGTGGTCAGTGCCGCGACCTGGGTACCCGCCAGGCCAGACAGCGCCGACGTCCTGAGCGCGCCGACCTGGGTTTCGTTCAGCGTGCCGATCTGCGCGGTGGTGAACGCGCCGATCTGCGCGTCGGTCAGTTCTTCGATATCGGTCTCGCGCAGGCCGGCAATCTGGCCGGTGGTCAGTGCCTGCAGCTGAGTCGTGCCCAGTGCCTGCGCCTGCGTGGTGTTGAAGGCGTTCAGGTTTACGGTGCCCAGCGCCTGCAACTGCGCCGTGGTCAGCGCGGCAACCTGGTCGGCCGTCAGTTCGGCGATATCAGACGTGCGCAGCGCGCCGATCTGCGTCGTGGTCAGGGCGGCGATCTGGCTGGCGGCGAGCGCCTGTACCTGATCGCTGTCGAGCGCATTCAGCGCGGTGGTGGTGAGCGCTGCGAGCTGCGTGCCGGTCAGGGCGGCAACCGAGGACGGCGTCAGCGCGCCGACCTGGGTTTCAGACAGCGTGCCGACCTGCGATGTGGTCAGGCCTGCGAGCTGCGCCGTGCCCAGTTCGGCGATATCGGTGGCGCGCAGGCCGGCGATCTGCGTCGTGGTCAGCGCGGCGACCTGATCCGAACCCAGCGCCTGCGCCTGCGACGTATTGAAGGCATTCAGCGCGGTGGTGCTGAGTGCGCGCAGTTGCGATCCGGTGAGCGCGGCAACCTGCTGCGTGGACAGCGCGGCGATCTGGGTTTCATCCAGCGCGCCGATCTGCGTCGCGGTCAAGGCGGCGATCTGGCTGGTGCCCAGTTCGGCGATATCTTCGGCGCGCAGGCCGGCAATCTGGCTCGTGCTCAGCGCGGCGACCTGGTCGGAGGTCAGCGCCTGCGCCTGCGCGGTGGTCAGCGCCTGAATCTGCGCGGTGGTGAGTTCGCCAAGATCGGTGTTGCGCAGGCCGGCGATCTGCGTGGTGGTCAGCGCGGCGATCTGCCCGGCCGACAGCGCCTGCGCCTGCGTTGTATTGAAGGCATTCAGCGCCGTGGTGCTGAGCGACTGCAGCTGCGTGTTGGTCAGTCCGGTCAGTGCGGTGGCGCTGAGCGCACCGATCTGCGTCGCGGTCAGGCCGGCAATCTGCGCGGTGCCAAGTTCGGTCAGGTCGCTGGCGCGCAGGCCGGTGATCTGGCTCGTGGTCAGTGCCGCAACCTGGTCGGCCGTCAGCGCCTGGGTCTGCGTGGTATTGAAGGCATTCAGCGCCGTGGTGCTGAGCGCCGCAATCTGCGTCGTGGTCAGCGCGGCAATCGCATCCGGGCCCAGGCCGGCAATCTGCGTCTCGGTCAGCGCGCCGATCTGCGATGCGGTGAGTGCGCGGACCTGGCTGGTGCCGAATTCAGCGATATCCTCGGCGCGCAGGCTGGCAAGCTGCGTGCCGCTCAGCGCCTGGACCTGCTCGGCCGTCAGGGCCTGCACCTGGGCCGCCGTCAGTGCCTGGACCTGCGCCGTATCCAGTTCAGCAATATCGCCGGTGCGCAGGCCGGCGATCTGCGTGGTGGTCAGCGCCGCAATCTGCCCGGTGCCCAGCGACTGGGTCTGCGTGGTCGACAGCGCATTCAGCGCCGTGGTGCTGAGTGCGGCCACCTGGGTGGTGCCCAGCGCCGCCAGGTCGGCGGTGTCGAGATTGCCGACCTGCATCGCCGTCAGCGCACCGATCTGGCTTCTACCCAGCTCGGCGAGATCGCCAGCGCGCAGGCCGTTGATCTGCGTATTGGTCAGCGCCGCGACCTGATCGGCGGTCAGCGCCTGCGCCTGCGACGTATTGAACGCATTCAGCGCCGAGGTGCTGAGCGCCGCGATCTGAGAGGTGGTCAGCGCCGCAATGGCCGTCGTGCTCAGGCCGGCAATCTGGGTTTCGTCCAGCGTACCGATCTGCGTGGTGGTCAGCGCGCGGATCTGCGTGGTGTTGAGTTCAGCGAGATCGCTGGCGCGCAGGCCATCGATCTGCGTGCCGGTCAGCGCCTGCAGCTGGGTCGCCGACAGCGCCTGCGCCTGCGCGGTGTTGAACGCATTCAGCGCCGTGGTGCTGAGCGCCGCGATCTGGCTGGTGCTGAGCGCCGCAATGGCGGTGGTGCTCAGGGCGGCGATCTGGGTTTCGTCCAGCGCGCCGATCTGCGTCGCGGTCAGGGCACGGATCTGCGTCGTGCCCAGTTCGGCGATATCGCCAGAACGGAGAGCATCGATCTGCGTCGCGGTCAGCGCCTGCACCTGTGCGGCGGTCAGTGCCTGCACCTGCGCGGTCGACAGGGCATTCACGGCCGAGGTGCTGAGCGCTGCAATCTGGCTCGGGCTGAAGCCGGCAATCGCCGTGGTCGTCAGGCCGGCAATCTGGCTTTCAGTGAGCGCCGCGACCTGCGCGGTGGTCAGCGCCGCAATCTGCGACGGGCCGAATTCGGCAATATCGGTGGTGCGCAGGCCGGCGATCTGCGTCGTGGTCAGCGACTGAACCTGCGCGGTCGACAGCGACTGGACCTGCGTTGCGGTCAGCGCCTGCACCTGTGCAGTGCCGAGTTCGCCGAGATCGCCCGGCTGCAGGCCCGCAATCTGCGTGCCGGTCAGCGCGCCGATCTGCGAGCTGGTCAGCGCCTGCGCCTGCGCCGTGTTGAAGGCGTTGAGGTTCGTGGTGCTCAGCGCCGCCACCTGCGTGGTCGACAGCGCGGCCACCGCCGTGGTGCTGAGGGCCGCGATCTGCGTCGTGGTCAGCGCACCGATCTGCGCGGTCGTCAGCGCCTTGATCTGCGTTGCATTCAGGGCGGCGACCGCGTCGTCATCCAGCGCGCCGATCTGCGTCGGGGACAGCGCGGCAATCTGCGTCGTGGTCAGCGCACCGACCTGCGCGGCGGTCAGGCCGGCGATCTGCGTGGTCGTCAGTTCGCCAAGATCGGTGGTACGCAGGCCGGCGATCTGCGTCGTGGTCAGGCCGGCGAGCTGCGACGTACCCAGCGCCTGGACCTGTTCCTGGGTCAGCGCATTCAGGGCCGAGGTATTCAGCGCGCCGAGCTGCGTCGACGAGAAGGCCGACAGCGCGGTCGTGGTCAGGCTGCCAACCTGGGTTTCATTCAGCGCGGCGACCTGCGCGGTCGTCAGCGCCTTGACCTGCTCGGCCGTCAGTTCGGCAAAGGCGGCGGTGCCCAGCGCATTGCGCTGCGCCGTGGTCATCGCCCTGAGCTGTGCGGTCGTGAGGCTGTTCACCTGGGTGGAATTGAAGCCGCCCAGCTGGGTCAGACTCAGCACTTTGACCTGCTGGGCAGTGAGCGACTGGAGCTGACCGGCGCTGAGGGCATTGATATCGGCGATCTCGAGCGCGGCGACCTGCGTGGTGGTCAGCGCCCTGATCTGCGACACCGTGAATTCGCCCATGTCGCTGGTGCGCAGGTTCTTCACCTGCGCAATGCTCAGCGCCTTGATCTGCGGAATGGTCAGCGACTGAATCTGGGCCGTGGACAGCGCATTCAGGTTCGTCGAGGTCAGGCCGCTGATCTGCGTCGCGGTCAGCCCTTTGATCTGCGACGTGCTCAGCTCACCAATGTCGCTCGTTGTCAGCGACGCGAGCTGCGTCGAGGTCAGGATGCGGATCTGCCGCACCTGCAACGCCTGCATCTGCTGCGGATCCAGGGCGTTCAGATTGGTTGTGCTGAGCGCCTGCAACTGCGTCGACGTGAAACTCTTGATCTGGGTCGAACTGAGTTCAGCGATATCCGTCGTGCCCAGACCGGCAACCTGCGTCGCCGTCAGCGCCCCGAACTGGTTCCCGCTGAGCGCGCGCATCTGCTCCCCGCTGAGAGCATTTACATTGGTCGTGGTCAGGCTACGCAGCTGGGTCTTCGTCAGCGACTTGATGCGCGACGCACCGATCTCGGCGATATCGTCGCTGCGCAGGCTGGCAATCTGGGACGTGGTCAGCGCGCCAAGCTGCGATGCGGCGAAAACCTGCATCTGCGTGGTATTGAGCGCATTCAGGTTCGTGGTGGTCAGCGCCTGCAGCTGCGTACCGGCGAAGGCCTTGAGCTGGGTGGCCGTCAGTTCGGCGATATCGGTCGTCCGCAGATTGGCGATCTGGGTCGAGGTCAGCGCCTTTGTCTGGACTGCGGTCAACGCCCCGGTCTGGGTCGCGTCGAGCGCATTCAGGTTGGTCGTGCTGAGCGACCGTATCTGGGTGGCCGTCAGGCCGCTGATGGCCGAAGCGCTCAGCGCCCGGATCTGGGTCTGGTTGAACTCGTCGAGCTGATCCGGCGTCAACCCCTTCGCCTGCGCCGCAGTCAGGGTGGCGATCGCCGTCGTGGTCAGGGACTGGATCTGCGTCCCGGTCAGCGCACGGATCTGGCTTGCATTCAGCGCCTGGAGCTGTGCCGGGCTGAGCGCGTTGAGATCGGTGGTTTCAAACGCCGCCACCTGGCCCGCGGTCAGGCCCTTGATCTGCGCAGTCGTCAGATCGGCGATATCGCTGACGTTGAGCGACGCAATCTGCGTGTCGGTGAGCGCGGCAATCTGGCTGCCGGTCAGCGCCTGGGCCTGCACCGCGCTGAATGCATTCAGGTTGGTGGTTGTCAGCGCACGCAGCTGCGTCGACGACAGCGCCTTGACCTGTGACGCGGTCAGTTCGCCGATATCGCTGACATTCAGCGCGGCAACCTGCGTGGTCGTCAGCGACCGTATCTGCGCGGGGCCTATTGCCTGCACCTGTGCGGTACTGAGCGCATTCAGGCTGGTGGTTGAGAGATTCTTCAACTGAGCCGGCGTCAGCGCCTTGATCTGCGCGGCGGTCATCTCGGCAACATCGGCGGCCTGCAGGCCAGCAATCTGCGTCGCGCTCAGGGCCGAAATCTGCTTGGGCGCCAGGAACCGGATTTGCGTCGTGTTGAGCGCGTTCAGATTCGTCGTGGTCAACGACTGCAGCTGCGCCGGGCTCATGGCCTTCAGCTGCGCTTCGCCAAGCTCGGCGATGTCCGTGGTCCTCAGGCCCTTTATCTGGCTCTCGCTCAGCGCTGCTATCTGGCCGGCCGAGAGCGCTCGAATCTGGGTCGCATCGAGCGCATTCAGGTTGCTGGTACTGAATGCCTTCAGTTGGTTGCCGGACAGCGCGGCAATCGACGCGCCACTCAGTTCGGTGACCTGGGCTTCACTCAGCTGTGCGACCTGGCTGACGCTCAAGCCACGCGTCTGCGTCGTGTTCAGGGCAGCGACCAGCGAGGTGCTCAGCGCCCTGACTTGCGTCGTGCTCAGACCGGCGATCTGCGTGCCGGCCAGCGCCTGGAACTGCGCCGTGCTGAATGCGTTCAGATCCGTGGTCTCGAAAGCCGCGACCTGGGTGCTGCTCAGCGCCTTGATCTGCGTAACAGTCAGCTCGGCAATATCGCTCGACCGCAGGCCGGCGATCTGCGTGCTGGTCAGTTCCTTGATCTGCGACGCCTTGAGCGCGCCCATCTGGGCTGCATCGAGGTAATTGATCGTGGTGCCCAGCGCCTTCAGCTGCGAACCGGACAGGACTGAAAGCTGCGACGCGTCGAAGACAAGCTGCGAGGTGGTGAAATAGCCCAATTGCGTGGGCGTGAGCGCCTTGATCTGCGCGCTTTTCAGCGCGTCGATCTGCGTGGTGTTGAGTGACTGAATGGCGTCCTGAGACAGCGCAGCGATCTGCGAGGTCTTCAGCGACTGGATATCAGACGTAGTGAGTTCGTCGATCGCAGAGGCCGTCAGGCCTGCAATCTGTGCAGCCGAATAAGAACCGACCCCCGAAACCACCCCGTAGCGTCCCCGCCCCACAAGCGAACCGATGCTTTATGCCCCGGATATACGCCTGCCCTCGCCGCAACTCTGCGGCGATTCTGGTGGGTTGGAGAATTGCACTAATGCAAGGCAAAAACCATGAAAAACTTTGATCTTTCCACAGTTTTACGCAAGCAGTCCGGGTGCTCTCGTTAACGATTGGACACTCGCAGGGCGATTATATCCCCAAATCCCTTGCTATTCGCGGTTTTTCAATTGGCGCCGTCCATGACTTCCTTGACCTTCCCCGCCAGCTGGGCGAGCGAAAATGGCTTGGGAAGGAAATTTACATCGGCCGACTTCGCCATATTGGTGCGTAAGCTGTCCTCAGCGTAACCGGAGATAAACAGGATTTTCAAATCCGGCCGGCGGCTGCGCAGCTGGGCGGCCAGGGTCGGGCCGTCGAGATTGGGCATCACGACGTCGGAAATCAGCAGCTCGACCCGGTCGAGCTGTTCAGGCGGCAGGGCCAGCGCCTGTTCGCCCGAGGCGGCCTCGATGACCGTATAGCCCTTGTTGCGCAGCGCGCGGGCGGCAAAGGCGCGCACGGCATCTTCATCTTCCACCAGCAGCACCAGGCCCTGGCCGGTCAGGTCACGGCTGTCGGGTCGCGCATCTTCGCGCGCGACGGAAAGGTCCTCGCCGCTGGGGCGGTGCCGCGGCAGATACAGCCGGAAGCAGGCGCCCTCGCCCGGCTCGCTCACCACATGGATGAAGCCGCCGGTCTGCTTGATGATGCCGTAGACGGTGGAGAGGCCAAGACCGGTGCCCGCACCCACGACCTTGGTGGTGAAGAAGGGATCGAAAATTTTGGCCATGTTCTCCGGCGCGATACCGTGGCCGGTATCGGTGACCTCGATGGCCACATAATCGCCGGCCGGAATGATTTCGGCGCCCAGCTGGGTCGGCTGCTCGACCGCATGATTGCGCGTGCGGATTTTCAGTTCGCCGCCATCGGCCATGGCATCGCGCGCATTCACCGCCAGATTGATGATCACCTGCTCAAGCTGGCCCTGATCGACCTTGACCAGGCCGAGGTCGCGGCCATGCACCATTTTCAGCGTGATGGTCTCGCCAATCAGGCGGCCGATCAGGTTGCGCAGATCGGCCAGCACGTCGGTGATATCCAGCACCTTGGGCACCAGCGTCTGCTGGCGCGAAAACGCCAGCAGCTGGCGCACCAGGTTGGCGGCGCGGCTGGCATTCTGCTTGATCTGCATGATGTCGGCGAAAGACTGGTCGCCCGGCTGGTGCCGCTGCAGCAGCAGGTCGCAGAAACCGATCATCGCGGTGAGCAGGTTGTTGAAGTCATGTGCGATGCCGCCGGCAAGCTGCCCCACCGCCTGCATCTTCTGGCTCTGATGGAACTGGGTCTGCAGGCTGCGCTGGTCCGTGGTGTCGACCAGATAGACCAGCTGCGCCGACTGCCCGTCCTCGCGCTCGGCCGAAGATGCAGCGAACACTTCCACCACGCGTTCGCGCGGGCCGGCAAGACGCACTTCCAGCGCGCGGCTGAAGATTTCGCCACGCCGCAGCGCCACCAGATGCCGCGCCAGCGCCAGCGCATCTTCTTCCCGTACCAATGCCGCAAGCCGCTGGCCGAGCCAGTCGTCGCGGCCGCAGAGCTGGGCGAAGGCGGCATTGGCCTCGCGGATCGTACCGGAAGAATCGAGCACCAGGATGCCGATCGGCGCCTGGTCGAAGAAGCGGCGGAACTCGGCCTCGACCGGACGCAGTGTGCCGCGCTGCCGCAATTCGAGCCCGAGATCATGCACCACCGCGCTGTAGCGCAGCGGATTGCCGTCGGCATCCGGCACGACGGTCTGGCTGACGCTGACCAGACGCAGCCGCGCGGCATGGCCGGGGTCGGCGCCATGTTCGGCGGGCAGCGAGCGCAGCTTGGCCTCGCCACCCGGCCAGTCCGGCGTCATCGCCTCGTTCTCGCGCGCCTCGGCATGGCTCAGCACATCTGCGAGCAGCAGATCGCTGCCGACCAGCTGTTCCGGCACGCCGTCGAGCCAGGCCGCAAAAGTGCGATTGGCAAACAGGAAGCGGCCATCGGGCGCCACCGAATAAAGCCCGACCGGCGCGTTGTCGATAAAGGCCGCGAGTTCGTCGCGCTGCTGGCGCACCGCCACCAGGGCCGCGGCATTGTCGGCCACTTCCTGGATATCCCAGATCACCCAGCTGCGCCCGCCCGAGATCGAGCCCGGCGCCTGCATCGCGGTAACCCGGAGCGACACCACGCCGGCCGCGGTATGGACGGCAATGTCTTCCTGCACGGCACGGCCGAGCGGCAGCAAACTCTGGAGCCGCGCGATGATCTCGGCATTGCCGATCTCGCGACCGAGCAGCACATCGGGGGCATGGCCGCCCTCGTTGCCCAGCCGCGCCGCCAGCACGCGGTAATTGGTGTTGTCGGCCAGCAGCTCGTGGCCGCGCGTGATGGCGCGCGCAAAGGGGCTCGCCTCGGCCAGCAGCCAGGCGGCACGGCGACGCGGCGATCCGATCAGCGATGCAAAGCTCAGCGCCATGACGGGTTCATTCCTCGCCCACCTAGTCCTCGACCGTCTCGACCTTGGGGTCGTATTTGCTCTGGATGCCGTCCTTCAGCTTCATGACGTAGGAGATCACCTCGGCCACCGCACGGAAATGCTCGACCGGTATTTCCTGCTCCAGCTCCACCTTGTAGAGCGCGCGGGCCAGCGGCGGATTCTCCACGATCGGCACCTCGTTCTGGGTGGCAATCTCGCGGATGCGGAAGGCGATGTTGTCGGCGCCCTTGGCCACCACGATCGGAGCCTCCGACTGCCCCTGCTCATATTTGAGCGCGACAGCAAAATGCGTCGGGTTGGTGACCACCACGCTGGCCTTCGGCACGGCCGCCATCATGCGCTGGCGTGAACGCTGGATGCGCAACTGCCGCAGCTTCGCCTTGATATGCGGGTCGCCTTCGATCTCCTTATACTCTTCCTTGACCTCCTGCTTGGTCATGCGGAGGTTCTTCATGTAGTTGTAGCGCTGGTACAGATAGTCGGCGACGGCCACCACGAACATGATGCCGAGCAGCGCACCGACCAGCTTGGCGACGATCTTGAGGCAGAGCGGCAGCACGACGCTGAGATCGAGGTCGATCAGGACTTCAAGCTCATCGAGTTCGGGCAGCAGAATGACCAGCAGGATGCCGCCAATCACCAAAATCTTGATGATGTTCTTGACGAACTCGACCATGTTCTGCACGCCGATCATGCGCTTCAGGCCGGCCATCGGCGACAGCTTGTTGAAATCCGGCTTGATCTTTTCGAGACTGACGTGAAACGGATTCTGCAGCAGGCTGGCGCCCACGCTGGCGATCACGAAAAGCCCGATGATCGGCCCGAGCGCCAGGCCGATCGCCAGCGTGACATCGACGGTGATGCGGGCCAGATGACTGGGATCGATCGGGATCAGATGCGGCTGGCTGAAGAAAATCGTGGTGGAGGACACAATGCGGCTGGTGAGCGTGTCGGAGAGCATCCACAGCGCGATACTGGCCGCCAGGAAGGTGAACCAGTAGCCGATTTCCATCGACTTGGCGACGTTGCCCTTCTCGACTGCGTCCTGAAGTCGTTTCCCGGAAGGGTCTTCGGTTTTGGATTCTGGGTCAGCGTCTTCCGACATGCCCTTCCTCCTACCGCTTCACGAGGAACTGAGCGATGTGTTCCTCGAGATGCCCGGTGAATACCAGCCCGATGGCGCCGAGCGACAGCCCGAGCACGACCAGCGAGAATGCGATCTGCGGCGCCTGCATGATGAAGAAAATCTGCAGCGACGGCATCAGGCGGTTGAGCAGGCCGAGCGCCACGTTGAAGACGATGCCGTAGACAATGAAGGGCGCCGCCATCCGCATGCCGAGCGCGAAGCCCTCGCTGACCATCTTGACCGCCGTGGTGGCGAAATCGCCGAAGGCCGGCGCCTGCATCGGTGGAAACAGCGTATAGCTGTCGAAGGCCGCCTGCAGGCTGAGCAGGTGCAAATCGGTGACGAAGACCAGCACGATGCCCATGAAGACCAGTGCGCTGGACACCACCACGCTCTGGCCGCCCTGGGCGGGATCGAACAGCATGGCCGAGGCCAGGCCGGCCTGCAGCGCGATCACCGTGCCGGCCACATGCATGGCCGACATCAGCAGCCGGATCATGATGCCCAGCGCGATGCCGAAGCCGATCTCGGTGATGACCAGGAAGGCCACATGCATCGGCTGCGCCGGCAGCGGCGGCAATGTGGGCCCGATCACCGGCACGACCAGACCGGACATCAACAGTGCTACGGTGAGGCGAAACCGCGCCGGGAACGAATTCTCGCCGACGCCCGGCAGCGCCATCATGGCCGAGCCAAGGCGGCTGAAGATCAGCAGAAAGGCATAGACGTTGCCGGCGACAATGTCCTGCAGCACCGCGGCTTACTCCAGGCCGGCGATTCTCTGGGCCAGATGCTCCATGAAGGTCACCATCGTGCCGATCATGAAGGGCATGGTGAGGATCAGGGCGCCGAAGATGGCCACGATTTTCGGAACGAAGGTGAGCGTCGGTTCCTGCAGCTGGGTCACCGCCTGGAACAGCGAGATGATCAGGCCGATCACCAGACTCACGATCATGGCCGGGCCGGCTACCTTGAGCAGCACCCAGATGGCTTCGCGCATAACGTCTGTGACTTCGACGGCCGTCATCGATTCGGTCTCCGCCGCCGATCTTACCCGATTGCGCGCCATTACCCCAGCCCAGCCCGGGGTTCCGCACTGGGGAGAGTAAAGATTATTGCTCCGATCCGCCCGAGAGACTCTCCCAGAGCGCGGATCAGATCGGCATGCGCATGATTTCCTGGTAGGCGTTGATCACGCGGTCACGCACCGCGACCACCGTATCCAGCGCGATTTCGGCATTGGTCACGGCCGTCACCACATCGGTCACGTCGGCCTTGCCGTTCACCGCCTTGACCGAGGTGGCCTCGGCGGTCTTCTGCGCGTTGACGGTATCCTGCAGGGCTTCGCTCAGCATTTCGCCGAAGCCGCCACCGCTGCCCTTGACCTTGCTGGCGTCGGCGCCGCCCAGGACCTTGCCCAGACCCAGCGTATCGGCAATGCGTAAATCAGCCATGGCTCAAGCCTCCGCGGGAAAGGTTACTGACGCAACAGATCGACGGTGCGATTGAGCATCGCCTTGGCCGAGTCGATCACGTTCAGGTTGGCTTCGTAGGTGCGCTGCGCCTCGCGCATGTCGGCCATTTCCACGATCGACTTCACGTTCGGCATCTTTACATAGCCGTCCGCATTGGCCGACGGATGGCCCGGATCGTATTTCAGCTCGAAATCCGACCGGTCATGCTGCGGCTTCTGCGCCTTGACCAGATTGGCACCCAGCGCGCGGTCCAGCTCCGACTTGAAGGAGACGACCTTGCGGCGATAGGGATCGGCGCCCGGCGTCTTGCCGAGCGAGTCCGAGTTGGCGAGATTTTCGGAAATGATCTTGAGACGCTCGCCCTGGGCGCGCATGCCCGAGGCCGAAATCTGCATTGCGTTCTTGAGTTCCATGCGCCGTCTCCGTCGCTATCCTGTGAGCCCGGGCCTCAGCCCTGGCGGTTGCCCAACGCCTTACGCAGCATACCGACCTGCTTGCGATAAAGGTTGGTCATCAATCCGTGTTCGGCCTGGGTCTCGGCAACATTCATCATCTGCTGCTCGAGATTGACCGCGTTGCCATTCGGCGAGGTTTCATAGCCCTTTGCCGTGCTGTTGCGCCAGCCGTCGCTGCTGCGCCCGGCCAGGCCGCGGAAATGGCCGGCCTGGGTGGCGGCCACGCCGCCGGACAGCTGACTGCCGCGCACCAGTTCGCTGAAGCTGACCTGCTTCAGGTCCTTGGGCTTGTAACCCGGGGTATCGGCATTGGCGACATTCTCGGCGAGCACGCGCTGGCGTTCGCCCAGCCAGTCCATCCGCCGGGTAATCGCCTTGACCAGGTTGATCTTGTCGAGATCCATGCCGACCCTTAAAACGCTCTTCCGCCCCGGACCTGAACAGGCCGCGGGAGGGCTTTTCCACTGGGTGCAGGCTGACTCCGGGGTCTAAAGATTCGGTTAACCCCTGACCGTGATAGGATGCCGCAGCGGGCAACTTTTCAACCACCGAGTCAGACGCAGCTTGGCCGAGAAACCACCACAAAATACCGGAAAACCGCCAAAGCAGAAGGCGGTGGCGCTCCGTTATGAGACCGAGCATGAAGATGCGCCGCGCGTGGTGGCGACCGGCGAAGGGTTTATCGCCGAGCAGATCGTCAGAATCGCCCTGGATAACGGCGTCAGCGTCCATAAGGATTCCGACCTGGTCGAAATCCTGTCCAAGCTGGATATCGATGCCCTGATCCCGCTCGAGGCTTTCGCCGCGGTGGCCGAGATCCTCAGTTATATCTATCGCACACAGGGCCGTGAACCCGGCACCTGAGCCCCGGTTCGGGCTGGCGGCCGATTGGCTTGACCCGACTCGCGGCCCGCCACCAGAGTAGCGCCCAACCAGGGACAGGCGGTATGGACAACATCAACTTCACCCAAGTCGCTCTCGCCTTCGGCGCCCTGCTGCTGCTGCTGGCGCTGTTTTATTACGGTGCGCGCGCCCTGTCCGGCGCCACCTCGCGCGGCGCGAAATGGCGCGCGGGCCAGCGCATCGGCGTGGTCGAGAACGCGCCGGTCGACGGCACGCGCCGGCTGGTGCTGGTGCGCCGCGACGATACCGAACATCTGCTGCTGGTCGGCACGCATGGCGATCTGGTGATCGAGAGCAATATTCCTATCGCGAAAACCGGCACTTCCGATGTCGCCCCCGCGGCAGGTGCAGGCGCAGCGCGTCGTCCGGCTTCGCCGATGGCAACAGAAGACTCTGGCGGCTGGCCGACGCTGCGTGTTCCGGGCCGCGACAAGCCGGGGCAGGACCGCTGATGTCCGCGATGATGCGTCAAAGATTCGCCGTGCTGCTGGCCGACTGCCGGCGCGCCCTGCCCTGGTCGCTCGGCCTTGGCCTGGTGGCAGTGCTGCTGATGGTGCCGGCCGCGCTGGCGCAGTCGGTCAATATCGATCTGGGCCAGGGCGGCACGATCACGGGGCGCGTGATCCAGCTGGTCGCGCTGACCACGGTACTGGCGCTGGCGCCCTCGATCCTTGTCGTCATCACCAGCTTCGTGCGTATCGTGGTGGTGCTGTCGATCCTGCGCAGCGCCATGGGCACGCAGAGCACGCCGCCCAATACCGTGCTGATGAGTCTGGCGCTGTTCCTCACCTTCTTCATCATGCAGCCGTATCTTGAGCGCGCCTATAATGAAGGCGTGCAGCCGCTGATCGAGGAACAGATCGACGAGCGCACCGCCTTCGACCGCTCGGTGGCGCCGTTCCATGAATTCATGCGCAATCATGTGCGCGAGAAGGATCTGGCGCTGTTCAGCGGCTTTGCCAATGCCGCGCCGCCGGCCACGCCCGAGCAGATTCAGCTGCGCGTGCTGATCCCCGCCTTCATCATCAGCGAACTGAAGCGCGCCTTCGAGATCGGCTTCCTGCTGTTCATTCCCTTCATTGTGGTCGACATGGTGGTGGCCAGCGTCCTGATGTCGATGGGTATGATGATGCTGCCGCCAGTGATGATCTCACTGCCGTTCAAACTGATCTTCTTCGTGCTGGTGGACGGCTGGAACCTGGTCTGCGCCGCACTGGTCGAGAGTTTCATAACGCGCTGACGCCGCCCTGAGGGTGGCGTCTGATCGATACCGACCGTCAGTTGATCGCGCTGAGGCCGCCCTTGGCGACGCGATCACGATAGCGGCCCATGAAGGCTTCGTACTGCCCGACCTGCGCGATTGTTGCCGCCAGCTGGCGCGGATCGCTGGCATTGCGCGACACCGAACTCACAACCGCAGTGAAGGTCTCGGCATCCGGGGTATCGCGCAACCGCGGCTCGTAGCTGCGACGCAAAGCATCCAGCCCGGCCGTGTCGTTGCTGAGCGCATGGGCGACGGCGAGTTGCAGCACCAGCTTGCGCTCGTCCGCGTTCAGCGGCGTGGGATCGGCGGCGCGATTGCCCAGTAGCAAACCGGCGACACGCGCGAAGGCCACCCAGTCCTTGGCACGCCAGTGCAGTTCGGCGCGCAACGCCAAGGCATCGGGCGACTGGTCCTGGCCCAGCAGATTAAGTGCCTCGGGGAACCGCTCGAGATCGCCCAGACCGCGCGCCTCCAGCAGGCGGCGCTCCTGCTGCAGGGCCGGCGACAGATTCTGCGCATTGGTGCCCTGCAGCGATTTCAGCGCCGCATCGGGATTGCGATCCAGCAGATAGACCACCGCGAGCCGTGCGCCGGTGCGGGCGCGGGCTTCGCCGCGCAGGCGATACTGGATCTGGTGTTCCAGCAGTTCGGCGGCACGGTTGAGCAGATCGACCGAGACGAGGCGATCCGCCAGCTTGCCGATGATTTCGTCGCCTTCCGGGCCGACCGGGGTGAGTTCCCGATAATCATAATACAGCGCAAGCGCCACCAGCGGCGGCAGCGACTGCGCGCCGCCATCGAGGAACAGCTTGGCGAATTCGTCGCTCATCTGCTTGGACAGCAGCGGCATTTCCGGCGATTTCGGGAAATACTTCACGATCTGGCGGAAGGTCGTAATGCCGCTGCGCAGGTCGCCAACGGCGAACTGCAACTCGCCCAGGCGCCGCAGCAGGTTGAATTCATACGGGCCGCCGCGCCAGGCGAAGCGCAGGGAATCAAGACGCTCGATCGCCTGCTGCGTGTTGATCAGCTTGCGGTTCAGCATCATCTCGGTCTTGGCGAATTCCGCCAAGGCGCGCGCACGGCGATCACCGCTGCCAGACGCCATGTCGAAGAAGCGGATCGCCTCTTCCGGCTTGTTGGTGGCATCGGCCAACAGGCCGCGGATGTAATTGCCCTCAGCTTCCTGGCCACGGCTGAGCGTGTCGCTGTCGAGCGCGCGCAGCTCCGCCGTTGCTGCATTCACGTCGCCGCCGGCAAGCCAGGCGCGCGCCATGGTCAGGCGCAAGGCGGCGCGCAGCTCCGGTGGGAATTTCGCTACCGCAGCGCCGGCCAGCGAGAAGGCACGTCGCGCCGACGGCCAGTCATCGCGTTCGGCGGCGAGCATGCCGCGATAGGCGAGCACGTCGGGATCGTCGTCGAAAACCTTGGACTCGAGGTCGTTGGCAGCATCGGTCAGCCGACCGAGGCGCAGATAGGCGATGCCGCGCAGCGCACGATACAGCTTGTCGCGCTCAAGATCGGGCTGTTCCGCGCGCGCCTTGGCCAGAACGCCCAGCGCTTCGGGCTGCATGTCGTTGGCGGAATAGAACTGCGCCAGCGCAAGACGCGCGGGCTGACGCTGGTTCGCACTGCTCACGCCGAGGCGGCGCAGCAGGTTTTCCTCCTGCTCGGAATAGGTTGCGCCGTCGACGCGGCGCCATTCGCTGAACTGCAGGATATCGATGGTGCCGCTGCGCGGATTGACGCCGCGCGGCGCCGACAGCGACAGGCCATTCGGCGTGCCGATCTCTACGCCGCGCGGGAAGCGGCTGATGATCAGGTTGTCGGTATTGGGCTGCACGGCAAAGCCCTGGAAGCTGGGCAGCACGCTCAGTTCGATGAAATCGCGCCGCGCCGGCACGCCGGCATTCGCGCCGGCAAACGGGATCACGACCAGGCGGTCGCCGGTATCCGGGTCCGGTACGCTGAGTTCGGTGCCAGGATCGTTGGCGGCGAAGAACAGTTTCGCGCCGCCATCGGCATCGAGCTGACGACGCACATCGATCTCGGGCAGACGCGCCCGCAGAGCATTGGGATCTTCCGGAATGGCGCCGGGCGCGGTTTCGCGCGCCACCAGCTGTTCGGGTTGCAGGGTGTTGATGCTGACCTGCCAGCCGGCATTGCGACGGGCAAAGGTCGCGGTGGTCGAACTCGGCACACTGAGCCGCAGTACAGTCATGCCCGGCACCGGCAGCTGTTCGATGCCGTTGATCGCGCCACCCCAGTCGCGCGTGGTGATCGGCCGCAGGTCGACGACGGCATCGCGATCAAACACGATCCACAGCATGCCATTGCGCATGAAGGCGCTGACCGCGACCGGGCGCGTCCAGGGGAAATTCAGCAGCGGGCCGGTGCGCGTGGAATCCACGGCCGGCACCAGCGGCGGGCCGCTCAGGCGATCGGTGATCGGGGCTGGCATGAACGTGCCGAGCGGCGCAGTGCCGACGCCGGCCACCGGCGCGGCAAGCGGCACGCCGTTGCTGGCCGGTGCGGCTGCCGGAGCCATGGGCTGTTGCGGCGCAGCCGGCGTTGTATTGGCCTGCGGTGCAACTGCGGTGTTGCGCGGCGGCGTCGCAGGCGGCTGACCGGGAGCCGGCACAGCGGGAGCCGGCACGGCGGCGGGAGTCGGGGCCGCAGCGGCCGCAGGTGGCGGCGCAGGCTGTCCGGTAGAGAGCCGCGGCGGCGCAGCGGCGGCGGCAGCTGGCGGTGCAGCCTGTGCCTGACTTTGGGCGGGCGCCGGCATCTGGGTTTGCGCCGGCCGCGCTGGCTCGGCCGGCTTCGGTGCCTCGACTTTTGGTGTCTCGGCCTTTTGCGTCTCGGCCTTCGGTGTTTCTGGCGCCTTGGCTTCAGCCGAGCGGTTCACATCGAGCACAACCTTGGCGCCGTCGCGCCAGGATTTCAGGCTGCTGCCGTCACTCATGGTGAAGCTGAAGATGCTGGCGGTGCCGTCGTTCCGCACGGCCAGGCCGCTGATGCCGCGCGGCGGGAACTGCACCAGCCGGCCGAGATCGATCGGCGTGTTGCGCTCGAAGCGCACGCTGACCTGCTGGCCTTCGGCATTGGCCGTGAAGTCGACCCGCTCAGGCCAGTCGAAGACCAGTCGGGTATAGGTGGGATGTTCGCCGGCCCGCAGCCGCACCGGCGCAGTTGTTGGCACAGTTGCCGGTGCAGGGGGCTGCGTCACCGCGGGCGGGGACGGCTGCTGCGTACCGGCTGGCGGCGTATTGGCCTGCTGCGCGCTGGTCGAGCCCGGCTGGGAAACAGACAAGGCAAGACCTATGGCGCCGGTCACGAAAAGGCCGGCAACCCTGCTCTCGTTTCTGCCGCGCCCTGTCGCCATACTCCCTGTCTGCGCCTGTCATTCGATCCGCCCGGGAAAGACGCGCTGGAAGACTCGCGATCCCGGCAGGCGGATTATAAGAGCCTCGCAGGATAAGGCGATACCGTTAACAGATTGTTCTTACGGCGAGATCGGACGGATTGCCGCCTTCTGGGGTGAGATCAGAACGCGCCCAGCACCACCGAAAGTTTCGCCTTCAGCCCGGCCCGGTCGAAGGGTTTGACCAGATAGCCATCCACGCCGAGCCGGCGGGCCAGCAGCACATTCTCCGGCCGGCTTTCGGCGGTCACCAGGATGAAGGGCACTGCGGCATAGTCCGGATCGCGTCGCAGGCTTTCCAGCAGGGCGATGCCGCTCATCGGCTCCATATTCCAGTCGGAGAGGATCAGACCGTAGCGCCGCTGCGCCAGCATGGTCAGGGCAGTGACGGCATCGCCTGCGGTATCGATGCTGTGAAAGCCGAGGTCGCGCAGCTGATGGGCGACGATCGCCTGCATGGTGCGATGGTCGTCGACGACGAGAATCGGCATGGACCAGTCAATGGCCATGCCGATCATTAGCCCGAATGCCCCGGAAAGCCTAGCCGAACAGGTTGGTCAGGTAGCTCTTGGAGGATGCGCCGGTAAAACCGCCATCCTTGAAGGTCAGATAGCGCATGACCATCTTTTCGATCTCGTTCTGGTCGCTCTTCAGCGAATTCAGATCGACCTTGCGCTCCACCGCCGTCACCTGGCTCTCAACTTCCTGATAGGCGATTTCCTTCGGGATGTTGTTCGCCACCGTGATCACTTCGCGCATCACCGTGTCGCCGAGCAGCTGGGACGTCAGGGTGACATCCTTGATGCGCCGGTTGAACTCGATGGCAGCACGCACGCCGGGCGCCTGCTCATCCAGATTCTTTTCATAAGCGATGCGCTCGTAGCGCGTGGCCAGGTCCTCGGCCGTGCTGGCAAGCTTCAGCCTGGTCATGCCCGTGGCATTTAGATTGAGATCCTTGGTCAATTGCAGGAACCGCGGATCCTTGAACCGGTTGGCCAGTGAATCAATATCGGTCAGGTCGCTTTCAAGGATCTTGCGGATCTTGCCCGGATACTGCGCCTCGCTCTCGAGATCGTAGGCCGAGAGCACGAATTTCAGCAGGCGGTGGTTCCGGCTTTCAAAGAATTCGTCGACCGTCTCGACCGAGCCGATATTCTCCTTGAAGTACTCGATCTCCTTCTGGACGTCCTTGCGTTCACGGAACCTCTGGAATTCCGCACCGTCGAATTCATAAACCTTGTTGAGGCCCGACTCCTCGGGAGCGGTTTTTTCCTGGAGCAGCGCCTTGGTCTGGCTGCGGGAATAAATGGTGGTGTCGCTGGCCGAGGGCCCCGCCGTGAGAACCAGCTTGGTGGTGTCAGGATCAATCGCGGCATTCCCGTTCGGATCGATCACCAGCCCACGCAACTTGGCGAGACCGGCCGCCAGCGCGGTTCCCTCGCCGGTATTGGTCAGCTTGCCATCGTCGGTGACCGTGACCAGGTTGCCATTCACGTCATACTGATCGCCGCTGGCGCCGAAATTGTATTTCAGAGCCAGTTCGAGTTCCTTCACCGAGCCGGTACGCGCGACGGAATTGGGATCGGTCATGTCGCTGCGCAGGATGTCGCGCAGACGCTGACGGTCGCCGTTATACATATCCTCGAAACCGTTGGCATAGGCCAACACCTTGAGAAAGCGATCGTCGTTGATCAGCTCGTCGACGGTGGTCGCGGTAGCGACGCGGTTCTTGTAGTAGAAAGTGTCGTCCTGCACCTGTGCGTTTTGCAGCTTGTACTGCTTGTTGCGCACACGGATGGCGGCATTGTCGATTTCGCGCGTCGCTGCGTCAGCCTTTGCCTTGGCCTGCTCGACTTCACTGGCGCCGGAATTCTCTTCCGCGACCTTTTGCAGCTTTTTGTACATTGCCATGGGCGACATGGTCGACGTCGTCGTCGACGCGCCCGAGATCAGTACTGAGAGATCGATAGCCATCCTTGCTCGCCTCCTGCGGCAGTGACGATGGGCGCCGGCCGCATTCTGGGCTGGCGCACTTAATCCTTCACGATGTGGATTTTAACACGGATGCCAAAGCGGGCAACACCGCGTTTTCTGAAATATAGTAAGGGGTTAACCTCTGATTAACCGTGTTTTCAGCCGCCGGCAGCCGGGCGCTGGGCCGGCGCGGCGCCGGTGGCGGGCTGAGTCTGGGGCTGGGCGGGTGTCACCGGAACGCGCTGGGCACCGCCTGCAGGCGCGGTCGTTGCGGGCGCCGCCTGCAACTGGCTTTCCACGCCGGCGCGCACGCTGGGCGGAATCTGCTTGCGGGTCGCCAGGCGCACGGTGATGTCCTGCGCCGTCTGCGGCGCCATCTCGGCCAGCAAGGCGGCCAGCTTGGCCTCCTTCATACGCTCGACCACACCGAGCAGCACGTTGGGCTCGAGCTTTTCGAAGATGCGCGCGGCATCCTTCGGCTTCATATTCTCGTAGACCTTCACCAGGCCCTGCAGGTTCTGCTCTTCCTGCTTGTCGTACTGCTGCACGATCTGCTTGACGCTGGCTTCCAGTTTCTTGATCTCGGCAATGCGCTCATCCAGCCGCTTCTCGGCAGCCGCCAGCAGGCTTTCACGCAAATCGATCTCACGCGCGCGCTGCTCGATCTGGTCGCGACGCTGCGCGAGGTTGGCGAGCAGATCAATCTCGGCGCGGGTGAAGGTGGTCGGATCCTTGTCGGCCAGCGACTGGATGCTGGAGGACGGGCGCGTGCCCTGCTGTGCGCCGGATTGTGCAGAGGGCTGCTGCGCTGTGGCCGCGGCAGGCGGCGTTGCCTGGGCCATCTGCGCCGGCGCGGGAGTCAACTGTGTCGGCGCCTGTTGTGCAGGCACTTGTTGCGATGTCCGCTGCGCCTCGGCCTGGGCCTGTTGCATCGGCGTCTGCGTCGGCTGGCCCTGCTGCGCGCCGGCCGGCGTGACGAAAAGCTCCGCCCTGCCCTGCCACAGCGCACCGATTTTCAGCCCCAGCAGCAGCGCGACCGCCAGAATGGTGAGCGGCAGAATCCGCACGCGGCCGGCGAGCGAGCGCCGGTTCGCAGTCACGGGACCCTGTGCCGCAGCATTCATCGCGCCTGCCTCAGCGCCATCAGCAATTCACGCTCGGCTTCGGAACGCGGTTCGATCTTGAAATCGCGGGCATTGCCGCCAGCCGAAGACGGCATGGGCGGAATCGACGGCTTCTTCGGCGGGAATGGCGTGACGGGCGCCCCGGCGCCGTTGGTGGCGCCATTGCCATTGCGCATCTCGGGCCGCTCCATCGCCGCACGCTCCAGCACACGCTCGATGCCAGCGCGGTCGGATACCATGCGCTCGGCCGCGGCCGGACGGTCCTGCCGCGCGGCGCGGTTGCCGCTGGCCTCGCCGGCCAGACGATCCGCCAGCCGGTCGCCGGTCTCGATCATGAAGCCGAGTTCGTCACGCAGCGTCTTGGCTGCTTTCATACGTTCTTCATGCGCGGTGTCGACGGTGGCCGAAGCGGTCTTCAGTTCGGCCAGGCCCTGCCGCGCCTTGGTCAGCGCCTTGTCGAAGTCGCCGATCAGGCGGCGCATCTCATCCTGGTTGGCGCGCAGGTTGCCCAGCCGCCGGTTCAGCACCAGCGAGATGGCCAGCGTGACCAGCAGCAATACGGCGACAACGATCTCCACCATGAGGGTCAGCGTCATCACACACCTCCCAGATTCTTCAGCGTCCGATCGATCTTGACGGCGATATTGTTGCCCATGCGGCCCATGCGGCCCTCGACCATCGAGATACCGCCGCAACGCATCATAATCACGGACTCTGGCGTGGCGTTGAACATAATGGTTTTACCCACCTCCAGGTTCATCACCTGTCCGAGAGTCATGACCTGTTCGTCCAGCACAGCTTCGATTTCCACATCCGTCGACCACAGCTCCGTGGCCAGATGGTTTTCCCAGATCGAGTCACGGCCGAACTTTTCGCCCATGAACATCTGGAGCAGCAGTTCGCGAACCGGCTCCAGGGTGGCATAGGGCAGCAGCAGTTCCAGACGACCGCCGCGGTCTTCCATATCCACGCGCAGGCGGGCAAGAATTGCCGCATTGGCTGGGCGGGCGATGGTGGCGAAGCGCGGATTGGTCTCGATACGGTCGTAGGAGAAGTTGACCGGCGCCAGCGGCTCGAAGGCGGCGCGCATGTCGTCGAGCACGACGTTGACCATGCGCTCGACGAGGTTGCGTTCGATGGTGGTATACGGACGACCTTCGATACGCATCGCCGCCGTACCGCGGCGACCGCCGAGCAGCACGTCGACGATGGAATAGATGAGCGAGCTGTCGACCGTCAGCAGACCGTAGTTATCCCACTCCACCGCGCGGAACACGCTGAGGATGGCCGGCAGCGGAATCGAGTTCAGGTAATCGCCGAAACGGATCGAGGTAATATTGTCGAGCGAGACTTCGACGTTGTCGGAGGTGAAGTTGCGCAAGGACGTCGTCATCAGACGCACGAGGCGGTCGAACACCACCTCCAGCATCGGCAGACGTTCATAGGAGACCAGCGCGCTGTTGATGATCGCGCGAATACCGGCCTTATCGGCGTCTTCCTCTACACTGGCGTCAAAGCCAAGAAGACTGTCGATTTCGTCCTGATTCAGAATCCGGGTGGAGCCGCCGCCAGCGTCATCGCCACCGTCGCCGCCGGCCCAGGCCGCGCCGTCTTCGGGATTATCCGCCATACGCGCCTCGACTGGTCACTGGATCAACATTTCCTTGAACAGCACGTCATTGATCTTCAGCGGGGCCACCGCCTGATTGACGCGGATCAAAAGCTCTTCCTTAAGACGGTACAGACCGGCGGAGCCGACCAGATCGTCCGGGCGCAGCTCGCGCAGATAAATCTGGAAGTTGTCGACCACGCGGGGCAGCAATTCGTTCAGCTTCGGGGTCGAGAGCGGGTCATTATGCTCCAGCGAGACCTTCAGCTTCAGATAAGAGGCCTGCCGGCCAGTCGAATTCAGGTTCACCAGAATGTCGGGCAGATCGTAGAAGACCGTGACCTTGGGGGCTTCGGGTTTGACCTCGGCCTCTTCACTCTTGCCGGCGAACAGGAAGAAATAGGCCGCACCGCCGCCGCCCACGAGCAGCAGCAGCACGACAACGGCCGCAATAATGACAATGGCCCGTTTGCCGCGCTTCTTGGGGGCGCCATCGCCCTCGCCTTCAAGCTGGCCGTCCGTCTCGTCACTCATGCCTGTACATCCCTGGCGCCAAGGACTCGCGGCGCATCCGGTTCACTCCAGATGCCATTCCTAAGGGGCGTCAGTTAACACTTTGTCAAAGGCCGGCAGTTTTTGCCGGGTCTGGCACGACCGGCACTGGTCAAAAACCGCCTGCCTGGCCGAAACCGCGATTATATTCCCTGTTTTCCGGCAAAAAACAAACTGGCACGTCGCCTGCAACAGAATGGCCAGCAACAGCTAACCACGAGTTTGGTGCCATGGAAAACACGACTTACATCGGCCTGTCCCGCCTTTCCGCCATGCGGCGTGAGATGGACGTGATCGCCAACAACATGGCGAACATGAATTCCAACGCCTACAAGGGCGAGCGGGTGATGTTTGAGGAATTCCTCAAGGGCGCGAACCAGCAGTCGAAGTCCAGCTTCGTTCAGGACTGGGGCGTGCTGCGCGATTTCCGCGTCGGCAAGCTCGAGCAGACCGGCAACACCTTCGATTTCGCCATCAACGGCAGCGGTTACCTGACGGTCGATACCCCGCAGGGCCGCCGTTACACCCGCGACGGCCATCTGCGCATGGACGGCGAGCGCCGCCTGGTCACCTCGGGTGGCCATCCGGTGCTTGATACCCGTGGCCGTGACATCGTGATCCCCGAGGGCCTCGGCACTCCCGCCGTCGCAGTCGACGGCACGATCAATGTTGGCCAGCAGCAGGTCGCCAAGATCGACCTCGTGCATTTCGAGAATGAACAGGAACTGCGCAAGACCGCCAACGGCCTGTTCGCCACCGCCCAGGACACGATCCCGGCGCCGGCCACCACCACGCTGGTACAGGGCATGGTGGAAGCGTCGAATGTCGAGCCGATCCTGGAAATGACCAACATGATCGAGCTGATGCGGCAGTACCAGAGCACCCAGAGCCTGATTGATGGCGAGAACGACCGCCTGAAACTGGCCATCCAGCGGCTCGGCCGCGCCACGAATTAACTGAATTGACGAACCAGGAGACCTGATCATGCGTTCGCTCAGCACCGGTGCCACCGGCATGATGGCTCAACAGCTCAATGTTGAGGTCATCTCGAACAATATCGCCAACATGAGCACGACCGGGTTCAAGCGCCAGCGCGCTGAATTCCAGGACCTGCTGTATCAGAACATGCGCCGTCCGGGTTCGACCTCGTCGGACGCCAACACCATCGTGCCGTCGGGCATCCAGGTCGGTGTCGGTGTGCGCACCGCGGGCGTGTACCGCATCAACGAGCAGGGCAACCTGAGCAGCACGGGCAACACCTACGATCTCGCGATCAGCGGCAAAGGCTACTTCCAGATTACGCTGCCCTCGGGCGAAACCGCCTATACCCGCGCCGGCTCGTTCCAGATCAACGCCGATGGCCAGATGGTCACCGTCGATGGCTATCAGCTTAACCCACAGATCACCGTGCCGCAGGGCGCATTGTCGGTGAATATCGATGCCACCGGTATCGTGGAAGCGCGCATCGCCGGCCAGGTGAACGCCCAGCAGCTCGGCCAGATCCAGCTCGCCACTTTCGTCAACGAGGCAGGCCTGGAGGCGACCGGCGACAACCTGTACCTCGAAACCGCCGCTTCGGGTCAGGCCACCGTGGGCAATCCGAATGCCGTCGGCTTCGGTGTGCTGCGTCAGGGTTACGTCGAAACCTCGAACGTCAATCCGGTGCAGGAAATCACCAACCTGATCACCGCCCAGCGCGCCTACGAAATGAATTCGAAGATCATCACCGCTTCGGACGAAATGCTGCAGACCGCGACCCGCCTGCGCTAACGCCCCAGAAACTGGATTTACGGAGACCGACCATGGCCTCGCTTCGCACACTCCTTCTCGCCGGCATCGCCTGCACCACGCTGGTCGCGCCGCTCGCCGTCTCGCAGCCGGTTGTCGCACAGGTGCAGGTGGCCAGCGCCACCGCCACGCGCTACATCGGCGAACGCGAGATCAGCCGCCGCATCGCCGATATGGTGAAGCAGCGCAACGGCGGTCGCCCGGTGGAGATCTTTTTCCACGGTATGGGCAACGAACTCGAAGTGCCGGCCAGCACCGCTGCGTTCCAGGTCGAAGACTTCAGCTTCGATACGCGTAGCGGCCGCTTCTACGGCACCGTCGCCAGCACCGCCGCCAGCATCAAGGTCAGCGGCCGCGCCCAGGCGGTGGAATCGATCCCGGTGCTGAAGAACCGCATTACCGCCGGCCAGGTGATCTCGCGCAATGACGTCGAATGGCTGCAGGTGCCGGCCAACCGCTACGGCGCCGGCTTCATCGACCGCTTCGACGACCTGATCGGTCAGACTCCGCGTCGCGCTTTGGCTGCAGGCATGCCGATCCGCGCTGCCGATATCGGCAAGCCGGAGGTCATCACCAAGAACAGCCTTGTGACCATGGTGGTGCAGGCTCCGGGGCTCACCATCACCACCACCGGCCGCGCCATGGAATCTGGCAGCATTGGCGACGTGGTGCAGGTGATGAACCCGCAGAGCAAGCGCACCATTCAGGCGACCGTGACCGGAACCAACCTGGTCCAGGTCATCACCGCGCCCAGCATCATCGCATCGAACTAACGACGAGCCGAAGGAATTACAGTCATGATCCGCATCGCTCATCCCACGCTCGCCAGCATGCTGCGCCTCACCGCCGTCGCCGGCCTCGCCGTCACCCTCGGCGCCTGCGGCAATCTCAGCCGCCTCGGCGATATCGGCAAGGCGCCGGACCTGAGCGGCATCGACAACCCGACCGAAAAGCGGGACTACCGCCCGGTCAGTCTGCCGATGCCGGCCCCGGAAGTGGCACCGCGCCATGCCAATTCACTGTGGCGCCCGGGCGCGCGCCAGTTCTTCAAGGATCCGCGCGCCACCAAGGTGGGCGATATCCTGACGGTGAACATCAATATTCAGGAACGCGCCACGCTCCAGAACAACACCTCCACCTCGCGCAACAACAGCGAAGGCGCAGGCCTGCCGAACGCTCTCGGCTGGGAAGCGGCGCGTGATCCCCTGAATCCGGGTCAGCCAATCACCGGGCAGGGCGCATCATCAGCGCTGAACAAGATCTTCCGTAACGTCGACCCTGAAAACCTGATCAACATGAATTCCACGTCTCAGGTGGAAGGCGAAGGCCGGGTGAACCGCCAGGAACAGATCACCATGAACGTCGCCGCGCTGGTGACCCAGGTGCTGCCCAACGGCAATCTGGTGGTGCAGGGTCGCCAGGAAGTGCGCGTGAACAACGAAGTGCGCGAATTGATGATCCAAGGCATTGTGCGGCCGGAAGACATCACCGCCACCAACACGATCGTGCATACCCAGATGGCCGAAGCGCGCATCTCCTACGGCGGTCGCGGTCAGCTGACCGATGTGCAGCAGGGGCGCTGGGGCCAGCAGGTCTACGACATCCTCTTCCCCTTCTAAGACCAGAAGGATCTTCGCCCAGCCTGAAAATTCAGGCACGTCAGAAGGTGCGTAAGGACCGCAGAATGCGGACCGCGGCAAAAAGCCAGGGCGAAAGAGTAAAACGCAAAAGGCCGGTCAGAAGACCGGCCTTTTCGTTTTTCAGTTCAGCGATTCAGGCGACGACTAGGTATCATCCCTGTGCGTGCGCTCGCGGCGCTCGTGGCGCTCCTGCGCTTCGATCGACAGCGTGGCGATCGGACGGGCTTCCAGGCGCTTGAGCGAGATCGGCTCGCCGGTCTCTTCGCAATAGCCGTAGGAGCCATCGTCGATCCGCTTCATCGCGGCATCGATCTTGGCGATCAACTTGCGCTGACGATCACGCGTGCGCAGCTCGAGAGAGCGATCGGTCTCGGTCGAGGCGCGATCGGCAATGTCGGGCTCCTGCGAGGTATCTTCCTGCAGGTGCTGCAGCGTCTGGTTCGATTCCCGCAGGATGTCTTCCTTCCACGCCATCAGCTTGCGACGGAAGTATTCCTTCATGCGCGGGTTCATGAAGGCCTCACTCTCGGTCGGCCGGTAATTCGCCTTCAATTGGATACCCATGTAAGAGACCCTCCAGGCGCCGCGGCGACTCTGGGACCCTGTCCGCGGCGCGCGGGAGTATATGAATCGGCCCGCCCCCGGGCAAGGCTGTCGATTGCCCGGTAAGTCGTTGATTTAATGACAATAGTATGAATAGCCAAGCTTTTGGGTAATAAAATTACAATCCCAGCTTGGCTAACTCGACCTCGCAGCGCAGCTCGATCTCGGCCATCACCTCGGCGAGCCTGGGGTCCTGCACCATCAGTTTTTCGGCGCGCAGGGTCTGGGCCAGCCTTTGCAGGCGTTCGGCCGGGATCGTGCCCATCAGCAGGCCGTGGCGAACCTCGTCCAACCGGTCCAGCAGCGTTGAGCCACGCTGATAGGCGCGCTGGCGGTTTTGCCGGCCGCCGGCCTGCTCGTCGACAGCCTGGATGGTCAGCATGGCATCCAGCGCCGCGACCGGCGGCGCCTGGCCTACCTGAGCGGCGGGCTTTTCCGCGCCTTTCAGCATGCTGGCAAAGCTTGTCCCCCCGGCAGAACTGCTGCCGGTCGAACGTTTGGGATTGCCGGGGGCAATGCCACCCGGACCGCGGATTTTGTCGATGCTCATGGGAAATAATGTCTCTTAACTGGGCGCATGGTGCCCGATAAGACTGACCGGGTAAAGACGGCATTTTTTGCCGAGCCGGACCGGTTTTTTGCCCCAATCTTAAAACAATTCAACGAGTTAACCATTGGCACGACAATCGCATTGAAAGGCGCGAGAGAACCGGCATGTCTGGCCGGCTTCGTGAAGGATCAAGATGATGAACCGCTTTGCCAAGGATACGCTCCGCCGCCTGATCCAGGCCGCTGTCGCAGTGGCGCTCCTCGCCCTGCCACTGCAGGCCCAGGCCGGTTCACGCATCAAGGACATCGCCGATTTCGAAGGCATCCGCGACAATATGCTGGTCGGCTATGGCCTGGTGGTCGGTCTCGACGGCACCGGCGACAGCCTGACCAACGCGCCCTTCACCCGTCAGAGCCTGCAGGCCATGCTGGAACGCTTCGGCGTCAATATCCGCGACGCCGGCAACTTCCGTACGGCCAATCTTGCCGCCGTGATGGTCACCGCCACCCTGCCCCCCTTCGCCCGTCATGGCAGCCGCCTCGATGTCACCATTTCCACCATGGGCGATGCCAAGAGCCTGCAGGGCGGCACGCTGCTCGTCACCCCGCTGCTCGGCGCCGATGGCGAAGTCTACGGCGTGGCGCAGGGCGCCGTCGCCATCAGCGGCTTCCGCGCACAGGGCGCCGCCGCCCAGATCACCCGCGGCACCCCCACCTCGGGCCGCATCGCCAATGGCGCCATCGTCGAACGCGAAGTCGGTTTCGAACTGACCTCGCTGCCGGTGCTGCGCCTCGCCCTGAAGAATCCCGATCTGACCACCGCCCGTCGTGTCAGCCAGGCCGTCTCCACGCTGGCTGGCGTGCCGACCGCACGCGCGCTGGATCCCTCCACCGTTCATATCGATATCCCGGAACGCTTCCGTCGCGACATCGTCGGCTTCATGACCGAAGTCGAACAGTTGCAGGTCGAGACCGACCAGATGGCCCGTGTCGTGATCGACGAGCGCTCCGGCACCATCGTGATGGGCCCGAATGTGCGCATCGACACGGTTGCGATTGCCCAGGGCTCGCTCACTGTCCGCATCACCGAAACCCCGCAGGTGTCGCAGCCGCTGCCCTTCTCGCCGTCTGCCACCGCCATTCCGGGTTTCGCCGGCACCTCTGCCGCCACTGGCCAGGTGCAGGTGCCGCGCATCGGCCCGGACGGCCAGCCGGTCCGCGACGCCCAGGGCAACTTCGTCTTCGACACCATCACCCAGGCGGTGCCCAGCACCGGTACGGCCACCGTCCCCGGCGGCGCGGCCGGCGGTGCGCAGACCGTGGTGGTGCCGCGCACCGATATCCAGGTCGATGACCAGAACCAGCGCCGCCTCGGCGTGCTGCCCCGCGGCGTATCGCTGCAGGAACTGGTGGATGGCCTGAATGCACTCGGCGTCGGCCCGCGCGACATGATCACCATTCTGCAGGCGATCAAGGCCGCTGGCGCGCTGCAGGCTGAAATCCAGGTGATGTGAGGCCGCCATGTCCGCGATCGCTTCTCCCGCCATCAACAGCTTCGGCATCGAGCAGGCCCAGGCCGAACGCTCGAAGCTGAACAAGCTCGGCAACGCCAAGGACGACCCGCGCAAGACCGCGCAGGAATTCGAAGCCTTCTTCCTGTCGCAGATGTTTGAAGTCATGTCTGCCGGCGTGAAGACGGATGGCCCGATGGGCGGCGGCCAGGCCGAAGGCAAGTGGCGGTCGTTCCTCAACGACGAGTACGGCAAGACGATGTCCAAGGGTCGCGGCATCGGCATCGCCAACATGGTCTATGACCAGATGATCAAAATGCAGGAGGCGCAGCCGTGAACCAGAAGCCGCAGCAACAGCCCGGCCGCGCACCGCTCTCACCGCGCGCCGCCCAGCGCCTGGGCGTTGATACACCGCGTGTGATGGACAATCTCGGCCCGGGCGCGGTACCGCCCACCGTGGCGGAACTGAGCGAACTGGTGATCCAGCTGAAAGACGTGATGCAGGAAGAGACTGCCGCGCTGGAGCGCTTTGCCTATGACGGGCTGGCGCGCTCGACCGAACAGAAGCGCATCATCTCCGGCTTGCTGCGCGACAAGCAGAGGGTTCTGCGCCGGCACCCGGATGCGCTGGCCAGCGCGCCGGAAGCCGAACGCAGGCAGCTGGAAAAGCTGCTGGGCGAAATGCAGGTTGTCGGCAGGCGCAATGAAATTCTCGTGCGCACCGCGCGCGACGCCAATCAGAAACTGCTGAATGCCGTGATCCGCGGCGCCACCAAGCAGAGCCAGCTTGGCACCGGCTACGGCAAGTCCGGCGCGATGACCGCACTCACCGCCAATTACGGATCTCGTCAGGCAGTCTCGCTGTTCAGCAACGAGACCTGCTGAAGCTTTCGTTTTCCCACCGTCAGTACCCACTTGCCCCGTCCGAGAAGCGGACGGGGCCTTCTTTTTTTCATAACTAGTTCGTGGGCGGCGCCGGCCGGATCGGCCGCGAGGTATCGAGCGGACCGGGCAGCGATCCCTGCTCTGCCGGCGCAGGGCGCGCGGATTGCCGCTGATCGCTGGAAGCGCGACTCGGATCGCTGTATTCCGGCATCGCATTCAGGGTTTCGCGGCTGATATCGGTCTTCACCACCAGATCGTTGCCCTGACTGCTGAACCGCAGGCGCTCCCAGGGCACCACGACCTTGCGTTCGCCCAGCCCCAACATGCCGCCCATGGCCACCACCACCGCATTGACGCGGCCATCGGTCGTGACGAGCACCTCGTCGACGTTCCCGAGCTTGTCGTTCACGGAATTCACCAGATCCGCGCCGATCAGGCGCGCACCTTTCACTTCCGCCGTTCCCGTACCCGGGATCGGCACTATGGTATCTGACTTCGATTTCGACTTTCCGACATCCTGCGCCACGACAAGCCCAGGCAGGGCCAGGAGCAGCGCAACAGCGGAAACAGCAGCGAGATTGCGTTTCATGGCATTTTTCTCTCATGCAGTTTCACCTGCATTTGATATATTGCGCACGACGCTGCCCTGTGTGGGATGCCGCGGATTTTCCTGCAATATTACTGTGACCGTCGCCAAGCTACAGCGCAGGCCCGCTACCTCAGGCGGCGCGGTTATCCTCGTGCGCCAGCACGACATCCAGAAATGCCTGACCGAAGCGTTCGAGCTTGGCCTGGCCGATGCCATGAATATCGGTCAGGCGGTACAGACTGGTCGGGCGTTTCGCTGCCAGCTCCAGCAATGTGCGATCGGAGAAGATCACGTAAGCCGGCTGCTGCAATTCGGTGGCAAGCTGACGCCGCAGGTCCTTCAAGGCCGACAGCAAACGCTGGTCTGAAGGCTGCAGCGCCGCTTCCGCCATCGAGGAGCCGCTGCGCCGGCTGCGGTCGCGTTTGGCCGACAGCGACTCCAGCCGCATTTCCACCTTGCTTTGCCCCCGCAGCACCAAGCGACCGGCATCAGTGATGAACCAGCCGCCATGGCCGGCGATATCGAGTTCGATCAGGCCGGCGCCGTAAAGCTGGCGGAAGATCGAGCGCCAGCTATTGGCGTCGCGATCCTTGCCGACGCCGAAAGTCGGCAGGCGGTCATGTTCGCTGCGCAGGATGGCATCGGTGTTGTTACCGAGCAGGATCTGCACCAGATGCTCGGTGCCATAGCGCTGGCCGGTGCGCATCATCGCCGACAAGGCTTTCTGCGCCTCCGTGGTGCCGTCGAATCGCGCCACACCATCCTGGCAGAGATCGCAATGGCCGCAGGGCTCAGAGCTTTCGCCGAAATAGGCCAGCAGGGTCTGGCGCCGGCAGCGCGGGGACTCGCAGAGTGCGATCAGTGCATTGAACCGTTGCCGCTCGATGCGTTTGCGCTCATCGGAGGCCTCGCCTTCCTCGATCTGCAGCCGGCGCAGGCGCATATCGTCGAGGCCATAGAGCGTCAGCGTCTCCGCCGGCAGGCCATCGCGACCGGCTCGGCCGATCTCCTGATAATAGGCCTCCACGTTGCGCGGCATGTCGGCATGGCAGACATAACGCACGTCCGGTTTGTCGATGCCCATGCCGAAGGCGACGGTCGCTACCATCACCACGCCGTCCTCGCGCAGGAAGGTGTCCTGGTTGGCGTCGCGCTGCCGCTGCTCCATGCCGGCATGATAGGCCAGCGCGGTATGACCCATCGCGTTCAACCCGGCTGCAAGGTCTTCGGTGCGCTTGCGCGACGAGCAATAGACGATCCCGCTCATCCCGCGACGGGCGCCGATGAAATCGCCGATCTGCTTTTTCGCGCTGGCCTTGGGCTGCATCATCAGATGCAGGTTGGGCCGGTCGAAGCTGCGGATAAAGGTGCGCGGACCGCCCTTACCTTCTTGGCCAGAAAACAGCTTCTGCACAATATCGGCGCGCGTCGGCGCGTCGGCGGTCGCGGTCAGTGCAATGGTGGTGATACCGCCCAGTTCGGCGCGAATCTGTCCGAGCGCCAGATATTCGGGGCGGAAATCGTGGCCCCATTGCGACACGCAATGCGCCTCGTCGATCGCCAGCAGGCTGGCGCCGGAACGTTTCAGCAGCGCCACCGTGTCGGACCGCACCAGACGTTCCGGCGCGACATAGAGCAGCCGCAGGCTGCCGTCCCGCAGGTCGCGATAGACGCGCTGGTTCTCGGTCTCGTCATTGGCCGAATTCAGGCTAGCGGCATTGACCCCAAAACCCTGCAACTGCCGCACCTGGTCGCGCATCAGCGCAATCAGCGGCGAGACCACAACGGTGAGCCCGTCGCGCAGGATCGCCGGCAACTGGTAGCAAAGCGACTTGCCGCTGCCGGTCGGCATGACGGCGAGGACATCCTCACCCTCCAGCAGCGCCTGCACGATCTCGGCCTGCCCGGCGCGAAAGCGCTCGAAGCCGAAAACCCTGTGCAGCGTCGATTCTGCCGCGTCGAGAGAGGAAGATGTCATGCCACCTGTTGCGGCGACACCGATTCGCCGCCTGCCCTACCGGCATAGCAAAGCGGGCGACGGCCTGCGAGGCCTACCGCCGCAGGCTATTCAGGATTGGCGGTTTATCGCCGCACGGCGTCGAGATCGTTCCACACCTTCTGGTCGATCAACAGGCCACCGCGTAGCGTGAAGCGGTCGATGAAGCGAATCCCGGAGAAAGCAGAACCGTCTGGCCAGACGCCTTCCAGCGTGCCGAAGCAGTAGACGATGGCGTTTTCCATGCCCGGCACGGTGTCGAAATGCTCATAGACCTTGCCGACCCGCTGGTAGCGCGGCTTGGCCCAGTCGATCAGCTGTTCCAGCGTCGCGAAAGTCGCACCGCCCGGAAAGGTCATGATGAAATCGGGTGATAGCATGGCCTTGGCGGCCGGCAGGTCGCGACGCTCCATCGCGCCGAGGAAATCGCGCACGATCTGCTCCGGCGCCGGCGGCGGGGCCTTAGGGTTTTTGCGCTGGTTGCCGCGCCGGTAATTGCTCTGCTTCACTTCCTCGATGGCCACGGTGATGCCATCGGGAAGGGCTTCCAGTACCGTCCGCGTCACTGCGCTATAGCCCTCGATCAGGCGGTCGCGCACGGCTTCGTCATAGCCTTCGATCAAGGTCACGCGGATCACCGGCATGTCAGCCTCCCTGTTTTGCCAGTGCGGCAGCGCTCCGCCCGGCCTTCGCACCCAGCACCGTGGCCATCAGAAGCCCGTTGCCGGAGAGATAGCCATCACGCCCACGACCGGAAAGCCCGCAGGCCGCGCCACCGCCAGCCAACAGATTGGGCAGCGGTGCGCCATTGGCGCGCAGCACGCGGGCCTCGGTGTCGACCCGCAGGCCGCCCTGGGTATGGAACAGCGCGCCGGTCACCTTCACGGCATAGAATGACGGACCTGCCAGCGCTGGTTTGCCGGTGAAGTCGCGGCCGAAGCGGTCGCTGCCCTGCCCTGCTGCCAGCCGCTGAGTCTCAGCCAAAGTTGCGGCCAGCGTCGCCGGTGGCAAGCCGCAGAGTTCGGCCAGGGCCTCAATGCTCCCGGCCGAGCGGATCGCACCGCCCCTGATCGCATCGCGGTAATCCTCAAAGTCGAGCCCCAGCTTGTGCAGGCGATCGTCGTAGATATTCCAGGCGATACCACCGGGCTGGGCAATGACACGCATCGCCTGTTCGGAATATCCGTCATGCTCGCAGGAGAACCGCTCAGCCTTCGTGTTGACCTGGAAACCGCCCTCCATCATCAGCGCCCAGGTGATCAGGATGGCATGCGGCATCGCCAGCGAGCCATGCCCCTGATAGGCGCCGAGATGCTGCACGGCCGCGCCGAGCTGTTCGCCCCAGAGCAGGGCATCGCCGCGATTGCCGGTATGGCCGTAATACATCGCGCCCTTCAATTCGGGGATATGGCGCGCCAGAAGTTCGGCATTGCCGCCGAAGCCCGAGCAGGCCAGCACCAGTGCCGCGCAGCCGATGCGCTCGGTGGCGCCATCGGGCCGCTGCAGCTCGACGCCGCGCACGCGCCCATCGCTCTCAGCAAACAGTGTCGTGACCGTGGCATCGCAGACGATATCGATGCCGGCCGAATTGGCAGCCGAGAGAAGTCCGGCCACCAGATCGGCGCCACTGCGCGAGGCCGGCGCATGCATGCGTGGCTGGCTGTGCCCGGGATAGAGAAATCCCTCGACAAGCGTGAGCGGCACCTGATGTTTCTGCACCAGCCAGTCGATGGTGGGCCCGGAAGCGGCGCAGACGGCATCCACCATGGCCGGATCATTCTCGCCATGCGCTTTGCTCTGGATATCGGCCGCCATAATTGCCGGCGTATCGGTCACGCCGCGTGCCGCCTGCAACGTCGTGCCGGCTGCCGGAATCATACCCGATGACATCGCGGTGGAGCCGCTGGGCGAGGCATCGCGCTCCAGCACCAGTACGTCGGCGCCAGCGTCGTGCGCTGCCAGTGCCGCGACCAAGCCACAGGCGCCGCCACCGATCACCACGACCGGCACTTCAAGCGGGAAGTCGACACCGGCGGCTGGCAGAACCCTGCTCATGCGGCCTTGATCATCTCGACAGCCTCGGCGCAGGTCAGCTTCGGTGCCACGGTACCGAGCGAGGCAATGCTGGCCTCATGGGCCTGCTGACTGAATGCGGCACAGCCATCGGTCAGCAGCATGGCATGGAAGTCGCGCACATGCGCATCGCGCAAAGTGCTGGCGACACCGCCATTGGTAACGATGCCGCCGATCAGCAGCGTCTCGATGCCGACTTTGCGCAGCACGAATTCGAGCCGCGTCATGTAGAAAGCCGAATAGGCCACCTTCTCGATCACGAAATCCGCCGGCGCCAGTTCATCGATCAGGCTGTGACCCCAGCCAGCCGGCTGGAAATCGCCCTTGCGCAGGAAGGGTCGCAGCTGCTGCAGATGCGGGCTGATCAGCGGTTCGCCGCCACGACCCGGCACCAGGGTGAACTGCGTCGAGACGATCCAGCCACCGGCCGCGCGCATAGCATCGACCACACCCTTCATGTTGGCGATCAGCGCCGCCGCACCTGGCAGGTTGGCGCCGCCGCGGGCATAGGCGCCTTTCTCATGCAGGAAATCATTCTGCAGATCGACAATCAGCAGCGCCGTGCGCTTGAGATCCAGCTTTGTCGCGTTCATGCCGCCTTCCGCTTCACGATCAGGTTGCCGAATGCATCGACCTCGCCGACCAGATCGGCTTCGATCAGGATCGTGGTGTCGGACTGTTCCAGAATGGCAGGTCCAGGCACGACGGCACCAAGCGGCAGTTCCAGCCGGCGATAGATGCCAGCTTCGTGCCAGGCGCCGTCGAGCCAGACCTTGCGGGTGGTGCGCTTCGCGGCTTCCACCGAACCGTCTTTCGGCGGTGCCAGCAGGCTGAGATCGAATTTCTTGCGCCTGCCGATGGCGGCGACGCGCAGGTTCAGTACGCGAATGCCAATCTTTTCCAGCACACGGCCGAACGCGGCAGCATAGGCGGCCTCGAAAGCCGTTTTGATGTCTGCGCGCGTCAGTTTGGCAGGTTTGCTGAAGTCGCCCGGCAGCGGCACGGCGACGGTATGCGTCTGGCCGAGATAAGACATGTCGAGTTCGACGCTGATGCTGCGGCCCTCGAAGGCGATGCCGGCCTGATCCAGCAGGCGCGTGCCTTCCGTGGCCGCTTCGGCAATCGCAGCATCCAGTACGGCTGGATCCGTATCATCCAGCGTCTTGTTTACCGTGCGGACGAAATCGTGCCGCATGTCGGCAATCACGCAGCCCAGCGCCGAGGTCACGCCCGGAAAACGTGGCACCAGTGCCGAGGCCAGACCGACTTCCTTGATCAGCGCGCCGACATGCAGCGCGCCACCACCGCCAAACGGCATGGCGGCAAAGTCGCGCGGATTGTGGCCGCGCTCGATGGAGACCAGACGTATCGCGCCGGCCATGCGCGAATTCGCCACCTTGATGATGGCTTCGGCTGCCGCCATCACATCAAGGCCGAGCGGATCGGCAATATGCGTCTTGATGGCGGCCTTTGCGGCGTCAACATCGAGCCGCTTGAGCTTGCCGCCGATGGGGCGCTCGGCGTCGATACGCCCCATGACGATATTGGCATCGGTCACGGTAGGTCGGTCGTTGCCCAGGCCGTAAGCCACAGGCCCGGGATCGGAGCCGGCGCTTTCGGGGCCGATCTGCAGGATGCCGCCACGGTCGATCCAGGCGATCGAGCCGCCGCCGGCACCAATCGTGGTGATCTCAACCATCGGCGCGCGTACCACCATGCCGAAATCGATCGCAGTCTGTGCGCTCATCGCCGGAGCACCATCGGCGATCAGCGAAACGTCGAAGCTGGTACCGCCCATATCGCAGGTCACGACATTGGGGAAACCGGCAGCAACTGCGATATGCTGGCAGGCGATCACGCCGGCAGCCGGGCCGGACAAAGCCGTGCGCACGGGACGGCTGGCCGCGCTGTCCACGCTCATCACGCCGCCATTCGACTGCACGATCAGCAGCTGGCCGGCAAAGCCATCGCCCTGCAGGCGGCTTTCGAGTTTGCGCAGATAGCTGCCGACCGGCGGCTGCAGATAGGCATTCAGGGCCGCCGTGGAGGTGCGCTCGAATTCACGAATCTCGGGCAGGATATCCGACGAAGCTGTGACATAGGCATTGGGCCAGACCTCTTGCACGGCCGCCAGCGCGACACGCTCGTTGTCTGGATTGGCATAGGCATTGATGAAGACGACCGCCACTGCCTCAGCGCCGCGCGCTAGCAGTTCGCGGGCAGCCTGCTTCACCTCTTCGGCGTCCACAGCCTGACGAATACTGCCATCGGCCAGCACGCGCTCACCGACCTCCAGTCGCAGGTCGCGTGGCACCACTGGCATGAACTGGCCCCACAAACCCCAGGTGGTCGGCCGGTCACGGCGACGCATTTCCAGCACATCGCGGAAACCTCGCGTGGTGATGATGCCGGTGCGCGCGCCCTTGCGTTCCAGCAGCGCATTGGTGCCTACCGTCGTGCCATGCACCACCGTGGCAATCTGCCCTACCTCGGCCTTCGACCGCAGCCCCTCGATGAAGCCGGTGGCCTGGTCGCCGCGTGTGGAGGGCACCTTGGCGATATCGATCCGGCCATTGGCTTCGTCGAGGAAGAAGACGTCCGTGAAGGTGCCGCCGACATCGACGCCGACGGCCAGGTGCGGTGCCGAATGGCCCAACTCAGTCTGCTGTGATACCGGCATCTTTAATGACTTTCTCCCATTTCACGCGCTCGACGGTGATGAACTTGCCCAGCACATCGGGCGCACCGCCCACAACCTCGAAACTCATCTCTTCCAGCCGCGCACGGATACCGGCATCGGCCAGCGCCGCGCTGGTCGCCTTGTTCAGCTGCGCAATGATTTCCGGCGGCGTCTTGGCCGGGGCCAGGATGCTGAACCAGGTATAGACCTCGACGCCCTGTACGCCGGCCTCGGCGAAGGTCGGTACATCCGGCAGGGTCTTCAGGCGCTGTGCCGAGGTGACGGCCAGCGGGCGCGCGCGACCGTCACGGATATTGCCCAGCGAGGCTGCCGGCGCTTCGAACAGCGCCTGCACATGGCCGGCCAGCAGATCCTGCGAGGCCGGCGCGTTGCCGCGATAAGGCACATGGGTGATGTCGATACCGGCGCGCACCTTGAATAATTCGCCGGACAGATGGCTGGTATTGCCCTTGCCGGCGGAGGCGAAGTTCAGCTTGCCCGGCTGCTGCTTGGCCAGCGCGACGAACTCGGCCAGGGTTTTCGCCGGTACATTGGGATTGACCACCAGCACATTCGGGCCGCGCACCAGCAGCGAGATCGGTGCGAAATCCTTGGCGGGATCATATGAGATCTGCTTGGTGAGGAACTGCGCCGTCACCTGGTCCGGCGGCGTGCCGAGCAGCAGCGTATAGCCGTCCGGCGCGGACTTGGTCACGAAACCGGCACCGATGGTGCCGCCGGCGCCGCCCTTATTCTCGATCACGATGGACTGGCCGAGCTGCTCGGCGATCTTCGGCGCCACCAGGCGCGCGACGATATCGGTGGTGCCGCCCGGTGGATACGGCACGACCAGCGTGATCGGCCGCGACGGATAGGCCTGGGCCAGTGCGGCCGCAGGCAGCAAGGCGAGACTGAATAAAGCGATCAGCAGTTTCTGCATGGCGTTTCCTCTTTCGTGTTACGAGGCCTGCTTCATGGCGGCAGGCTTTTTGTAATCGCGGGCGGCGCCTTCTTCGCTGACGTAGCCCAGACGCAGATCCTCGGCGATCGCTTCCTGCTTGCGCTCGGCGGGCGGACCGTAGCCGCCGCCGCCCGGCGTTTCGAGCCGGATGCGGTCGCCCTTCTTCAGCTTGGCGTCATGCAGCTTCGACACCATGGCAGGTTCGGTGGGCTTGCCGTCTTTCGGATAAGTAAAGCGGTTGCGAAGTGCGGCCTGCCCTCCGAGCACGCCAGCCGGCGCGTATTTGCCGCGCTCGCCGAACAGGAAGAGATCGGCCTCCTCCTCCAGCAGCTCAATCTCGTAGACCGCACCGAGACCGCCACGATGCTTGCCGGCCCCGCCGCTATCGGCACGCAGGCTCCATTCGGTGAAGGCCACGGGATAGGCGGCCTCGAGTATCTCCAGCGGCGGAATCGTCGCCATCGAGATCGGTGCATTGCCATGGTTGAGCCCATCGCCCAGCGGATGGCCGCCATGACCGCCACCGAAGAAGCTGAACATCACCCAGCGCCGGCCGTCCTTGCGATGACCGGCCAGCGACAAGGCATTGATGGTGCCATAGGCGCAGCCGTTCACCCGATCCGGCGCGATCTGCGCGAAGGCCGAGAAGATCACGTCAATGACGCGCAGGATCGTTTCGGTATAACCGCCGACCGGCTTGGGCGCCCTGACGCTGATCAGGCTGGTCTCGGGGATGACGAATTTCACCGGCTCCAACACGCCGGAATTGGCCGGCACATCGGGGAAAATATGCTTGATCGCCACATAACAGGCGGCAATCGCTGTCGAGCGCGCGATATTCACCGGACCGGCGCAAGCCGGTGAAGTGCGTGAGAAATCGAGCGTGAGGCTTTCGCCCTCGATCACCACTTCCAGCCCGATGCGCAGCGCCTCATCGCGGATGCCGTCATTGTCGAGGAAGTCTTCCGCCGCATAACGTCCGTCCGGCAGGTCGCGGATCAGGCTGCGGAACTGCAGCGCCGCGCGCTTCTTCAGTTCGTCCAGCGCTTCGGTGACGGTGGCGTCGCCGTATTCGTCCAGCAAGGCATTGAGGCGTTTGTTGCCGAGATCGAGTGCATTGACCTGACCGTTCATGTCGCCATAGAGGCTATCCGGCAGGCGGGTATTGGCGCGCAGGATATCCACCACATCCTGACGCAAATTTCCGGCGGCATAGAGCTTCACCGGCGGGATCACCATGCCTTCCTGGAAGCATTCGGTGGCGACCGGATTGTAGTTGCCCGGCACATTGCCGCCGACATCATGCCAGTGGCCGACCGAAGCGAGATAGCAGAAGACCTTGCCGTCACGGAAAAACGGTCGCACCAGCTTGAAGTCGCTGAGATGCGTGCCGCCATCGTAAGGGTCGTTGAAGATATAGACGTCGCCGTCCTGGAGATTCCCGTCTTTGGCCGCCTTGTCGATCACGGCTTTCACGGCAAAGGCCATGGCGCCGACGAAGATCGGCAGGCCCGACTTGCCCTGTACCAGCGTCTCGCCGGTGACGGCATGATAGAGGCCGTGGCTGGCGTCATGCGCTTCGGCGATGATCGGGTTGAAGGCCGAACGAAACAGCGTCGCGTCCATCTCGTCGGCGACCTGTTCGAGCCGGCCTTTCAGCACGGCCAGGGTGATGGGATCGATCATGACCGCGCTCCGTTTTTGGCCTCGTGACGGGAAGGATCGTATTTGCGGCCCTGTTCCAGCAGCTCCGGCGTGCCGATCAGCGCATTGAGCGCCGAGAAATCCAGCATGCGGTCGCGGAATGGCGCCGTGGTGCCATGGGTTTTCAGCGAGGCGAAATAGGCCTGCATCGCATGTGCCAGCGCCCGGGTCAGCCCGCCGGGGAAAATCGCCAGGCGGTAGCCGATCTGCTTCAATTCGGCGGCCGAGAGCAGCGGCGTCTTGCCGCCTTCCACCATATTCGCCATCAGCGGCACGCGGTTGCCAAAGCGGCCGATGATGCCGCGCATCTCCTCCACGCTCTGCGGTGCCTCGATGAACAGCACATCGCAGCCGGCCTCGACATAGCGGTCGGCACGTTCCATCGCAGCAGCAATGCCTTCGACGGCGATGGCATCCGTGCGCGCCACGATCAGCGTGTCCTCGCTGGTACGTGCATCCAGCGCAGCCTTGATCTTGCCGACCATCTCGCCGGTCGAAACCAGGCTCTTGCCATCGAGATGGCCGCAGCGTTTTGGCGTCGACTGGTCTTCCAGCTGGATGCCGGCGGCACCGTTGCGCTCGAACAGCTTCACCGTACGCTGCACATTCAGCGCATTGCCGAAACCGGTATCAGCATCGACCACGATGGGGGTTTCGACCCGTTCGCAGATCGCGCCCAGCGTATCCGCCACCTCGCTCATCGACACCAAACCAATGTCAGACCGCCCGAAGCGCGTATAGGCGATGCTGGCGCCCGAGAGATACAGCGCCTCGAAACCGGCCTGACTCGCCACCAACGCACTCAGACCATCATAGACGCCGGGGGCCACGACGATATCGCCGCGGTCGAGACATGCGCGAAGCTGACTCATGCCTGCGCCTCCTTTGAACGTTGAATTTTGAGTTTCTTTTCCAGATTGGGTAGCAGGCCACCATCGGCGATCATCTGCAGCAGATGCGCCGGCAGTGCTTCGCAGGTATAGCGCTTGCCGGTATCGAGATCGCGCAGTTCAGCATTGGCGGCATCGACCGACAGGACGGCATCGGCGCGGATCTGGCTGGCTTCGGCACAGACCAGCGCCAGCAGGCCGAGATTGAGCGCATTGCGATAGAAGATGCCCGCGAAGCTGGGTGCCACCACGGCGCCGACGCCGAGTTCACGCAGCACCATCACCGCCTGTTCGCGCGACGAGCCCATGCCGAAATTCCGCCCGCCCACCACGATATCGCCCGGCTTCACGTCTTTGGCAAAGCGTGGCTCGACTGCTTCGAGGCAATGCTTTGCCAGTTCCGACAGCGGACCCTTCATGTAAAGACCCGGCGCCAGCACATCGGTGTCGATATTGTCGCCGAATTTCCAGACCCGGCCGGTATTGCTGGCGGTCATGACAGCAACTCCCGGGGATCGACAATGTGGCCGGCGACAGCCGCCGCCGCTACGGTATAGGGCGACCCGAGATAAACCTTGGACGAGCCTGCGCCCATGCGGCCCTTGAAGTTGCGCGCCGTGGAAGCGATGCAGGTTTCGTTTTCGGCCAGCACGCCGGCGCCATAGCCGGCACAGGCACCGCAGCCCGACGAGAGCAGGATGGCACCAGCTTCGGTGAGCGTCGCCAGCGTGCCATCGGCGGCCGCTTCGGCGGTGGTGCGAACTGATGCCGGCGCGATCAGCAGCCGCGTGTTGCTGGCCACCTTGCGGCCTTTCAGCACGCTGGCCGCCATGCGCAGGTCGTTGATCTTCGCGCCGGTGCAGGCGCCTATATAGGCCTGATCGACTGTCACGCCCTTATGTTCGATGACCGCGGCGCTGTTGGCCGGGCTGTGCGGCGCCGCCACCATGGGCGATAGTGAAGCTGCATCGAAATCGTGGCGCTCGACTTTCGCCCCTGCATCGCCATGCCAGGTCGTAATATCAATCTCACCGTCCGGCACGCCGGCCGCCAGCAGATAGTCGCGCGTCACGGCATCTGGAGCGATCAGGCCGGTCTGGGCGCCGAGTTCGGCTGCCATATTCGACAGTGTCATGCGTTCCTGCATCGACAGGCCGGCAATCGTATCGCCGGCATACTGGATCGCCTGATAGCGGCCACCATCCATGCCGAGTTTGGCGCACATCGCCAGGATCATGTCCTTGGCTGCCACGCCGGGGCCCAGTTTGCCGGTCCAGTGCAGCAGGATGGTTTCCGGCACGCGCAGCCAGATTTCGCCGGTGACCAGCACGCCGCACATTTCGGTGGCGCCGACGCCGAACATATAGCAGCCGAAGGCGCCGCCGGTCGGAGAATGACTGTCGCCGCCAACCACGAACAGGCCCGGCCGCAGATGACCGCGCTCGGGCAGTACGACATGGCAGATGCCCTGCATGTCGTGGAATTTGGTCACGCCAGCCGCCTTCACCCATTTGCGGGTGAGATCGAGAATGCCGGCACTTTCGGCATCCACCGCCGGCACATAATGATCCGAGATCACCACCACCTTATTCGGATCCCAGAGTTTCGCCTGCAGCCGCTCCAGCATCGGCGCGACACGGCGCGGCCCGCCGGAATCATGCATCATGGCGAGATCGACTTTCGCCGTAACCACCTCGCCCGGCCGCACGACATCCTGCCCGGCAGCGCGCGCCACCAGTTTTTCGGCCAAGGTCATCGGGGTTTTCTGCACCATGCTCATATCCCGAGATACGAGGCTTTCAGCCCCGGATCGTTCAGCAGATCGGCGGCGGCACCCGAGAGCGCAATCTTGCCATGCTCCAGCACGAAGGCACGATGCGCGATGGCAAGCGACTGCACGACATTCTGCTCGACCAGCAGGATCGACAGCCCGTCGCGGTTCAGCGCCTGGATCAGGCCGAACATTTCCTCGACCAGCAGCGGCGACAGGCCCAGTGAGGGTTCGTCCAGCACCAGCAGCTCGGGCTGCGCCATCAGGCCACGGCCGATCGCCAGCATCTGCTGCTCGCCGCCAGAGAGCGTGCCGGCGCGCTGCGCGATACGCTCCTTCAGGCGCGGGAAAATGCCATAGATCCGCTCAAGATTCGCCGAGCGCTTGTCACGGCCACGGCGATAGCTACCGAGTTCGAGATTTTCCTGCACGGTCAGATTGGGGAAGACCCTGCGACCTTCCGGTACGTGGATCAGGCCGGAAGCCACGATGCTGTCGGCACTGGCGCCAGCAATGTCCTGCCCCATGAAGCGGATCTGACCGGCTGTAGGCCGGTAAATGCCGGAGAGATTGTTATTCAGCGTCGACTTGCCAACGCCATTGGCGCCAAGCAGCGCGACAATCTCGCCCTTGGCGACATCGAGGTCGATGCCACGCAGCACTTCCACTTCGCCATAGCCTGCGTGAAGGGCGCGCACCTCAAGCATGCTGCGCCTCCGTCTTTGCAGCCTTCATGCGTTCCGCGGCACCATGACCGAGATAGGCTTCGATCACTTGCGGATCCGCGGCGATCTGCGACGGCGTGCCGCTGGCGATCAGGCCACCGTTGTTCAGCACCCAGGCATGCTCTGACAGGTTCATCACCGCACGCATGACATGCTCGATCAGCAGGATGGTGACGCCCGACTGGCGGATGCCGCGGATGATCGGGATGATCTCGTCGATCTCGGCGGGATTCAGACCGGCCATCACTTCATCCAGCAGCAGCAGCTTCGGATCGGTCGCCAGTGCTTTCGCCAGCTCCAGCCGTTTGCGGCCGGCCACGGTGAGCGCGGCTGCCGGTTTGTCGAGCTGCGGGCCGAGGCCGACGCGCTGCGCCACGGCTTCGGCATGATCCAGCGCAGCCTTGCGCCCGGCCCGATGCAGATGCGCGCCGACAGCAATGTTTTCCCGCACCGTCAGCCCGGCAAAGGGCTGCACAATCTGGAAGGTGCGCGCGATGCCGAGCACACAGATGCGTTCCGGTGTCAGGCCGACCAGCGAAATACCTTCGAACCGGATGTCACCCTCGTCTGGCCGGTGGAAACCGGAGATCTGCGCGAAGATCGTCGTCTTGCCCGCGCCATTCGGACCGATCAGCGCCGAGATGCTGCCGGGCTGCACGGTGAAGCTGACATTGTTGGTCGCGACCAGCCCGCCGAAGCGCTTGGAGAGTTTCGCCACCTCAAGCATTGGCGCCGCCTTTCCGCTGCAGGCGGCGACGCAGCCCGAAGCCGAAGCGTCCCAGTCCGAACAGGCCATTGGGCAGGAACAACACCATCAACACGAGCAGCACGCCGTAGAGCACCAGATTGAGGCCGGGCGCCTCGCCGAAGACCAGGCGACCGATCTCAGCAATTGTATGCAGCGCGAAAGCCCCCAGCACAGGGCCGAATACGGTACCCAGACCACCGATGATCGGCACCAGCAGCGCCTCGACCGACATGGAGGGGCCATAGGCGATACCCGGATCGATATAGAGAAACAACTGCACATAGACCGCACCGGCCGACCCGGCGATGGCACCCGACGCGATGATGGCGAGCAGCTTGGTGTTGAACGGGTCGACGCCGAGCGCGCGGGCGGCATCCTCGTTCTCGCGCACGGCCATCAGGCGAGCCCCGAAGCGGGCATTCTGCAGCCACCAGGTGAACAGCAGGCAGGCGACGACGAGGATCAGCAACAGCCAGAAGAAACCCGCCTTACTCTCAAACTGCATCTGCCAGGCGCCGGGCTGCAGAGGCACCAGCAGGCCGACACCGGCACCTGTGAAAGCGAAGGTATTGGCAAGGATGCGGAAGACCTCGGCAAAGGCGAGCGTGACCAATGCGAAATAGGAGCCGCGCAGGCCATAGCGGAAGACCAGCCAGCCGGTGGCAGCGCCGACGATGCCGGCGGCGACCGCGGCCAGCACAAAACCGGCCCAGGCGTTGATGCCGAAGTGGATCTGCAGCACTGCCGTGCAATAGGCGCCGGTGCCAAAGAACAGCGCATGGCCGAAAGAGAACTGCCCGCCATAGCCGCCCAGCAGATTCCAGGCCTGGCCGAGATAGGCATAGAACAGCGCTAGCGTGACCCAGGTGAGCCAGAATTCCGACTTGATCAGCAGCGGCAGCGGCAGCAGCACCAGCGCAAAGACGAGAATTGCCCAGCCTGTACGAAGAGTGGGGGTGCGCATCGGCTCAGGCTTTCTGGCCCAGCAGTCCGGTCGGCCGGAACAGCAGGACAATGATGAAGATCAGGAAGATGCCGAGTTGGCCGAGGCTCTCGCCCAGGAAAAGCCCGCCAAGACTTTCGGTGACGCCGATGATCAGTCCGCCGAGCAGCGCGCCGACGAAGCTGCCCATGCCGCCCAGCACGACAACGGTGAAGGCAACCAGCACGAAGGCATGGCCGACCTGCGGGCTGACATAGAAGCTGGGTAGCAGCAGGCAGGCTGCGATGCCGAGGCAGGCGCAGCCGATGCCAAACGACATGGCAAAGATATGTTCTGCGTTGATGCCGACAAGTTTGGCGCCCTGTCGCTCCTTGGCCAGCGCACGAATGGCACGGCCCAGATCGGTGCGGGTCATCAGCAGCCAGAGCAGCGCCGCTACCAGCAGCGCGCCGACGAAAGCGACGGCTTTTGGCACCGGAATGAAGGCGACGCCGAAATCCAGAACTTCGAAGGAATACGGCGTCTCGATGGTGCGGGTATCGGAGCGCCACAGATAGAGCGCAAGATTCTCGATGATCACCGACAGGCCCAGCGTGACCAGCAGGATATTCTCGTCCTTGCCATGACTGGCGCGGCCGATGATGAAACGCTGCAGCCCATAGCCGATGCCAAACAGTGCGGCAGCCGCCACAGGCAGCGCCAGGTAGGGATCGATGCCGAACAGGCTGTGCAGGAAAAACACGCCATACAGCGCCAGCATCAGCAGGCTGCCATGGGCGAAGTTGATGATATGCAGCACGCCGTAGATCAGCGTCAGGCCCAGCGCGATCAGGGCATAGATCGCGCCGATGGTCAGGCCGTTCAGGATCGCCGGCAGGAGGATGGAAAACTCAAGCATACCGTCACTCAGGAAAGAGAGTGGCGGAGCCGGCGATCCGGCCCCGCCATGTTCGACTTAAGCCTTCGGCGCCGGGAAGACCGGCTTGGCATTGGCGAAGTCCTTCGGGAAGATCACCTTGATGTCCTTCTGCAGGATCTGGGTGTTCACCGGAGCGGCGCCCTCATTCTGGCCGTTGACGAACTTGGTCGGGCCATAGGGCATGAAGGTGTTGCTCCAGCCCGACGAGGCCAGCGCATGGTTGACGGCGGCGCGGTCTGACGACTTGGCGCGTTCCAGTGCATCGGCCAGCAGACGCACGCATTCGTAGTTGAGGAACACTTCGTAGGAGAAGAAGGCCTTCTCGGCCTCCACCTTCTTCTTCAGTTCCAGCGCCACGGGATTGCGCGGATCGAACCAGTGATTGCAGTCCATGATGAATTCGGCCGCATCGGGGAATTCCTGCACGAAGCGATACTGCGAGGCCGCCCCGCCGAGGATCGAATAGATCGCCTTCGGGCGGATCTTCTGCTGGCGCAGCGTGCGGGCGAGCAGCACGAATTCGTTATAGTAGTTCGACGGGATCAGCAGGTCCGGGTTACGGCCCTTGATCTTGAGCGCGATGTTGTTGAAGTCGCGCGTCGGATTGGCATGCGGGATGGTCTCCAGCACTTCGAAGCCAAGTGCCGGCAGTTTCTCGTTCAGCGTCTTGGCCATGCCGGCACCGAAGGCCGACTCTTCGTGAACGATCATCACCGTCTTGGCCGGCTTGCCAGCCTGGTTGTTGAGCGCGACGAGGTTTTCCATCGCCGAGTCGACGATCTTGCTCAGACCCGGACCAAAGCGGAAGGTATTAGTCAGGCCGCGGCTGACCACCTGGTCAACCACGCCGACATCGACGATGTGCGGGATATTGTGCTTGGCGGCTGCCTGGGTGGTGGCGAGCGCGATGCCCGAGGCGAACGGCCCGATGATGGCCGAGACGCCGGCCTCGTTCAGCTTCTCGACTTCGGCCGCGCCGACTTCCGGGCGCGACTGGGCGTCTGCATAGATCGGCTCCAGCTTGGCGCCGCCCATCGAAGCAATACCGCCATTGGCGTTGATGGTGTCGATGGCGAGCTTGGCACCGAGACGGCACTGCTGGCCTGACGGCGCGATCGGCCCAGTCACCGGATGCAGCACGCCGACCTTGATGGTGCGCGGCTGTGCCTTGAGGATGGCCGGAAAGCCGGCGAGGCCGGCCGTTGCAGCGGTACCGGCAAGGAAATGTCTGCGGGATACGCGCGGTGTCTTGATCATCACTTCTTCTCCCTGTTTTTGGAACGTGGCGCAGCGCTGGACTCCCCGGTCGCCGGCGCCACGCTGGCCGACCAAGTATTGCGATCCTCGCCGCGTACGCGGTCGAGGCTCATACGGAACTGATAGCGATCCGGGCGGTATAGCCCGACGATGTATTCCACTGGACGACCGCCTCGATCCTGCACGATGCGGCTGATACGCAGCAGCGGCGCACCGATGGCGGTTTTCAAGGCCGGCGCCACGCGCGTATCGGCGAGCGTGGCGGATAAAGTCTGGTCGGCGCTGCCGATTACCACGCCGGATTTCTCCAGCAGCCCGAGCAAAGGCTCGCGCCCCAATTCCTTGCGGCCGAATTTGCGACCGATCTCGGCAGGCACATAAGTGGTGAGATAGGAAAACGGCCCATCGGCCAGCGAGCGTACGCGCACCGAGCGCTGCACTTCCGCGCCCGGTGCAATCCGCAAGGCGGCAGCGACATCCGGCGCTGCGGCCTCGTAACTGAAATCGAGCAGTTCGACCTGGGTTTTCAGGCCCATCGCCATCAGGTTTTCGATCAGACCTTCGACGCCGCCATGCACCGGCGGTGGCTCGTGATCGCGCGCGGCAACATGCGTGCCGCGACCTCTCCCGCGCGTGACCAGGCCCTCGGCGGCGAGTTCGGCGAGCGCGCGACGGGCGGTGATGCGCGAAACATTAAACTGGCGGGCGAGTTCTTCCTCGCCGGGGACCAGGGCGCCGGACTTCAGGCGACCTTCGACGATCTGGCCGCGCAGGATCAGGAAAATCTGATGATAGAGCGGCGTCGGAATACGCGCGTCGACTGCTTTCACCGCCCCCTCCTGCTGATCACCTCACCTATTGTTATACTGATAGGACATTTCCAGATGAGTCAACGCCAGAATCTGGCGGTCAGTCAGGATTCAATGGTTCACCTGAAGGTTCGCCGCGGGACGTTAACTGGCGGGCTGCAATCCACCGCCGAGAAAGAGCTGCGCGATCCGTGGATCGGCCAGAATGCTGGCCGCCGTGTCTTCGATTCGCGTCTGCCCAAGTTCCAGCACCAGGCCATAGTCGCTCATCTGCAGGGCCTGTTTGGCATTCTGTTCGATCAGCAGGATGCTGACACCGCTGTCGCGCAAACCTTTCAGGATGCCGAACACCTCCTGCACCATCAGCGGCGACAGGCCGATGGAGGGTTCATCGATCAGGATCAGTTTGGGATCGAGCAAGAGTCCGCGTGCCACTTCCAGCAGCTTTTGCTGTCCGCCCGACAGGGTCGAGGCCTGGCTGCTGGCCTTCTCAGCCAGAATGGGGAAGCGTTTCAGCATGGCAGCAACGCGATCCGGCAGGCCGGACGGGTCTTTCAACGCCACACCGCCCAGTTCGAGATTGTGCCGGACGGAAAGCTCCGGGAAGATATTGCGGCCCTGCGGCACATAGCAGACGCCAGCATCCAGCATCCTTCGCGGCGTATGGCCCGTCACATCCCTGCCCTCGAACAGGATGCGGCCGGAGCGCAGCGGCAGCAGGCCGAAGATCGCCTTGAACATGGTCGATTTGCCGGCACCATTCGGGCCGATCACGGTGGTGATCTTGCCGCGGCGAATGCTGGCCGTGGTGCCATTGAGGATGGTCATTTTGCCGTAGCCGCCGACCACGCCATTGAACTGCAGAATGTGATCAGTGTCCAAGATAGGCCTCAATCACATCCGGGTTGCTGCGGATTTCGCCCGGCGTGCCGGCCGCAATCAGGCGGCCCTCGGCCAGCACGAGAATCCGCGTACACAGCGACATGACGAATTCCATATTGTGTTCGATCACCACGAAAGTGGCGCGGGTTTCGGCGTTGATCGCCTGCAACCGTTCTTTCAGGCTCGCCAGCATGGTCAGGTTGACGCCGCCGGCCGGCTCGTCCAGCAACACCAGACGCGGGCCAGCCATGAAGGCCATGGCGGCATCGAGCAGTTTCTGCTGGCCATAGGACAGTCCGCCAGCCTTTTCCTCGGCGAGATGACCCAAGCGGAAGAAGTCGATCATACGGTTGGCGTCCGGGGTAAGCCCGGCATCACGCGGACCGAACAGACGGCGTAGCCGCGAACCGCGATGCTCCTGCCCTGCCAGGATCAGGTTCTCGCGCACGCTGAGCTGAGGGAAGACCTGCAACAGCTGGAAGGTTCGGCTGACGCCACGACGGTTGAGTTCGGATGGGCGTAGGCCGGTGACAACCTGCCCGTCGACGCGCACCTCGCCCTCGTCCGGCACCAGCTGACCGAGGATGCAGTTGAACAGCGTCGATTTGCCCGAACCGTTCGGTCCGATGATGCCGAGGATCTCGCCCTCCTGCACCTCGAAGCTGACATCGCGCACGGCCTGCAGGCCGCCGAAGGCACGAGAAAGATTCTTGACGTCCAGAACGCTCGTCATGGCTGCACCTTGCCGGCTTTCGGCAGCAGCGCAGCCTTGAGTCGCAGCACCAGCGCCACGATGCCCCCCGGGCAGAAGGCCATCAGCAGCATGACCAGGAAGGCATAGATCAGCAGATAGTAAGTCTCCGTGAAGCGCAGCCATTCCGGCAGCAGCACGGCGATGGCCGCACCCACAAACGGCCCGAGGAAGGAGCCAGCACCTCCGACCACGACCATCAGCAGGTAGAGAAACGACTGGCTGAGCGCGAACGGGCTCGGGTCGATGAATTCGACCAGCGGCGCATAGAGCGCGCCGGCAAAGCCGCCATAAGCCGATCCGATGGCGAAGGTCAGCAGCTTATAAAGGCGCACATCGATGCCGAGGCTCTCGGCGCGCACCGGGTTTTCGCGCAGCGCCGTGAAGGCGCGGCCCCAGGGTGAGCGCAGCATCCACCACATGCAGAAAGTCAGGATCGCCGTCACCGCCAGCACGAACCAGTAGAAAGTCAGGAAGGGTCGCGTGTTGATGCCGAACACAACCGGCCGCTTGATGCCCGACAGGCCCATCACACCACCGGTGAGCCATTGCTCGTTGCGGAAGACCAGCCAGGCCATCACCGCAAAAGCCAGCGTGACGAAAGCGAGATAATGCTTCTGCACCCGCAATGCCGGGATGCCGAGCAGGATGCCGACGACGAAAGCCAGCAGGCCGGAAGCGGCAAAGGCCAGACCGAAGGGAATGCCGGCCTTGGTCAGCAAAGCGGTGGTGTAGGCGCCGATGCCGAGGAACGCCGCCTGGGCCAGCGTCTCCTGCCCTGAATATCCGACGATCAGGTTGACGCCCATCGCAGCGACGGCCGTCACCAGCCACAGCGTCATGATGTAGGTGCCATAGCGCTTCAGGCCCGGATATGGCAGGCCGTAGTCGGTCAGATTGACCGGCACGAAAACCAGCACCAGCCCGAGCAGGACCAGGCCGAGCGACCAGCGCAGCGCAGAACGGCTCATACCGCGCGCTCCTCGCGCCGGCCGAGCAGACCCTGCGGCCGGAACAGGATGAACAGCACCAGCAGGATCAGCGGCACCGACTGGCGATAGCCGGTCGAGACATAGGCCGCCGCAAGGTTGTCGATCACGCCGACCAGCAGCCCGCCGGCAATGGCGCCACGCACCTGGTTGAAGCCGCCGACGATGGCGGCGACGAAAGCCGCGAGGCCGAGATGTTCGCCATTGGAGAATTTCGCCAGATAGATCGGCGAGATCAGCAGCGAGGCCATGGCCGCCAAGGCTGCGTTGATGATGAAGGTGTACAGGATCATGCGCTCAACCGGCACGCCGAGGATGCGCGCCACGGTCGGGTTCTGCGCGGTGGCCTGCATCTGCCTGCCGGTGCGGGTGCGCGACAGGAAAAGCTGCAGCGCAGCTATCACAGCCAGCGCGATCAGCAGCACACCGATCTGCGACAGCGACAGCTGCACGCCCAGTACGCTGACCTGACGATCCGGGAAGATATAGGGGAAAGGCTGCGCCTCGGCGCTGTAGAAATCCTTGGCCCCTTCACGCAACAGCAGGCCGAGCGCGATGGTGGAGATCACCAGCGGCAATACGCCCTGTTTCAGCATCGGATCGACCACGATCACCTTGAAGACCATGCCGAGCAGCAGGACAGAGACCAGAATGGCGACAAGGCAGGACAGCCAGAAAGGCCAGCCGAACCAGTTCATTGCCACCAGTGCGAAAAAGGCCGGCAGCATGACGAATTCGCCCTGGGCGAAATTGATCGTCTGCGAGGTTTGCCAGAGCAACGTGAAGCCGATGGCTGCAAGCGCATAAATCGCGCCGGTCGCCAGACCCGCGATCACCAGCTGGAGTATCTCGGCCATATACTGTGAATCCTAAAGGGCGCGCGTCTGTTTCGCGCGAGAAAATGCTCCGACCGACGGCAGCGCCGGCCGGAGCGGCACGTCAGTTCTTCAGCTTCGGCAGGGTCTGCGTGATCACCTGCTTGCCGTCTTTCACTTCAGCCAGGAAGCTGATGCGGTCGATCTCGCCGGTATTATCCCAGCTGGCTTCCATCAGGATGCCGGGCACCTTGTCCGGCGTGATGGTCATGCCATGCAGGGCGGCGGCAATCGCCTTCGGGTCCAGCTTGCCGGCCTTCTCGGCGGCTGCCTTCACCATATAGACCGAGATATAGCCCTTCAGTCCGTTATGGTCCGGCTTGTAGTTGTACTTGGCCTGGAACTTCCTGCCGAATTCCTGCACGGCCGGTATCGGTGCATCCACCGTCAAACCAACATGGCCCTTTACGCCATTGGCTGCATCACCCGCCAGGTCGATCACCTTCTGGCCCAGCAGCGTGGTCTCGCCGATCATCGGCTTGTTCAGCCCCTGTTTCTTGGCCTCACGCAGGAAGCGCGCGCTCTCTTCCTCGTTGAGGTAGATGAAGATGGCATCGGCATTGGCGCTCTTCAGCTTGATCACATCGGCGGCGAAATCAGCCTGGCCGGCTTCGGTGGAGAGATCGGCCGCCACCTTGATGTTGCGGCTGTTCAGTTCCTTGATGATGGCATCGCGGCCACCCTTGCCGAAATCGTTGTTCACGAAGACGACCGCCACCGACTTGGCCTTTTCGCCATCGCGCAGATAGTTGGCCAGCTTCGGCATCGAAATATTCTGGCCGAACGAGGTGCGGAAGATGTATTTTGAGCCCTGCGCCGTCAGGTCACCGGCCTCGCCGCCCATGATCTGCGGCACTTCGGCATCGGCGGTCAGCTGCATGCTGGCCTTGACGGAGCCGGAATAGATCGGCCCGAGGATCGCCACCGGCTTGTCGTCCAGCGCACGCTGGATCGCGGCACGGGCCACGCCCGGATTGGTCTGGGTATCGACGGCAGGGATCTCGACCTTCTTGCCGAGGATGCCGCCGGCAGCATTCACTTCGGCCGCGGCCAGCTCGACGCCGTTCTTCCAGTTGTTGCCCACAGTGGCGCCGCCACCCGAGAGTTCAATGATCACGGGCAGCAGCACGCTGTTCTGCGCGAAGGCCGGGCTGCCCAGCACTATGGCCGCGGCTGTCGCCGCGACAGCCAGTTTCGAGAATTGCATTGGTTCCTCCGCTTTTTTTGTTCGCCGGCCACACCTGTTGCGCACGGCGGGCGGCGATTTTGGAGGCGCTGCAATTTCACGTCAATTATCCCGCCGCCACCTTCTCGCGGAGCGCCCCCGGCAACCGATTGTGCGGCGCAGCAACCCAACTGGCCGCAGGTCACCGGGGGAAGCGATAGCTCAGGCCTTGAAGAAGGCGAGCAGATCCTCGTTCACCAGGTCGGCATTGATCGTCGCGAGGCCATGGCTGAGACCCTCGTAGACCTTCAGCGTGCCGTGTTTGACCAGTTTGATCGCAAGGTGAGCTGAGTCGGCAATCGGCACGATCTGGTCATCATCGCCGTGCATGATCAGCACAGGCACGTCGATCGCCTTCAGGTCCTCGGTGAAGTCGGTCTCAGAGAAGGCCTTGATGCAGTCATACTGCGCCTTGGTGCCACCCATCATACCCTGCCGCCACCAGTTCTGAATGACGCCCGGCAACGGCTTGGCACCCGGGCGATTGAAGCCATAGAACGGCCCGGTCGGGATATCCAGGAAGAACTGCGCGCGATTGGCGGCATGGACGGCGCGGAAGCCGTCGAACACCTCGAGTGGCAAACCGCCCGGATTCTTGTCCGACTTGACCATGACCGGCGGTACGGCGCCGATCAGCACCGCTTTGGCCACGCGACCCTTTTCGGCGCGGGCGACATAGCGCGCCACCTCGCCACCGCCGGTGGAATGCCCGACATGGATAGCGTTCTTCAGGTCCAGCGCGCGCGCCAGCTCGATCATGTCGGCGGCATAGGTGTCCATCTCGTTGCCGGTATGGGTCTGGGTCGAGCGGCCATGGCCACGGCGATCATGCGCGATGACCCGATAGCCCTTGGCGTAGAAGAAGAGCATCTGGTTGTCCCAATCGTCAGCACTGAGCGGCCAGCCATGATGGAAGACAACGGGCTGCGCATCACGCGAACCCCAATCCTTAAAAAAGATCTTTGTGCCGTCCGAGGTCGTTATCGTGTCCATGATCTGGATATCCTTGGCTGAGGGAGTAAAAGTGGCCGACGGGCAAGGCGGTGGCAGTCAGCGCAGCCATGGCAGCAACATCCGCCCAGCCCATGAGAATCGTACTGCGCGAGGTGGAGCATATACTGGTCATGGTCAATTGGTATGACACGGATGTAGATGACCGCTGATGCACATTTTTTGAGCGCTTGGTATATTGCTGGCGTCGGCACCACTGATTGGCGACAGTTACAATCCTCGTTCCATATGAGACATTCGCCGTTATGAAGAAAATCGGTTTCTTATCCTTCGGGCATTGGTCGGAGTCGCCGCAATCAGAAGCCCGGTCGGCACAGGACGTTTTACTGCAATCCATCGACCTGGCGGTGGCGGCTGAAGAACTGGGTGCCGATGGCGCCTATTTCCGCGTCCATCATTTTGCCCGTCAGCTTGCCTCGCCCTTCCCTCTCCTTGCTGCCGTCGGTGCGAGGACGCGCCGGATCGAGATCGGCACCGCCGTCATCGACATGCGCTACGAGAATCCGCTTTACATGGTCGAGGATGCCGGCGCGGCCGACCTGATCTCCGGTGGCCGCCTGCAGCTTGGCATCAGTCGCGGGTCGCCCGAGCAGGTGATCGATGGCTGGCGTCATTTCGGATACGCGCCAGCCGAAGGTGAGAGCGATGCCGATATGGGCCGCCGGCATGGCGAGGTGTTTCTGTCGCTGCTGAGCGGACAAGGCTTTGCACGACCGAACCCGCGCCCGATGTTTGCCAATCCGCCCGGATTGCTGCGGTTGGAGCCGCATTCGGAAGGGTTGCGGGAGCGCATCTGGTGGGGCTCGGCCTCTGACGCGACTGCCGTCTGGGCAGCGCAGCAGGGCATGAACCTGCAGAGTTCGACCCTGAAGGCGGATGAAACCGGCGAACCCTTCCACATTCAGCAGGCCAGGCAGATCCGCCGCTATCGCGAGGCCTGGAAAGCGGCAGGACACAAGCGCACGCCGCGCGTTTCCGTCTCGCGCTCGATCTTTGCCCTGGTCAACGATCTCGACCGCGCCTATTTCGGCCGCGATACCAGCAGCGACCAGGTCGGCGTCATCGACAATATGCGGGCGATATTTGGCCGTTCTTATGCGGCAGAACCGGAAAAATTGATCGAAGCGCTGAAAGCCGACGAAGCGATTGCCGAAGCCGATACGCTGCTGCTGACCGTTCCCAATCAGTTGGGCGTTGCCTATAACGCCCATGTCATTGAGACCATTCTCACCCAGATCGCGCCCGCCCTCGGCTGGCGTTGAGGTCAAAGGAACACCATGGCTGACGACAGTGTCCCGGCGCGCGTCACCGCACTCGAAGAGCGCATCGCCTATCAGGATGAAACCATCGAGGCGTTGAACCAGACCATTACCAAACAATGGGCCGAGATCGACAAACTGACACGACTGGTCGAGACGCTGACGGATCGACTGCGCGAGATCGAGGCGAAGGCAACCCAAAGCCCCATAACGGAACGTCCGCCGCATTACTGATCAGGCGCCCGCCCGACAACTATACGGCGACGGGGCCCAATTTGTTCACGATGGCGCGAATGGCGCTGTAGGCCGCGAGCGACGAGGTTTTGGGGTTGCTCGGCAGCGGCCGCCCCTTGATGGATAATTCCATCGTACCGAAACCGCCGCTGACGCTGATTTCGTGGATATTCTCGCTGACATCCGGGTCGGCGATCATGCGAACTTCCGTCAGATCAAAACCCAACCCGGCCAGTGCCACGGTCGCCGCAACATTGGCATTCTTGGGATAGTCCCGCGCCGCTGCGCGTGCCGACCCGGTATAATGCACGACGGCCTCGCGCAGATTATCGAGATCGGCTACCTGTTCGGCTGGCGTGCCTTTCCAGGCGCCAGGCGGCTTGCGTGACGTATAGCTTACCTTTTCAAGTCCGCCGAACCGTGCCGCGCTGATCGCGTCGACGCCGGGAATCGCTCCGGCCGGCAAGACGAGCTGAGCCCCGCCCTGCCTGGCGGCAGAGTGAAGCTCTTCGTGAAGCGCATCATCGCTTAACGCACCGATGGACGTGACCACCACATCGATCCCGCGCCGGAGCAATACGGGACCATAAGCTCGCACGGCTTCGTGACTGGCACATTCGGCTGCCAGCGCCGGCCTGAACTGCAGGTCGGCCAGATCGCCGATGACCGGCACATCGAGGTCGCGCTGGACGGCTTCATGTCGTTCCGGCCGCACCAGCACCGCCCCAATGGAGAAGAGCCCGGTTTCGACGGCAGCTCGCTTCACTTCACCAGCGATGGCGCCATACCCGATCAGAAGAAGCTGCGGCGTCATGACGCCTTGCGCACCGGCGGTCCGGCAAAGGCATTGGCGAAAGGCCCGATGGCGACCATATCGACTTCCAGCATACGCGGGCCGGTTTCGTTGGCGACCTTTGCGACCAGGCTCTCCGCCTCGTCGATCTTGCTCAGGCGGTAATGCTTCCAGCCGAGCGCCTTGGCCAGATCAGGGAAGCTCGGCGTGTGCAGATCGACGTAGTAATGACGCCCGCCGAACTTGGCATCCTGGATGTTGCGGATGACGCCGTAACCGCGGTCATTCATCACCACCAGCATCAGGTCTGCATTTTCCTGTACCGCCGTGGCAAGCTCGCCCAGGCAGAGCATCAGGCCGCCGTCGCCCGACAGGGCGACGGTCTTGCGCCCCTTCGCAGCCAGTGCAGCCCCCACGCCCATCGCTGCACCCATGCCGATGCCGCCACCCAGGGCATGCACGCCGTTGCGCGGACCGTCGATCCGCAGCAGGCGATTGCCCCAGGTGCTGTTCGATACGGTCACGTCGCGCACCCAGACGAAATCCGAAGGCACGCCTTTCTGCAGGGCGTTGACCAAGGCATCGTAAGGGCCCAAGCCCTGGCGCAGTTGCACCTCGGCTGCGGCGCGCGCCTTGGCGGCATCAGCGGCAAATGCGGGGTCAACCTTCAGGCGATCGCGCAGCCGCTCCACCAGACCCGCCAGCGTCTGTTTGGCATCGGCGCCCAAGAAGAAATCGGCGGTGTAGCCCCGGCCATGCGCCTGCGGATCGGCATCGACCTGATAGAGCGGACGGGGAAGTTTCAGATTGTATTTCAGGGTTTCGTTGCCGCGCAGACGCGAGCCAACGACCAGCAGCGTATCGCAGCTTTTGTAGAACTCCTCGACTGGCGCTGAAACGTTGAAAGCGCCGAGCGTGCGCGGATCGTCTTCGGGCAGAATGCCACGACCCTGCACGCTGGTGACAAAGATGCAGCCCAGATCGGCCAATGCCCTGACCTCTGCGCTGGCATGGCGTGCGCCGCCACCCAGCCAGATCAGCGGCCGCCGGGCCTTGGCGATGCGGTCGGCCAGTTCGTCCAGTGCAGCCGGATCGGGCGCGGCCGAGGTTACCGGCAGTGGCGCGATATAGTCCGGCAGCGCAACCATGGCCTCCTGGACATCGATCGGAATTTCCACGCTGACCGGTCCTGTCGGCGCGCTCAGCGCGCATCGAACCGCTTCCTGCAATACGCCCAGCGCGCTTTCCGGAGTCCAGATGCGGAAGAAAGCCTTGGATACCGCTTTCAGCATACCAGGCTGATCATGTGCCTCGTGGATATAGCTCCAGCGGCGGTCGAGATACGGCAGTTCGATCTGGCCAGTCAGATGCAGCAGCGGGGTGCCGGCCGTCTGCGCTTCCACCATGGCGCCGCCGGCATTGCCAGCTGCCGTACCGGTGCTGGTGATCGCCACGCCCAGGCTGCCGCGCACGCGCGCAAACGCATCTGCCATATTTACTGCGCCTGCCTCGCCACGGCTGGGCACGAAACGAACAGTGTTGCGCCGGCCGAATGCGTCCAGGATGGGCATGTTATGGATCGAGATGACGCCGAAAGCGGTGTCGACTCCGCAGGCTTCGAGGAACCGGGCGGTCAGTTCGCCGACGGTGATCTGCTCAGGCATGAATGCGCTCACTTTTCTTGGACTTCTTGGCAGGGGAAGAGGATTTCTGAGGCGCTGGAGCCGTTGCGGTGGTGCGGGTCTCGCGCGACAGGTCGCTGCAGAGCCACCGGGTGATTTCCGCTGTCGCATTCAGCACCGCGTCTTTCAGCGCGCCATGCATGGCCGGCAAATCGATATAAGCGTCCACCGCGGTGATATTCACAGCGGCCACGATATGGCCGGCGCCATCGCGCACCGGTGCCGCGATGGAACTGACGCCATGCTCGAAAAAGGACTGGCTGACGGCATAGCCGCGTTTGCAATCCTCGACCAGCAGGGCTTTCAGATCAGACAGAAGCGTGGGCGTCTGCTCGGTGAAACGCGGCAGCGGCTCGGTCGGAAACAGCGCGGCCAGCTCAGCGTCGCTGAACTCGCAGATCATCATCCGGCCCATCACCGTGCCATGCACCGGGAAACGGGTACCGATATTGACGCTGCTGGCAATCGTGGTGCGGGCCGGAAAGCGCGAAACATACACAATCTCGCGACCATCGCGCACCGCCATATGCGCTGAGAGGCCAGTCTCATCGCGCAGGCGCTGCAGGATCGGCTGCGCCACCTCTACCAGATCCAGCGAGGCGAGATATTCGAATCCGCGGCTCAGCAAGGCCGGGCCGAGACTGTAATGGCGCTCGTCATCCTCGCGGCGGATATAACCCATCAGCTGCAATGTGTGCAGCAGACGGAAAACCGTGGCGCGTGGCAGAGAAAGTTTCTGCGCGATCTCAGGCGCGGTCAGACTCAGCTGGTCGCGACTGAACAGCGACAAAATGCTCAAGCCTTGCGCCAGTGCCGGGACGACATATTTGCCCTGCGGGGGAGGTTCAGCGACAGTCATCATGCATCTCCGCGATTGCGCCTGTCAGTTGAAGACAAAGCCGCCGTTGACGGGAATCAACTGACCGGTGACAAAACCGGCACCACTACCCAGCAGGTACACGACCGGGCCGACGACATCTTCTGCATATTGCGGGCGTGACATCGCACGGCCGGAGACATAGAGCTGCCGGCGCTCCTCCGGCACATATTCGGTGGCTTCGACCAGCACCAGGCCTGGCGCGATGGCATTGACCGCGATGTTGTCTGGGCCCAGTTCGCGTGCCAGCGAGCGGGTCATTGAGATGACCGCGCCCTTGCTGCCGACATAATGCAGCAGGCGGGGCGCGCCCCAGAGTGCGGTATCCGAGGCGAGATTGACGATACGCCCACCCAGCGTCGACTTGCGCAGCAGGGGCGCCATGGCCTTGATCATCAGCCAGGTGCCGCGAACATTGACGCGCATCACCCGATCCCAGGTCTCGATATCGATTTCTTCGAAGGTCTTGCCACCAATGCCGGTGGCAATCGCGCCGTTATTGACCAGGCCGTCGATCCTGCCGAAACGTGACTCCACGGCTGTACCGAAGGCCGTGATCGAATCCGGATCACCCAGATCGACCGGCAGAAAAACCGCATTGGCGCCGGACTTGCGTAGCGCGTCGGCTGTGCCCTCGCCCCATTCGGCATTGATATCGGCCACCACGATGGCGGCTGCACCTGCAGCGGCGCAGCCTTCGGCAAAGGCCCGCCCGAGCCCCCGCCCTGCGCCGGTGATGACGATGATGCGATCCTGCAGGCTCATGTGATCTTCCGTGCCCGCGCAGGCAGATAATGCAGCACGCGATTCTCGATGGCGACGATGACGGCGTAGAGCACGATGCCAATCAGGGTCAGCAGGATGATGGCGACGAAGACCATGGCGGTATTGCCTGCGCCCTCGCCGAAGGTGAGCAGATAGCCCAGCCCGGTATTTCCGCCGACCAGTTCGCCGACCACCACGCCGATCACCGCCAGCGTCGCGGCAATGCGCAGGCCGGCGAAGAAGGGCGGCATTGCGGCGGGGAATTCGACTTTCCAGAAAACCTGGAAACGGCTGGCGGTGAAGGAGCGCGCAAGCCGCACGATATCCGGATCGATGGCGCGCACCGCGCCCAGAACGTTGATCATCACCGGGAAGAAGACGATCAGCACCGCGACCAGGATCTTGGGATAGACGGTATATCCAAACCAGATCACGAAGAGCGGCGCGAAGGCCACTTTCGGCGCGATCTGCAGCGCCAGGATATATGGCGACAGCATAAATTCGGCCGCCTGCGACATGCCGAGCACGAAGCCGACCACCATGCCAAGGATGACGCCGAGCACGAAGCCGGCCAGCACCTGCAGCGCCGTGATCACCGTATGGTAGACCAGACGGTCATTGGCCAGCATGTGCAGGAATTCGTCCCAGACCGTGGAGGCCGGCGGGATGATGAATGCAGGTATGCCGAACAGGCCAGGCAGCCATTGCCATGCCGCCAGGAAGACGATCAGCAGCAGGACGCTGCCGATCATCATGCGCTGGGTCGACGGTTGGGCCATCATCGCATTCATCGAATATCTCCGCCGGCCTCAGGTCGGGCCGTTACTTGACGAACTGGTTGGTGTAGAGGTCCTTGACCGGCGTCACGCCGCGAACGATGCCTTCCTTGACATAGAAGTCCTGCAGCGCGACGAGACGCGCCTCGTCCATCTCGCCGAGCACCTTCTGACCTTCATAGACATACTTGGTGTACATCTTGAAGATCTCGGTCAGGCCGGCTTCCTTGCCGGCATGTTCGGGAACCGCCTTGGCGTAATCGACAGCCGCCGCAGCCGGATCATCCATGATCGCCTTCATACCCTTCAGCGTGGCGCGCACCAGCTTCTGGATCAGTTCGGGATTCTTCTGAATCGTTTCGTCGGAAGCGAGAATGGCCTGCGCCATGCTGCGGAAATGCGTGTCCGACGGGATGATTTCCAGATTGAGCTTGCTGGTCGTCATCACGTTGTAGGTCCAGTCCGGCGTCGAGGCCATGGCATCGGCCTCACCCGCGGCAAACAGCTTCCACACGTTCAGCGGACCGACCGCCTGGGCGTTGACGTCGTTCTTGCTCATATTCTGCGTGGCCAGCATGCCAAGCAGGGCAAAGTAGGTGGTATCCTGATAGGCCATGGTGGTAACCACCTTGCCCTTCAGGTCCTTGATCGACTTCACCTTGTCCTTGTTCAGCACCAGTTGCATCAGCGAGCGGCCGCCAAGCACGGCCACAGACTTCACCGGCACACCGTTCGGACGCACCATGATCGGCGTATCGCCGATCGCGCCGCCGACCACGGCATTGCCCGCGCCGACCTGCTTGGCGACATCGACGCCGCCCTTGCCGATCTGGAAGTTGACGTTCAGGCCTTCGGCTTTGAAGTAGTCACGCTGTTTCGCCACCATCCAGGGGCCGAACGCCGGCAGCGACTGCGGCGCCGGCAGCAGATAGGTCACATCCTGCTGCGCATTGGCAGGCATGGCATAGAAGCCGGTTGCGGCCAGACCCAGGCAGGCCAGTCCAAGAATGATTTTACGCGTCTTCGCCATAAGAACCCCCTCTATGGTTCGTACTGTCTCCGCGGTTAGGCCGCGGCCTGATCGATATGCAGCAATTCCATCAATGCCGAGACGTAAGGCCCGACCTTCGGGCTCTTGCGACGCTCCATCGGATTGTCGCGGTCGGGAATATCCACCTTGATTTCTTCGATGATCGTGCCCGGCCGCTGACTCATCACCAGCACGCGGTCCGACAGCGCAATCGCCTCGGCCAGATCATGGGTTATGAACAATGCCGTCTTGCCGGTATCTGCCAGCGTGCGGCCGAGATCCTGCTGCAGCACCATCTTGGTCTGCGCATCGAGCGCCGAGAAAGGTTCATCCATCAGCAGCACGGCAGGATCGACTGCCAGTGTGCGCGCCAGCGCGGCCCGCTGACGCATGCCGCCCGACAACTGATGCGGATAGTGATGGATGAAATCCTGCAACCGGCATTTCACCAGCAGCTCCTCGGCAATGCGATGCCGGTCAGCCGTCGGCCGGCCCTGGATTTCCAGACCGAATTCCACATTCTGCCGGATGGTGCGCCAGGGCAGCAGCAGATCCTTCTGCAGCATGAAGGCGACATGCTCGTTCGGCCGAGTGACGCGTTCGCCATCGACGAAGACTTCACCGCTAGTGGCCGGGTCGAGCCCGGAGCCCATATTCAGCAGCGTGCTCTTGCCGCAACCCGACGGCCCGATGATGGACACCACTTCGCCATCGGCAACGGTGAAGCTGACATTCTGTACGGCCGTGACGGGCGCATCGCCGCGCCGCTGGGCGGGGAAGCGCTTGGTGACGGCGCGGAATTCCAGTCGAATGGCAGACATCAGCGTTTCTCCGTCAGGAAGCGGCCATCGGCCGCTGGCGGACCGCTCTTCTGCCGCCGGCTATTGCCATCGAGACCACCGGCCACCGCCCATTCGGCAAATACCGTCGGGCCGGGTTCGAATTCGCGCGGCGTCCAGTTTTCAGTCAGCACATCCTCGTCGGCATAGTATTCGACCAGAGCGCCGGCAGGATTTTTGAAGTACCAGAAATAGGCCGAGGAGATCGGATGCCGGCCCGGGCCCAGCTGGGTTTCCCAGCCGCAGCGCGAGATATGCAGGCCGCCGCCGAAAACCTCATGGATATCGCGCACGGTGAAGGCGATGTGGTTCAGGCCGCGCTTCGCCTCAGGTGTCTGCAGTAGGAAAAGATCGTGATGGCCGCCGCGTGCCGCACAGCGCAGGAAATGGCCGCGCCCCGGGTAACGATCGGAAATGACAAACCCCAGCGACTGGTAGAAAGCCGTGGTGGCGTCCAGCGTGTCGGTAAAGAGCACGACATGGCCCACTTCCACCGGTTCGGCATGATCGTAAATCGGGCTGGGCTGATCGATACGCGCGGCATTGCCCCAGCTGTTGCTGGCACTGCCGGTGATTTCGAGATTGCGCTTGCGGCTGACGCGGATACCGATGCCGAGACCATTGGGATCGATAGCCTTGATGGTGTCTTCGCTTTCCGAAAAGCCCGGCGCATCGCGCAGCACCGCGCGATAACCGTCGATATCGGACTGGCTTTCGGAACCCCAGATCACTTCGCGCAGGGTCGGTCCGCTTTCAAAAGCAGGCGGCAAGGCGGGATCCGTGCTCAGCCGCACCCAGACCTGACAGCCATTCAGACTCTCGAAATCCAGACCGGCCGCATCCTCGCGCACCAGCTTCAGGCCCCAGTCGAGGAAAAACTTGCGGCAGGCGATCAGGTCTTCCACGCCATATGTGATGCGGTCGATACCGAGAATACTCATGACGCCCTCACCCAAGATCCAGAACCAGACGGTCGCCCTTGCAGCGCGACACGCAGACCATCATCGACTTATTGGCGGCCTGCTCGGCCTTGGTCAGCACCGAATCGCGATGATCCGGCAGACCTTCGAGCACTTTCACTTCGCAAGTGCCGCAAATGCCATCCTGGCAGGAGCTGTCGATCGTCACGCCGTTGCTGGTCAGCACATCCAGGATGCTGCGATCCGCCGGCACCTGCAGCTCGCGGCCGCTGCGCCCCAGCACGACAGTGAAACCTGTGCTGGTTGCAGCCGGGTCCTGCGCCTTGGGCGTGAAATACTCGACATGCACATGACTTTCGGGCAGAGCCGCGGTGGCCTTTTCATAGGCCGCCAGCATGCCCGCGGGGCCGCAGCAGTAGAAATGCGTTCCGGCAGGCTGGGCCGCGACGATGGCAGCGATATCCAGCGGTCCGCCCGTCTCTTCGTCAAAATGCAGATGCACCGGCTGGCCGAAGCCTTGCAGCAGTGGCAGGAAGGCTGCGCGCTTGCGGTTGCGCGTCGCGTAGTGCAACTCGAAGGAGCGCCCTAGCATGCTGAGACGGCGCATCATGCAGAAGATCGGCGTGATGCCGATGCCGCCAGCGATGAAGACGACTCGCGCGGCATCCTCCACCAGCGGAAAATGATTGCGCGGCGGCGAGACCTGCAGCAACTGCCCCACGCGCAACTGATTATGGATATAGAGCGAGCCGCCGCGACTGGCCTGGTCCAGGCCGACGCCGACCACGTAGCGCTTGCGGTCTTCCTGGTCGCCGCACAGCGAATAGCTGCGCACAATGCCATTCGGCAGATGGAGGTCGATATGCGCGCCGGCAGCGAAAACCGGCAAATCAATCGCGTCGGGCGCGCGCAGCTCGATGCTGACGATTCCCTCGGCTTCCCATTCGATGCGCTGCACGCGCATCGGGAAGGGCTGGCTGAGGTTTTTGGAACCGGACATCAGCTCACGCTCCCCGTTCAGGCGCGCCGGTCCACGCCAGGACTGGCGAAGGCATCGGCCTCAGGCACCATGGGCGCAACGATTTCGCGAACGGTCTTCACGCAGCCTTACTCCGCGGCCTGGGCCGTGAGTGCCTGAAGCTGGGCTTCGGCTTTGTTGCGGAAGTAGCGGCGCAGGCGAACCACGCCCATATCATGTTGATACAGGATTTCGCGCTTGTTGGCGTCCGGCTCGAACTGTTCCAGCATCACGCGGTCCTGCTCCAGCACATGCCAGTGCCGCGCCTCAAGGCGGTTTTTGTAAAGGAAGCGCCAGGCATCGCGCTGCCAGCCATCGATCTTGCGCGCACGCCAGTGGAAGACCGCGCAGAGGTCGGGCGCGATCGGCGTATAGATGCCGACGATATGGAAATTACCACCCGGGCCACCGCTGGCCGGATAGGGGATTTCCAGTCGCAGCCAGTGCGTGCCGGTATCGCCGAATTCGGTCCAGTCGAAATTCACATTCCGCTGGCCGACCTTCTCGAAGACAAAGCCGGTCTCGGTGTCGCGAATCTGGAACTTGGCCTGGGTATCGCCGAACGACATCGAATGCGACTGCTTGTGCAGGAACGTGCCGTGCATCGGATCGATGACGTTATCGTAGACGTAGCGATAGTCGCCGCGCCATTCCGCATAGCAGAGGAAGGCGCTGAAGTCGGGCGAAGTCAGTTCTTCCGGCAGCCGCAGCACCGGTGGTTCAGCATGCTGGGCATCGCCGACATAAGCGAAAATAACGTCGTTGGTTTCCTGGGTATGGAAGGTGACGGTCGCCTTCATGCCTTCCAGCTTGCAGCCCGGGCTGCCCGGCACCGCAACGGCAACGCCGTTCTTGTCCACCTGCACGCCGTGATAACCGCAGGCGATGCGGTCATCCATCACGATGCCCATCGACAGCGGCGCACCGCGATGCGGGCAGTGATCTTCCAGAGCATGCACGCGCCCCTGCAGATCGCGCCACAACACCATCTTGTAGCCGAGCCGGCGCAGCGACACCGGCTTGTCGGTCACGAAGCTGGAGGGACAGATCGGATACCAGACATTGCGCAGGCCCTTGGTCAGCAGGGCTTCGACAGCGGCTTCATTGAGGCTGGTCATCGTCTTGCTCCTCAGGCGCTCAGGCGTTTCAATTCCTGCTGCAGCAGCGCAGGCGTCCAGGTCTGCGCGGCCGGCGACGGCACGCAATCCTGGTTGAGACGGGCGCAGATGCCATCAAGGTCATGGAGGCCCGCGGCGAAGCAGCGCTCCAGCGCGTCACCCAGCAGGTTTTCGTAAGTGTCTGGCTCGCGGCTGCGGGTCTGATGCGGATTCAGATAGGGCTGGTGCTGCTGCATCACTTGCCTCCTTGGCGAACACGTTCCTTGATCCTCTCGCGCACCGGCAGGAAATCGTAGGCCGGCATGCAGTCGGTGCTGAACACGCCCCAGGCGGAGCGCTCCAACTCGACATTCACTTCCCCTAGCTTGGACGGCGGCAAGCGCAACGTGACGATCTGCCCGAAACCCATGGCGACATACCAGGACACGATCTCCACCCCGGCCGGCGGGAAACGGTCCCACCATTCAGCCTCTTTCAGCTTGGTCTGGATGGCGTCGAGGTTGTTCGACTGGTCATGCCGCAGGAAGACCGTCAGCAGCATGGTTTCGGGAGCATCAGTCATGGGCAGTCCGACCATCCTTTTCCCAGTTTCTGTTTCATTAGAGAAACGTCATTTCTTATTTAAAACACGCTAGAGATTCGTTACGTTTTTGTAAAGTGGATTCTCCCAAGCAGCGATGCCAGCAACAGTGAGTGCGATGTCCCCCCTTCCCCTCTATCTCGGCGGCAGCTGGCGGCAGGGCCGCGGCGTGCCGATTTCCACGTATAATCCGCACGACAATTCCGTTCTCGCCGAGGTGTCGACTGCGGATGCCGCCGATGTCGATGACGCTGTGCAGGCTGCGGAACGCGCGATGGCCGAGCCCGGCTGGCGCAATATGCCGGCACATCAGCGCGCGCAAATCCTGCATCGCATCGCCGCCCTGATCGACCGTGACGCCGAGCGGCTGGCGCAGTTGCAGCGGCAGGACAACGGCAAGCCGA
>JAGXRD010000080.1 GCA_018336035.1 Alphaproteobacteria bacterium | reverse complement strand
GGCCTGAAGGCGACGGTGAAGACGGTCGTGACCGGCGTTGAAATGTTCCGCAAGCTGCTGGACAGCGGCGAGGCCGGCGACAACATCGGCGCGCTGCTGCGCGGCGTGCAGCGTGAGGACGTCGAGCGCGGCCAGGTTCTGGCCAAGCCGGGTTCGATCACCCCGCACACCAAGTTCACGGCGGAAGCCTACATCCTGACCAAGGAAGAGGGCGGTCGTCATACCCCGTTCTTCACCAACTATCGTCCGCAGTTCTACTTCCGCACCACCGACGTAACCGGTGTTGTGTCGCTGCCGGCCGGTGTCGAGATGGTGATGCCGGGCGACAACGTGTCGATGGAAGTCGAGCTGATCGCGCCGATCGCCATGGATGAAGGCCTGCGTTTCGCCATCCGCGAAGGCGGTCGTACCGTCGGCGCCGGCGTCGTCGCCAAGATCGTCGCGTAAGTCTCGAGCGTCAGACAGGACACAGGACAATGGATAGTCAGAATATCCGCATCCGCCTCAAGGCGTTCGATCATCGGGTGCTCGACCAGAGCACCAGCGAGATCGTGTCGACCGCGAAGCGTACTGGTGCGCGCGTGCGTGGCCCGATTCCGCTGCCGACCCATATCGAACGCTTCACCGTGAATCGCTCGCCGCACGTCGACAAGAAGTCGCGCGAGCAGTTCGAGATCCGCACCCACAAGCGGCTCCTGGACATTGTGGACCCGACCCCGCAGACGGTGGACGCGCTGATGAAGCTCGACCTCGCCGCCGGCGTGGACGTCGAGATCAAGCTGTAAGGAACTGGACCGATGCGGACCGGATTGGTTGCACGCAAGCTGGGGATGACCCGGCTCTTCTCGGAGGACGGCACGCACGTGCCCGTCACCGTGTTGAAGGTGGATAATCTGCAGGTGGTGCAGCAGCGCACTGCTGAGAAGGACGGTTACACCGCCCTCCAGCTCGGCGTTGACACCATCAAGCCGAAGAACGTGACGAAGGCCCTGCGCGGCCACTTCGCCAAGGCGAATGTCGAACCGAAGCGCAAGCTTGTCGAGTTCCGCGTTCCGGCCGATGCGCTGGTGGAAGTCGGCGCCGAACTGTCGGTGGAGCATTTCATCGTCGGCCAGTTCGTCGACGTGACCGGCACCACGATCGGTAAGGGCTTTGCCGGTGTCATGAAGCGGCACAATTTCCGTGGTCTGGAAGCCAGCCACGGCGTGTCGGTCAGCCACCGTTCGCATGGTTCGACCGGTCAGCGCCAGGATCCGGGCAAGGTGTTCAAGGGTAAGAAGATGGCCGGCCATATGGGCGACCGTCAGCGCACCCAGCAGAACCTGCAGATCGTGCGCACCGATGCCGACCGCGGCCTGATCATGGTCAAGGGCAGCATTCCGGGCTCAGAGGGTCAGTATGTGGTGGTTCGCGATGCGGTGAAGAAGCCGCGCGCCAAGGACCTGCCGATGCCGGCCGCTCTGAAGGCCGCCAAGTAAGGGTATAGGATCATGGCCGATAAAATCGAAATCGCCGTGACGACGCTGGAGAACACGGACTCGGGCAAGCTCACGCTGTCCAAGGACGTGTTCGGTCTGCCGCCGCGTGCGGACCTGCTGCAGCGTTACGTCATCTGGCAGCTGGCCAAGCGCCAGCAGGGCACTCACAAGACCAAGACCTATGGCGAAGTTGCCGGTTCGACCCGCAAGATCGTCAAGCAGAAGGGCTCGGGCGGCGCCCGCCACGGCGGCATCCGCGCTCCGCAGTTCCGCGGCGGTGGTAAGGCTTTTGGCCCGGTTGTTCGCAGCCACGCCATCGACCTGCCGAAGAAGGTCCGCAAGCTGGCGCTGAAGACCGCGCTGTCGACCAAGCTGGCCGAAGGCAAGCTGAAGATCGTCGACGCCGCCACGCTGACCGTCGGCAAGACCAAGGACCTCGCCAGCAAGCTGAAGGGCATGGGCCTGGAGAGCGCGCTGGTCATCGACGGCAACGTGCTGGACGAAAACTTCGCCCGCGCCATCCGTGCGATCCACAACGTCGACGTTCTGCCGGAGCAGGGCGCCAACGTTTACGACATCCTGCGCCGTGACACCCTGGTTCTGACCAAGGCCGCGGTCGAGGCTCTGGAGGCTCGCCTGAAATGAGCAACGTGAACCATTACGATGTGATCCTTTCGCCGGTGATCACCGAAAAGGCGACCCGTACTTCCGAGTACAACCAGGTCACCTTCAAGGTGCCGCTGACCGCCACCAAGCCGCAGATCAAGGCCGCCGTCGAGGCGCTGTTCAAGGTCAAGGTGACAGCGGTCAACACGCTCCGGACCAAGGGCAAGGTTAAGCTGTTTCGTGGTCAGCCGGGCCAGCGCTCGGATTGGAAGAAGGCGATGGTTACCCTCGCCGACGGCCACAAGATCGACGTGACGACGGGGATCTAAGCCATGGCGTTGAAGACTTATAAGCCAGTTACGCCGTCGACCCGCGGCCTCGTGCTCATCGACCGTTCGCAGCTCCATAAGGGCCGCCCGGTCAAGGAGCTGACCGAGGGCCTGAAGAAGACGGGGGGTCGTAACCATTTCGGTCGCATCACGACCCGTCACATCGGTGGTGGCCACAAGCGCCGCTATCGCATGATCGACTTCAAGCGCCGCAAGTTCGATATCAGCGGCGTTGTCGAGCGGATCGAGTATGACCCGAACCGCACCGCGTTCATCGCGCTCATCAAGTATGATGACGGCGAGCTGAACTACATCCTGGCTCCGCAGCGCCTGAAGGCCGGCGACCGTGTGGTGTCGGGCGAGAAGGCCGACATCAAGCCGGGCAACGCGATGCCGCTGAAGTCGATCCCGGTCGGCACCATCATCCACAATGTGGAGATGAAGCCGGGCAAGGGCGGTCAGATGGCTCGTTCGGCCGGCACCTTCGTGCAGCTGGTCGGCAAGGATCAGGGCATGGCCCTGGTGCGTCTGGCCTCGGGCGAGCAGCGTCTGGTGCAGGCCGAGTGCATGGCCACCATCGGCGCCGTGTCCAACTCGGACAACCAGAACACCAAGCTGGGCAAGGCTGGTCGCAAGCGCTGGATGGGCATCCGCCCGACGGTTCGCGGTGTTGCCATGAACCCGATCGATCACCCGCATGGTGGCGGTGAAGGCCGTACCTCTGGTGGTCGCCATCCGGTGACCCCGTGGGGCAAGAACACCAAGGGTAAGCGCACGCGTAACAACAAGCGGACGCAAAATATGATTCTGCGCCGTCGCCCGTCGGGCAAGCATAGCTAACGGGCTAGGAGGTCGATCGTGACACGTTCTGTCTGGAAAGGCCCGTTCGTTGACGGGTATCTGTTGAATAAGGCCGACAAGGTTGCAACGTCGGGCCGCAAGGAGGTCATCAAGACCTGGTCGCGTCGCTCGACGATCATGCCGCAGTTCGTCGGCCTGACCTTCGGTGTCCATAACGGCAACAAGTTCATCCCGGTAAACGTGACCGAGGATATGGTCGGGCATAAGTTCGGCGAGTTCTCGCCGACCCGCACCTTCCCGGGTCATACGGCCGGCGACAAGAAGGCGAAGAAGTAACCATGAGCAAGCAGGCGCGCGAAACCCGCCTCGGCGAGAACGAGGCCATGGCCGTGGGGCGCAACATCCGTGTTAGCCCCCGGAAGCTTGGTGTGGTGGCTGGTCTGATCCGCGGCAAGCGGGTCGAGGCTGCCCTGTCCGAGCTGACCTTCTCCAAGCGTCGTATCGCCCAGGATGTCCGCAAGGTCCTCCAGTCGGCGATCGCCAACGCCGAGAACAACCATCAGCTCGACGTCGACCGTCTGGTCGTCGCCGAAGCCAGCGTCGGCAAGGGCCTGGTGATGCGGCGTTTCCACGCCCGCGCCCGCGGTCGCGGCGCGCCGATCCTGAAGCCGTTCAGCCACCTCACCATCGTGGTGCGTGAACGCGAGGAAGAGAAGAAGGCTCCGGCCAAGGCCAAGACGGGCGCCAAGAAGGCTGCACCGAAGAAGGCTGAAGCGCAGAGCGGGGAGCAGGCGTAATGGGTCAGAAAGTCAATCCGATCGGGCTTCGTCTCGGCATCAACCGCACGTGGGATTCCCGCTGGTATTCCAGCGACAAGGAATACGCCGGTCTGCTGCATGAAGACCTGAAGATCCGCGCGTATCTCGAGAAGCGCCTGGCCCAGGCCGGTGTCGCCCGTATCGTGATCGAGCGTCCGGCCAAGAAGGCCCGCATCACCATTCACTCGGCGCGTCCGGGCGTGGTGATCGGCAAGAAGGGCGCCGACATCGAGAAGCTGCGCTCCGACCTGGCCAAGATGACCAAGTCGGAAGTGCATCTGAACATCGTCGAAATCCGCAAGCCGGAGCTCGATGCCAAGCTGGTGGCCGAGAATATCGCCCAGCAGCTGGAGCGCCGCGTGGCGTTCCGCCGTGCCATGAAGCGCGCCGTGCAGTCGGCGATGCGTCTGGGCGCCGGCGGCATCCGCATCACCTGCAGCGGCCGTCTCGGCGGCGCCGAAATTGCCCGCGTTGAGTGGTATCGCGAAGGTCGCGTGCCGCTGCACACGCTGCGCGCCGATGTCGACTTCGCCCGCGGCACTGCCAAGACTGCCTATGGCAGCTGCGGCGTGAAGGTGTGGGTGTTCAAGGGCGAGATCATGGCTCATGACCCGATGGCTCAGGATAAGCGTATGGCTGAACAGAGCCAGGGCCCGAGTCATCAGGGCGGCCGTCAGGGCTGAGCTGGGAGTAACGAGAAATGTTGCAACCGAAGCGTACCAAGTTCCGTAAGGCCTTTAAGGGCCGCATCCATGGCGTGGCCAAGGGTGGTACCGACCTCAATTTCGGCGCCTTCGGCCTGAAGGCCCTGGAGCCGGCGCGCGTCACCGCCCGCCAGATCGAGGCCTGCCGCCGTGCGATCACCCGTCACATCAAGCGTCAGGGTCGCATGTGGATCCGCGTCTTCCCGGATGTGCCGGTGTCGAAGAAGCCGGCCGAAGTCCGCATGGGTTCCGGCAAGGGCTCGCCCGAATTGTGGGTGGCCCGCGTGAAGCCCGGCCGCATCATGTTCGAACTCGATGGCATCCCGGCGGCTCTCGCCAAGGAAGCTTTCGTGCTCGGCGCGGCCAAGCTGCCGATCAAGACCAAGGTCGTCACCCGCCTGGGTGAGGGAGCGTAAGCCATGAAGAGCAATGAACTGGTCGGTAAGACCAAGGACGAGCTGAACACCAAGCTTGTCGACCTGAAGAAGGAGCAGTTCAACCTGCGCTTCCAGAAGGCGACCGGTCAGCTGGAAAACACCGCGCGCGTGAAGCAAGTGCGCCGCGACGTCGCCCGAGTGCGCACCGCCCTGCATAAGCAGGCCGGCGCGAAGAAGGCGTAAGGAGAGAAGAGATGCCGAAGCGCGTATTGCAGGGCGTCGTGGTGAGCAACAAGGGCAACAAGACCGTCGTCGTGAAGGTCGAGCGCCGCATCATGGACCCGGTGTACAAGAAGTTTATTCGTCGTTCGAAGAACTACCACGCCCATGACGAGAACAATTCTCGCAAAGAGGGCGAGGTTGTGTCGATTCAGGAATCGAAGCCGATCTCCAAGCTGAAGCGCTGGATCGTCGTCGAGAATCCGTCCTGAACCGCACATAGATAGTTAGCGAGGTACAGGTCCAATGATCCAAGTGGAAACCAATCTCGACGTCGCCGATAATTCTGGCGCACGCCGAGTCCAGTGCATCAAGGTGCTGGGTGGCGCGAAGCGCCGGACAGCCCAGGTCGGCGACGTGATCGTCGTGTCCGTCAAGGACGCGATCCCGCGCGGCAAGGTGAAGAAGGGTGATGTGCATCGCGCCGTCATCGTTCGCACCGCGAAGGAAATCCGCCGCGCCGATGGCAGCGCCATCCGCTTCGACCGCAATGCGGCCGTCCTGATCAACAAGCAGGAAGAGCCGATCGGCACCCGTATCTTCGGGCCGGTCACCCGCGAGCTGCGCGGCAAGGGCCATATGAAGATCATTTCGCTGGCGCCGGAGGTTCTGTAAGCCATGGCCGAAGCTATGAAGATCAAGAAGGGCGACAAGGTCGTCGTGATTACCGGCCGCTCGAAGGGCGCGTCCGGTGAGGTGCTGAGCGTGAGCCGCGAGAGCAATCGCGTGACCGTCTCGGGCGCCAACAAGGTGACCAAGCATGTCAAGCCGACCCGCGCCGCTGCGGGTGGCATCGAGCAGCGCGAAGCCCCGCTGCATGTTTCCAACGTGATGCTCGCCGATCCCAAGGACGGCAAGCCGACCCGCGTTGGCGTCAAGACCCTCGACGATGGCCGCAAGGTGCGCTTCGCCAAGCGCTCCGGCGAGATCATCGATCGCTGATGGAGGCTGATGTGGCCAATCCGCGCATGAAAGACATCTACGAACAGCAGGTCCGCAAGCAGCTGACCGAGAAGTTCGGCTACAAGAACACCATGGAAGTGCCGAAGATCACCAAGATCGTCGTCAACATGGGTGTGGGCGAAGCCGCCCAGGACAGCAAGAAGATCCAGCTGGCCGCTGCCGAAATGGCTGCTATCACCGGCCAGAAGCCGGTGCTGACCAAGGCCCGCAAGGCGATCGCGAACTTCAAGCTGCGTGAAAACCAGCCGGTCGGCTGCAAGGTCACGCTGCGTCGCGAGCACATGTATGAATTCCTTGACCGCCTGATCAACATCGCCCTGCCGCGCGTGCGCGACTTCCGCGGTGTCAGCGGCAAGAGCTTCGATGGCCGCGGCAACTACGCGCTGGGCCTGAAGGAGCAGTTCATCTTCCCGGAAATCGACTACGACAAGGTCGATTCAGCCCGCGGTATGGACATCATTATTTGCACCACGGCGAAGACGGATGAGGAAGCCAAGGCCCTGCTGGCCGGTTTCCGCATGCCGTTCACGAACTGAGCCGAGAAGGACATCTGATATGGCAAAAACCAGTTCGGTTGAGAAGAACGAGCGTCGTCGCAGGATGTCGGTTCAGTACGCTGCCAAGCGTGCGAAGCTGAAGGCTACGATCAAGAACAAGAACGTCACTCCGGAAGAGCGCTTTGAAGCGGCCCTTAAGCTGGCCGAACTGCCGCGCAACTCCGCAAAGATCCGCGTGCGCAACCGCTGCGAACTGACGGGCCGCCCGCGCGGCACGTATCGCAAGCTGAAGTTGTCCCGCAACATGCTGCGTGAACTGGCCTCCGCCGGCCAGATCCCCGGCATGGTCAAGTCGAGCTGGTAAGGAGAGTAGAAGATGGCTCTTACCGATCCCCTGGGCGATATGCTCGCCCGTATTCGTAACGGGCAGCAGGCGGGCAAGGCGGCAATCGCCAGCCCGGCTTCGAAGCTGCGTATGAACGTGCTCGAAGTGCTCAAGAAGGAAGGCTATATCCGCGGCTATGAGCTCGTGGAAGATGGCAATAAGCGCAACCTGCGCATCGAGCTGAAGTATTTCGAGGGCGAGCCGGTCATCAAGACCATCGATCGCGTCTCGAAGCCCGGCCGTCGCGTGTATTCGGCAATCAAGGACCTCGGCAAGGTGCGTGGCGGTCTCGGGATCTCGATCCTGTCCACCCCGCGCGGCGTGATGTCCGACACTGAGGCTCGTACCGCCAATGTCGGCGGCGAAGTCCTCTGCCGCGTGTTCTAAGGAGCTGATCATGTCGCGTATCGGCAAACATCCGGTTCCGGTGCCGCAGGGCGTGCAGGTCCAGTTGGCCGGCCAGACCCTGACCGCCAAGGGCCCGAAGGGCGAGCTTAAGCTCACCATCGTGGAAGACCTCGACGTCACTCTGGCCGACGGCAAGATCACCGTGAAGCCGCGTCAGGTCACCCGTCGCGCCCGCTCCATGTGGGGCATGCAGCGCACGCTGGTGAACAACCTGGTCAAGGGCGTCAAGGACGGCTACAGCGAAGAGCTGGAAATCAACGGCGTCGGTCTGCGTGCGGCGATGCAGGGCAAGAACCTGCAGCTGAACATGGGCTTCAGCCATGAAGTGATCTATCCGATCCCGGCCGGCATCGAAATCAAGGTGGAAAAGCCCACCTCGATCAAGATCTCGGGCGCGGACAAGCAGTTGGTCGGCAAGGTCGCCGCGGACATCCGCAGCGTGAAGCCGCCGGAGCCCTACAAGGGCAAGGGCATCAAGTATGCCTCCGAGACCATCCTGCGTAAGGAAGGCAAGAAGAAGTAAGGGATGCCGCTATGAGCCTGAAGACTCGCCTGAACGCTCTCAACGAGCGCCGCAAGCAGCGCAACCGCACCAAGATCGTTGCCGCCGCACATGGTCGTCCGCGTCTGAGCGTGCATCGCTCCTCGCGCTACATCTACGCCCAGGTCATCGACGACGTGAAGGGCGTGACTGTCGCCGCTGCCTCGTCGCTGGAAGCTGGCCTGCGTGGCTCGCTGAAGACCGGTGCCGACAGCAAGGCTGCCTCCGAAGTTGGCAAGCTGATCGCCGAGCGCGCGAAGGCCGCCGGCATCACGGATGTCACCTTCGATCGCGGTGCTTATCTCTATCACGGCCGCATCAAGGCGCTCGCGGAAGCGGCGCGTGAAGCCGGTCTGAAGTTCTAAGAAAGGTTTGGGTACAATGGCTGCTACTCAACGGGGTGAACGAGACGGCGGGCGTGAGCGCGGCGATCGCGGTGGTGACCGCGAGCGCGGCGAGGGCGATCTCGTCGACAAGCTCGTCAGCATCAATCGCGTTGCCAAGGTGGTGAAGGGGGGCCGTCGTTTCGGCTTCGCTGCTCTCGTCGTCGTCGGCGACCAGAAGGGCCGCGTCGGTTACGGTTCGGGCAAGGCCCGTGAAGTGCCGGAAGCGATCCGCAAGGCGACCGAACATGCCAAGCGCAACCTGATCCGCGTCAACCTGCGCGAAGGCCGCACGCTGCATCACGACATCGAGGGCCGTCATGGCGCCGGTAAGGTCTTGCTGCGGACGGCTCCGGCCGGTACCGGCATCATCGCCGGCGGTCCGATGCGCGCCGTCTTCGAGACGCTCGGCGTTGCCGACGTGGTGACCAAGTCGCTCGGTTCGTCGAACCCGCACAACATGGTCAAGGCGACCTTCGAAGCCCTCAAGGGCCTGAATGCGCCGCGCCATATCGCGTCCAAGCGCGGCAAGAAAGTTGCCGATCTGCTCGGCCGCAAGTCCGAGACTGAGGAGTAAGCCCCATGGCTGCTGCGAAGAAGAAGGCTGCCAAGGCGGCCGGCAAGACCGTCAAGGTCACCTGGATCCGCTCGGCCAACAAGCGCACTGCCGATCAGCAGGGCACGCTGGTCGGTCTGGGCCTGCGCAAGCTGCATCAGACCCGCGAGCTGGAGGATACCCCTTCGGTGCGCGGCATGATCGCCAAGGTGCAGCACCTGGTTCAGGTCGAAGGCTAAGGATCACTGGGCTGGCTTAGGCCGGTCCGAGCGGAAGGGTAAGAACAATGCGTCTCAATCAGATTGCCGATAACGAGGGCGCCCGCAAGAACCGTATGCGCGTTGGTCGCGGCATCGGTTCCGGCAAGGGCAAGACCTCGGGCCGTGGCGTGAAGGGTCAGAAGGCCCGCACCGGCGTCAGCATCAAGGGCTTCGAAGGCGGTCAGACGCCGATCTATCGTCGTCTGCCGAAGCGTGGCTTCAATCCGTTGAACCCGGTCCACTTCGAGACCGTGAACATCGGCCGCCTGCAGTCGGCGATCGACAAGAAGAAGATCGATGCGACCCAGCCGATCGACGAAGCAGCGCTGAAGGCTGCTGGCCTGTGCTCGCGCAAGGCTGGCGGCGTGCGCCTGCTTGGCACCGGCGAACTGAAGGCCAAGGTGACGATCACCGTCAGCGGCGCTTCGGGCACTGCCAAGGCCGCTGTCGAGAAGGCTGGTGGCAGCATCACCGTGCTGGTCGCTGCGAAGGCCGAAGCCGAGCCGAAGGCCGAAAAGAAGGCCAAGGGTAAGAAGAAGTAAGTCAGACCGTTCAGGTCTCAGCGACGGGGCTCCTGGCCCCGTCGCCAGTTTTCAGGTTCACGCGGTCGGATTTTTAGGGCTCGGACATGGCATCGGCAGCGGAACGCATGGCAGGCAGCCTCAATCTCGGGGCTTTCTCCAAAGCGACCGAATTGAAGAAGCGCATCTGGTTCACGATCGGCGCCCTGATCGTGTACCGGCTTGGTACCTATATTCCCCTGCCGGGCATCGACCCGCAGATCATGGCGGATATTTTCCGCCAGCAGGCCGGCGGCATCCTCGGCATGTTCAATGTGTTCGCGGGTGGCGCGCTTGAGCGCATGACCATCTTCGCGCTCAACATCATGCCGTATATCTCGGCCTCCATTATCGTTCAGCTGCTGACTGCGGTGATGCCGCAGCTTGAAGCGCTGAAGAAGGAAGGCGAGGCGGGCCGCAAGAAGCTGAACCAGTATACCCGTTACGGCACCGTGTTCCTGGCGCTGATCCAGTCTTACGGTATCGCGGTCGGTCTCGAAGGCATGGCCGGCAGCCGCGGCGGCGCCGTGATGGATCCGGGCATGTTCTTCCGCCTGACCACCGTGGTCACGCTGACTGGCGGTACGCTGTTCCTGATGTGGCTGGGCGAGCAGATCACCCAGCGCGGCGTCGGCCAGGGCATCTCGCTGATCATCTTCGCCGGCATCATTGCCGAACTGCCGCGGGCGCTGGCCGCTACGCTGGAACTCGGCCGCACCGGCGCCATCAGCACCTTCTTCATCCTGTTCCTGCTGGTGCTGATCGTTGCCGTCATCACCTTCATCGTCTTCATGGAGCGCGCCCAGCGCCGTATCCTGGTGCAGTATCCCAAGCGACAGCAGGGCGCCCGCATGTTCGGCGGCGAAAGCTCGCATCTGCCGCTGAAGCTGAACACCTCGGGCGTGATTCCGCCGATCTTCGCCTCGTCGCTGCTGCTGATGCCGGCGACCGTGGCGCAGTTCACCGCCAGCTCCGGCGCACCCGGCTGGGTCACCACGGTCACCACCATGCTCGGCCATGGTCAGCCGCTCTATATGGTGACTTATGTCGCATTGATCGTGTTCTTCTGCTTCTTCTATACCTCGGTCGTGTTCAATCCGAACGAGACGGCCGACAATCTGAAGAAGTACGGCGGCTTCGTGCCGGGCATCCGCCCGGGCCAGCGGACGGCGGAGTATTTCGATTACGTGCTGACCCGTCTGACCGTGGTCGGTGCCGCCTACATCGCCGGCGTCTGCCTGCTACCTGAATTCCTGATTTCCCAGTACTCGGTCCCGTTCTACTTCGGCGGCACCTCGCTGCTGATCGTGGTCAGCGTGACCATGGATACCGTCGCCCAGATCCAGTCGCATCTGCTGGCGCACCAGTACGAGGGCCTCATCAAGAAGGCCAAACTGAGGGGAGCGCGCAAATAATGAGGCTGATCCTGCTCGGACCGCCGGGTGCCGGCAAAGGCACCCAGGCCCAGCGTCTGACCGCCAAGCATGGCCTGGTCCAGCTTTCCACCGGTGACATGCTGCGTGCCGCCGTCAAGGCCGGCACCGCCATCGGCCTGAAGGCCAAGGCGATCATGGACAGCGGCGCGCTGGTCTCGGACGAGATCGTGGTCGGCATCATCGCCGACCGCATCGATCAGCCGGATTGCCGCAAGGGATTCATCCTGGACGGCTTCCCGCGCACGACCAAGCAGGCCGAGGCGCTCGACAAGATGCTGGCCGAGCGCAAGGTCAAGCTCGATGCCGTGATCGAGATGCAGGTGAACGACTCCATTCTGGTTGAGCGTATCACCGGCCGATTCACCTGCGCCAAGTGCGGCGCGGGCTACCATGACAAATTCCAGCCGACCACGCAGCCGGGCGTATGCGACCGCTGCGGCTCGACCGAGTTCACCCGCCGCGCGGATGACAAGGCCGAGACCGTGGTTCCCCGACTGAAGGCCTATCACGAGCAGACGGCGCCGCTTCTCCCGTATTACGAGGGGCGGGGCATTCTGCGGAAGGTGGACGGGATGGCTGAAATCGATGAAGTGACGCGACAGATCGAGGACGTTTTAGCCTCGCTTTGAGCGCCTTTAAGTAGTTGACTGAGTAGAGGAAGTTTCTATAATCGCGCCCCTTGGCAACGGGCGCGAGCGACAATTGAGGCTGCGGATCCCGACGTAAGTCTATGACTTCGTTGGGTTTTGCTCATGCCTCATCGGTGCCAAGGTGAACGCTTCGACAAGGTCGGGGCGGGTGATTCGAGGAGAAGAACGTGGCGCGTATCGCTGGCGTGAATATTCCGACCAACAAGCGGGTCGAGATCGCACTGACCTACATCTACGGCATTGGCCGGGTGAAGGCGAAACAGATTTGCGAAAAGGTGGGCCTCCCGGCTGAGCGCCGCGTCAATCAGCTGACTGACGCCGAAGTGCTGCAGATCCGCGAAACCATCGATCGCGACTACAAGGTCGAAGGTGACCTGCGTCGCGAAATCGCCATGGACATCAAGCGTCTGATGGATCTGGGCTGCTACCGCGGCCTGCGTCACCGCAAGGGCCTGCCGGTCCGCGGTCAGCGTACCCATACCAACGCCCGCACCCGCAAGGGCAAGGCGGTCGCCATCGCCGGCAAGAAGAAGGCCGCGCGCTAAACCGTTAGCCCCCGTTTTAAGGACTGCAGGATACTCATGGTCAAGGACAAGGCCGCGCGCCCCCGGCGCAAGGAAAAGAAGAACATCACCTCTGCCGTTGCGCATGTGAATGCTTCGTTCAACAACACGATGATTACGATCACCGACGCGCAGGGCAACACCATTGCCTGGTCGTCGGCTGGTAGCCAGGGCTTCAAGGGGTCGCGCAAGTCGACCCCGTATGCCGCGCAGGTTGCCGCCGATACCGCTGGTCGTCGCGCCGCCGAGCATGGCGTGCGTACCATCGAAGTCGAGGTGAAGGGCCCGGGTTCGGGTCGCGAGTCCGCGCTGCGCGCTCTGCAGGCCGTCGGCTTCGTCATCACCAGCATCCGCGACGTCACGCCGATTCCGCATAACGGCTGCCGTCCGCCGAAGCGTCGCCGCATCTAAACGGTCCGCGCCGGATTTAGGTCCGGCGCAGAAAAGAACATGAGGCCGGCCGCCGCAGGATCTGTGGTGGCCGATGCCGCACCCGAGGTGGTCAAGGCGGTGTTTCCGCACCCGCCGCAACCGAACGAGGTTACAGGTGATCCAGAAGAATTGGACCGATCTGATTAAGCCGAACAAGCTGGTTATCGAGCCGGGCGCCGTGCCGGGCCGGACTGCCACTATTGTTGCCGAACCGCTGGAGCGTGGTTTTGGTCTGACGCTGGGCAACGCGCTGCGTCGCGTGCTGCTGTCGTCGCTGCAGGGCGCTGCCGTCACGTCGATCAAGATCGACGGCGTGCTGCATGAATTCTCGTCCATTCCGGGCGTGCGTGAAGACGTCACCGACATCGTGCTGAACATCAAGTCGATGGCGCTGAAAATGCACGGCGAAGGCCCGAAGCGCATGCATCTGAATGCGCAGGGCCCGGTCGAAGTGACCGCCAAGATGATCGAGACCGGCCATGACATCGAAGTCATGGACCCGAACCACGTGCTCTGCACGCTCGACGCCGGCGCCAGCATCCGCATGGAACTGACCGTCGAGACCGGCAAGGGCTATGTGCCGGCTTCGGCCAACCGTCCGGAAGATGCGCCGATCGGCCTGATCCCGGTCGATGCGCTGTACAGCCCGGTCCGCAAGGTCTCCTACAAGGTCGAGAATACCCGCGAGGGCCAGATTCTCGACTATGACAAGCTGACGATGCAGATGGAGACCAACGGCGCGATCAAGCCGGAAGATGCCGTGGCCTATGCCGCGCGTATCCTGCAGGACCAGCTGCAGCTCTTCATCAACTTCGAAGAGCCGAAGGCCGAAAGCCGCGAGAAGATTGCCAGCGAGCCGGAATTCAATCCGAACCTGCTGCGCCGCGTCGACGAGCTGGAGCTGTCGGTGCGTTCGGCCAACTGCCTGAAGAACGACAACATCGTCTATATCGGTGATCTGATCCAGAAGACCGAAGCGGAGATGCTGCGCACGCCGAATTTCGGCCGCAAGTCGCTCAACGAGATCAAGGAAGTTCTGGCTCAGATGGGTCTGCATCTCGGTATGCATGTCCCCAACTGGCCGCCGGAAAATATCGAGGAACTGGCGAAGAAGCTGCAGGATCAGTACTGATCCTGCGGACCGCCTAAAGAAGAAGATCGAGGAGAGTCCCTATGCGCCATCGTAATGCCGGCCGCAAACTGAATAAGTCCAGCGCGCATCGTCGCGCCATGTTCGGCAACATGGTTGCCTCGCTGATCAAGCATGAGCAGATCACGACCACGCTGCCGAAGGCCAAGGAGCTGAAGCCGCTGATCGACAAGCTGATCACGCTCGGCAAGCGCGGCGACCTGCATGCCCGTCGCCAGGCGCTCTCCTTCATCCCGGAGAAGTCGGCGGTCGACAAGCTGTTCTCGACGCTCAACACCCGCTATGCCGACCGCAAGGGCGGTTACAGCCGCGTGCTGAAGGCCGGCTTCCGCTACGGCGATGCCGCCCCGATGGCTGTGGTCGAGCTGGTCGACCGCGATGTGTCGGCCAAGGGCCAGGATTCGGGCCCGGTGGCTGAGACGACCGAGGAAGCCGCCGCCTGATCGGCAGCAGCCTGATTTAAGTTTGAAGCGGCGGTCCGGTTTCCGGGCCGCCGTTTTCTTTTGAGGCTCAGCCTTGCTCGGCTTCCGGCGTGAAGACGACGCCGGACAGGATCATTTCGACCCGGCTATGCCCGAGCGGCAGGATCAGCGACTGGTGATCGACATAGCCGTCGTTGAACAGGCCGCGGCGGCGGATCAGGGCGGGCTGACCGCTCTCGATCACCTCGGTATAGGTCTCTCGGGCTTTCTCGGCGAGTTCGGGCCAGGGATGCTGGTCGAGATACTTGCCGGTCATGTCGAAGCCTTGGCGCTGCACGATGGCGGTGCCGAACAGGCGGTAGCGGAACCGCAGCGGGTCCGGCTCGATATCGACCAGGATCAGGTGGCCGATGATGAAGCGCAGCTCCAGGGGATCGATATCCTCGCGGCCGGGATAGGGCCGGCTGCCGCGCTTCTCGTCCCAATAGGCCTGCAGCTGCTGCAGGATCGGCTTGTCGAGTTTCATGGTCCGGCAGAGTGGCCGGAAGCGGTGAATACCGCGTTAACCGTCTGGCCGGCCATTGAAAAGCCGCAGGCTAGCCCCCTATGTAAACCGGATCATGACGCAATTCTCATTCCGCACGCTTTTCAGACTGGCGCTGGCCGCGATCCTGGCCGCGCTGCCCGTGGCAGCCATTGCCCAGACGGCGCAAACACGCCTGCCGGCCAGCCAGTCCGAGATCCAGCTGAGTTTCGCGCCGCTGGTGCAGCGCGCCGCACCGGGCGTGGTCAACGTCTATACCCGCCGCGTCGAGCGGGTGGCGTCGCCCTTTGCCGACGATCCGTTCTTCCGCCGCTTCTTCGGCAACCAGACACCCTTCGGCATGCCGCGCGAACGTATCGCGCAGTCGCTCGGCTCCGGCGTGATCGTTGAGGCCGAGGGCGTCATCGTCACCAACAACCATGTCATCGAGGGCGCCACCGAGATCGTCGTCGCACTCAGCGACCGGCGTGAATTCGAGGCGCGCGTGATCGCCGCCGATCCGCGTTCCGACCTTGCCGTGCTGCGCATCGACACGCGCGGCGAAACCCTGCCGTATCTCGAATTCCGTGACTCCGACGAGCTGCAGGTTGGCGACCTGGTGCTCGCCATCGGCAATCCCTTCGGCGTCGGCCAGACCGTGACGCAGGGCATTATCTCTGCCGTCGGCCGCGCCATCTCCGACGACATGACGGCGCAATCCTTCATCCAGACCGATGCGGCGATCAATCCCGGCAATTCCGGCGGCGCGCTGCTCGGCATGGATGGCAAGCTGGTCGGCATCAACACGGCGATCTTCTCGCGCTCGGGCGGCTCCATCGGCATCGGCTTTGCCATTCCCGCCAATCTCGTTTCTTCGACGGTGGCGAGCGCCATGGCGGGGAAGGGGATCAAGCGGCCCTGGTTCGGCGCCAGTGGCGAAGCCGTCACCAGCGAGATCGCGCAGGGGCTGGGCATGGCGCGGCCCAATGGCGTGCTGGTCGGCGAAGTCTGGCGCAGCGGTCCGGCCGATCGCGCCGGACTGAAAGCCGGCGATGTGGTGCTGGCCATCGACGGCCGCGAAGTCAACGATCCGCAGGCTTTGCGTTTCCGCATCGCCACCCGCAAGCTGGGCGAGACCGCGGCGCTGGATGTGCTGCGGCGCGGCCAGCGGCTCAACCTCAATATCGCACTGCAGGATGCGCCCGAGACGCCGGCGCGCAGCCTGACGCCGCTGACCGGCAACCAGCCGCTCGCCGGCGCCACGGTCGGCAATCTCTCGCCCGCCTTCGCCGATGAACTGGGGATCGACACGCTGGAACGCGGCGTGATCGTCACCGAGATCGCACCGGGATCGCCGGCCGCCCGGCTGCGCATCCGCACCGGCGATATCGTCATGAAGATCAACGAGCGCGACGTGGAAGATGTGCGCGCGCTGCAGGCCCTGCTGCGCGGCAGCAGCCAGTGGACCGTGACGCTCCGCCGCAACAAGCAGGTGATCTCCTTCTCGGTGCGGAGCTGAGCATGGCGAAACGCGAGGCAGCAGGCGGCACCGGAGAGAGCCTGTTCGCGGCTGCCGGCATGGAAGCGGCCGGACCGCTCGCCGACCGGCTGCGCCCGCGCGCGCTGGAGGATGTGATCGGCCAGGATCATCTGCTGCAGGGCGAGGGGCCGCTCGCCCGCATGGTGCAGGCCAAGAAGCTGTCGAGCCTGATCCTCTGGGGTCCGCCGGGCACCGGAAAGACCTCGATTGCGCGCCTGCTCGCCGATGCCACGGGGCTGGAATTCGCGCCCCTCTCGGCTGTCTTTTCCGGCGTGGCCGATCTGCGCAAGGTGTTTGAAGCCGCGCGCGACCGCCGCGCACTGGGCCAGCGCACGCTGCTGTTCGTCGATGAAATCCACCGCTTCAACCGCGCGCAACAGGATGGCTTTCTGCCTTACGTGGAAGACGGCACAGTCGTACTGGTCGGCGCTACCACGGAGAATCCCAGTTTCGCGCTGAACTCGGCTTTGCTGTCGCGCTCTTCGGTGATCGTGCTGCATCGGCTGGACGACGAGGCGCTGGAAAAGCTGCTGTCGCGCGCCGAAGCCATCGAGCGCCCGCTGCCGCTGACGCCGGAGGCGCGCGCCGCCCTGCGCGCCATGGCCGATGGCGACGGCCGCTACCTGCTCAACATGGCCGAGCAGATTTATACTTTGCCAGCCGACACCGAGCCGCTGGATTCCGCAAGGCTGGCGGAAACACTGCAGAAGCGCGCGCCGATCTACGACAAGAGTCAGGACGAGCATTACAACCTGATCTCGGCGCTGCATAAGTCGCTGCGCGGTTCCGATGTCGATGCGGCGCTGTACTGGATGGCGCGCATGCTGGCCAGCGGCGAGGACCCGCTGTATATCCTGCGTCGCCTGGTGCGTTTCGCCGCCGAGGATATCGGCATGGCCGATCCCAATGCGCTGGTGCAGGCGCTGGCCGCCAAGGACATGTATGATTTCCTCGGCTCGCCGGAAGGCGAACTCGGCCTCGCGCAGGCGGTGATCTATCTCGGCAGCGCGCCGAAATCGAATGCCGCCTACAAGGCCGAGAAGGCCGCCAAACGCGCCGCGCGCGAACATGGTTCGCTGGCGCCGCCGATGCATATCCTGAACGCGCCGACCAAGATGATGAAGGATCTCGGCTACAGCGCCGGCTATGCCTATGACCACGATGCCGCCGACGGCTTCTCGGGGCAGAACTACTTCCCCGAGGGGATGGAGCGGCAGCATTTCTACCGTCCGGTCGAGCGCGGCTTCGAGCGCGAGATCGTCAAAAGGCTGGATTACTGGCAGAAGCTGCGCGCACGGCGCCAGGACGAACAGGACTGATCGGCCGCCATTCGTTAACCAAGTCCTAACGCTGACCGCGTTATAAATCTGATGTAAAATGCGGGCTTGCCGTCGCCGTCGAGCGGGTCGTCCGCATCTTCTTTCATGGAGCGTTTTTCCGTGCTGCAGCGCATGGGTCTTCTCGGTGTGATCGCTCTCCTGCTGCTGGCGGGCGCGGGGGTCTATACCTTCTTTCTGGCCACGCCGAAGGAAAAGGCCTTCTACACGCCGGGCGCGGTGCCGAGCCGGGACGACTGCTTCTACGGCAAGCTGGCGCAGTTCAAGAATATCACCCGCCAGGTCCTGTTCATGGCCGCCCAGGAATGCGAGATCGAGGTGCAGTCGGTCGAAGGCCACGAGCAGCGCCGCCAGGAATGGATCGAGCGCCAGGCCGAACGCGAGCGCCAGCGTGCCCTCAACCCGGACCCTGCTCCGGTCGCGGAAGAACCCAAGGAAAAGGACACCCTGCGCCGCGTCTGGCGCTGACAGGTCGATCCGCCCGCTTTAGAGTACCCCCCATGTCTCAAGTCACCACCCGTACCGTCAGTGCCGACGAAGCCGACCTGCGTCTCGACCGCTGGTTCAAGCGTCATTATCCGTGGCTCGGCCATGGCAAACTGGAAAAGCTGCTGCGCACCGGCCAGGTCCGCATCGATGGCGGCCGCGCCAAGGCGGCCACGCGCCTCGAAGTGGGGCAGGCGATCCGCATCCCGCCACTGGGCGAGCCGCCCAAGGACGACGACAGGCCGCGCGCGCCCCAGCCGGCCAAGGCCAGCCCCGAACGCATTGCCGAACTGGAAGCCGCCGTCCTGCACAAGGACGACGCGGTGATCGTGCTGAACAAGCCGGCCGGCCTGGCGACGCAGGGCGGCACCGGCCTAACCGAACATCTCGATGGCCTGCTCGGCTATCTGAAATTCGGCAATGCCGAGCGCCCGCGTCTGGTGCATCGTCTCGACAAGGATACCTCGGGCGTTCTGCTGCTGGCGCGCAGCGCCTCGGCGGCGGCCAAACTGGCGGAAGCCTTGCGCAAGCGCGACGCGCACAAGCTCTACTGGGCTCTGGTGATGGGCGTGCCGGACCAGCGCATGGGCAAGATCGACCTGCCGCTGGCCAAGCTGGCCGGCGGCGCCGGCGAGCGCATGGTCTATGACGAGGAAGAGGGCAAGAATGCCGTCACGCTCTATCGCACCATCGAGACTGCCGGCAAGCGCGCCGCCTGGCTCGGCATGGCGCCGCTGACCGGCCGCACGCATCAGCTGCGCGTGCATGCCGCCGCCATGGGCACGCCGATTGTCGGTGATGGCAAATACGGCGCCGCCGAGGCGTTTCTCACCGGCGGCGTCAGCCGCAAGCTGCATCTGCATGCGCGCGGCATCAAGCTGGCGCATCCCGATGGCGGCAAGCTGGAAGTGCGCGCGCCGCTGTCGCCGCATATGGCCGCGACCTGGGACTTCCTGGGCTTCACGCTGGAGAAAAGCGCCGACGCATGGCTGGAAGAATAGGCGACGCGCCACTGCTGCCTGACGACCTGCGCGCGCGCGCCCATCCGCTGCGTGCCGCACTGGCCGCGGAAGTGCATGCCCGTCCGCCGCTGCCGATTGCCGCCCCCGCCCGCGTGCTGCATCTCGGCCTGATGCTGAAACCGGACGACGCCGCCGCCGAACGCGATCATCTGGCGGCCCTGTGCCGCAGTCAGACTGCCGATCTTCCGCCCGCCGATGCGAAACATGTGGTGGTCGATCTTGCCGGTGCCGGATATCTGATCTGGGAGCGGCGCACCGAATTCACCACCTACACGCTGTATCTGCCGCGCCAGAGCGGCCCAGCCCTCGACCAGCCGGGCGATCTGCCGCTGCCCGCAGGCTGGCTGCAGGCTTTGCCGGGGCGGCTGATGGTGACGGCGGATATCGCGCTGCTCGGTGCCGCAGAAGCCGCGCCGTCAGAGGCCCAGCTGGCGCAGCTCTTCGATGGCCCGATGCTGGTGGCGAGCCAGGTGGCAGACGGCCACGCGACGGTCTGGACCGATTTTTTCCTCGGCGCCGATGACAGCGTGCGCTTCCTGGTCCGCGACCAGGGTTTGACCGATGCGCAGCGCGGCCGTCTCGTCATGCGCCTGCTCGATATCGAAACCTATCGCATGATGGCGCTGCTGGCGCTGCCGCTGGCGCAGCAGGTCGCGCCGCGCATCACCGCGCTGGAGCAGGGCCTGGCGAAGCTTTCGGCGCGCATGGTCGATGTGGCGCATGAAAGCGAGCAGACCTTGCTGCTCGAACTCTCCGGCCTCGCCGCCGAAGTCGAGACGCTGGCGGTGGATACGCCCTATCGCTTCGGCGCGGCACGCGCCTATCACGCGCTGGTCGATCGCCGCATCACTGAGCTGCGCGAGAGCCGCATGCCCGGCATGCCCACCATCGGCGAATTCATGGAGCGGCGGTTATCGCCCGCCATGCGCACCTGCATCACCATGGCCGAACGCATCGAAGGACTCTCTCGCAGGGCCACGCGCATGGCCAACCTGCTGCGCACCCGCGTGGATGTCGCGCTGGAGCGGCAGAATGTCGAACTGCTCGACAAAATGAACCAGCGCTCGCGGCTGCAACTGCGCCTGCAGGAAACCGTCGAGGGCCTCTCGGTGGCGGCGATCACATACTATGTGGTCGGCCTGGTCGGCTATGCCGCGCAGGCGCTCCACGCGGCTGGCCTGCCAGTGAACAAGGAAATCGCCATCGGCGTGGCGATCCCGGTGGTGGCGTTTGCGGTGTGGTGGGGGCTGCGGCGCTTCAGGCGCTCACTGCAGAAGGCGGGGCTGCATTAGGGGTGGTTAGAATTTTATTTAAATCTTAAATAAATAAGGAGCCCTTATTTATTTAAGATCATTATACTTGAATTCTGACTGCTGCGGTGGTCTAATGCTGTCTGGGTCGATTGTCGGCTACGGGAGGATTAGATGCAGCAACGGCACATCAACGAAATTATGCTCCGCTTAGAGCAACTCTCCGACACTGGGGCGGCGACTATTCGAACGACCGAACTAATGAACTGGTATGGTCAGGTCAGAATTACAGTCGGGATCTGGCGCGATCTTTTGGCGAAATGGGAAGAGTTGTTAGAGCGCTGGGGTGAGGATAAGGACATGCCTTTATTGGTTAGCGCTACATATCACGGCGACACTTACATTTTTATATGGGGTGAGGGGCTAACCCTCACTAAAGATGCATGGCTGGAAGATATCCGCGACTTGGCGAAGAACGGAAAAACCCGACCGCGACGCACCGTAAAGAGGCAAGCTTCCTAAGGCTCCGGCCTTTCCGGCCACGGAAACTAGAGAGTGCCTAGAGGCTTCTCCCCCGCCGAGGCGCTTGCAACGCGTGATTTTGTTGCTAAAATGTTCTTTTTCATGCTCCACGCAAAAACAAGCAGAAACCAAGGCTGCCAACCGTCCAAACAAGCCCTAAATAAGCCGGAATAAGACTCAAATAAGCCAAAATAAGCCGAGTATAAGACGAAATAAGCACCGGCTAAGCCTGCCACAAGCTGCCGTAGCAGGGTAATAAAGGCAGGAATCACAACGAGTTGTCAGAAAACCCGCTGCAAAAGCGGCGTGCCCGAGGGAGAAATTTTATGTCGCGTCCGAAGACCCTGCTGGAAATGGCCGGCGCTGCCGGCATCCCGGTGGCCTGGGAGAAGTCCACCCTGCTGCTGATCGACCACCAGAACGAATACCTCGCCGATGGCGGCCTGCCGCTGTCCGGGATGGACGCCGCCGTGGCCGAGATCGGCAAACTGCTGGCCGCCGCGCGCAAGGCCAGCGCGCCCATCGTGCATGTGCGCCATCATGGCAAGCCGGGCGGCGCGCTGTTCAATCCCGAAGGCCCCAAGGCGGAGTTCATCGCCGGTATCGGTCCTCAGGGCAGCGCAGAACGCATCGTCACCAAGGGGCTGCCCAACAGTTTCGCCGGCACGGATCTCGACGCCGTGCTGAAGGAGCTGGGCCGCAAGGAACTGATCATCGCCGGCTTCCAGACCCATATGTGCGTCAGCGCCACAGCGCGCAGCGCCATCGACCATGGCTATCGCGGCGTGGTGGTGAATGCCGCCTGCGCCGACCGCGACCTGCCCGATCCGGCCGGCAGCGGTACGATCCCGGCGGCCGAGATGCATCGCATCACCATGGCGGCGCTGAATGACCGTTTCGCGCTGGTGATCCCGAACGCGGCGGCTATCGCGTAAGGGGTTATCGAGTAGTCGGCGGCAGCGGCGTCGCATTGACGCCGCCGCGCGGCGCCGCATTCATGTCCGGCACCGGTGCGCCCGCGCCGCCGCCGGTGGCGGACGGCCGGTTGCGCGTGCGGCGGTCGGCCGGCAGCGTCTCCCAGACGCGGTCGGCTTCGGCCACATTCATCTGGCGGTCGCCCGGGCGGCAGGCGCGGCTGCGATACAGCACGCTGCGGCCGGCGTAGAAGCACCACGAGGCCTCGGCCAGCTGCGCGCGCTGCAGCAGTTCGGCTTCGTCGGTGTTGATCCAGCGGCTGCCCGGCGGGCAGCTCTGCGCTTCGAAAACATGGCCGGCGCTGTCGTTGTAGCAGAGCGCGAAGACGCCTTCGCCGACACGCGCATCGTTCACCGCGTAAGGCGCGCTCGGTGTGCCGCCGGGCCCTGCGGGCGGCACGTTGGATTGCGGCGTGCTGCCAATACCGGCACGCGCAGCCTGCTGCGGAGTCTGCTGGGGCAGGGGCGCGATCTCGGGCGCGCCGCGACCGGCGACCGGTCCGCGCTGTGCCGCCGTCTGGAACTGGCGCTGCGCTTCGGTCGCGCCGATGGGGGCATAGCCCGGCGCGCAGCGTCCGGTCTGGCTGGTATAGAGCAGCCCGGTCTCGGCGCTGAAACAGGGCGTGCCGGCGCTGCTGCTGGTGCTGCCGCCCTCGAAGGGACGCGTGCGCGTCTCGCCGCCCAGGCCGCGATACAGGCTGCGGTTCAGGTCGCGCATGTTGTCGCAGCCGGCAAGTCCGGCCACGAGAAGGATCAGCGCCGCGTGGAGAGCACCGCGCCGCATCGGCCGGTCAGCCGCGGCCGCGATAGCTGGCCACGCCCTGGTCGGGCAGCCACAGGTCGGCCGGCGGTTTGCCGGTCTGCCAGAACACGTCGATCGGCATGCCGCCGCGCGGATACCAGTAGCCGCCGATGCGCAGCCAGCGCGGCTTCATCACCGCGACCAGACGCTTGGCGATGCTGATGGTGCAGTCCTCGTGGAAGGCGCCGTGATTGCGGAAGCTGTTGAGGAACAGTTTGAGCGACTTGGATTCGACCATCAGCCGGTTCGGCACATAGTCGATCACCAGATGGGCGAAATCCGGCTGGCCGGTCATCGGACACAGGCTGGTGAATTCCGGCTGGGTGAAGCGGATCAGGTAGGTCGTGCCGGGCTGCGGGTTGGGCACGGTCTCCAGCTTCGCTTCATCGGGGCTTTGCGGCTGCGCGGCGCTATGGCCGAGCTGCGTCAGCCCCTTGGTGACGGAGGCGGAGGAGGCGGTTTTGCGGGGTGTTCTGCTTGGGCGGCTCATGCCCAACTTATGACACAGCATGACCTTTTTTGCAGCCTTGTATGGACACTTTCGGCGGCCATCTTCCAAGGGCGAGGCGGCAGACCGTCTCGTCTTTGTAAAAGTTTAGGAGGCTCGCATGTCGACCACTGTTTCGCTGAAATCCCTCGCCACCGCCCTGACCGTTGCCGGTACTGTCGCGCTTGGCGCGGCGGGCGGCGCCTGGGCCCAGAGCACGACACCATCCACCCCGGCTGGTGACGCCACCGCCCAGCAGACCCAGACCGATGCCCGCAAGGAGCAGCGCAAGGCCGACGAGAAGAAGGCCGACGCCATGAAGGCGCAGCGCAAGGCCGATGAGAAGAAGGCCGATGTCCAGCGCGACGCCAACAGCGACAAGGCGGCGGCCCAGCGCAAGGCCGACGAACAGAAGGCCGATGCCCGCAAGCAGCAGCAGAAAGCCAACGACAAGGCCCGCGCCGTGAACTAACCCGGCCAGTCCGGACGCTGACGAAGGCCCTTCGCTGCACCGCAGCGGAGGGCCTTCTGTTTTCTGAGCAATATCAAATATTTGTTTCTAGCGCCCGGCGTGGTTGAGCCGCGGGGCGGCTCGTGCGATTCTGCCCCCATGAGTGCAGACCCGATTCAACTGTCCGACAGCTTCGACCCGCCGCGCCTCGTGATCTTCGACTGCGACGGCACGCTGGTCGACAGCCAGCATCACATCGTCAGCGCCATGCACAGTGCGTTTGCGGCCAACGGCCTGGTGCTGCCCGAGGCCGATGCCGTGCGCCGCACGGTTGGTTTGCCGCTGGAAGTCGCCATCGCGCATCTGCTGCTGCCGCTCGGCTCGCCGGCGCTGCATCCGGTGGTCGAGGCCTACAAGACCGCCGCCATCGCCCAGCGGCTCGAGCCCGACCATCATGAGCCACTCTTCCCCGGTCTCGTCGACACGCTCGACCGCCTCGACGAGGCCGGCTTCCTGCTCGGTGTCGCCACCGGCAAGGCGCGGCGCGGCCTGAACTTCACGCTCGCCACCCACGGCCTGACCGAGCGTTTCGTCACCCTGCAGACCTGCGATGTGGTGGTGAACGGCAAACCGGCGCCCGACATGGTGCTGCAGGCGATGGCCGAAACCGGCGCCGTGCCGGCCTCGACAATCGTGGTCGGCGACACCACGTATGATATCGAGATGGCGCGGAACGCCGGCGTGCGGTCGATCGGCGTGGCCTGGGGCTATCACGATGAACGGATCCTGCTCGAAACCGGAGCAGCAAGCATCATCAAAAACTTCGGGGAACTTCCTGATCTGGTGAACAGGCTGTTGGCCAGATCCTCGTCAGCCGTCTGAGGAGGAACCACATGCGTATTCTGAAATGGGTGGCAGCCGTTGTCGTGCTGCTGGTCGCCGGTGCGGTGATTGCCGTGCTGACGGTGGATGTGAACCGCTTCAAGCCGCAGATCGTGGCCGCCGTTGAAAATGCCACCGGCCGCAAGCTCGACATCGCGCAGGACATGAAGCTGAGCCTCTGGCCGCTCGGCATCGGCGTGAAGCAGGTCAGCTTCGCCAATGCCGCCTGGGGCAGCCGGCCGCAGATGGCCACCGTCGGCGAGTTCACTGCCCAGGTCGATCTGATCGCGCTGCTCAGCAGCCAGGTCAAGATCGACAGCCTGGTGCTGAACGACGTCGACCTGCTGCTGGAAAAAGACCGGCAGGGCCGGGCCAACTGGGATTTCGCCGGTCAGAAGCCAGCGCCCCAGCAGCAGCCGCAGAGTCAGCCGGCGCAGCAGTCGGGCGGCACGGTCATTCCATCCATCGAGAATGTGTCGCTGAAGAATGTGCGCGTTGCCTATCGCGATGCCCAGACCAACAGCCAAAATAACGTCGCGCTCAGCGAACTGACCGTGAAGCAGGCCAGCGGCGGTCTGCTGGCGGTGAAGATGGCGGCCGATGTCGATGGCAAGGCGATCACCGCCGACGGCACGCTGGGCAGCTTCGACGACCTGATGTCGGGTAGCCGGCCCTGGCCGATCAAGATGACCGCGACCCTGCCGGGTGCCAAAGCCAGCGTGGACGGCAGCATCGCCCAGCCGATGCAGGGCAAGGGCATCGCGCTGAAGCTGGCTGTCGATGCGCCGGATCTGGCGAAGGTGGCTGCATTGGCGGGTGCGACGGCGCCGGCCGTGCCGCTCACCCTGCAGGCCGATGTGAAAGACACCGGTCCGCAGCGTTATGCGCTGAGCAATATCGCCGCAAAAATTGCCGACAGCGACCTGTCCGGCAACGCCGAAGTGAATCTGGCTGGTGCGAAACCGTCCGTGCGGTTCGATCTGGCCTCGAAGAACATGGACGTCACGCAGCTGATGCCCAAGGAGAGCGCCGCGGCTGCGAAACCGGCGGCCGGTGGTGGAAGCACGGCTGGCAGCAGTACCGGCGGACAGCAGCGCCTGTTCAGCAGCGATCCGCTGCCGCTCGATGGCCTGAATGCAGTCGATGCCACCGGCAGCTACAAGGCCGAACGTCTGAAGGCGCCGAAGCTGGACGCGCAGGGTGTAGCACTGAACCTGACGCTGAAAGACGGCGTGCTGAATGCGAAACCGGCCATTGCCAATCTGTCGAATGGTAGCCTGAACGGCGACATCACCGTCAATGCCAAATCGAAAGCGATGAGCGCCAAGCTGGATGGCAAGGGCGTGGTGCTGAGCGAGTATCTGCAGAAGGCAGGCATCACCGATATCGTGCGGCGCGGTGGAGCGACCGATCTGGTGCTTGATGTTAACAGCAGCGCGGCCTCGATGCAGCAGATGATGGCCGGTCTGAATGGCAAGATGGTGCTGAAGGTCGGCGAGGGCGAGTTGAAGGAAGAGTATATCCGCGACTTCCTGCCGGGCCTCGCTCGCGCCGTGTCGGCGCTCGACCGGGCGACCGCGAAGACCAAGCTGCATTGCGTGGTCAGCGGACTTGATTTCAAGAACGGCATTGTCACGCCGAAGGCGATCCTGGCCGAAACCGGCAGCATGACGATGACCGGTGACGGCACGGTCAATCTGGGGACCGAGCGGCTCGACCTGAAGCTGGTGCCATCCTCGCGCGATACCGGTCTGGCCGCGATGCTGCCGCCGGTGAATGTGCGCGGCAGCCTGACCGATCCGAGCTTCACGCCGGACAGCGCGGCACTGGCCAAGGGCGTGCTGGGCACGGTGGCCGGCGTGGCGGCGCTCGGTCCTCTGGCGATCCTGTCGCCCGCCATGGGTTCGGGCGGCGACGATGCCGCCACGGCCTGCGCCAAGGCGGTGGCGCTCGCGGAAGGCCGACCGGTGCCGCAATCGGCGGCGCCTGCCGCGGGGGCGCAGCCCCAGCAGCAGCCGCAGTCGAGCAATCCGGTAGACAATCTGAAGCGCGGTCTGGGCAACTTGCTGGGGCGCTGACCCACCGCTATAAGCCGCCGTCATGAAACGCTTCTACAAGCTCGCGACGGCCGAGCAGGCTGGTGACGGCGGCGCCATCGTCCGCCTCGATGGCCGGGTGCTGAAAACCCCGGCCAAGGCCGAGATGCGCCTGCCGACGCTGGCGCTGGCCGAGGCGATTGCCGTCGAATGGCAGGCGCAGCAGGACGAAATCCGGCCGCAGTCGATGCCACTGATGCAGCTGGCCGCGACGACCATCGACCGCGTGATGACCGATCCAAGCTTCGCCCGCAGCGATGTGCTCCGCTATGGCGAGACCGATCTGCTGTCCTACCGCGCCGACGAACCGGCAGCCCTGGCCGAGCGGCAGGCCGCGGAATGGCAGCCGCTGCTCGACTGGTTCCGTGACCGTTATGACGTCCAGATGAATGTCACCTCGGGCATCATCGCGGTGGCCCAGCCTGCCGAACTGAAGCCGCTACTGGAGCGGGTCTGTGCTGGCCTTGATGCCTGGCAGCTGACCGCCCTGCACAGCGCTACCACCAATGCGGGCTCTGTTGTCATCGGCCTCGCCCTGCTGGATGGTCACCTGGATGCCGAGGCTGCGCACCGGGCCGCCCTGCTGGACGAGCTGCATCAGGTTGAGCGCTGGGGCGAGGATGCCGAAGCTGCCGCCCGCCGTACCGGGTTACTGGCCGACCTGCGGGCAACTGCCCAATTTCTAGCGTTGTTACGCGAACGTAACTAGCCATACGCCTACTGGATGCGCGGCTGATTCGAGACCTTAGCTGTGCTACCCTAATGCGAGTCGGCTTGCTATAAGGGGCCGAAGACAGGGATTCAATGTCGGCCGGGGGGTCCGACATGGCAGGCACAGATATCTCCAAGCGTCAGCGGCCGAAGGTGGGGTACGGCGAATTGCTCGCCACCATCGCCGACCATGAGAAATATCGCCAGCGACTGCCTGGCGGTAAGCGGGCTATCTTTCAGTTCCGCGATCTCTCGCACCTGACCATGGCGGGCGCCGATCTGTCCGGTGCCGACTTCACCGGCTGTAATCTGCAGGCCACCAATTTCTCCGATACGAACCTGAGCAGCGCGGTGCTCTACGGCGCCGATCTGCGCGGCGCGGTTCTGCATGGCGCAAGACTGGATCGCGCCGATCTGCGCGGCGCGTCGCTGCGTGGCGCCGACCTCACCGGCGCGCGGCTGCAGGATGCCGACATGCGCGATGGCGTGATCGCCGAACGCGACACCAGCGGCAACATGCGTTTGAAGAAGCCCGATCACGAGGCGGTCGATCTGGGTGGCGCGCGACTGGTGGCGGCCGATCTCACCGGCGCCAACATGACCGGCGTGGCCGCCGGCCGCACCGACTTCACCGACGCGGTGTTGGTCAACTGCGTGCTCACGCGCGCCAATCTTACCTCGGCGAAACTGGATGGCGCCAATCTCTCCGGCGCCGATCTCAGCGGCGCCAATCTGAAGGATGCGCATCTGCGCGGTGCAGTGCTGGTCGGTGTCAAGCTCGAGAATGCTGTAATGGCCGGCGCCGATACGCAGGGTGCGCTGGACGACAAGCCGCGCGGCCGGCCGCTGGCTGAACTCGGCGTGCCGATTGAAGAGGCCTTCCGCCTGTATCGCCTGTGGGTGGAGACCGGTGGCCGTCAGGGCCGGCTGTTTGATTTCAGCCGTCTCGACCTGCGCCATATCGGCGCGCGGCCCGGTATCGTGCTGACGGGGGCCGCGATGGATGGCGTCATCCTGCAGGGCCTTGATCTGGCGCGCGCCTCGCTACAGGGCGCCAAGCTGGTGGAAGCCGATCTGCGCGACTGCAACCTTTCCGGTGCCGACCTGCGTGGCGCCAATCTGACCGGCGCCATGCTGGTGCGCGCCGACCTGCGCGATGCCGATCTCGGCCCGCTGACGGTCAGCCTCGACCGTGCATTTCCGGTCAACCTGACGCGCAGCATATTGCGCGGCGCTGATCTTCGTGGCGCCACGCTGAAACAGGCCTGGCTGGACGAGGCCGATATGTCCCGCGCCCTGCTGGAAGGGGCCGACCTGTCCGACGCCCGGCTGCCGCAGCGACAGGGCTGATCTTCGCCGCCGCAGATCGCGTTACTCATATATCAGCCCCGATAAACACGGCTTATCGCTGGTGTTTTTGCACTGCACCCGAAGCTATTTGCCCCCGTCGCGCGATATGCTAAGGCCTTAGGCCATGGTCATGTCATCGGCGCGTCATAAGCGCCAGGATAGGCGCTTGGCGTAAAGCCTCGCAGTGGGGAGTTGCATGCAGGACATCATCCGCCAGTTGGAAGAAAAGCGCGCCCAGGCCCGCCAGGGCGGCGGCGCCAAGCGCATCGAGGCGCAGCATGCCAAGGGCAAGCTGACCGCGCGTGAGAGGCTGGAACTCCTGCTCGATCCCGGCTCCTTCGAGGAGTGGGACATGTTCGTCGAACATGACTGCACCGATTTCGGCATGGAGAGCCAGAAGGTGGCCGGCGATGGCGTCGTCACCGGTTACGGCACCATCAACGGCCGTGCGACCTTCGTGTTCAGCCAGGACTTCACCGTCTTCGGTGGCTCGCTCTCGGCGGCGCATGCCGGCAAGATCTGCAAGATCATGGACGCCGCCATGAAGGTTGGCCTGCCGGTGATCGGACTGAACGATTCCGGCGGCGCCCGCATCCAGGAAGGTGTCGACAGTCTGGCCGGCTATGCCGAAGTGTTCCAGCGCAACGCGCTGGCCTCGGGCGTGGTGCCGCAGATTTCGGTGATCATGGGACCCTGCGCCGGTGGCGCGGTCTATTCGCCGGCAATGACCGACTTCATCTTCATGGTGAAGGACAGCAGCTACATGTTCGTCACCGGTCCCGATGTCGTGAAGACCGTGACGCAGGAAGTCGTGACGCAGGAGCAGCTCGGCGGCGCGGTGACGCATACCACCAAGTCCTCAGTCGCGGACAACGCCTTCGAGAATGACGTCGAGGCACTGGCGCAGACCCGCCGCATGTTCGATTTCCTGCCGCTGAACAATCGCGAGAAAGCGCCGATCCGCGAAACCTGGGATCCGATCAATCGCCAGGAAGCCTCGCTCGACACGCTGGTGCCGCCCAATCCGAACAAGCCCTACGACATGAAGGAGCTGATCGAGAAGGTGGTGGACGAGGGCGACTTCTTCGAGATTCAGCCGAATTACGCCAAGAACATCATCATCGGTTTCGCCCGTATCGGCGGCCAGACCGTGGGTATCGTCGCCAACCAGCCGATGGTGCTGGCCGGCTGCCTCGATATCGACTCCAGCCGCAAGGGCGCGCGGTTCGTGCGCTTCTGCGACTGCTACGACATCCCGATCGTCACCTTCGTCGATGTGCCGGGCTTCCTGCCGGGTACGGCGCAGGAATATGGCGGCATCATCAAGCACGGCGCCAAGCTGCTGTTCGCCTATGCCGAAGCCACCACGCCGAAGGTCACGGTGATCACGCGCAAGGCCTATGGCGGCGCCTATGACGTGATGTCATCCAAGCATCTGCGCGGCGATGTCAACTATGCCTGGCCCTCGGCGGAGATCGCCGTGATGGGCCCGAAGGGCGCGGTGGAGATCATCTTCCGCAGCGAAATCGGCGACGCCGAAAAGATCGCGGCGCGGACGGAAGAATACCGCCAGAAATTCGCCAACCCGTTTGTGGCCGGCCATCGCGGTTTCATCGACGACGTGATCATGCCGCATAATACGCGCTTCCGGATTGCCCGCTCGCTCGCCATGCTGCGCGAGAAGAAGCAGGAGAATCCCTGGAAGAAGCACGACAACATTCCGTTGTGAGATCAGAGATCATGGCCAACAAGCTGTTCGACAAAATCCTGATCGCCAACCGCGGTGAAATCGCCTGCCGCGTGATCAAGACCTGCCGCAAGCTCGGCATCAAGACCGTGGCGGTCTATTCCGATGCCGACGATGGCGCGCTGCATATGCGCATGGCCGATGAAGCCATTCATATCGGCCCGCCCGCCGCCGCCGAAAGCTATCTGGTGATCGAAAAGATCATCGCGGCCTGCAAGCAGACCGGCGCGCAGGCGGTGCATCCGGGCTATGGCTTCCTGTCTGAAAATCGGAAGTTTGCGGCTGCTCTGAAAGAGGCCGGCATCGCCTTCATCGGCCCGAACCCGGACGCGATCTTCGCCATGGGCGACAAGATCGAGTCCAAGAAGCTTGCGAAACAAGCTGGTGTCAGCACCGTGCCGGGCTATCTTGGCGCCATCGGCGGCACCGACGAAGCCGTGAAGATCGCCACCGAGATCGGCTTCCCGGTGATGATCAAGGCCTCGGCCGGCGGCGGCGGCAAGGGCATGCGTATCGCACGTTCGGCCGACGAAGTGGCACAAGGCTTCTCCTCCGCCACCAACGAAGCCAAGAATTCCTTCGGCGATGACCGCGTCTTCATCGAGAAATACATCGAACAGCCGCGCCATATCGAAATCCAGGTGCTGGGCGACAAGCATGGCAACGTGATCTATCTGGGCGAGCGCGAATGCTCGATCCAGCGCCGTCACCAGAAGGTCGTGGAAGAGGCACCCAGCTCGTTCCTCGACGAGAAGACCCGCAAGGCGATGGGCGAGCAGGCCGTTGCCCTGGCAAAGACGGTGAACTACGACAGCGCCGGCACCGTGGAATTCATCGTCGGCCCGGATCGCAGCTTCTACTTCCTCGAGATGAACACCCGCCTGCAGGTCGAGCATCCGGTCACCGAACTGATCACCGGCATCGACCTGGTCGAGCAGATGATCCGTGTCGCCGCCAATGAGACGCTCAGCATCAAGCAGGAGGATATGAAGCTGGACGGCTGGGCCGTCGAAGTGCGCATCTATGCCGAAGACCCGCTGCGCGGCTTCCTACCCAGCACCGGCCGCCTGGCGCGCTGGCGCACCGCCGAAGAATCAAACGTGATCCGCAACGATACCGGCGTGGTCGAGGGCAGCGAGATCAGCATGTTCTACGATCCGATGATCTCGAAGCTGTGCTCCTACGGCAAGGACCGCGCCGAGGCGATCGCGACGCTGTCGGCGGCACTGGACGAGACCTGGATTGCCGGCATCGGCCATAACGTCAATTTCCTCTCGGCCGTGCTGGATCATCCGCGCTTCCGCTCGGGTAATATCTCGACCAATTTCATCGCCGAGGAATGGCCGAATGGCTATGGCGGCACCGTGCTGCCGGAAGACCGGCAGAACAGCGCGCTGGCCATCGCGACCCTGATCCATATCCGCAACGAACTGCGGGCGCGCCATCTCGGCGGCAAGCTGGGCCTGCCGGACTGGGTGCCGGGTGAGGCCTGGATCGCGACGCTGAACAAGCAGGACCACGCGCTGACGGTCACTGACGCTGACGGCGGCCTCGATGCGAAGATCGGCAAGGGTAAGGCGCTGAAGGTGCGTAGCGCCTGGAAGCCGGGCGAACCCTTCTTCCGTGGTACCGTGAATGGCGCGCCGGTTGTGGCCCGTGTCTCGGCGCGGCCCGATGGCGTGCGGATCGTGCATGGCGGCGCTGAACTGGATGTCGCCGTGCGCACGCCGCGCGCGGCCGAACTGGCGCGTCTGATGCCGGAAAAGCTGCCGCCGGATATGTCGAAGTATCTGCTCTGCCCGATGCCGGGTCTGGTGGTGTCGATTGCCGTGGCAGAAGGCGAGCCGGTCAAGGCCGGTCAGGCGCTGGCCGTGGTCGAAGCCATGAAGATGGAAAACGTGCTGCGCGCCGAGCGCGATGGCACGGTGAAGAAGGTCAACGCCAAGAAGGGCGATAGCCTGGCGGTCGACCAGGTTATTCTCGAATTCGCGTAATCCAAGGAGCCACCGATATGACTGCCGCTGCTCTCAATACCACGCTGCTCCATCATGTGGTGCCAGGCATGCGCGCCTGGCGCATTGCGCTGGCAATGGTTGCCGGTTCTGCCGTGCTGGCGCTGTCGGCCAAGACGCAGGTGCCGTTCTGGCCGGTGCCGATGACCTTGCAGACGCTGGCCATCCTGGTGATCGGCATGGCCTATGGCAGCAAGCTGGGCACGGCCACGGTGCTGCTCTATCTGGCTGAAGGCTTTGTCGGTCTGCCGGTCTTCGCCGGTGCCAATGCCGGCCCGGCCTATTTCATGGGGCCGACGGCCGGCTATCTGGTCGGCTTCGTCGTTTCGGTCTGGTTGATCGGCTGGCTGGCCGAGCGCGGCTGGGACCGCTCGCTGCTGCGCGGCACGATTGCCATGACGGTCGGCCATGGCGTGATCCTGGCGCTGGGCGTGGCCTGGCTGTCGACGCTGGTCGGTCTCGAAAAGGCGATGGCCGTTGGCCTGCATCCTTTCTGGGCCGCCACCGTGCTGAAGACGGCTCTGGGCGTCGCCATCATGCAGGCGGCGTGGAAGCTGGCCCTGAAGCGCCGCAGCCAGGACTGAAGCTTCAGCCCGACTGCAGATACTGGATCGCGGCGTCGCGCTCGAACAGATAGAGCAGGGTCAGCAGCGCCTTACCGCGCTCACTGGCCAGTTTCGGGTCGCGTTCCAGGATCAGCTTCGCATCGTCGCGCGCCGTCACCAGCAGGTCGGCATGGGCGGCCAGATCGGCGGTGCGGAATTCCGGCAGGCCGCTCTGCCGCGTGCCCAGCACTTCGCCGGCACCGCGCAGGCGGAGGTCTTCCTCGGCGATCAGGAAGCCGTCGTCGGTTTCGCGGATGATCTTGAGCCGGGCTTTCGCCGTCTCGCCCAGCGGGCCGCTATAGACCAGCAGGCAGGCACCCGGTTTGCCGCCACGGCCGACGCGACCGCGCAGCTGGTGCAACTGCGCCAAGCCGAAACGTTCGGCATGCTCGATCACGATCAGCGTCGCATTCGGCACATCGACGCCGACTTCGATCACCGTGGTCGCCACCAGCAGTTTTGAGCGACCGGCCGAGAAGGCTTCCATCGCCGCGTCTTTTTCGCTCGGCGTCATCTTGCCATGCACCAGCCCGATGCTGCCTTCACCCAGCACCGGCTCCAGCGCCAGCTTCAGCGCCGAATGGCGTTCGGCGGCGGCGGCAAGGTCGAGTTGCTCGTTCTCCTCCACCAGCGGGCAGACCCAGTAGACCTGCTCGCCGGACTGAATCTTGCGCGTGACGGCTGCCACGACATCGAGATAGCGGTCAGAGGCAATGGTGCGCGTATCGACCGGAGAGCGGCCGGGCGGCTTTTCGGTCAGTTTCGACACATCCATGTCGCCATAGGCGGTGAGTGACAGCGTGCGCGGGATCGGCGTCGCCGTCATTACCAGGATATCGACGCCGCCTTTATCCTGCTGACCCTTGGCGGCAAGACCAAGCCGCTGGCTGACCCCGAAGCGGTGCTGCTCGTCGATCACAGCGAGCGCGAGATCCTTGAACACGACATCGTCCTGGAACAGCGCATGCGTGCCGATCAGGATGTCGATCTCGCCATCCGCCAGCCGCTGCAGCAATGCTGCGCGGGCCTTGCCCTTGTCGCGGCCGGTGAGCAGCGCAATCGTGACGCCCAGCTGCGAACAGTAGGGCGCCAGCGTTTCGGCATGCTGGCGGGCGAGGATTTCGGTCGGTGCCATCAATGCACCCTGTGCGCCGCCCTCGATGCACAGCAGCAGCGCGTTCAGCGCCACCATGGTTTTGCCACTCCCCACGTCACCTTGAAGAAGACGCAGCATGCGGCGGTCGCTGGCGATATCGGCGGCGATCTCGGCATTGGCCTGCCGTTGCGCATTGGTCAGCGGCCAGGGCAGCAGCTTTTCCAGCTTATCTCGCAGTCGTCCGTCGCCAGTCAGCTTGCGTCCGGTCTGGCGTTTCAGGCGGCGCCGTATCAGCAACAGCGCGAGCTGGTTGGCCAGCAACTCGTCATAGGCCAGCCGCCGCCGCGCAGGCGTGTCTTTCTCGATATCGGCTAGCCGTTCCGGCTTGTGCGCAGCCAGCAGCGCCTCGCGCCAGGCCGGAAAACCCTCGCGCGTCTGCCAGGCCGGATCGAGCCATTCCGGCAGCTCCATCACGCGATCAAGCGCGCCGCCGATGATCTTGCCCAGGGTGCGCGGGGCCACGCCGGCGGTCAGGGGATAGACCGGCTCGACCACCGCCATCTGCTCGAGTTCTTCCGCCGTGGCCATGCGGTCAGGATGGGTCATCTGCACCTGACCGTCGAACAACTCGACCACGCCGCTGACGATGCGGGTCTCGCCCTCGGGCAGGTTTTTCCGGAGGAAGTCTTCACGGCCGTTGAAGAAGACCAGCGTCAGCCGTCCGCTGCCGTCATGGCACTGCACCTTGTAGGGCATGCGGTTGTTGCGCGGCGGCAGGTGCCGGTCGACCGTGACCTCCAGCGTGGCGATACGGCCGGGCTCGGCTTCGGCCACCGCAGGCCGATAGCGCCGATCGACCAACCCGCTGGGCAGGTGCCACCACAGGTCCAGGACCCGGCCGCCGCCGACCAGCTTTTCCACCAGTGGCGCCAGCTTCGGTCCGCAGCCTTTCAGGCTGGTGATCGGTGCGAAGGCGGGAAACAGCGATTCCGGGCGCATGACAGGTGGAAATTTCCGGGTAAACCTTGAGAATCCGCAGGGTTGCGTACTATATCCTGCCCACGTTCCGGAAACACCCCCAGGGGACTACCGACCGATGGCCGAGGATATCGAAATCCGCCGCAAGCGCCTGCTGCACCGCAGCCTCTATACCGGCATGAAGGAGGTCGACATCCTGCTGGGCAGCTTCGCGCGCCGGCACCTGCCGACCTTCACCGAGGTCGAACTCGACCAGTATGAGACATTGCTGGAGAGCTATGACGATCCGCAGATTTACGCCTGGGCGATTGGCCGCGACCCGGTGCCGCCGCATCTCGATACGGGTGTGATGAAACTCCTCAAGGCCTACAAGTTATCATTCTGATCACATGACCTTTGTTCTGCCGGATATCCTGACCCGGCCGGGCCGCTGGGCATTGGCCGGCAGCCCGGAAGGGCAGGATGCGCGCCTGCTGGCTGCGCTGGCGCAGCGGCAGAAGGGCCGCGGCGTGCTGCATGTCTGCCGCGACGATGCGCGCATGGCGACGCTGGAAGCCGCGCTAAAGTTTTTCGCACCCGACCTGCCGGTGCTGACCCTGCCGGCCTGGGACTGCCAGCCTTATGACCGCGTCTCGCCCAATGCCGAGATCGCCGCCCGGCGCATGGATACGCTCAATCGTCTGTCAGGCGAACGCCCCAATGTGCCCTGGCTGCTGCTGACCACCGTGAATGCAGCGCTGCAGCGCCTGCCGCAGCCGGACTGGTTTGCCGGCACCGGTTTCCGTGCCGCCAAGGGCGGGCGGGTGAAGCCGGAAGCCCTGATCGCGTATCTCGGCCGCAACGGCTACAGCCGCGTCTCCACGGTCAATGAGCCCGGCGAATATGCCGTGCGCGGCGGTCTGGTCGACCTGTTCCCGCCCGGCACGGAAGCACCGTACCGCCTCGATTTCTTTGGCGACGAGGTCGAGAACATCCGCCGTTTCGATCCGGCCACCCAGCGCACCATCGACGCTGTGACCGAACTCTCGCTGACGGCGATGAGCGAAGTGCCGATGGATGAAGACTCCATCGCGCGCTTCCGCAGCGGCTATCGCGAGCTGTTCGGTACTGTCACCAAGGAAGACCCGCTGTACGAAGCCGTGTCGGCCGGCCGGCGCCAGATCGGCATGGAGCATTGGCTGCCGCTGTTCTTCGATCGGCTCGCCACCGTGTTTGAGTATCTGCCGCAGGCAGCAGTCGTGCTCGATCATCTGACCGGCGACGCGGTCGACGAACGCTTCAAGGCGATTGCCGACCATTACGATGCGCGCAAGTCGGCGATGAAGCGCGGGCTGGAAGAGGGCGGTGCGCCCTATAAGCCGCTGCCGCCCGACCGGCTGTATCTGACCGCCGGCGAATGGACATTGCGGCTGGAGAAATTCCCGGTCGCGTCGCTATTCCCGTTCGAGGCCGTGGGTGGCGCGGACGTGAAAGTGGTCGATCTGGCTGCCCGGCCGGGCCGCGACTTCGCGCCGGAACGCGCCCAGGCGGCGCAGGCGGCCGAGAAGAAGGCCTCTGTTGTCAGCGTCTATGACGCATTGGGCGGCCATATCGCCAAGCAGACCGGGCAGGGGCGTCGGGTCCTGTTCGCCACTTTCTCGGCTGGTGCGCGCGACCGTCTGGCCCTGGTGCTGAAAGACCATGGCCTGCCGATGCCGCAGGCCATCGAGACGGCGCACGATATCGAGACCGTACCGAAGGCGGTGCCGGCCATTGCCGTGCTGCCGATCGAGCATGGCTTCGACGCGCCTGACCTCTGCGTGGTGGCCGAACAGGACATTCTCGGCGACCGTCTGGTCCGGCCGCGCCAGAAGAAGCGTCGGGCTGAGAATTTCATCGCCGAGGCCAGCGCATTACAGCCGGGCGACTATGTCGTGCATATCGACCACGGCATCGGCCAGTACAAGGATCTGGTGACGCTGGATGTGGCCGGTGCGCCGCATGACTGCCTGCTGCTGCATTACGAGGGCGGCGACCGGCTGTATCTGCCGGTCGAGAATATCGAGATGCTGTCGCGCTACGGGTCGCCCGAAGCCGAGGTAACGCTCGACAAGCTGGGCGGCGTCGGCTGGCAGAACCGCAAGGCGCGCATGAAGCAGCGCCTGAAGGACATGGCTGGCGAGCTGATGAAGATCGCCGCCCAGCGCGAATTGCGCCAGGGCGAACGCGTCCTGCCACCGGACGGAGTCTACGAGGAATTCTGCGCGCGCTTCCCCTACGAAGAAACCGAAGACCAGGAACGCGCCATCAACGAGACGCTGGACGATCTGGCCAGCGGCAAGCCGATGGACCGCCTGATCTGCGGCGATGTCGGCTTCGGCAAGACCGAAGTGGCGTTGCGCGCGGCCTTTGCCGCCGCCATGTCCGGCCAGCAGGTGGCGCTGGTCTGCCCGACCACGTTGCTCTGCCGCCAGCATTACCGCACTTTCGTTCAGCGCTTCCGTGGCCTGCCGCTGCGCATCGAGCAGCTGTCGCGCATGGTGACGGCCAAATCGGCCAAGGATACCAAGGCCGGCTTGAGCGATGGTACGGTCGATATCGTGATCGGCACGCATGCCCTGCTGTCGAAGAGCATTGATTTCAAGCGGCTTGGCCTGCTGATCATCGACGAAGAGCAGCATTTCGGCGTCAAGCACAAGGAGCGCCTGAAAGAGATCAAGGCCGAGGTGCATGTGCTGACCATGTCGGCCACCCCGATCCCGCGCACATTGCAACTGGCGCTGTCGGGCGTGCGCGAGCTCAGCCTGATTGCCACCCCGCCGGTCGACCGTCTGGCGGTGCGCACCTTCGTGACGCCCTTCGATGGTGTGGTGATCCGCGAGGCTTTGCTGCGTGAGCATTTCCGTGGCGGCCAGAGTTTCTTCGTCTGCCCGCGTATCGAATATCTCGATACGGCGATGGCCTTTATCCGCGACCATGTGCCGGAACTGAAGGCCGTGGTGGCGCATGGCCAGATGGCGCCGACCGAGCTTGATGACGTGATGAACGCCTTCTACGACCGGCGCTACGATGTGCTGGTGGCGACCAATATCGTCGAAAGCGGTCTCGATATCCCATCGGCCAATACGCTGGTGGTCTATCGTGCCGACCTGTTCGGCCTGGCGCAGATGTATCAGCTGCGTGGCCGTGTCGGCCGGTCCAAGCTGCGCGCCTATTCCTATTTCACCTACCAGCCCGGCCGCCTGCTGAGCACCTCGGCCGAGCAGCGCCTGCATGTGTTGCAGAGCCTCGATACCCTAGGCGCTGGCTTCAGTCTGGCCTCGCATGATCTGGATCTGCGCGGGTCGGGCAATCTGCTTGGCGAGGAGCAGTCAGGCCATATTCGCGAAGTCGGTTTCGAGCTGTATCAGGAGATGCTGCAGGAGGCGATTGCGGCTGCCCGTTCTGCGGCGCGTGGCGACGTCAGCGCGCTGAGCGAGAAGTGGTCACCGCAGATCCAGATCGGCACGGCGGTCCTGATCCCGGACAGCTATATCGCCGACCTCAATCTGCGCATGCAGCTCTATCGCCGCGTCGCCGACCTGGATGGCCGCGCGGATATCGATGCCTTCGCTGCCGAGATGATCGACCGCTTCGGGCCACTTCCCGAGGAAGTGCATCACCTGCTGGATATCGTGGCGATCAAGAAATTCTGCCTGGAAGCGAATATCCTCAAGATCGAGGCAGGCCCGAAGGGCGCGACGCTGACCTTCCGCGACAACAGCTTCCCCGATCCCGCCGGTCTGGTGCTGTTCATCCAGTCGGAACGGGGTGCGAAGCTGCGGCCGGATCACAAGGTGGTGCTGATGCGCGACTGGCCGGAGCCGCAGGATCGCCTCAAGGGCGTGCTGCATGCCTCGCTGCGGCTGGCCGAGATCGCCACCAAGGCGAAGGCGCGGGTCGTAAAGAAGGCCTGACGTTCAGGTGCGGCCGGGCTGCTCGGTTTTATCGGGCGGGAAACTCTGGCCCGCACCGATGAACGCGACCTCGCCATCAGGTCCCAGCAATGGCACGGCCACCACCTCCAGCAACCAGTCCTGACCAAGTGTGCGGGCTTGCACATGGGCGTAGGCCGGCATCGTGCGGTGATGCACCATGGTTGCGCCCTTGACCAGAAACGGGCGTAAAAGCGGATCCGGATGTTCGTCGAGGAATTTACCCGTCAGTTCGTGACCGAGACGCTGGACTATATCCGTACCGACGAGGCGGTACCGAAAGCGCAGAGGCTCCTCGCGCTGAACTTCCAATAGCGACAGCGAGCCGAGCAGGAAACGCAGGCGCAGCGGATCGAGGAATGACTTGCCCGGCGCGCGGCCATCGACATGGGCGGCCTGCCAGAGTTCCAGGAAATGCCGGACATTGGCATCCCGGATGCGGCTCGGATCGGTGATGAATTCGATGCTGGGCTGGCCCTGAGGCGTTGCGCCCTGGCCACTCAGTTCCACGGTCACGCCTCGGGCGCGACCGCGATTTCGGCGGCGACCTTGTCGATCACCTGCAGCAGGGCCTCTGGCGGCTGGGCGCCGGAGACGCCGTATTTGCCTTCGAAGATGAAGAAGGGCACGCCATTGATTCCCAGTTCGCGCGCCATCTGGTCTTCGGACGCAACGACATCGGCGTCGCGGCCTTCATCCAGCAGCTGCTTCACCAGCGCGCCATCCATGCCTTCAAGATTTGCCGCATCGGCCAGTACCTGATGATCGCCGATATCCCGGCCCTGGATGAAATAGAAATTGAGCAGGCGCTCCTTCAGCTCGCTCTGCACGCCGGCCTTCAGGCTCCAGCGCAGCAGGCTGTGGGCGGCGAGCGTGTTGGGGGTCCGCTTGATGCCGTCGAAATTGAAGGCGATGCCTTCCTTGGCGCCTTCGGCGGTGACACGGGCATAAATCTCCTTGGCCCGTTCCGGTCCGCCGAACTTGGCTTCCAGATAGCTTTTGCGATCGGCGCCTTCACGCGGCATGTCCGGATTGAGCTGGAACGGACGCCAGCCGATCTCGAAGGTAATATCCGGGCGCTGCGCCATCGCCTTTTCAAGGCGGCGCTTGCCGATGAAACACCAGGGACAGACGACGTCGGAGACGATTTCGATGCGCATGCCGTTACGGTAGCGCAGCTCGGGCGATCCGGCCAGCCCTTGACCGCAGGCAATGGCCCGCCCAGCATTCAGACAACGGAAAATCAGGGAGGATTCGATGGGCAGCGGGATCAGTCTGAAGGGCAAGGTGGCAGTCGTAACCGGGGCCAGCAGCGGCCTGGGCGAAAGGTTTGCCGAGATTCTGAGCGAGGCCGGGGCCAGCGTCGCCCTGGCGGCCCGGCGGACCGACCGGCTGCAGTCGCTGGCCGACCGGATCTCTGCGTCGGGCGGCACAGCCATCACCGTGAAGCTGGATGTGAATGACTACGACAATATCCAGGCCGCCTTCGCAGAGGTGCGGCAGAAGCTCGGCGGCACCGATATCCTGATCAACAATTCCGGCGTCAGCAAACAGGGCCGCATTGTCGATGTCACGCCCGACGACTACGACTTCACCATGAATACCAATACCAAGGGCGCCTTCTTCGTGGCGCAGGCGGCGGCGAAGGACATGATCGACCGCAAGGCCGAAGGCCGCATCATCAACATCGCCTCCGTGGCTGGCCTGCGCGTGCTGGGCCAGCTGTCGGTCTACTGCATGTCGAAGGCGGCAGTCGTGCATATGACCAAGGCGATGGCGCTGGAATGGGCGCGCTACGGCGTCAACACCTCGGCGATCTGTCCCGGCTATATCGAGACCGAGATCAACCGCGATTACTGGGCGACGCCGGGTGGCAAGAAGCTGATCGAGATGCTGCCGCGCAAGCGGGTCGGCGACGTCAAGGACCTCGACGGTCTGGTGCTGCTGCTGGCCTCGGGCGAGGCGCGTTTCATCAACGGCGCCATAATCGCCGCCGATGACGGACTGTCGATCACGTAAGGTTTACGACAGGCCCATCCGACGCAGCATCTGCTGGCTTTCGGCCACCACGGTATTGGGCGCGAAGGTCATGCGACTGCTGAACATGCTGATCATCTTGTCCATCAGCGTGCTGTAGCGGTTCCACAGCGCGGTGCGCTCGCCATCGGTCTTGGCGGCGTTCCAGTCCTTCACATAGGCGGCACCGGCCTGCATGAGGGTCAGGTGGTCGTTGCTGGCGGCGACCTCGCGATAGGCATGGGCCAGCTGCGGGTCGGCGGCGAACAGCTTGCCGATCTCCTCCGCCTTGGGGTGGCCGTTGTCGACGATGATGCGGCCGTCGCCGCCGGTGCTCAGCTCGACCGGGATATTCGGATCGATGCCATGGTTGGCCAGCGCCTGCCTGAACTGCCCGGCAAATTCTGCCGTGCGTTTCTGGATATCGGCGGTAATTTTGTCGAGCCGGATGGTTTTGGTATCGGCATCCCAGGCATTGCCGAACAGCACCTTGCCGAGCAGTTCAGGGCTCGGATGCTGGCCTGGCGAGACGCTGGGAAGGCGGCCTGCCGACTGCTTTTCTTCCAGGTAATCCGCGAATTTCGTCGCGGCGACCTTGGCCGGGGTATTCGCGGCCACGGTCTGATGCGCGGTCAGCAGATCGCCGAAAACGGCCTTGGTGGAAGCGGCGGCAATGGTACCCATGACAAACCCCATCGATTGTTCTGATGGGGAAATTGCAAAGGCGATGCCACATTATTTCAGACTGTTTCGGCCAGTTTCTTGCGCTGCACCTTGCCATTGGCGGTGCGCGGCAGGCTGGGCACGAAACGCCATTCGCGCGGGCATTTATACGCCGCCAGGCGGGCTTCGGCGAACCGGCCAAGGTCGCCCGCTTCGGCGGTCATGCCCTCGCGCAGCACGATGAAAGCGGCCACCACGGAAACATCGGCGCGCACCCTGATCTCGGTGACGGCCACTTCCGCAATCGCCGGATGATCGGCCATTGCCATCTCGACCTCGACCGGGGAGACGCGGTAGCCCATGGCATTCATCACGTCGTCGTTGCGGCCGTGATGCCAGACATAGCCATCGGCATCCAGGCTGGCGAGATCGCCGCCGCAGAACCACTCACCGCGATAGACCAGCGCTTCTTCCTCCGGCCGGTGCCAGTAGCCCAGCATCATCGAGGGGTCGCTGCGATGCACGGCCAGCAAGCCGGTTTCGCCCTGTGGCAGCGGCGAGGGGCTGTCGCTATCAGGCGACAGGATGGCGATGCGGCGGCCCGGTTGCGGCTTGCCCGGGCTGCCCGGCTTGATGGTCATGCCGGGGCCGGTCGAGATGTAGGTGGAGATTTCCGACATGCCGAGCGCTTCATACATCGGCTTGCCGGTGCGGTCCTGCCATTCCTGCAGCAGGGCCGGCGGCAACGCTTCGCCGGCCGTCGCGCCGTGCCGCAGCGCCGAGAGATCGTAGGCGTCGAGATCGCAGTATTTCAGGATCTGGCGATACAGTGTCGGCACGGCGGCGAAGATCGTAGCACGGTGGCGTGCCAGCAGTTGCGGCCAGACCTGGATGTCGCGCGGGCCATTGTAGAGCACCGTCGTGGCCCCCACCGCCCAGGGATCGACCAGGCCGACACCCAGCGTGTAGGTCCAGTTGAAGGCGCCGGCATGCAGCATCACGTCGCTGTCGCGTAAGCCCAGCCAGCCCTGATGCATGGGGCGACGGCCCCAGGCGGCACGATGCGCATGCAGCACGCCCTTGGGGCGACCGGTGGTACCCGAGGTATAGACCAGATAGGCCGGATCGTCGGCTGCGGTGTCAGTATAGTCGGATAGCGGCGCGAACTGCTTGAACTGCTGGAGCTTCGTCGGATCGAGCAGTAACACGCCGGAGGGCAGCGTCAGGTCGGCGGCGAGTTCCGCACTGGCCGCCACTGCGGCTGCGCCGGAATTCTCCAGCAGATAGGCGGCTTCATTCGGTGTCAATTGCGCGCTGGACGGCAGCGCCACATAGCCAGCCGCCATGGTGGCGAAATAGGTGAGCGCATAATCCGCATCATTGGCCATGCGGATCATGATGCGGCTTCGTGGCGGCAGGCCCAGGCTCTGTAGACCGGCCGCCAGCCGTCGCACGGCAAGGTCGGCCTCGGCGAAGCTCATGCGGAACTCGCCATCCGCGCCGACCAGAATCATGGCCGTCTTGTCCGGCCGCAACCGGGCATTCTCTGCCAGGCAATAGCGCGCGAGGTTGAAGCGGGCGGGAACGGGCTCAGTCATGTCAGCGCTGCAGCTGGAAAGGAGTGATGTCGGTGAGGCGCGACTCTTGGGAGGCTGCGCCGTGATTGAGGTGGCGCACCAGATCGAGTGTGGTGGATTGGCGCGTCAGCATCAGGCAGGTGGCTTCGCCGCCTGCAGAGCGTGTGGCATGCCAGGTGCCCGGCCGCATGCAGATGCCCTGACCGGGATCGATGGCAAAGGCGCGCAAGGTGGCGAGATCCGGTTCGCCGGCTGCGTCGCTGGCGGCCACCACCTGCACGATGCTGCCAATCACCGGAACGACCGCCTGCTGCGTCAGGTGATGCACTTCCAGTTTGGCAACCGTCGCGTCGGTCGAGCGGTATTTCACCCAGAGAATTTCGTGCTGACCGCCATCGCCGGCATGGAAGACATGTTCATGCCAGAAATCCGAACCGGGGCTGGTAAAGGCGACGGCGTCCGCTGCGATCGGCAGCGGCTTGCCCAGCATCCAGCCGTACGGCGCCACGGCAGATTCGCAGATCGGTTCAATACGGAGTGTCGTCATGATCAGGCTGCGTCATGTGGCTTGGCATCGGGCGTGCGCAAATAGAACAGCAGCGCTGCGAGCAGGATGGCAAACTGCACGCCGAAGATGATGCGGTAATCCAGTTCGGTCGGCACGGTGCCTTTTGGCGCCATACGGCCCATCAGCCAGCCAGTGAAAAACTGCTGAAACGCGCCGCCGCCCATGGTGCCGATGTTCAGCGTTGTGATGCCACGGCCGATCAGCGCAGCCGGAAAAACCGACCGCGCATGGGCAAAGATCATCACAATGCAGCCGTTCATCACGCCCATGAAGCAGAACAGCGCGGTGATCACGAACACGCTCAGACCCGGAACCAGGATAATCACCAGCAGGCAGGCGAGCTGGCTGCCGAGCCCCGCTGCCAGCAACCATTTGCGCGTGTTGAACACGCGATCCAGCGGCCCCCAGATGAAATAACCGGCGGCCGCGCCCACGGCCATGAAGATCAGCACATTGCCGCGCGCCGCCGCATCCATACCATGCACGTCATGCAGATATGGACCGCCCCAAAGGCCGATGATGGTGATGAAGGTGGCATAGGCCGAGGCGATGATGACGAACAGGTTCGGGAAAGCCGGATGCCGGATCACGGCGCCGATGCCGCGCAGGGTTTCTGCCAGGCTTTCATTGGCGCCGCTGCGCGCCTTGGCCGGATCGGGATGATCCTCGATGGCCCAGAAGGACAGGGCGATCAGGCAGACGGTAATCGCTGCCGTGATAAAGAAAGCCGAACGCCAGCCATATGCCTCTGCAAGCCATGCCAATGGCGCGGTGGATGCGATGACGCCGATATTGCCGACTGCAATCAGGATGCTCGACATCGTCGCGAACCGCTCGGGCGGGAACCAGCGCGAGAACAGCACCATCGGGCCAGTCAGCAATGCGGCACAGCCAAAGCCGAGCACGATGCGCGCCAGAGTTAGCTCCGTCAGATTGCGGCCGAAGGCGAAAGCCAGTGCGCCGATCAGCGCGATCACCAGAGTGAAGATGATGGTACGGCGCGGTCCCCAGCGGTCGAGTGCAATGCCGACGGGGAACTGGCTGATCGAGAAGGTCAGGAAGAAGGCGCCGGTCAGGATGCCGAGGTCTTCCGGCGTCAGCGCCAGTTCGGTCATCAGGTCTGGCCCGATCACGGCATTGGCCGAGCGGTAGAACTGGCTGATCGTGTAACTGAGGCAGGCGCAGAGCAGGATGCGCCAGGCGACGGGCATTACGGCCTCGTTGTCGTTGTCTCGGACGGCTGAGCCATTTGATCAGGCCGGGAGCGGCAGGGCAATGCTTCCGTTGGCATGGCTGACCACGCGGGTGGCCGCATCGAACTCCATCAGGTCTTCGCCGACCAGCACCGGACCGGCATAGTCGGCGCGCACCTCGGCCAGCAGCTTGGCCGCATCGAATTCGACCGGCACGAAATGGTTGAGGATCAGGCAGGCGGCATGCGCCTGACCGGCGACCTTGCCGACCTCGGTCGAGAGTGTGTGATAGCTGGCGACATTGGCGAGCGTCTCCGGCGAGCGGCCGGGCAGGGCCAGCATCTCGCGATGCAGGAAGCATTCATGCACCAGCGCATCGGCGTCTTTCGCCGCCTGGATCAGTTCGGGGCAGTAAGCCGTGTCGCCGCTGAACGCGACCTTGTGTCTGTTGTCGGTGAAGACATAACCGAAAGCGGCCTTCACCGGCTGGTGCCGCACTGGCACAGCAATCACCGACAGGTCGCCGTCCTGAATGATCCGGCCGGGCTCCACCTCGGTAACGTCGAGTTCCAGCGCCGTGGTGGAGGGCCGCTTCTCGTGTGCGATACGCTGGTCGAGTTCCGGCTTCCACAAGGCCATCAGGCCTTTCAGATACTGCTGCGTGCCGACCGGGCCGAAGATGCGCTGCGGCCGGTCGCGGCCCTGATGCCAGCTCGAGATGATCAACTGGAACAGGTCGACGATATGGTCGGAATGCAGATGCGTCAGCAGCACGGCATCGATCTGCTTACCCGATGTGCCCGCTGCCAGCAGGCGCTGTGTCACGCCTGAGCCGCAGTCGATCAGGAACTGGCGCGTGTCGGTACGCAGCAGACTGGCCGGACCGTAACGTCGCGTGGAAACCTGGGGGCAGCCGGTGCCGAGCAGCGTGACGCGCATGATCAGCGCAGCCGCAGGATGGGAACTGCCGCGCCAGCCTTGATGGCCGGGCCATGCGGCGGGCGCACGATCAGGCAGTCGGCATCGCTCAGGCGGCGCAGCATCGAACTGTCCTGTTTGCCGAAAGCCGTCGCAACCAGTTGACCATCATCCTGCCGCTGCAGCGTGGCGCGCAGATAATCCTCGCGCTTGTCATTCTCGCTCAGATCGCTACTGCTGATCGCGGTCTCGAAGCGGATCTCCCAGTCGAGCCCCAGCATGGCGCGCATCGCCGGCAGCAGGAAATTGTGACCGCAAACCATTGCCGAAACCGGATTGCCCGGCAGGCCGAGCAGCGGAATGGACGCGCCGTTGCCGAGATCGACGCGCCCGAACATCAGCGGCTTGCCCGGCCGCATAGCGATATTCCAGAAATCGATGCTCTTTCCGCCGCCGCCGAGAATTTTATGGATCAGGTCATGCTCGCCGACGCTGGCGCCACCGAGCGTCAGCAGGAGGTCGCAGCCGGCAGCAGCAGCGGCCTTTTCGCGCAGGTCGGCTTCGGTGTCGCGCGCGATGCCGAGATCGACGGCGACGCCACCATTGGCCTCGACCAGCGCGCAGAGCCCGATATTGTTCGAACTGACGATCTGGTTGGGGCCGATCGGCTCGCCGGGGCGGGCCAACTCGTCGCCGGTCGCCAGCACGGCGATGCGCGGTTTCCGTCGCACCTGCAGCCAGGGCACATTCATGGCGGCGGCCAGCGCCACATCGGCCGGGCCGAGCAGGCGGCCGGCCGACAGCAGCACCTGGCCCTCGGCAAAATCGAGACCGGCCTTGCGGATCCACTGACCGGGCTTCGGCGCTTCGCGCACGGTCAGCACATCGCCAGCCAGATCGGCGTCTTCCTGAATCACAATGGCATCGGCGCCATCGGGCAGCGGCGCGCCGGTGAAGATGCGCACGCAGTCTCCGGCGCCGACCGTGCCATCATGACGACCGCCGGCGGCGGCATGGCCGACAGGTTTGAGTTTGGCGGGAATGGTGCCGAGATCAGCCTGGCGGCAGGCCCAGCCATCCATCGCGCTGACATCGAAGGGCGGCTGCGTGCGACGCGCCGCGACATCCTGCGCCAGAACCCGACCGGAGGCCGCGCTCACCGCCACCGTTTCCGCGGCCATCAGCGGCAGGGCGGCGACAATGCGGCTGCGGGCCTCCCGAACTGGAATCATGATGCGTTGAAATCGCCTGACTTGCCGCCCGACTTGTGCAGCAGCCGGATATCGGTGATCTGCATGCCGCGATCCACGGCTTTCACCATGTCGTAGATGGTCAGCGCGGCAACACTCGCAGCCGTCAGCGCTTCCATCTCCACGCCGGTGCGACCCTTCAGCTTGCAGGTCGCGACGATATCGATGGCATTGCCCGCTGTATCCGGGGTCAGTTCCACCGTCACCTGGCTCAGCGCCAGCGGATGGCAGAGCGGAATGAGATCGGAGGTCTTCTTCGCGGCCATGATGCCGGCGATGCGCGCGGTGGCCAGCACGTCGCCCTTGGCGGCCTGACCCGACAGGATCAGATCCAGCGTCGATTTCTGCAGCAGCACGCGCGCGCCGGCTTTGGCGACACGCTCGGTCTCGGCCTTGGCCGAGACATCGACCATATGGGCTTCGCCTGCGTCGTTCAGATGCGTGAGTTTGCCGCTGCTCATGCCGCGAGTTCCTTGCCGGTGAGCAGCAGGCGGGTGGCGGCTTCCACATCGGGCTGGCGCATCAGGCTTTCGCCGACCAGGAAGCACTGGGCGCCGCAGTTTGCCATGCGGTCGAGATCGGCCTTGGTATAGAGGCCGGATTCCGCCACCAGCATCTTGCCGGCCGGCACGCGGGCCGCCAGCGCCTCGGTGGTGGCGATATCGACGGTCAGTGTCTTCAGGTTCCGGTTGTTTACGCCGAGCAGCGGGCTCTTGAGCTTCAGCGCGCGGTCGAGTTCCTCGCCGTCATGCACCTCGACCAGAACATCGAGGCCGTAGTCACCGGCTGCAGCTTCCAGTTCGGCGGCCTGCACATCGCTCAAACTTGCCATGATCAGCAGGATGCAGTCTGCGCCCAGCGCACGCGCCTCGATCACCTGATAGGGATCGAGCATGAAGTCCTTGCGGATGATCGGCAGATTCACAGCCATGCGGACCGTGCGCAGATAGTCGTCATGGCCCTGGAAAGACGGCTCATCGGTCAGCACCGACAGGCAGGTGGCGCCACCAGCGGCATAGGCGCGGGCCAGAGCCGGCGGATCGAAATCGGCGCGGATCAGGCCCTTGGACGGCGAGGCCTTCTTGATTTCGGCAATCAGGCCGTAGCGGCCAGCCGCAACCGTGTTTTGCAAAGAGCGAATAAAGCCGCGCGGTGCCGGCGTGGCGCGGGCCTGCTGTTCCAGCGTCGACGCGGGCAGGGCGGCCTTGCAGCGCGCGATGTGTTCGCGCTTGTAGGCGTTGATCCTGGCAAGAACGTCGCTCATGACGCCGCTTTCTTTTTTACCGGCTTTTCCGCCTCGGGCGGAGGCGGCGGCGGTTCATGGGTGATCTCGATCAGGCGGGCCAGGGCGGCACGCGCCTTGCCGCTGTCGATCGACTGGGCGGCCTGGGCGGCACCGTCGCGCAGATCCTTCGCCTTGCCGGCGATATGCAGCGCGGCCCCGGCATTGAACAGCACGATGTCGCGGAAGGCGCCCGGCGCACCGCTCAGCACAGCGCGCAATGCAACCGCATTGGCGGTGGGCTCGTCACCCTTCAGGTCTTCCAGCTTTGCGCGCGGCAGGCCGGCGTCTTCCGGGTTGATCTCGAAATGACGCAGCTTTCCGCCATCCATTTCGGAAACGTAAGTGGGCCCGGTGGTGGTGATCTCGTCCAGACCATCCGAGCCATGCACGACCCAGACCTTCTCGGCACCCAGCTTGCCCATCACCTCGGCGAGCGGCTGCACCCACTGGCGGTCGAACACACCGATCAACTGGCGCTTCACCAGTGCCGGATTGCTCAAGGGACCGAGCAGGTTGAAGATCGTACGGGTGCCAAGCTCGACGCGCGTCGGGCCGACATGGCGCATCGCGCCATGATGGCGCGGCGCCATCAGGAAACCGACGCCGGCTTCGGCAATCGCCTTTTCGATCAGGCGGAAATCGCAGTCGATATTCACGCCCAGCGCGGTCAGCACATCGGCAGCGCCGGTCTTGGACGACACCGCGCGATTGCCGTGCTTGGCAACCGGCACGCCGCAGCCGGCGATGACGAAAGCCGAGCAGGTCGAGACATTCCAGGTGCCCTTGACGTCACCGCCGGTGCCGACAATGTCGATGGCATCAGCCGGGGCTTTCACGCCGTTGACCTTGGCGCGCATGGTCATGGCGCCGCCGGTGATCTCGTCGACGCTCTCGCCGCGCACGCGCAGCGCCATCAGGAAGGCACCCATCTGCGACGGCGTGGCGTTGCCCGACATCATCACGTCGAAGGCGGTGCGGGCATCTTCCACGCTCAGTCGTGCGCCGCCGGCCACCAGCCCCAGCAGCCGTTTGAATTCCGTTACGTCCGCACTCATGCCGCCTGTCCGTGCTCCGAAATCTTGCCCACCGGAAGGCCGCAATAGCGCACAAAATTCGCCAGCATCGCAAGTCCGTGTTCGGAGGCGATGCTCTCGGGGTGGAACTGCACGCCATGGATGGGCAGGTCGCGATGCGCCACGCCCATGATCACCCCGTCCTCGGCCCGTGCGGTGACCGTCAGGCTGTTGGGCAGCGTGGCCGGATCGATGGTCAGTGAGTGATAGCGGGTGGCCAGGAAATCCTGCGGCAGTCCGGCAAAGACGCTTTCGCCGGTATGATGCATGCGGCTCATCTTGCCGTGCAGCGGCTGCGGCGCGCGCACCACCTTGCCGCCGAAGGCCTGTCCGATAGCCTGGTGGCCGAGGCAGACGCCAAACAGGGGCAGGCGGGTCTCGGCGGCCTTATCGATCATGGCGAGGCAGATGCCGGCGCGGTCGGGATCGCAGGGGCCCGGTGACAGCACGACACCGGCGGGCTTCATCGCCAGGATGGCCTCGGGCGTGGTCTCGTCATTACGGAAGACCTGCACAGGGGCACCGACCTGGCCGAAATAGTGAACCAGATTCCACGTAAAACTATCGTAGTTGTCGATCAGGACGAGCATGGCGGGCATTCCTCACGTATCGCAGCCTAGCATAGCCCCCGGCGCGAACGCCACGGCTCCGCACCCGTCCCGCTAGTATGCAATCCACCAGTTTGTTTTGCAGAATCAATGGGGTTGCCCCTAGGACAAAAACCCAGAACAATCCCCCGGGATTAGAATCACCAGGGGGAATACGATGGCCGAGGCGCCGATCACCAAACGGCAGGGCGGAATCCGCCAGCGGCTCTACCTCGCGGTGGGGGTAATTGCTTCTTTCGCATTGATTTCCGCCGTGACGGGATGGTTTTCCCTGTCCCGGCTCGACCGGGCGATCGTGACGGTCACCGATGACGGTGTTGCCTCTGTGGTGGCTGCGCTGGCGCTGGCAGAGCGGGTGGCGGATATGGCCGGCGCCGCGCCGGACCTGGTTTCCGCGGCGACTGAGGCCGAAGTCAAAGCTACTGCAGCGGGTAACAAGGATCGCGAGGCCGATATCCGCGCCGTACTGGATCTGGTCGCTGCCCGCGTGACCGGCGATGCGCTGGAAAAGATCAAGACCGAAACCAATGGCCTGCTCGCGAATATCAACCGGCTTGAGCAGTTGGTCACGGCGCGTATCCAAACCAGTGCCCAGCGCGTGCAGGAAACCCAGGGACTTTCCAAGGCGCATGAAGGTTTCCTGCGTTTCGCCAATCCCCTGATCGACGATGCGGTGGTGGATCTGAATGGCAGCATGCTGGGCGTGACGCGCAGCGGAGATATCTCCCGCATCGAGCGTTCGCTCACCCGCATGGCCAACAACGATCTCGCGCTGGTGCAGGCGACGGCCACGCTGATCGGCGAGGTCAATAACGCTGTCGGCTTGCTCGCTGTCGGCGCGCAGGCCGCCAACCGGACAGAACTGACCGATATTTCCAAGCGCTTTGCTGCCTCAGCGGAGCGCGTGACCAAGGCGCTGGCCGTGGTCGAGCGGATCAACCCGCATCCCGAACTGATCAAGGCGACCAAGGAAGTGCTGGCCTTCGGCGACGAGGGCACCGGCCTGTTCAGTTTCCGCGAACAGGAACTTGATTCGCTCGAATATTCGCTGTCCACGCTGCGCACCAGCCGCGATGCCGCAAAGCGCTTGGGCGCGCTGACGCAGGACGTGGTCGATGACGCCAATCTCGGCGTCGCCAGCGCCACGCAGCAGGCCAAGAGCGTCAGCATGGTCGGCATGACCACGCTGGCGATTGTCGCGCTGGCGAGTCTCGTCGCCGCGTTCCTGGTCGGCTGGCTGTATATCGGCCGGCGCATCGCCGATCCACTGGCCATGCTGACCAACGCCATGGGCCGCCTCGCCAACCGTGAATGGACCACCGAGGTGCCGGATCGTGACCGCAGCGACGAAATCGGTGCCATGGCGCGGGCCGTGCAGGTATTCAAGGAGAATGGCCTGGAGAACGAGCAGCTGCAGGCCGAGGTCGAGCGCAACCGGCAGAGCACCGAAGAACAGCGCAAGGCACAGGAAGAGCTGCTGGATCGTGCTGTTGGCGAAGTGGTGAGTGCAGCTGCGGGCGGCGATCTGTCAGCCCGTATCGATACCAGCGCTCTGGGCGGCATGACCGCGCGACTGGGCGAGCGGATGAACGGGCTGATCGGCACGGTCGACAAGGTGTTCGACAATCTGGGCGAAGCGCTGGGCGCGATGGCGCGCGGCGATTTCACGCATCGGATCGAGGCTGACTATGACGGCGTGTTCGACCGCCTGAAACAGGATGCCAACCGCACGGCGCAGCAGTTGTCGGAAACCGTCGGCAAGGTGACCTTCGCGGCTTCGGCGGTGCGCGATGCCGCTGCCGAGATTTCCACCGGCAGCAGCGATCTGGCCGGGCGCACTGAACAGCAGGCGGCTAGCCTGGAGGAAACCGCGGCCTCGATGCACGAGATCACCGCGACGGTGAAGCAGAATGCCGACAATGCCGAAGCCGCCAACAAGCTGGCGGCCACCGCGCGCAATACGGCAGAGAAGGGCGGCAGCGTGGTGCAGGATGCGGTGGCAGCCGTCAGCCGGATTGAAGGCAGTGCGCAGAAGATCAGCGATATTGTCGGTCTGATCGACGAGATCGCTTTCCAGACCAATCTGCTGGCGCTGAACGCGTCGGTGGAGGCGGCCCGCGCCGGCGAGGCCGGCAAGGGCTTTGCCGTGGTGGCGCAGGAGGTGCGCGCCCTGGCGCAGCGTTCGGCCGATGCCAGCCGCGAGATTAAGACCCTGATCCAGGCCAGCACCGGCGAGGTGCGTGAAGGTGCGCGTCTGGTCAATCTGACCGGCAACAGCCTGACCGAGATTGTCACAGCGGTGAAAAAAGTGGCGGATATCGTCGGCGAGATTTCCTCGGCCAGCCGTGAGCAGGCCGTTGGACTGGAAGAGGTCAACACGGCAGTCGCCAATATGGACGAGATGACTCAACGAAACGGTGCCCTGGTCGAACAGACCACGGCCTCGGCCACGGCGATGGCCCGGCAGGCCCAGGAACTGGCCGATCTAGTGGGTCAATTCCGCGTCTGAAGGTGGCAATTTAGCTATTGAACCCGGCGGCTGGCGCGTTATACCCATCCTCCTCGTCTTTTTAAGGCCTTTTCCCTCAGGAGGTTGTTATGGCCACGGACGCCATTCGGGTCGCGATTTTGGGTGCCAGCGGGTATACGGGCGCGGAACTGCTCCGCGTGCTGCTGCGTCATCCGCGCGTCCGCGTGGTCGCCCTGACCGCCGACCGGAAAGCGGGCGAGGGGATCGACACGGTCTTCCCGCAGTTCATCGGTCTCAACCTGCCCAAGCTGGTGACCATCAAGGAGGTCGACTGGAGCGGCGTGGATGCCGTCTTCTGCGCCCTGCCGCATGGCACCACGCAGGAGGTGATCGCCGCCCTGCCGCAGCATCTGAAGATCGTCGACCTGTCGGCCGACTTCCGGCTGCGGAACCTGGACGAATACGCCAAGTGGTACGGCCACGAACACCGGGCGCCGAAGCTGCAGGACGAAGCCGTCTACGGCCTGACCGAGGTCTACCGCGACAAGGTGGCCAAGGCGCGGCTGGTGGCCAATCCGGGCTGTTATCCGACCTCGGCCCAGCTGCCGCTGATGCCGTTGCTGGAAGCCGGCCAGATCGACCCGGACGACATCGTGATCGATGCCAAGTCGGGCGTGTCCGGCGCCGGTCGTGCGCTCAAGGAAGGCTCGCTGTACTGCGAGGCAGCCGAGGGTATCCATGCCTATGGCGTCGGCTCGCACCGGCATGGTCCGGAGATCGAGCAGATTCTGGCGGATGCCGCCGGCCAGCCGATGGCGGTGAATTTCACGCCGCATCTGATGCCGATGAACCGCGGCATGCTGTCGAGCATCTACGTGAAGCTGAAACCGGGTGTCAGCGCCGATGACCTGCGGGCCACACTGGTCAAGCGCTATGCCGATGAGCCCTTCGTGCAGATTCTGCCGCAGGGCCAGGCGCCGCAGACCCGCCATGTGCGCGGCACGAATTCCTGCCACATCGGCGTGTTTGCTGATCGGGTGAAGGGCCGTGCCATGCTGTTCTCGGTGATCGACAACCTGATGAAGGGTGCGAGCGGCCAGGCGGTGCAGAACTTCAATGTGATGTACGGCCTGCCGGAAACCACTGGGCTCGAGCAGATCGCGCTGTTCCCCTGAGACGCGGATCGTGAGCTTCATCCTGCCATTCGGCGACAAGCATCCGGCCATCGCGCCGGATGCCTTTGTCGCGCCGAATGCGACGGTGATCGGCGATACCGAGATCGGCGCGCGCAGCTCGATCTGGTTCGGCGTGGTGATCCGCGGCGATGTCAACAGCATCCGCATCGGCAGTGACACCAACATTCAGGACGGCAGCGTCGTGCATGTGACCCGGGCGAAATTCGCCACCGAGATCGGCTCGGGCGTCACCATCGGGCACCTGGCCCTCATTCATGGCTGCCGGCTGGAAGATCACTGCTTCGTTGGCATGCAGGCGACCGTGATGGATGGCTGCGTGATCGAGAGCCAGGGCATGCTGGCCGCCGGCGCCCTGCTGACGCCGGGCAAGCGGATTGCGGCGGGTGAACTCTGGGCCGGCAGACCGGCCAAACTGATGCGCCGTCTTGATACGGACGAATTGCGGAATATCACTGAAACCGCAGCACATTACGCCCGGCTGGGCGCCACTTACCGGACCCAGCAGACGGCAGCAGTCCGTTAATACTTTCTTGAAATTGCCCCAAGTACATTCCATCTAATGACTCGTAATCCGGCCGCCGCCGGTACGTGGATGGAAACATGACGACCGGCGACACCCATACCGCTCCCTGGCCCGACGATCTGTACGATCAGATCAAGGCGCATGGCGAATTCCTCTCGGGTCGCCTCGGCAAGCTGACGCGCGGCAAGCAACTCACGCTCGTGGGCGCCGACCTGACCGGCATCAAGCTGGTGGGTATGAACCTGCAGCGTACGGTGTTCCGCGGCTGCCGCTTTTACTGCGCCGACCTGCGCAATACCGATTTCAGCCAGGCCGTACTGACCGGCTGCGACTTCTCCGGCGCCGATCTCACCAATGCGCGCTTTGTCTGGTCCAACCTGCGGGGCGCCGATCTGTCGCGCGCGATCCTCAAGGGTACGCGGTTCGAGAATGCCGATATGCGCCCGATGACCGACCCGCCGGTGCCGCCGCATGGCAAGGGCGGTGTGGTGTCGCTGAGCGAGACCACCTTGCACAATACCAACCTGACGCAGGCCAAGCTGCTCGGTGCGTCCTTTGTCGGCGCCATCCTCGATGGCTGCATCCTCGACAATGCCGATCTTGAAGGCGCGGATTTTTCGTATTCGACGCTCAGCAACGTGCAGTTCAAGACCGCGAAACTGCACAATGCCAATTTCAATCTCGCCGATTTCCCCGCCGAGATGCTGCAGCAGCTGCAGGGCAGCGGCGCGAAGCTGCCGAAGGCCATCCCGCCCGAAGTGCTGGAGCAGGTGGTGCAGGACCACCAGACCTGGATCGATACCGACGGCCAGAAGGGCCGCCGCGCCATCATGTCCGGGTGGTATCTGTCACGCGCCCATCTGGCACTGGCCAATCTCAACGGCGCCGACCTGCGGCAGGCCAATCTCTCAAATGCCAATCTGCACGGGGCCAAGCTGATCTGCTCGGACCTGCGCGACTGCAACCTGATGTATGCGAACCTGACGGATGCCGATCTGCGCGGTGCGCTGATCGAAGGCTCTCGCGGTTTGCCTGTCGTACTGAACGACAAAAAGAACTAGGAAAAATTCAGTTCGGGCTCAGCGGCGGCGCGAGGCAGTAGAACTGCTGGCGCTCGCGGTGTTCATGCCCTTGATCGCACGCAGGATGCGGCGCCAGACCAGCATGCCGACGAAATTGCTGCCCAGCGTCATCTCGGTGAGCTGGCGGTTCGCATGCGACTCTGCACCCCGGGCGCCGTAATCGGCGATCAGGTCGCGGGCTGTGCGGTAGATTTCAGCGTCGGAACTGCTCATGGCCATTACACTGCTGGCAAAACGTTAGCGAAGTATGGCGGAAAATGGTTAATGCCGCAGCATTAAACCGGATCGCGGACCTTGCTGACGGCGATACTGAGGTTGTCCAGCAGGTCCTTCTGCAGCTTGTCGCTGGTGCCGCGCACCCCCTGGGCCAGCACGACATACATGGCATCGACATGAATGCTGATGACTTCCAGCTGGGCTTCGTTGGGCAAAGCCAGTTCGGCGATGAAATCCTTCAGCGACTTGGCCAGGTGACTTAGCAGCGGATAGCCGAAGGTACCGCCCATGCCTTTGATGTCGAAGGCCAGTTCGGCAATCGTGGTCAGGATGAAAATGCGTGACAGCGGATCGTCTTCGGCTGCTTTCACCTGCATGCGCATCTCGCGCAGTTTGTCGAGCACATCCTTGGAGAAGACGTCGGCGGACTCGGAAATGACCGCTTCGATCTTGCCGCGCACCTCATCGGTGAGCATCAGATCGACACCAGTGTGGAAATTGACGGCTTTCAGCCGCAGCTCTTGCGGTGCCTTGATGAATTTTGCTTTTTCGGCCTTGGCCATGCCCAGCCGTTCCCCGCCAGAATGCCCCAGCATTCTTACATGAATGAAGCGGGCCAAATGCCCGTCGTGCGGGCATTCCGGGTTATATCGGCCGGGGCAGGGACTGTATAGCATCAGCCCGGGTTACAAAGCGGTAAGCCCGGGCTGTGCCAGAAATGCGTCAGCTGCCGATGATGCCGCCATCCCGCTTGGTGATCACGACGACCGAAGGCCGCGGCGGCATGGCCGGCTGGAAATCCGGCCAGCGCGTGGCCGGATCCTCGTAGGTCGAGCCCTTGCCACTCTGGGTGAAGCCTTCGCCACCGTCGGTGGCGGGGTGCTGCACGGCCACAAACAGGGTTCGCCCATCTGGGGTGAAACACGGGCCGCACATTTCGGCGCCGACTGGCACGCGGAAGAACATCTTGCCGAGGCCGCGATTGGGACCCTCGGTTTCCAGCGCCCAGACACCGTCCGCAGTGCCGCTGGCCTTCTGCCAGGCCTCGCCCTGATCGGTGGTGATCCACAGCCGGCCCTGCGGGTCGACGGCGGCATTGTCGGGGCAGGAGAACCAGCCGTTCTTGCTGGTGGAGGGATGGAATTTCGCTCCAGTTTTGGCGTCGGCCGGATTACCGCCCTGCACCAGCAGGGTCCAGCTGGCCTTGGGCGCCGCATGGTCGCCGCCAGGCGGGATCATCTCGATCACCTGGCCCCATTCGTTGGCGGCGCGGGTGTTGGTCGCGTCGAGCTGATCGGCCTTGCGGCGGGTGTTGTTGGTCAGCATGACATAGACCTTGCCGGTGGCCGGATTGGCTTCGATATCTTCCGGCCGGTCCATCTTGGTGGCGCCGAGCAGGTCTGCGGCGCGACGTGTTTCGATCAGCACATCGGCCTGGCTGTTGAAGCCGTTGGCAGCCGTGAGCGGGCCCAGGCCGAAGACCAGCGGCAGCCAGTCCACCGAACCATCGGCATTGTACTTCGCCACCGACAGCGTGCCTTCATCAAGCAGGCTGGAATTTGCACGGCGGTCGCTGGCGTTGTAGCGGCCGGCGGAGACGAAGCGGTAGACATATTCAAACCGTTCATCGTCACCGGAATAAAGCACCACCCGGCCATCGCCATTCACAACAACCGCAGCGCCTTCATGTTTGCAGCGCCCGAGCGCGGTGCGCTTCTTCGGCACGGATTGCGGATCGTAAGGGTCGATTTCGACCAGCCAGCCGAAGCGATTGGCCTCGTTCGGTTCCTTGACGATATCGAACCGCTCGAAATGCTGGCCCCAGTTGTACCAGTTGCCCGGCACTTCATAGCGCTTGTGATTACGCTCTTCCGGATGGCCGGCATCCAGCTTGCCCCAGAAGTAGCCATGGAAGTTTTCTTCGGCGGTCAGCACCGTGCCCCAGGGGGTCACGCCGCCGGCGCAGTTGTTGAGCATGCCGATCACGCGTCTGCCAGTCGGGTCGGCCTTGGTACGCATGCGAGGATGGCCGGCCGCAGGGCCGGTCAGTTCCATCGGGGTGGTGCCGGCATCGATCCGGCGCGCATAGCGGCTGCCGTTGACGACGGCCCATTTGCCCTCGGCGCCTTTCTGAACCTCGATGACGCTGGCGCCATGTGCCGCCATCTCGATCTCGACCAGAGGGCGCGTCATATCCTTGAACAACTTGTCCTTGGCTTCCTGCCGGCCGATGCCGGGGAACATCACTTCTTCGCTTGTGTATTCATGGTTAATGAAAAGCAGGCCGCGATCCGCGCTCTGGCTGCCGAGCGGCAGCGGCAGATAGCCGATGAAGTCGTTGTTGTAGCCAAACTGCTTGAGCTGCGCGGTGGCGGTCTGACGCTGAGGGTCGAAGGCCGGCGCATCCGCCAGCACCGCATCGCCCCAGCGAATCAGGATATCGGCGTCATAGCCGGGTGCGACATGGTGCGTGCGATCCGCGCCATGGCTGATTTCGGTGAAGGTGAAGCGCGATGCGGTTTGTGCCTGCGCATCGCCAGCCGGCAAAATGGTGAAGAGGCCGGTGCCGCCGAGGCCTGCGACAGCCGTGCCAGCCAGCAGGCCCTTGAGCACATCGCGCCGGCCGTAACGGCGGCTGATGACCTCGGCGATGGCGACGTTCTCGCTCGGATTCACGCCGACATTCTGCGACTCTTCATAGGCCTCACTGCGGCTGAGGGATACCGGGGCGGCGGGGCTGGTCATAGGGGCTCCTGGGCAGTCTGAAAGCCGCCGGACTCGGCGGCGCTGGGGAGCATGATGGGTAGCGCGTCCATGTGACGGGAGGATGAAACTTATCCGCAACCGGGCGGCGAGGAAGGTATATATTTTCGACTAAAGTCGGATGGGACCAAGGGCTTAGACGGCCGGCTTATTCTGCCCAACCGGGTATTCATTACGCTACACTGTCATAAAAACAGGACAGAGCGGACGTCCGGATCGAATAGGAACTTTGGATCCGGAATACAGTCCGACGCGGGAGGAGTTGAGCATGTTGTCTAGTCTGCCCACGGGACTGCGCGTTGGTGTGGCAATTGGCAGTCTGATCGTTATTGCGGGCGGTTGGGTCTGGGGTGCGAGTCAAACCACCGGCGGCATGATGCTGCCGCTGATCGTGAGCCTGATCGCCGTTGTCATTGGCTGTGCGATGATTCTGTCGTTGGGGAGCGGTGGATCGGCCGTGGCCGAGATGCTGCGCAACTGGCCGGCAGGCGTCGGGCAGGTGGGCAATGCGCCCACAGATCTGCGCGAACCGCTTCAGGTCATGGCGCGTCGCTGGTACGACGAAACCACCCGCCGTGAATCCCTGGAACGCCAGGTGGCCGAACTGCAGGCCGAACTGGATCATCTGCAGAAATCCGATAGCGCCGTCATCAGCGAGATTGCGGCACTCTGCGGCGATATCGACAGTGGCGTGCTGAGCCGGCGCGTTGCCGCGCATGAGGGCGAGGCGCAGGCGCATGACCTGGCCGAGCGCTTCAACCAAATGGCAGAAACGCTCGATGGTGTTGTGGGCGACCTCAAGGCGCTGTTCGCGCGCATGGCGGAAGGCGACCTTTCGACCGGCGTCGATAACAGCTATGGCGGCGATTTCGCCGTGATCCGTGATGGCGCGATCCAGGCGGCAGAACGTCTTGGCGGCGTGATCGGGACCATCGTACAGGCAGCGAACTCGATCTCCAGCGCCTCGGTCGAACTCAATCGCGAAGCGAAAGGCCTGGCGGAAAGCGCCGAAGCACAGTCCGACAGCCTCGACCGCACGGCGGCCGATGCGGCCTCGCTCAGCGAAGCTGCTCGCGCCAACGAAGCCGCGGCCAAGCGTGCCAGCCAGCGCGCCGAGCAGGCCCGCGCCGCGGCGCAGAATGGCGTGACGGTGGTGCGCCGCTCGGTCGATGCGATGAATGAGATGGCCGAGATGTCGCAGCGCATCTCAGAGATCACCTCGCTGATCAACGAGATCGCCTTCCAGACCAACCTGCTGGCGCTGAATGCGAGCGTGGAGGCCGCGCGTGCGGGCGAGGCCGGCAAGGGCTTCGCCGTCGTGGCGCAGGAAGTGCGCGCGCTGGCGCAGCGTTCGGCCAATGCCTCCAAGGATATCGGCGCGATCATCAAGCAGTCGGACGACAAGGTGAAATCCGGTGTGACGCTGGTGAGCGAAACCGGCAAGGTGCTGAACGGTATCGTCGAGGCGATTGACTCGATGGGCCAGCAGCTTGACGAAATCGAGCAGGCCAGCACCGACCAGTCCGGTCGCGTCAATGCCGTTACCGGCTCGATCAGCGAGATCAACGCCGCCACGCGCGGCTATTTGTCGGTCGTGCAGCGCACCGGCAAGGCGATCCAGGATATTGACCAGCAGGTCGCCAATCTTGCGACCCAGATCGCCTTCGTCACCACCACGGAAGACCGGCCCTTCCTGATTGCCGCCAAGGATGCCGCGGCGCGGATCAGCGAAGGTTTCGAAGATGCCGTGCGGCGCGGTCAGCTCAGCCTGGAAGACCTGTTCGACGAAAACTACGCGCCGATCAAGGGCACCAATCCGCAGCAGTATATGACGCGCTACGTCAAGTTCACTGACGAGTTCCTGCCCAAGGTGCAGGAGCCGCTGCTGGGGTCCAATCCCAACATCGCCTTCTGCGTTGCCATCGACCGCAACGGCCTGATTCCGACCCATAACCTGAAATACTGCCAGCCGCAGGGCAGCGATCCGGTCTGGAACACGGCCAATTCGCGCAACCGCCGCCTGTTCAACGATCCGGTCGGCCTGGCCTGCGGCCGGAACGTCAAACCGTATCTGCTGCAATGCTATCGCCGCGACATGGGCGGCGGCGTCTTCATCCTGATGAAGGACATGTCGGCGCCGATCACCGTGCAGGGCCGCCACTGGGGTGGCTTCCGCATCGGCTACAAGACAACCTGAGCCAATAAAAAAAGGGCCGCTTTTGAGCGGCCCTTTTCATTTGGATGCGATGGCGTCAGACGCGTTCGATCACCATGGCGATGCCCTGGCCGACGCCGATGCACATCGTGCAGAGCGCGTAACGGCCGCCGGTACGTTCGAGCTGGTTCAGCGCGGTGGTGACGAGGCGGGCGCCGCTCATGCCAAGCGGATGACCGATGGCGATGGCGCCGCCATTCGGGTTCACGTAGGTGGCGTCGTCCGGCACGTTGAGCTGGCGCAGCACAGCAAGACCCTGGGCGGCGAAAGCCTCGTTCAATTCGATCACATCCATGTCGCGAATGGAGAGCCCAGCCTTGGCCAGCACCTTCTCGGTGGCCGGCACCGGACCGATACCCATCACGCGCGGTGCAACGCCAGCCGTGGCGGTGGCAATGACACGACCACGCGGCGTCAGGCCATGCTTCCTGGCGGCGGCTTCGGAGGCGAGGATCAGCGCGGCAGCGCCGTCATTCACACCCGAGGCATTGCCGGCGGTGACCGTGCCACCCTGGCGGAACGGCGTTGGCAGCTTGGCCAGCGCTTCCAGCGAGGTTTCGCGCGGATGCTCGTCGCGGTCGACCACCACTGGATCGCCCTTGCGGCTCGGGATGGTGACGGACGTGATCTCGGCTTCGAACAGGCCGAGCTTGATCGCATTCAGCGCGCGCTGCTGGCTGCGCAGTGCGAAGGCATCCTGGTCGGCGCGGCTGATCTGATACTGCTCTGCGACATTCTCGGCCGTCTCCGGCATGGAGTCGACGCCATACTTCTGCTTCATCAGCTTGTTGACGAAGCGCCAGCCAATGGTGGTGTCGTAGATTTCGGCGGTCCGCGAGAAAGCACTTTCCGCCTTGCCCATCACGAAAGGCGCGCGGCTCATGCTTTCCACACCGCCGGTGATCACGAGGTCGAACTCGCCGGTCTTGATGCCGCGCGCGCCAGCGCCGGTAGCTTCCAGGCCCGAACCACAGAGGCGGTTCACGGTCGCGCCCGATACCTTCTCGGGTAGACCAGCCAGCAGCAGCGACATGCGAGCGACATTGCGGTTGTCTTCGCCGGCCTGATTGGCGCAGCCGAAAATGACGTCGTCGACGGCTTCCCAGTCGACGGCAGGATTGCGCTGCATCAGCGCCTTGATCGGCACCGCGCCGAGATCGTCGGCGCGCACGCTGGACAGCGAACCGCCATAGCGGCCAACCGGCGTACGAATAGCGTCACAGATGAATGCCTCGGTCATATGTCTCTCCCTAGGGTCTTTCGGCCGAGTTGAAGTAACGCCGACGGGAGTTACACCGGCGGCGTGCGGGCGATGATGGCGGAGTAAAGCGAGGAGTCAACATTTCCCCCCGAACAGACCACAACCACCGTGCGGTTAGCGCACGGGACCTTGCCGTTCAGCACAGACGCCAGAGCTGCTGCGCCACCGGGTTCGACCACCAGTTTGAAATAGTTGAATGCGGTGGCCATGGCGGTCTCGACTTCGGCATCCGTTGCGGAAACCGCACCCTTCAGGTTGCGGCTCATCACGCCGAAGGTGATGTCACCCGGATGCGGCGCCATCAGCGCGTCGCAGAAGGTTTGTCCCTTGCCGGCATGGTCGACGATCTTGCCGGCCTTGAGCGACAAATCGATATCGTCGAACTGGTCGGGTTCCGCGCAATACACATCAGTGCCCGGTAGCCTGTCCTTGATCGCCAGCGAGATGCCAGAGATCAGGCCACCACCGGAGGCCGGCGCCAGCACGGCATCGGGCTTGATATCGCGCTCGGCGCATTGCGCGGCGATCTCCAGGCCGATCGTGCCCTGGCCGCTGATGATATAGGGATCGTTGAATGGCGGCACGAGCGTCATGCCGCGCTCATCAGAATAGCGCCGGCCGATGGCTTCACGATCTTCGTTGTGGCGATCATACAGCACTACCTCAGCACCGTAAGCGCGCGTGTTGCTGATCTTGATCTTCGGCGCATCGCTCGGCATCACGATCACGGCCGGCGTGTTGGTGATCTTGGAGGCCCAGGCGCAGGCCTGTGCATGATTGCCGGACGAGAAGGCGACGATGCCGCGCTTGCGCTCTTCGGCATTCAGCCGGCTGATGCGGTTATAGGCGCCGCGGAACTTGAACGAGCCGCTGACCTGCAGCGGTTCGGCCTTGATCAGCAGGCGGCCGCCGAGGCGCTCGTTGAGGAACTGGCTTTCCAGCAGCGGTGTGCGGACAGCAACGCCGCGCAGCTGGCGGGCGGCATCCTCGACATCGCTGACGGTGGGCAGGGGAGGCAATTTTGCAGGCGCGTTCATGATCGGCTCGCTGTTGGACGGAAGCCGGAACTATAGCATGCAGGCGGCAGCGTTACAGGTCTGCCAGGAAAGCATCGATGGCGGTTTCCGCCGCCGGCTCATCCAGCATCGGAACGTGGCCCACATCCGGCACGGTCACGGCAATCATGCCGGCATGCTCGCGCTTCATGCGAATGAAGGTATCGGCGGTCAGGATATCCGAGAGTGCGCCGCGCAGCGCCAGCACCGGCAGGGGACGCAGGCTGCGGAAGAAGGGCCAGAGGTCGGGCAGGGGGTGTTTGGCCTGCTCGCGCAATGCGACCGAGATGTTCAGGTCATAGGCCAGCGCGAGGCCTTTGCCGGCCTCGGTGAAGGTGCCGCGGGCAAGGCGTCGCCAGCCGGCATCGTCCAGTACAGGGAAGGCCGCGCCATATCCTTTGCGCAGATGGGCGATGGCCGCATCCCAGTCGGGGACCTGCACGGCCTGGCCGACATAGCCGGCGATGCGCTGGCGGCCGTCTTCTTTCACATCAGGGCCGATGTCGTTCAGGATCACGCCGGCCAGCATGGTGGGAATGGCCGTGCCGAGTCCCATGGCGATAATGCCGCCGAGCGACGTGCCGACCACGATCACGCGACGGATATGCGTCACGGCCAGCAGATGCTGGATATCGTCGAGATAGACCGGCACCTCGTAATGCATCGGGTTCGTGTCATAAGCTGACCGGCCGCGGCCGCGATAGTCGAGGCAGATGACCCGTCGCGTCGCCGAATGCCGCAATGCGAATTCATGGAAGTCGTTCGAGTTGCGCGTCAGGCCGGAGAGGCAGAGCAGCGGCGTGCGGGCGCCCGTACGGTCGCCGTAGTCGCGGTAATACAGCCGCAGGCCGTCGTGGCTGTGGAAGTGTCCCTCGCGGTACTCGGCGATCATGCCGCAATACCCAGTATGCCGGGCACGTCGGTCAGGTTGCGCAGCACGATATCGGGCGGATTGGGCAGCCGCTCGGCCGGCTGACCGCTGCGATTGATCCAGATGGCATAGAATCCGGCGCGCTTGCCGGCATGGATGTCCCATCCGTTGCTGCTGTGGAAAGCGATGGCGCTGGCCGGCAGGACGAGTTTTTCCATAGCCAGCCGGTAGATGCGTGGATCCGGTTTATAGATGCCGACATCCTCCACCGAGATCAGGTGGTCGATCAGCGTATCAATACCTGCCGAACGGCAGGCGGCTTCCAGCATGGCGGGTGCGCCATTCGAGAGAATCCCGGTGACGAAACCAGCATCCTTCAACTGGCGCAGCATGGCCGGCACTTCCGGGTAGCAGGCGAGATTGAAATACAGGTCCAGCAGTCTCTGCCGCAATCCCGCATCCTGCAGGCCACGTTCTTCCAGCGCGAAATCGAGCGCATCGGCCGTGACCTGCCAGAAATCCGCATGCGCGCCCATCAGGCTGCGCAGCCAGGAGTAATTCAGCTGTTTGGCGCGCCAGGTCTCGGCCAGCGGCTGCCAGTTCGGGCCGAGTTCATCGGCCAGCGAGCGTGCAGCGGATGCCACATCGAACAGCGTGCCATAGGCATCGAACAGGCAGGCCTTGATGCCAGCCGTCACTGCGTGGTGGCCTGTCGAGGCGTGCCGCGCATATCAACGTAGATCCGATCCACGCTGTTCGGCTGGTTATGCAGCAGGTGGCGATACACCTGCACGCTTTCCAGAACGCGCTGCACATAGTTGCGGGTTTCCGAGAAGGGGATCAGTTCGATCCAGTCGATCACATCCACGTTGGGTTGGCGCGGATCGCCCCAGTCCTGGATCCAGCGGCGCACGCGCGCCTCGCCGGCATTGTAACCCGCCAGCGCCAGCACGAAGTTGTTGTCCCAGTTCCGCAGCAGGCCTTTCAGGTAATGCGACCCCAGCTGCACGTTGTAGCTGGCATTTTGCGTCAGCTGGCCCTGGTCGAAGCCAAGCTTGAGCTCCTTGGCCACGCCCTTGGCCGTGGCCGGCATCAGCTGCATCAGGCCGCGGGCGCCGGCGGGCGAAACAGCGGTCTGGTTGAATTCGCTTTCCTGACGCGCCAGCGCCAGCACCAGTGCGGTTTCCGGCTCGTCGACGCGCAGCATCGGTTCGACCAGTGGGTAGGCTTCATGCAGCAGGATGACGCCCTGGCGCGATGAGCGCTTGCTGGAAGCGACCGCCAGGTCGACGCGGCGCAGGTTCCGCGCGAGCTGCGCGACCAGTTTGTGCTCTTCCGGTGTTACGGCAGTATTGGCGAGACGCATGATGAAGGGGCGCAGGCGCTCTTCCTGATCAAGCTCGACCAGGATTTGCGCCGCTCGCACCACTTCGCGGCGCTGGAATTGCCGTGTCTGCTCTACCGTCGGCTGGATGGCATCCGGCAGGTCGAGCGGTTGCTTTGCGTCGAGTGCATAAGCCGCGAGCTGGCCATAGAAGGTGGTGCCGTGCTGTGCGGCCTGGGCATAAGACTGGCGCGCCCGCTCGGTATCGCCGAGCGCCATGTGGGTACGACCCAGCCAGTAGGCGGCGCGCGACTGGCTGACCGGGAAGCGCACGGCGTCCTGCAGCGTGGTGAAATGTTTCAGCGCGGCCTTCGGCTCCTGCAGCAGGCGCAGCGCGATCCAGCCGGCCAGCCATTCGGCTTCGGCCATCGCAGCGCCGCCCGATACGCCATGGCCGGCAGCCAGGCGATAGGCTTCCGAGATGCGGCCTTCGGCCATTGCCTTACGGGCACGGAAATGCCGTTCGACCCACCATTTCTCGGCACGGCCTAAATCGTCCGGCGCGTTGTAAAGCAGGGCTTCGACGCCATCGTTCATGCCGCGCTTGCGCTGCCAGCGGATTCGGTCGTAATTCAGGCCGCCGTCATCGCGCAGATGCGCGGGTAGGGCGGCCACCATCTTTTCGGCGCCAGGCACGTTGTTGGCCAGCGCGATGCGGGTCTCGGCCAGCATGCGTGCATCGTCAGTCAGGCGCGGCAGCATCCGGCGCGCGGCCTCGATATTGCCATCCCATAACAGGCGATCGGTGCGCGCGGCATGATCGGCTGGCGTGAAGCGGTTGCCGAATTCGTTCCACAGCACTTTTTCGTCGCGCTGTGACAGGTTGCCATCGACCCAGGCGCGCCGCATGACCGGGAAGGCATCCTTGTCACGGCCAAGCCGCAGCAGGGTTTCGCCCAGCCGCAGCAGTCCAAGGCCGGTTTCCGGCGGATGCGTATCGAACCAGGCGAGGACCTTGCCCTCGGGCGTGGCGCCATCGATGGCTTCCTCGGCGCGCCGCAGCAGCGCTTCGCGGGCCGGCCAGTCGGGCTTGGTGGCGATGAACTGGGTAATCTCCTCGAAGCTGGCACCGCTGTTCGTGCTCTGCAGCCAGAGCCAGCGGGTCAGCTGGGCGATCAGCGGCTCCTTGGCCGTGGCGGCGATGCGCCGCGCCGCGTCGAACCGATAGGCGGCGGCTTCCTGCAAGGCCTTGCGCCCGATCTCACGGTCGGCGGCGCTGAGGATTTCGTGATGGGCCGGCAGACGGGTCTGTTCGGGGCGTGCTGGGGGCGTGCCGCGCCGGGGCTTGGCCGACGGTACCGGCGCAGCCGTACCGGTCGAGGCCAGTTCGGGCGCCGGCTTGGTTTCGGGCACGGGCTGACGAGCGAGAGCCGGCGTTACGCCGATCAGGTACAACCCGGCCAACAGGGCAGCGATCACGCTTCGGGGCAAACCCGGGCGCCTGCGGCTAGAGGGACAATCGATACAATGCTGCGACACGGCGAATCTTTCGCAAATCCAATCAGATGATAGCAGTCAGCCGGCCGGTGCAAAAGCTCGGCTTGCCCTTGTTTGGGGCTGCCGGCGCGGGTAAGGTCGCGGCTACCCGTTTCGTAACGCGCAAAGGTAAAGGAACCATCATGTTCAAGGGCTCTTTCGTCGCACTCATCACCCCGTTCAAGAAGGGGCTAGTGGACGAGAAAGCGTTCGGCGATTTCGTCGAATGGCAGATTGCCCAGGGCACGCACGGCCTGGTGCCGGTGGGCACCACGGGCGAGTCCCCGACCCTGAGCCATGATGAGCACAAGCGCGTGGTCGAGATCTGCATCGAGGCGGCCCACGGCCGAGTTCCGGTGATGGCCGGCACCGGCTCGAATTCGACCGACGAGGCGATCGAGCTGACCCTGCATGCCCAGGAGGCCGGCGCCGATGCCGCGCTGGTGGTGACGCCGTATTACAACAAGCCGACCCAGGCCGGCCTGTATGCCCATTACAAGGCGATCCACGACGCCACGAAGATTCCGATCTTCATCTACAACATCCCGCCGCGCTGCGTGATCGACATGTCGGTCGAGACCATGGCGCAGCTGTCGAAGCTGCCGCGCATTCGCGGTGTGAAGGATGCCACCGGCAATCCGGAGCGTCCGCTGCTGCAGCGTATCGCTTCGGGGCCGAAATTCTGCCAGCTGGATGGTGACGACACCACGGCGCTGTCGTTCAACGCGCATGGCGGCACCGGCTGCATTTCGGTGACCGGCAATATCGCGCCCAAGCTGGTGTCGCAGATGCAGGAAGCCAGCCTCGCCGGCGACCATGCCAAGGCGCTGGCGATCCAGGAAAAGCTGATGCCGCTGCACAAGTCGCTGTTCGCCGAGACCAGCCCGGGTCCGGTGAAGTATGCCGCCGAGCTGCTCGGCATCTGCTCGGCTGAACTTCGCCTGCCGATGGTGCCGCCGACCAAGGCGACCACCGACCGCGTCAAGGCGCTGGTCAACCAGCTCGGCCTTGTCGGTCCGAAGTCGAAGGGCAGCAAGTCCTCGACCAAGAAGACCGGCAAGAAAAAGAAGAAGTAATCCTTCATGCCGCAGCAACCGCGCACGGTGGCCGAAAACCGCCGGGCGCGTTACGACTATCATCTGGATGAAACCTACGATGCCGGCATGGTTCTGGTCGGCTCGGAGGTGAAGAGCCTGCGCGACGGCCGCGCCAGCATCCAGGACGCCTATGCGGCTGAGCAGGGTGGCGAAATCTGGCTGATCAATTCGCACATCCCGGAATATCACGGTGCCAACCGCTTCAATCATGAACCACGGCGACACCGCAAGCTGCTGCTGAAGCATCGCGAGATCGACAAGCTGGTCGGTGCGCTGAAGCGGGGCGGCGTGACTTTGGTGCCGCTGACCATATATTTCGATGAGCGCGGCCGGGCGAAAGCCAAGATCGCTCTGGCGCGCGGCAAGAAGCTGCACGACAAGCGCGCATCCGAGAAGGAGCGCGACTGGAAGCGCGAGCAGCACCGGTTGCTGAAGACCAAGGACTAGCCGGCCGGGAACAGCGGCAGGCGGAGGCGAAGCGATGAGCGACGACTACAAGCCCGGCCTGCTGGGCCAGATCAAAGACAAGCTGATCGCCTCCAAGCAGCAATGGGCCAGGGATGGCCGGCTGCTGACCGGCGAAAGTTCCTCGCCTGACAAGCGCCGCCTGCCGCCGGGCCAGCGCCTGACACGCGACTGGCCGGTGCTAGATCTCGGCGTGCAGCCCAATATTCTGCTCGACCGCTGGCAGCTGACCGTTGGCGGCCTGGTCGAAAAGCCGCTCAAGCTGAACTGGAACGATTTCCTCGACCTGCCGCAGAGCGACACGGTCTCCGATATCCACTGCGTCACCGCCTGGTCGCGCTACGACAACAAATGGTCCGGCGTACTGGCACGGGATTTCCTCAAGGCGGTGCGACCGCGGCCCGAGGTGAAGCATGTCGTGTTCCAGTCCTATGACGGTTATGCCACGAATGTGACACTGGAAATGTTTTCGGCAGCGGATGTGCTGCTGGCGCATTCCTGGGAGGGCGCGCCGCTGACCCGCGAGCATGGCGGTCCGGTGCGGATCGTGATGCCGCAATTCTATTTCTGGAAATCCGCCAAGTGGGTTAAGCATATCGCGTTTCTGGATCGCGATGCGCCGGGCTACTGGGAAGTGCGCGGCTATCACAATACCGGCGATCCGTGGAAAGAAGATCGGTACGGCTGAAGCTGAGAGAGCGGATGGACCAGCAGCGCGGATTGATTTATGGCCAGCAGCCCGGCCTGCGCTTCGCCATGATTCTGGATGGCTCGGGCGGCGCGCGCGAAATCGGCTGGGATGAAATCCGGCGGTGGCGACCTGCCCAGGGCGCACTCTGGGTGCATCTGGAACGCGACGATCCGACCGCTGAGAGGTGGCTGCGCGAGGAAAGCGGCCTCGACATGGTGGTCTGTGACGCGCTGCTGGCCGAAGAGTCGCGACCGCGCGTTCAGGAAACCAATAGCGGGCTGATCGCCGTGCTGCGCGGCGTCAATCGCGATCCACATGAGAATACGCTCGACCTGGTGCCGATTCACTTCTGGGCCGACGAGCACCGGATGATCTCGCTGCGCGACAAGGATCACTACCTGCATGCGCTACGCGACATCCGAGAAGAGCTGGGCGAGGGGCAGGGGCCGCTGCATATCGGTCACCTGCTGACCAAGGTCGCGCGCCGGGTGTTCAAATATATCGAACCGGTGCTTGAGCAGCTGGAAGACGAAGTTGATACCTTTGATCACCAGATCGAGGAATGCGACGTGCGCGAGGCGCGCGGAGAACTCAGCGACATGCGCCGACGCGTGATCTCGCTGCGCCGTTACATGGCGCCGCAGCGTGAGGCGATGTTCCGCCTGCAGGGTGCGACCGGCAACTGGATTTCGCCCCGTGACCGCCAGCGCCTGCGCGAACTGACCGACAAGGTGCTGCGCAGTGTGGAAACGCTGGATTCGTTGCGCGACCGCCTGACGATCCTGCACGAAGACCTGACCACGCTGATGAGCGAGCAGATCGCGGCGACCACCAATCGCCTGACTGCATTGACCGCCATCCTGCTGCCGCCCAGCCTGATCGCTGGTCTGCTCGGCGTGAATGTCGCCGGTATTCCGTTTGCAGATGAGCCATGGGCCTTTGCTGCAGTCTGCGGCATCACACTCGGCTTGCTCGCTGCCGAGATACTGTTGCTGCGCAAGATGAAATGGCTCTGACCTAGCGCTTCCTGCTGGCCCGGATCAGCGGATGCGCCAGCCCCTCGGCGACCAGATCATGCGGATGCGTGCGGCCGAACCATTGGTTGGGCGACCATGTATCATTGCTGGCATCATAGTCAAACCAGGGTGCCAGGCCGATCACCAGATGGCAGCGTGACTGCGCGGTCAGGCCGCTGGCGAAGACGCGATGTGGCTGGTTGGTATCCCAGGACCAGGCAAAGCCATGCCGCAGGTGATGGCGCTGCGCGGTGGCGGAACCCGGCTCCGGTTGCGACAGCACGGTCTCGATTTCCAGCAGGTATTCCGGCGCGGTCCAGACCGGAATGTTGATCCGCAGATTGTGGAAGATGTGCTCGTCGCGGTGCCAGCCGTAGCTGTCCTTGAGCGCTTCCGCATTGTCGCCGGGAATGACGCTGAGGCGCGAGCGGATCACCGGCAGGGTGAAACCGCGCATCAATTCACCCAGCGCACCATGGCCGGCTGCAGGTGTGAGCTGGCGGAAACCGTAGCTGTCGTAGTAGTCGCCTTTCAGCTTCGGCATCTGCGCCAGTGTCTTGTCGGTGCCATAGAAATACTGGCCGTTGCGCAAATGCGCCGAACCCAGCGTGGCACTGTGCGGATCGCCGGCGGTATCGGGGTTGCAGGTCAGTGACAGCGAGCCATAGGCCGGATTGGCCACATCGTCGGCCGTGTTGCGGAACCCGCGCAGGCCATGGCGGGCGATCACCTCCCGGCAGGCAGTCTCCAGCGCCGGCAGGTCGAGCGACAGGTCATAGCGCTGCAGCGCCGGGGTCCGCCCGAGGAAGGGCTGCATCGCCGCCTCGAAATCGAAACGGCTGTTCAGATGGCCGAATATGGTCTGATGGTCAGGGATAGCCGAAGTGAGGAGGGCATCCATGCTGAATTCGCCTTAAGTGATTGATTTTATTATGCGCGAATTTTAGCATGTTTCTGAAATGTTCTCAAGAAGAATGGGCGCTCATGGCGCCCATGTCGTCTCCGGATCAAGCGGATAGATCGGCCGCGGCACCTGGCGCCAGGGCACATTCTTCAGCATCGGCGTGGTCAGGCCGGGCACGTCCACCTCGATGATGCGGTCATCGGGGTAGAACTCTTCGAAGCCGGCGCGGAAATGGCCGCGTGACTTCACCACCAGGCTGCGTAGGGCGGCGATATCGATGCCGAAAGTCTCGAAGAACATGGGATCGAGCGCCTGATGCCGGTTGGTGGTGACGACCACCTGGATGCCGCCAACCTGCACGACAGCGGCCTTGCCCATATCCAGAGTCCGGCCAGCCGCCATGCCGCGCCGGCCGACGAACAGCCCATCACTCAGCGCGATGACCTTGCCCTGTGCCGTGAAGGCTTCGGAGAAGGTGGTGGTTTCATCGCGGTTGAACTTGGCCTCGAAGCTGGCTCCGACACCGAGCTTATGCGCGTCCGCGGCCAGCAGCGGATCGTAGACCGGGCCGATGGCGCAGCCGGCGACGCCGGCCTTGTGGAAAGCTTCGAGAATATAGGCGGTGTTGCCACGACCGCCGCCGCCGGGATTGTCGGCCACATCGGCAAACAGCAGAGCAGGCTTTGACGCATCCTTGCCGCAGGCCAGCGCCATCTCGGTGCAGCGCTCCAGACTGGTCAGATTGGTGGTGAAACGCTGGCGCTGGCTCCAGCAATGGCTGGCGACATCCTTTGCCACGGCTTCGGCCTGTTTGGCATCCGTGGCGGTGACGATCACCGACATGCCGTTCTTTGGCGTATCGCCGAGCGAGAAGCCTGAAGAGATCGAGACATCGAGCACGCCGTTGCCGACCTTTGTCTGGCCATAGGCGATCACATCCGCATAGGGCCCGAACTTGGTGTTCTGGCTGGTCGAGGGCGGAATGAAGGGCAGCTTCACAAAGGCCGAATGCGGTTTCATGCCGTCCAGCATCGCCTTCAGATGGCGGGCGCAATCGGCGCCGCGATCCGGCATATCGGTATGCGGATTCTCGCGATAGGCGACAAGGATGTCGGCAAGCTCCACCATCGCGGGGCTGACATTGGCATGCAGGTCCAGCGTGGCCACCACTGGCACGTCAGGCCCAACGATCTCGCGCACAGCGCGAAACACCGTGCCATCTGGATCGATATCGACCGTGGCGGTCGCCGCGCCATGCTGCGACAGGAAAACCGCATCCACCGGTCCGGCGTCGCGCAGCAGTTTGCGCATGCGGTCCACCACCCAATCGAAGAATGTCTGATCCACCGGGCCGGAGGCGCCAACGGCTGCCATCACCAGCGGCACGCGCTCCCATTTGGCCAGTTTGTCCATCTCCGCCGTGAAACCGGTCAGCGTCGTGGGGCTGCGTGGATTGCGGCTGGCAAGATCGGCCAGCAGGGCTTCGCCCTCCAGCAGCACGGCGGATTCGAACTCCTCGCGGGTCGAAACCGGTGCATGACCGTTGCTTTCCAGCATGAAGCCACCAATGGCGATGCGATAACTGCGCGGCATGGCTTAATGTCACCTGTCTGATTGACTCAAAACACGAAGGCGTTTGTTATAGGTCCGACGCGACATCAAAAACCAGAAGGAAAATCGGCATGCTTCCAGTTTCCCGCCGCCTGTTCATGGGTGGAACCTTTGCGACGCTGGCGGCTGCCGGTATTGGTTCGCGTGGTTTCGCGCAGGGTGCGCCGTCGCTGATCATCGGCACCAAGCTCGAGCTGAATACGCTCGATCCGCATTTCTTCAACGGTTTCCCGCAGGGCTCGTCGCATTCGCTGATCTTCGATGCGCTGCTGGCGCTGGACAGTGAGCTGAGGCTGGTGCCCGGCCTCGCCACGGCGTATCGCAACGTCGATCCCGTCACCTGGGAATTCGACCTGCGCCAGAATGTGAAATTCCATGATGGCTCGGACTTCACTGCCGACGACGTGATCGCCACGTTGGAGCGCGTGCCGAAGGTGCCGAACAGCCCGAATCCCTTCACGCAGTTCACCCGCCTGATCGTGAAAAGCGAAAAACTTAGCGATCACAAGATTCGTTTCACCACGCAAATGCCGTCGCCGACGCTGGCTTCCGACCTGGCGCGCGTCTTCATCATCTCCAAGAAGCATGTCGCCGCCAGCACTGCCGATTTCAACAATGGCGCCGCGGGCGCTGCCATCGGTACCGGCCCTTACAAGGTAGCAGATTGGGTGAATGGCCAGCAGCTGGTGCTGAACCGCAATGATGCCTATTGGGGCGAGAAGCAGCCCTGGGCCAAGGTGACTGAGAAGGTGATCAAGGGCGATGCCGGGCGCATTGCCGCGCTGCTGGCCGGCGATGTCGATGCCATCGACGAAGTGCCCACGATCGACATTCCCCGCATCAAGCAGGACAAGCGCTTCACCATTGCCAGCGGCGCCTCGGCCACGGTGCAGTATATCGCCATGGATGCCGTGCGCGATGTCAGCCCGTTCATCTCTGCCAAGGACGGCCAGCCCGCACTGCTGGGCAATCCGCTGAAGGACCGCCGTGTCCGCAAGGCGCTGTCGCTGGCCATCAACCGCCAGCTGATTGTCGACCGCATCCTCGACGGTTCGGGTACGCCGGCCTCGCAGTTCCTGCCGTCGCGTTTCGACGGCACCAGCACCAAGCTCAAGGTCGATCCTTACGATCTCGAAAAGGCAAAGGCGCTGCTCAAGGAAGCGGGCTATGCGAACGGTTTCAAGATCACGCTGCATGCCACCGGCGACCGCTATCCGAAGGACAAGGATATTGCCCAGGCGGTCGGGCAGTCCTGGACTCGTCTTGGCCTGCAGGTTGCCGTAGAAGCCGTGCCCGGCACGGTCTTCTTCACGCAGGCGACCAAGCAGGAATATTCCATCTTCATGGCGCAATACGGCACCGAGGAAGCTTCGATCGGTCCGCGCGCGCTGGTTCATACGCCGGGCGGCATCTATGGCACCGCCAACCGTACCAAGTTCTCGCATACCGACATCGATGCGGCGATCGAGAAGGCGCAGGCCGAGATGGATCCGGTGAAGCGCAAGCCGCTGGTGCAGGCTGCCATCGAGATTGCGATGAACGAGCAGGCCATCATTCCGGTCTTCCATCCCAATTCTGAGATGGCGAGCAAAGCGAATATCGCCATCACGCCGCGCCCGGAGCGGCGTTTCAATGCCTTGATGATGAAGCCGAAGGCTTGATTCTGAGCGGTGACGGGCCTAGCCCGTCACCTGCTTGATCCTGTCGAACACCGCATGGAACATCGCCTCGGTGAGGCGGCCGGTATTGGTGTTGTAGCGTGAGCAGTGGTAGCTGGAAAACAGCGTCGCGCCGCTCACCAGCCTGTGTTCCGCACCATGGCCGAACGGCGCGGCAGCGCGCTTGATCTTCAAGACATCCAGCACTGCGACATGCGCGATCTGGCCCAGCACCAGGATCGCTTTCAGGCCTTCCATGGCGGCGATCTCGCCCGACAGGTAAGTCTTCATGCAGGTCTTGGTTTCGGCGGGCGTCGGCTTGTTTTCCGGCGGCACGCATTTCACGGCGTTGGTGATGCGGCTGCGCACCAGCTGCAGGCCGTCATTCGGGTCTGCCTTAAACTGGCCTTTGGCGTAACCGTATTTGATCAGCGTCGAATACAGCAATTCACCGGCATAATCGCCAGTGAAGGGTCTTCCGGTACGATTGGCGCCCTTTACGCCGGGCGCGAGCCCGACGATCAGCAGCGCGGGCTGCGGATCGCCCCAGGGCGGCACCGGACCGTTGAAGAAATCCGGGAAGGTGGCGCGATTGGCGGTGCGATATTCGACAAGGCGTGGGCAGAGCGGGCAGTCGTGGCCCGGCAATGCAGGGACGGTAGCAGTCATCGGCGTGGGGCGGGCCGACGATCAGCGCAGGTGCTTGCGCGGATCGGCGGTGTCGATTTCGTCGAAATCGTCCATCGCATTGGCAGGGCTCGTATGCGCGACATTGCCACGCTCGGGGCCGCGCTCGGGGCCGCGATCAGCACCCTGGCCGCTGCGCAGCGTGGCATGCACGCCGGCCGAGCGCGACTGGTCGCGCGCGGTGGCATCGCGCATGATCTTCGGCATCAGTTCCTGCAGCTCGATGAAGGTATCGGCCTGACGGCGCAGTTCGTCGGCCACCATCGGCGGCTGCGTGCGGGTCGAGCTGACGACGCTGACGCGCACGCCCTTGCGCTGCACGGCTTCCACCAGACGGCGGAAATCGCCGTCACCGGAGAACAGCACGACATGGTCGATATGCGGCGCCATCTCCATCACGTCGATGGCCAGTTCGATATCCATGTTGCCCTTCACCTTACGGCGGCCCATGGCATCGGTGTATTCCTTGGCCGGCTTGGTCACCATGGTGAAGCCGTTATAGTCGAGCCAGTCGATCAGCGGGCGCAGCGGCGAATATTCCTGATCCTCGACCAGCGCCGTATAGTAGAAGGCGCGCACCAGCTGGGATTCCTTGCGGAAGGATTCCAGCAGGCGGCGATAGTCGATTTCAAACCCAAGGCTGCGGGCGGCGGAGTAGAGGTTGGCGCCGTCGATGAATAATGCGACGCGTTCCTGCTGATAAAACTTCATTGCCTATCCTCTTCCATATGACTTTGCTGTAAACACGCTAACGCGTTATGCGGTCTTCTTATGCAGGCAGTGTGCTAACTCTGCAATCGCGATGGCAAGTGGAAACGCTGTAACAAAATCAGACGGCATCTTCATTGCGCTCGGTGCCAATCTGCCAAGTGCAGACTATGGCTCGCCGCGCGCGACACTGGAGGCTGCGCTGTCGCTGCTCGCGGGTGAGGGTATCTCGATCCTGCAGCGCTCCTCCTGGTGGCAATCCGGGCCGCAGCCGGTATCGGAGCAACCTGATTTCATCAACGGCGTGATTGAGGTCGAGACGGCGCTCTCGCCGGCTGAGCTGCTGGCCGTGCTGCACCGGGTCGAATCGGCCTGCGGCCGGGTGCGCCAGCAACGCTGGGAAGCCCGGGTGCTGGATCTCGACCTGATCGATTATCGTGGCCAGGCCCAGACGGGGCGGGGAGCAGGGCCCGATTTGCCGCATCCGAGGCTGTCCGAACGGCTGTTTGTGCTGCTGCCGCTGCAGGAAATCGCGCCGGATTGGCGTCATCCGGTCAGCGGCGCGGCTTTAACCGAGCTGATTGCGGCAGTGCATCCTATAAGAATCAATAAGTTATAACGATTTTATTGGCGTCCGGCCTGCGTTTCTGCTTCAATGGAGCCTTGCATCGGAGCGGAAAGGCCCTTAATAACTCGCTTCCGCCGTTTTTCTCCTGTTTTGCCCGAGGGTAAGCCATGGCCCGCGTCACCGTCGAAGATTGCGTCACCAAGATCCCGAACCGCTTCGAGTTGGTTCTGATCGCGGCTCAGCGCGCCCGCGCCATCGGCACCGGCGCGCCGCTGACGGTGGACCGCGACAACGACAAGAACCCGGTCGTCGCCCTGCGCGAAATCGCTGATGAAACCGTGGATATCGAAGGTCTGCGCCAGCGCATGATCGGCGATATGCAGGACAGCCCGGAAGTCGACGAGCCGGAAGAGGACAACATGGCCGCCCTGATGCAGTCGGGTGAGTGGGCCGGCGTCCCGCAGGACAACGAAGACCTTGCCGAAGGCATGGGTATCGAAGAAGCGGATGGCGATGACGGCGATGATGCCGCCGAAGAGCCGGAAGCTCCTGTCGAAGAGTGATCCGGCGGCTTTATTAAGCTTTTTCCTCTCGCTGGGCTTGTTCCCAGCGTAAAATAGCCCAAAATAAGTCTTTAGGAACAACCGTTTGCCGGAGGGACCGGAGAACGGACCAAAGACGATGCGCCCGCGAGTCATGCGCCAGGTAGAATTGCTGGAAAAAGTCCTCGCCTACGATCCGTCGGCGGACGAGGATTTGCTGAATCGCGCCTATGTGTTTTCGATGAAAGCGCATGGCGCGCAGAAACGCGCATCCGGCGATCCATACTTCTCCCATCCCGTCGAAGTGGCCGGCATCCTGGCTGGCATGAAGCTGGATGCGACTGCCATCGCTACCGGCCTGCTGCACGACACGCTGGAAGACACGGTCGCGACCCCCGAAGAGATCCAGAAGAATTTTGGCGCCGATGTGCTGCGCCTCGTCGATGGCGTCACCAAGCTGTCGCGTATCGAGCTGCAGTCCGACCGCACGCGGCAGGCCGAGAATTTCCGCAAGCTGCTGCTGGCGATGTCGACCGACATCCGCGTGCTGCTGGTCAAGCTGGCCGACCGCCTGCACAACATGCGGACGCTGCATTTCATCAAGGATCCCGACAAGCGCCGGCGCATCGCCAAGGAGACGATGGAAATCTATGTCCCGCTGGCCGACCGCATCGGCATGCAGGACCTGCGCGAGGAACTGGAAGACCTCGCTTTTGCCGAGCTGAACGGCGATGCGCGCGCGTCCATTATTGCGCGCCTCGATCAGTTGCGTAATGAAGGTGGCAGCCTGGTCGACCGCATCGTTGACAAGCTGAAGCGTACGCTGGCGGAGCAGGGCGTCGAGGCCTGGGTGTCGGGACGCGAGAAGCGGCCCTATTCGATCTGGCAGAAGATGCAGCGCAAGAACATCGCGTTCGAGCAGCTCTCTGACATCATGGCTTTCCGCATCGTGGTGGCCGATGTTGCAGCCTGCTATCACGCGCTCGGCGTGGTGCATCAGACCTGGCCGTCGGTGCCGGGCCGCTTCAAGGATTATCTCTCGACACCGAAGCAGAACGGCTATCGCAGCCTGCACACCACGGTGATCGGTCCGGAAAACAAGCGTATCGAGATCCAGCTCCGCACTAACGAGATGCACACCATTGCCGATCTCGGCGTCGCGGCGCACTGGCAGTACAAGCAGAATGGCGGCAGCCATGTTCCGGCGCCGGAAGCCGAGGCGCGGCAGTATCGCTGGCTGCGCGAGTTGCTGGAAATCCTCGATCAGGCCTCCGATCCGGAAGAGTTCCTGGAGCATACCAAGCTCAACATGTTCCAGGACCAGGTCTTCTGCTTCTCGCCGAAGGGCGACCTGATCGCTCTGCCGCGCGATGCCACCGTGGTCGACTTCGCATATGCCGTGCATTCCGATGTGGGCGATACGGCGGTCGGCGCCAAGGTGAATGGTCGCGTGGTGCCGCTGCGCACCGTGCTGCGCAATGGCGACCAGGTGGAAATCCTGCGCTCGAAAGTTCCGGCGCCCAACCCGACCTGGCTGAATTTCGTCAAATCCGGTCGCGCCAAATCCTGCATCAACCGCTTCATCCGCCAGCAGCAGCGCGGCCAGTATCACGAACTGGGCAAGGCGATCCTGACCAAGGCCTTCAAGGAGCATGACAGCTCCGCCACCGAAAAGGTGCTGGACCCGGTCGTGAAGGTGCTGAAGCTGCGCAATGCCGACGATGTGTTCGTCGGCGTGGGCGAGGGCAATTTCACCGCGCGGCAGGTGATCAACATCGTCTTCCCGGGCCAGAAGGAAGACGAGGCCGACAAGGCGCCGCCGCTGCCGCGCCCGCATCGCCAGCCGTCCGATCACGGCAAGGCCGGCAGTAGCGGCATTCCGATCCGCGGCCTGATCCCCGGCATGGCGATGCATTTCGCCGGCTGCTGCCATCCGCTGCCGGGCGACCGTATTGTCGGCATTGTCACCACCGGCAAGGGCGTGACGATCCACACCATCGACTGCGAGACGCTGGAGCAGTTCGCCGAGCAGCCGGAGCGCTGGCTCGATCTGGCCTGGGACCCGCCTTCGGATGGCGAGAAAACGCATGGCCATGTCGGCCGCGTCAATCTGCTGATCAATAACGAGCCCGGCGCGCTGAGTGCGGTGACGACGATCATCGCCAAGCACAAGGGCAACATCACCAATCTCAAGATCACCAACCGCACCACCGATTTCTTCGAGATGTTCGTCGATATCGAGGTGCGCGACGTGAAGCACCTGACAAACATCATCGCGGCGTTGCGTGCCACCTCCGTCATCAGTTCGGTGGAACGTGCTCGCGGCTGACCCGCTGACTTAAGAAAGAGACCGCAAGACCATGAATCGTGAGGATGTGCTGCAGCATTACCGTGACTCCGGGGCCCTGCTGGAGGGCCATTTCCTGCTGACCTCCGGCCTGCACAGCCCGGTCTACATGCAGTCGGCCCGCGTGCTGATGTATCCCGAACGCGCCGAAGCGCTGTGCAAGGCGCTGGCAGACAAGCTGCGCGCCAAGTATGGCCCGAAACCGGTCGACCTGGTCTGCTCGCCGGCCATGGGCGGTGTCGTGGTCGGCTACGAACTGGCGCGCCAGCTCGGCGTACCGGCGATTTTCACCGAGCGCGTCGATGGTAAATTCGCGCTGCGCCGCGGCTTCGACATCCCCAAGGGTGCGCGCGTGCTGATGGCGGAGGATGTCGTCACCACCGGCAAGTCGAGCCGCGAATGCATCGACTGCATCACGGAGCATGGCGGCGTCACCGTGGCGGCCTCCTGCATCGTTGACCGGTCAGACGGCGAAGTCGATCTCGGCGTGCCGCTGTTTGCGCTCTGCGGTTTCAAGGTGCCGTCCTATACGGCCGATGCGCTGCCGCCCGAGCTGCAGAAAATCCCGGCGATCAAGCCCGGCTCGCGTGGCCTGAAATAGGAAGTCCGACCATGACCGTGCGCAGCCTCCGCCTCGGCGTCAACATCGACCACGTCGCCACCATCCGCAACGCACGCGGCGGCAAACATCCCGATCCGGTGCGCGCCGCGAAACTGGCGGCTGCCGCCGGTGCCGATGGCATCACCGCGCATCTGCGCGAGGATCGCCGGCATATCTCGGACAGCGACATCGACCGCCTGATGGCCGAGATCAGCCTGCCGCTCAATCTGGAAATGGCAGCGACGGAAGAGATGCTGGCGATTGCCCTGCGCCACAAGCCGCATGCCGCCTGCATCGTGCCGGAGCGCCGCGAGGAGCGCACCACCGAGGGCGGCCTGGATGCCGCCGGGCAGTTCGCCCATTTGCAGCCTATGATCGCCAGACTGTCGGATGCGGGCATCCGCGTCTCGCTGTTCATCGAGGCCTCCGAGCAGCAGCTCGACGCCGCGAAGAAACTCGGCGCACCGGTGATCGAAATCCATACCGGCAAATACTGCGAGACCGAAGGCGCCGAACAGGCTGTTGAACTAGAACGTATCCGCAAAGCCGCGGCGCATGCCGAAACACTCGGCCTGGAATGCCATGCCGGCCACGGCCTGAATTTCGAGACCGTGACGCCGGTGGCGGCCATTCCCACCATCGTCGAACTCAATATCGGCCACTTCCTGATCGGCGAGGCGATCTTCGGCGGCCTGGATGGCGCGATCCGCCGCATGCGCGCCCTGATGAACGATGCGCGTGGTCTGACGGCGAGATCGGCATGATCATCGGCCTGGGTTCCGACCTGATCGATATCCGGCGGATCGAGAAAACGATTGAGCGTTTCGGCGACCGTTTTCTCGACCGTATTTTCACGCCCGTTGAAAAGGCGCGCTCCGATCGCCGGCAACTCACCCGTATCGAATCCTACGCCAAGCGCTACGCGGCCAAGGAGGCCTGTTCCAAGGCGCTTGGCACCGGCTTTCGCAAGGGCGTGTTCTGGCGCGATATGGGCGTGGTGAATCTCACCGGCGGCAAGCCGTCGATGGCGCTGACCGGCGGTGCGCTGGCGCGGCTGGAAAGCCTGTTACCTGCTGGATACGAAGCTCAGATCGACATCTCGCTGACCGACGAACCGCCGATGGCGCAGGCCATCGTGATCATCTCGGCCAGGCCGAAAATGCCTGTCTGATCAGGGGCCTAGCCAGCGCTTGACTTTGCCGGGCGGACCACGGCTTGATGCGCTCCGGCGCGCCGGATTTTACGCGTAAGGGATTGATTTATATGGATCAGGAGCAGGCAGTGGCAAAGGCGAAGACGCGCGGCGGCGATCTCTGGGACAGCCTGCGCACGCTCGTTTATGCCGTGCTGATTGCGGTCGGTATCCGCACCGTTGCCTACGAGCCGTTCCACATTCCGTCAGAGTCGATGCTGCCGACCCTGCTGGTCGGCGACTATGTCTTCGTCTCGAAATACGCCTACGGCTACAGCAAGTATTCCATCATCTTCAGCCCGCCGATTTTCGATGGTCGCATCCTCGGTTCGGCGCCCAAGCGCGGCGATGTCGTGGTGTTCCGCTGGCCGCGCGATCCTTCCGTCGACTACATCAAGCGCGTGGTCGGTCTGCCAGGCGACCGCCTGCAAATTCGCGATGGTGTCCTTCTCATCAATGGCGAGCCGGTGAAGCGTCGTCGCGTCGAGGATTTCGAGCGCCGTGACCGCTTTGGCAATATTGTCGAGCGCATCGAGCAGTGGGAAGAAACCCTGCCGGGCGGCGCGGTCTACAACACGCTCAACCTCTATAACTACAATGCCGGCGACAATACCGGCGTCTATACCGTGCCGGCTGGCCATTTCTTCATGATGGGCGACAACCGCGACAATTCGCAGGACAGCCGCGTGCCGGTCGAAGTCGGCGGCGTCGGCTATGTGCCGGCCGACCATCTGATCGGCCGCGCCGAAGTGCGCTGGATCTCGATCGACCAGAGCGCCTCGCTGCTCAAGCCCTGGACCTGGTTCAGTGCGCTGCGCTGGAACCGCATGTTCACCGGTATCAACTGAGGCCGGCGTTGAGCGCGGAGACCCGCAAACCGGCACTCGACCAACTGCAGCAGGCGCTGGGCCATAAATTCGCCGACGCCAAACTGCTGGAAGAAGCGCTGGTGCATCCTTCGGCCAATCCGCGCCGCAGCCGCGCCAAGTCGGCCAAAGCCAAGGCCGCCGAAACGCCGCCAACCGTGCGCGACTACAACCGTCTCGAATTCATCGGTGACCGCGTGCTGGGTCTGGTCGTCGCCACACTGCTGGCCGAGCGCTTTCCGCAGGCCGAGGCCGGCGAACTGGCGCTGCGCTACAACGCGCTGGTGAAGCAGGAAAGCCTGGCGCGTTTCGCGCAGTCGCTCGGTCTGGGCGACTTCATCCAGCTGTCGCGCTCCGAACGCGATTCCGGCGGCGCCGGCAAGCCGGCGATACTTGCCGATGCCTGCGAAGCTGTGGTGGCGGCGTTGTATCTCGATGGCGGCCTTAAGGTGGCTGAGCGCTTTGTGCGCCGCTACATGGAACCGGCGTTGGATGAGGTCGCGAACGGCGCCGCGAAGGATCCCAAGACCGCCCTGCAGGAATGGGCGGCGGCGCGCGGCATGGCCGCGCCGCGTTATGAAATCGTCAGCACCGAAGGCCCGCCGCATGAACCGCGCTTCACCGTTGCCGTGAAGCTGGGTTCCGGCGATCCGGCCAAGGGGCAGGGTGGCTCGAAACGGGCCGCTGAACAGGAAGCCGCCGGTCGACTGCTCGACCGGATAGTCACCGAGAAAGCATGACTGAAAACATCACAGATACTCCGGCGGCGCCGCATTGCGGTTACGTCGCCATCGTCGGCGCGCCCAATGCCGGCAAGTCCACCTTGCTGAACAAGCTGGTGGGCGCGAAGGTTTCCATCGTCTCCAAGAAGGTGCAAACCACGCGCGCCCGCATCACGGCGATTGGCATGGAAGGCCAGACGCAGCTGATCTTCCTCGACACGCCGGGCATCTTCACCCCGAAGCGCCGGCTGGATCGTGCCATGGTCAATGCCGCCTGGAGCGGTGTGGATGAAGGCGATGTCGTGCTGCTGCTGGTCGACGCCGAACGTGGCTTCGATGATGAAAGCCGCGCCATCGTCGAGGCTTTCAAGCAGCGCAAACGCAAGAACGTGCTGCTGGCGCTGAACAAGGTGGATGCTGTGCCGCGTGAAAAGCTGCTCGGGATGGCGAAGGAAATCAGCGAGGCCTACGATTTCGATCGTGTCTTCATGATCTCGGCCGAGAAGGGCACGGGCGTCGACGACGTCCGTACCGATCTGGCCAAACGCATGCCGGCCGGGCCCTGGCTTTATCCGGAAGACCAACTAGCCGATGTGCCGATGCGTTTCCTGGCCGCCGAGATCACGCGCGAGCAGGTCTATCGCAGCCTGCATGACGAACTGCCTTACGCGATCACGGTCGAGACCGAGAACTGGAAAGACCAGAAGGGCGGCGCGGCCCGTATCGAACAGGTGATCTTCGTCGAGCGTGACAGCCAGAAGAAGATCGTGCTGGGCGAGAATGGCCAGATGATCAAGCGCATCGGCGCCTTCGCCCGCAAGATCATGGAAGAACAGTTCGACCGCCGCGTTCACCTGTTCCTGTTCGTGAAGGTGCGCGAGGATTGGGGCGACGACCCCGAGCGCTACGAAGCCATGGGGCTGGACTTCCCCAAGAACTAGACGCCCGCCAGCAGCATGAAGATCGGCACGGTGACGAAGGCCAGCACAGTGCTGATGGTAACAATGGCCGCCGCCAGTGGCGCATCGCCGCCCATCTGTCTGGCCAGGATGTAGCTGGCGCTGGCAGTCGGCATGGCGCCCCACAGCACCATCACCTGGGTTTCCAGCGGCCCCAGACCCCAAAGCTTTGCTGCGCCGAACAGCATCAGCGGATAGACCGCCAGCTTGAGCGCGCAGGCCAGCAGCACGGCGCGGCCGCCATTGCGGGCCGCCTCCCATTGCAGGCCGGCGCCGACCGTCAGCAGACCCATGGGCGCCGCGATCCCGCCCAGCATCTTGAACATCGGCTCGATGCCGCGCGGCAGCGACAGACCGGTGAGATTCATTACGATACCGATCATGCAGGCGATGATCAGCGGATTCTTGATCAGGAACAGTGCCTGGCCTTTGAAGCTGGTGCTCTGCCCATGCGCGCCATAGCGCGCCAGCGTCAGCACGCAGAGCACGTTCAGCACCGGGATCGCCAGCGCGATGGCGATGGCGAATAGCGTGATGCCGGCGCCGCCATCCAGCGCCGCCACCGCACCGAGGCCGACAAAGGTGTTGAAGCGCACCGACCCCTGGAACAGCGATGTAAATCCAGGTCCGTCAACTTTCGCCAAAGGCCGCAGCAGATAGACCAGGGCCGCCTGCAGCAGGATCACCGCCAGCAGCGCGCCCAGCATGCCGGTCGGGTCGAGATTGCCTAATCTTGCGCTGCTCAGGTTGTCGATCAGCAGGGCCGGGAAGAAGATGAAATAGGTCATCTTGTCGGCCAGCGCCCAGAAGGCATCGCCGGGGAAGTTGAAGCGCTTGAGCCCGCCGCCGAGCGCGATCAGCAGGAAGATCGGAATGATGGCGAAAATGACGGAGAGCATGCTGGACTCGGGCGTGAGAAAACTGCCGGCGAGTCTAGCGCAGGCCGTGCCAGGAAACTAATGCTGGACCAGGACGATCAGCAGGTCGACGGCGCGGGTGGCCAAGCCGAAGCCGAGATAGAGCGCGAGCGCGCGCAGGCCGGCTTCGCGCCAGGCATGGTATTTGTCCGGCACCATCCGTGACGAGCGGCGCGGCACAATCGGCACTGCGGAAACAGTGACCGCCTCGTGCAATGACGGCATCTCGATTTCTTCCGGGACGAGATATTCCGCGACGCGGGTGCGGTCTGGGCCATAGATGCGGCGCCAGCGGAAGGCTTCCGCTTCGGCGCGCTCGGCATCGCCATGGGAGGCGCGCGGAATCCAGCTGTCTGCCAGTCGTGTCATCACGACATAGCGCGGGATAATGATCTCCGTCTGAACGCCCATGACACCGACTCTGACAGAGCATGATTAACGAATTTTAAACGGGAGTTAACAATTTCCGTGATCGGCCAATTTCCACGGAACTCCAATGACATACCAACGGTTTGGTTACCCTACTGGAGATTGCCATGGCCACGCCTGATCCCAGGGCGAAAACACCGGAATTGCGGGAAAAAACCGCCTCACAGTCTTTCTGGCGCCGTCCGTGGTGGCACTGGGTGGCCGGCGGCTTTGCCGTGGTGCTGCTCGCCCTTGTTGCGGTTGCCGCGCTGTTTGACTGGAACTGGCTGCGCAATCCGGCGCAAAGCTTCATCACCGCCGCGACCGGCCGGCAGACCGTGATCAATGGCCGCCTGGATGGCGAATGGTCGCTCACCCCCCGTTTTGTGATCGAAGATTTCCATATGGCCAATGCCGACTGGGCGCGCGAGAAGGAACTCATCAGTTTCGAGCGTGCCGAGGTGGTGGTTGATCTGCGCGAACTGCTGCGCGGTCGTACCGTGCTGCGTGAAATCCTGCTGGTGAAGCCGCAGGTGGCACTGGAGCGTCGCGCCGATGGCGAAGGCAACTGGACCTTTGGTGTGGAGGCGGCCACGGACGTTGCCGCGCCGGAAGATCGCACCGAGATGCCTTTAATCGGCCGGCTGCGTATCCAGGATGGCCGCTTCCTCTATCACGACGAAAAGGCCGGTATTGATGTAGATGCCCAGGTCGATACCGTGCGGGCTTCGGGCGGCGAGGGCACTGATCGTGTGCGCCTGGGCGGGCGAGGCACCATGCATGGCGAGGCTTTCCGGCTGCGCATGACCGGCGGCTCGCTGCTGTCGCTGCGCGAGAATGAGGAGCCTTATCCGCTCACCATTGAATTGGACGTGGGTGAAACGAAGGGGCGCATCTCGGGCACGCTGGCCGACCCGATCAAGTTCGAGGGCCTCGATCTCGAGGTGGCCCTGAGCGGTCCCGATCTCGGCAAGCTGCAGATCATCACCGGTGTGCCGCTGCCGATGACGCCGCCCTACGATCTGAAGGGCAGGCTGCAACGCGACGGCGCCATCCTGCGGATAGAGAACATGGCTGGCCGGGTCGGCAACAGCGATCTCGGCGGCATGATCAGGGTCGATACGGGCCGCGAGCGGCTTTATATCGAGGCTGACCTGCATTCGAAGGTGCTGGACTATCGCGATATCGGCCCGCTGATCGGCCTTCGGCCGGAAGGGGAGCGTGCGCCGAATACCGCCGCCATGACCGAAAACCAGAAAGCTGCGGCCCAGAAAGCAGGGCAGGTGGCCGCGAAAGCCGGCCCGCCACCCAAGGTATTGCCTGACGCGCCGCTGGCAATCGAACAGATCCGCCAGGTCGATGCCAAAGTGAAGTTCCGCGGCGACAAAGTGGAAGCGCCGAATACGCCACTCAGCGGCGTTGATCTTGATCTGCTGCTGGAGAACAGCGTGCTGCATCTGCGCCCGCTGAAACTGGGCGTGGCTGGCGGGCAGGTGAATGCCGACATCCGCATTGACGCCCGCAGCGACGCCGTGCTGACACAGTACGACGTGAAGCTCAATAAATTCCGGCTGGAACGTTTCCTGGAGGCCGCCGGCCTGAAGGACAGCGGCAGCGGCGAGATCAACGGTCGCATCCAGCTGGTCGGCTATGGCGATACGGTGCAGAAGTCGCTCGGCAGCGCCAATGGCGATATCCGCCTGGCGATGGACCATGGATCGCTGTCCAATCTGGCGATGGAACTGGTCGGCCTGGATATCGGCCAGGCCGCACTTTTCTGGGCCGGCGGCGACAAACAGATTCCGTTGCGCTGTTTTGTGACCGATTTCAATGTCGAGCGGGGTTTGATGGTGCCGCGCGTTTTCGTGCTGGATACCACCGACACCACGGTGACGGCCGAAGGCAGCATCAGCCTGACACAGGAACTGCTCGGCCTGAAGATCAAGGCCCATCCGAAAGATTCCAGTCTGCTGTCGGCCCGAGCGCCGATCAATATCAACGGCGCCTTCAGCCGGCCTGCCGTCAGCGTGGATGCCACGTCGCTGGCGGCGCGCGGGGCAGGTGCCATTGCGCTCGGCGTACTGCTGACGCCGCTGGCCTCGATCCTCGCCTTCATCGAACCCGGCCTGGAGACCGACAGCGACTGCGCCGCGCTGCTCAAACAGGTGCAGACCGGGAAGCCGGGATGAATACCCGATTGCTGGGCTTCGGCCGCCTGCTGCTCAGTGCCGGCCGGGCCATGTTCAACAGCCTATCTTTTGAGCTGGCCGGGCATATCGCCTATACCGGCCTGCTTGCGATCTTTCCTTTCCTGATCTTCCTGGCGGCGCTCGCGGGCTTCCTCGGCAATGCCGCCGGCGGGCTTGCCTCCATGGAGAGCATGCTGAATCTGCTGCCGCAGGATGTGGCGAAGACGCTCTCGCCGGTGATTCACGAAGTCCTCGACAGCCGCGATGGCGGCTTGCTCACCCTGGGCCTGCTGGGCGCGCTCTGGGTCGCCTCGAATGGCATCGACGCGCTGCGGATCGCGCTCAACACCGCTTACGATATTCAGGAAGAGCGGCCCTGGTGGCTGATCAAGCTGGGCAGCATCGGCGCCATTTTCGTGGGCGGCGTGGTCTTCCTGCTGCTTTCCGTGCTGGTGATCCTCGGGCCGGTGATCTGGAAAGGTCTGCTCTGGCTCTTCCCGCTGGGCGAGGCGGATCGCTGGGCCTTCAGCGCGGTGCGCTACACCCTGGCGACCCTGGTGATGCTGGCGGGCCTGCTGGCGCTGCACCGCTGGCTGCCGGGGCGCAGCCTGAAGCTGCGCAGCCTTCTACCGGGCGTGATCGCTACCACGGCGCTCTGGCTGCTGGCCGCCAGCCTGTTCTCGGTCTACGTCGCCAAACTGGGCAGCTACAGCGCCACCTATGGCAGTCTGGGCGGCGTGATCATCACCCTGGTCTTCTTCTACGTCTCGGCGGTGCTCTTCATCTTCGGGGCCGAGTTGAATTCCGCTCTATTGCGGCGCGAAAAAAAGAAGGCCGAAAATCCGCCACCCGCCAGCCCCAAGGCTCTGGCCGGACACTGATCCGCTGGATTATGCTCCGTCCCCTGTATTTTGCCTCAAGGGATGGGACCAGCAACCATGGCAACCAAGAAGACGAAAGCCGCGCCCAAAAAAGCCAAAGGCGTGAAGGCCAAGGCCGGCAAGAGCGGAAGAGCCAATCCGGGCCTCGACAAGGCGAAGCTGCCGAGCC
>JAGXRD010000079.1 GCA_018336035.1 Alphaproteobacteria bacterium | reverse complement strand
AGAAACGGCCGGCGGTGGAGACCGCCGGCCGCGATACTACAGGATGACAGGGCTTATTTCTTCGCCGCCTTCACCGGATCCTTCACCTTCTCGATGGTGGCGAATTCGACGTTGTACAGCTCGCCATTCACCTTCTCGACCTTGCGAATGAAGACATTCTGCACGATGTCGCGGGTTTCCGGATCGATGCTGACCGGGCCGCGCGGGCTGGTCCAGCTCTGGCCCTTCATGGCTTCCAGCAGCTTGGTGCCATCGGCATCGCCATTGGTCTTCTTCAGTGCCTGATAGATCAGGTGCATGCCGTCATAGCCGCCGACGCCGTGGAAATTCGGGCGCATGTTGTTCGCCTTCTTGAGGCCCTCGAACACCGCCTTGTTCTCCGGCGAGTTATGCGCCGCCGAATAATGGTGCGACGACACCACGCCGAGCGCCACATCGCCCATGCCGTTGAGGATGTCGTCATCCAGCACATCGCCGGTGGCGATCAGCCGGATACCGTCCTTGGCCAGCTCGCGCTCAGCAAACTGCTTCATCACGGCAGAGCCGGCACCCGAGGGCACGAAGACGAACAGCGCGTCGGGCTTGGCATCCTTGGCGCGCTGCAGGAAGGGCGCGAAGTCAGGATTCTGCAGCGGCACGCGCAACTCGGCCAGCACCTGCCCGCCACCCTTGGCGAAGGTTTCCTTGAAGGCCTTCTCGGCGTCATGGCCCGGACCGTAATCCGACACCAGCGTGACCACCTTCTTGATGCCGTTCTTCGGCGCCCATTCCGCCAGCGGCGCGGTCACCTGCGGCAGGGTGAAGCCGGTGCGCACGATATAGGGCGACTGTTCGGTGATGATCGAGGTGGCGGCGGCCATCACGATGGTCGGCACTTTGGCCTGCGTCGCAATCGGCGCGGTGGCGAGCGCCAGAGGGGTGAGACCGAAGCCGGCCAGCACGCTGACCTTCTCATTCACCACCAACTCCTGCGCGATGCGCTTGGTGACATCGGCGGTGCCGGTATCGTCCTTGACGATCAGTTCGATCTTCTTGCCGGCAACCATGTTGCCGTTCTGCGCCATGTAAAGCTTCGCCATGCCTTCGATCTGCCGGCCGGTCGAAGCGAAAGGCCCGCTCATCGGCAGGATCAGGCCGATCTTGACGGTCTGCTGGGCATAAGCGCTGCCAGCGGTGAGCAGGGCAAGGCCGGCGGTGGCGGCGATGAGAAGATGTCTGCGGTTCATGTGGTTTCCTCCGTTTTGTTTTCTTGTCACGTGCGGTATTCGCCCGTGCGTGCATTGGTCAAATAGCTTTTCCGGACTTTGGCGAAACCCCATAAAGATGCAACAAAAAACTGGCCGACTTGACTGAGAGTGAACCTTGGTCAGCCCCCACGATCACTGTCCGGCGCGCCATGACGTGTCGATCACCACGCCGCCCTGCACGGCACGCGAGACACAGGCACAAAGCCGGCTGTTTTCGCGCTTCTGGTGATCGCTCAGGAAGACATCGCGGTGATCGATCTCGCCCTGCAGTTCCATGACATCGACCGTACAGAGACCGCATTCGCCACGTCGGCATTCCGACATCACTTCAACACCGGCGGCGTCCAGCGCATCGAGCATCGAACGGCCCGGCGGCACCGTCACTTCCACGCCCAGCCGGGGAATACGGACCCAGAAAGATTCTTCTGGCCTCAATCCACCGCTGCCGAAGGTCTCGAAGCGCAGGCTGCTTTGCGGCCGGCCGAGCGCCGCCATCGCCTCGCGCAAGCCCTGCAGCATGCGGGCCGGGCCGCAGAAATAGATATCGCCGTCCGTCGGGAAGTCTGACAAAGCCGCCTGCAGGTTGAGGCGGTTGCCATCTTCCGAAATGAAGAAGCTTGCGCGCTCGCCGAGTGCCGCCTCGATCTCGGCCGCCAGCGCCAGATCGCGACAGCGCTGCGCGGCATAGAGCAGGCGCACATCCGCGCCGCGCTGCTTCAATACCTGCGCCATGCCCAGCAGCGGCGTGATCCCGATGCCGCCGGCGATCAGCAGATAACTGGATGCGCCATGCTGCAGCGGGAAATGATTGCGCGGCGCCGTGATGCGCAGCCGCGCACCCGGCAGAAGACTGTGCAACCAGGCAGACCCGCCGCGACTGGGCCGCACATGCTTCACGGCGATGCGATAGACGCCGCGGCGCGGCAGGCCGACCAGCGAATAAGAGCGCACGTCCTGCTGGCCCGCGATCTCGACAGCAATATTGATATGGCTGCCCGGCTCATAGGCCAGCGTGCCGCCGGCCGGCGCGATCTCGAACAAGCGGATATCGGGGCCGTAGTCGCGCGTGGCGACCAGTTCGGCATCCATCCAGTCGTTGCGGTCGTGCATCGCCAGAATTCCTTTCAGGCCTGCCTCAGAAGCGCCATGCCCGGCACCAGGTCATGCGCATTCTGGTGCTCCAGCGCCATCAGCAGGTTGCGATGCGCCACGCGGGAATGTTCGCGCATCAGGGCTTCGGCCCGCGCGCCTTCGCGCCGCTCGATGGCCTCCACCACGCTGCGATGCTGCTCCTGCGCCACCAGCAGGATGGCGCGCGATTCCGGCAGCACCGCCTGCACTTCCACGAAGGCGCTGGGCGAGGCAAAGGGCAGAGCTGCGGCGCGTTCGATCTGGCGCGCCACCACGCGGCTGCCCGACAGATGCACCAACAGCTGGTGAAAGCGCTCGTTCAGTTCCACATAGGCCGGGAATGTCTCGGCGCCGGTCTCCTTCTGCACCAGGACATCCAGCTTGCGCAGGCAGGTTTTAATTTCACCGATCTGTCCCGGGCTGGGGCCGCGTTCGGCCGCCAGCCGCGCCGCCAGACCTTCCAGCGTGCCGCGCGTTTCGATGGCGTCGAAAATATCGGCCTCGGAAAAATGCCGCACGGCGTAGCCGCCCGACGGGATCGCTTCGAGCAACCCCTCTTCCTCCAGCCGCACCAAAGCCGTGCGCACCGGCGTACGCGACACCCCCAGCCGGTCGACGATGGCAAGCTCAGATAGGCGCTCGCCCGGTCTCAGCTCGCCGCTGAGGATCAGGTCGCGTAAGCTAAGGATCGTCTTGAGCGACTGCGACATCTACTCAGCCGCCTCGGCCAGACCGCGCTCGGCCGCGATCATGCGATCCAGCTTGCGCCGCGCCCACATCGAACCGGCATCGATATTGAGGTTGTAGAACAGCTTGCCGGGATGCGCTTCGATGGCTTTCTGCTGCGCTTCCAGAATGATTTCGTCTTCGCGGAAGATGCCCGACACGCCCTGGCGCAGTTCGGTGGTCAGGCTCTGCTCCTCCAGCCGGTAGTTGCGCACGAAGGCCCAGAAATATAGGCAGGTATTGGCGGTCGACGGCGTGATGGTGTTGAGTACGAAGCCGTTGACACCCTGGCTGCGGTCGCCTTCGGGCGCGCCGGTTCCGGTGGGCGCAACGCCGACATCAATGGTGACGGTGCAGGGCGCCTCGAAGCGGATGATCTGCCAGCGGTCGACGCGGCCCGGCTTGCCGAGCTGCCCGGCCCAGAAGGGCGGCGCTTCGATGTCGCGCATCCAGCGCGTGACGGTGGCGAAGCGTTCGCCATGCGTCACCTCGAACGGCGCTTCCGCCACCGCGCGATTGCCGATGCTGGAGCCATGCACGAAGGTTTCGTGCGTCAGGTCCATCAGATTGTCCACCACCAGGCGGTAGTCGCAATTCACCGCGATCAGCTCGCCATCGCCGGCCCAGGCGGGATCGTGATTCCAGTGCAGATCGGGAATTTTCGCCGGATCGGCCAGCGCCGGATCGCCCATCCAGATCCAGACGAAACGATGACGCTCCACCGCCGGATAGCTGCGCACGCAGGCGGAAGGATTGATGGTCTCCTGCGACGGCATATGCGTGCAGCGACCGCGCGCATCGTAGACCAGCCCGTGATAGCCGCAGACCAGGCTGCCGTCGTCCTGCAAATGGCCCTTCGACAGCGGAAGAAGCCGATGCCAGCAGGCATCCTGCAGCGCTACCACACGACCATCGCGCTGACGGTAAAAGACCAACTGCTCGCCGCAGATCGTGCGCGCCAGCAGGCTGCGCTTCACTTCATGATCCCATGCGGCCGCATACCAGGCATTGAAGGGCCAGGGCGCCGCGTCGCGATCCATCGTGAAAGGCTGGCTGCTGGCCATGCCGGGTTTCCTCCAAGTTTATTCTCTGCTGTATACATGAATGACCGCATACAGGCAAATTTTCATCTTATGTTCTTATCTTTCGTCATTTTTGGGATACAGCATTGCCGCGGCCCGGAGCAATCCGTAATGAAGGATGCAAAGGGGAAAACGCGATGACCGAAACCGTCTGGCGCCTGAGCGCCGCCGATCTGCACAAGGCCTATACCAGCGGCAAGCTGTCGCCGGTGGAGGTGACGCGCACGATCCTGGATCGCATCGCCGCGCTGAACCCCAAGCTCAATGCCGTGGTGCATGTAGATGCGGCTGGCGCGATGCGCGCAGCCGAGGAGAGCGCGGCGCGCTATCGCAGCGGCGAGTCCCGCGGCCCGCTGGATGGCGTGCCGGCCACGATCAAGGACAGTCTTGTCGTCGGCGGCATGCCGGCGACCTGGGGCAGCGTGCTGCTGAAGACCAACAAGCCGCCAGTCGATGAACTGCCGGTGGCACGCCTGCGCGAGGCCGGCGCAGTGCTGCTGGGCAAAACCAACGTGCCGGAATTCACCGTGCAGGGTTACACGTATAACCTGCTGTTCGGCGCCACCGGCAATCCGTGGAATCCCGATCTCACGCCCGGCGGTTCCAGCGGCGGTGCGGTATCGTCAGTCGCAGCCGGCTTCGGGCCCATCGCTTTCGGCACCGATGGTGGCGGCTCGACGCGACGTCCGGCCGGCTATACAGGCCTGGTCGGCCTCAAGCCCAGCATCGGACGGATTGCGCGCCATGGCGGCTTTCCCGAAATCTATAACGATATCGAAGTGCTCGGCCTGTTCGGCCGCACGGTGGAGGATGTCGCGCTCACGCTGCAGGCCGTCTCGGCGCCAGATGCGCGCGACCGCCATTCGCTCGCCTTCCAGTCTGCCGTGACGGCGGACGAGACCCATCACTGCCCCGCCCGGCCGCGTATCCTGTATCTGCCGCGCTTCAATCAGCATCCGGTCGAGCCTGAGATTGTGGCTGCCGTGGATCGCGTCGCCAAAGTACTGGAAGGTGCTGGCTGCGTCCTCGAAACCGGCCCGATGCCTTTCGATATCGACGATGCTGCCGCCGCACTCGCCACCATGATGCCGGCCGGACTTGCGATGATCGTGGATAAGCTCGGCGGGCCCGAGCGCATCACCCCTGCCCTGCTGCCGATGTATGAAATGGCGAAATCGATCAGCGGCAGCGATTATCTTTCGGCGCTGACCTACACGACAAAGCTGCGCCGCCAGATGGCCGGTTTCTTCGCGCAATGGGATGCGATCCTGACGCCGTCGGCCGCCGCGCAACCCTGGGCGAAGGACAAGGTGTTTCCAGAGACCATCGACGGCAAACAGGCCAGCCCGCGCGCGCATGCCATCTATACCGGCTGGACTAACCTGGCCGGCCTGCCCGGCCTTGGCCTGCCGGCCGGTCTGGATGCCAACGGCATGCCGGTCGGCTTCCAGCTGATCGGCGGCTATGGCCGCGACGCGATGCTGCTGGCGCTGGGCCGGCGCTACGAAAAGCAGGCGCCCTGGGCGGACCGCCGGCCGCCGGGCTTCGACTAAGGCTTAAAGGCCGAGGATCAGCTTGGACATGATGTTGCGCTGGATCTCGTTCGATCCGGCATAAATCGTGACCTTGCGCATGTTGAGGTAGCGCGCGGCTGCGCCATCGGCATAGTCAGGCCCGATGCCCGGCTCGTTCTGGCCTTCGACAAGTGCGGTGTAAGGTGCCGCGTAATAGCCGATGGCTTCGGCTGAAAGCTCGCTGACCATCTGCTGCAGCTCGGTACCGCGCGTCTTCAGCATCGAGGATGCCGCGCCGAGATTCTGGCCGCTCTTGGCGCCGCCCAGCACGCGCAGCTCCAGCATCTCCATGCCCATGATCTGCATTTCACATTCGGCCAGCTTGGCGGCGAAATCAGGATCGCGCATCAGCGGCTGCTGCCCGGCCAGTTCGGCTTTGGCGATCTTCTTCAGATGCGCCAGATGCCGCTTGAGATGGCCGGAATAGGCATTGCCGCGTTCGAATTCGAGCAGGTATTTCGCGCAGGTCCAGCCCTGGTTCAGCTCGCCGACCAGATTCTCCTTCGGCACCTTCACATCGTCGAAGAACACCTGGTTGACTTCCTGCATGCCCGGCGAGGCTTCGTCGATGGTGACAATCGGTGTGACGGTGACGCCCGGCGATTTCATGTCGATCAGCAGGAAGGAGATGCCCTCCTGCGGCTTCTTGGTCTGCGCCGTGCGCACCAGGCAGAAGATCATGTCGGCATGCTGGGCTTCCGAGGTCCAGATCTTGCTGCCGTTGCAGAGGAAGTGATCGCCCTTGTCTTCGGCCTTCATCTGCAGGCTGGCGAGATCGGAGCCCGAGCCCGGTTCGGAATAGCCCTGGCACCACCAGGTATTGCTGGCCAGGATATCCGGCAGGTATTTCTGCTTCTGCGCCTCTGTGCCGAATTTCATGATCACCGGCGCCAGCATGCGCGGACCGAAGGGCACCACGATGGGCGCGCCGGCAGAACCCATTTCCTGCTCGAAGATATAGCGCTGTGTCGGCGTCCAGCCGGGGCCGCCATGCTCCTTCGGCCAGTTCGGCGCCAGCCAGCCGCGCTCGTTCAGCGCCTTCTGCCAGCGGATATGCAGATGCTTGGCGATATAGCCGGTGCGCGTGCGCGCCATGGCGGCGCGCATTTCCGCATCGAATTTCTCGGCGATGAAGCCGCGCACGTCGTCGCGGAATTTCAGTTCGTCGGCGGTGAAATTGAGATCCATGGCTTCGCTCCCGGTGCGCCTGTCTCGGCGCGTTTTGTCCAGATTATAACAGGCCGGCCGCCACGCAAGGCTGCCCACGCGGCATGACGCGACGTCAGGGCGTCAGATCGCCATATTTTGAACCGCCTCATGGCCTGCCGCGGCCTTGAACTGCCTGGGCGCCATGCCGGCCCTACGGGTGAAAAAGCGGGTGAAATAGGCCGGATCGCGGAACCCCAGCGCATAGCCGGCCTCGGCAATGGTCATCGACGTGTAGAGCAGGTTGCGCTTGGCTTCGATCAGCAGGCGAGCATGGATCACATCCATCGGTGCCTTCTCGACCACGCGGCGGCAGGCGGCTGTCAGGCGCTTCTCGGTCACCGCCAGCTCCTGCGCATAGACGCTGACCGGGCGATGCTCGCGGTAATGATTTTCGACCAGCGCGCGGAAACGTGCGAACAGCGCCGCATCGGCATCGCGCGCCAGGGCTGCCTGCCGGTCGGCCTGGCGCAAGCGCGCCTGCGCCACGAAGATCAGCCGGAGATGCGCGGCAATCGCCGCCAGACTGCCCAGCGCGGGATGGCGGAATTCCTCGGCGATGGCGGCGAACTGCACCTGCAAGCTCTGCGTGGTGGCATCGTCAGCCTCCAGCGGTAACAGCCGTGCTTCCGTCATCACCGGGCCGATTTCGGCATCGCGGGGCCCGAGAATTTCGCTGGCGAAACTGTCGGACAGCGTGACGACCCAGCCTTCGGTGCCGGGCTGGAAACGATAGCCATGCACCACACCGGGCGGCACGGTGACCAGCGCCGGCGCAGTGAAATCCCGGGTCAGACTGTCGGCCCGCAATTCACCGCCGCCGCCGATGGCCAGCAGCAGCTGAAACAGGTTGGAATGGCGATGCGGCGCGATGTACCAATCGTGCAAGATGCTGCGGGCGGGAATGGTTTCGACATGCAGGAAATGCAGTCCGGCATCCTGATCCGCTTCGCCATAGAGGAAAAATCTCGGAATTTTTTCAATCATTTGCATAAAATTCCCGACGCCGGCCGCGTATCGCCAGAATAGCGTCTCGCTGCCATCCACCAAGCGTAAAAGTACAAGACAAAGTCGGCTGCGTCCATTTCCCTTCCAGCCAGAAAGGGCCATTCTGGAACTGTTGTACAAGGGAGGAAAAGTTATGCGTACCCAAGTCGGTATCGTTGGCGCCGGCCCGGCCGGGCTGCTGCTGTCGCATCTGCTGCATCTGGCCGGCATCGACTCCGTCGTGCTGGAAGCGCGCGACCGTCCTTACGTCGAGGGCCGCATTCGCGCCGGCGTGCTGGAACAGGGCACCGTCGATGTGCTGAACGAGACCGGGCTGGGCGGGCGCATGAACCGCGACGGCCTGCTGCATCACGGCACGACGCTGCGTTTCCGCGGTCGCAACCACCATATCGATTTCGTCGACCTGACCGGCAAATCCGTAATGGTCTACGGCCAGCATGAAGTGGTGAAAGACCTCATCACGCAGCGCCTGAAAGACGGCGGCAAGATCGAATTCGAGTCCGCCGACGTGGCCGTGCATGAGATCGAAAGCGAAAAGCCCTACATCACCTGGCGCGACAAAGCCGGCAAAGACCAGCGACTGGATTGCGATTTCATCGCCGGCTGCGACGGTTTCCATGGCATCTGCCGTCCCGCCATCCCCGCCTCGATCCAGCAGGTTTACGAGCGCGTCTATCCCTTCGGCTGGCTCGGCATCCTGGCGAAGTCCAAGCCAGTGCAGGAAGAGCTGATCTACAACCACCATGAGCGTGGCTTCGCGCTGTTCAGCATGCGCTCGCCCGAGATCACGCGGCTTTATCTGCAATGCGACCCGGACGAAGACATCGCCAACTGGCCGGATGCCCGCATCTGGGAAGAATTGCACAGGCGCCTGGAAGGCGAAGACGGCCTTAAGCTGCCGGAAGGCGAAATCTTCCAGAAGGGCGTGACGCCGATGCGCAGCTTCGTCGCCGGCCCGATGCGCCATGGCCGGCTGTTCCTGGCCGGCGATGCCGCCCATATCGTGCCGCCGACCGGCGCCAAGGGCATGAACCTCGCCGTGGCCGATGTGCGCTACCTGTCGCGCGCGCTGGAGAGCTTCTATCAGAAGAATAACAGCGAGCGGCTGGCCGGCTACTCCGACATCTGCATGCGCCGCATCTGGAAGGCGCAACGCTTCTCCTGGTGGATGACCTCGCTGCTGCACAAATTCGACGAGCGCAGCAGCTTCGAGAACGAAGTGCAGCTGGCCGAACTCGACTACGTGGTCAGCTCACGCGCCGCCATGACCTCGCTGGCCGAAAACTATGTCGGCCTGCCTTTCGAGGAACAGGCATAAACCTCAGCCTGGCGCCGTCTGCCAGACCGGCTGCGCGGCTTCATAAGCACCGCCGAAGCGGTACAGCATCGCTTCGGCAAACGGCCGGCCGACCACCTGGAAACCGATCGGCAGCTGGCCGCGCACGAAACCGGCCGGCACCGCCAGCGACGGCAGCCCGAGATAGTTGATCGGCCGGTTTAGTCGCGTGAGCGTGGCGACGACCTTGCCGGCCTGCGGCCGGCCGGCGACATCGGTTTCCTCGATGGTCGGCGCGGGGCGGTCGGCCACCGGCGCGAAGATGGCATCGGCATCGCCCATGGATTTCAGGAAGGCGGCAATCGCCTCGCCGCGCCAGCGCTGTGAATCGATGTAATCGACGGCGCTGAGCGCCAGGCCGTTTTCCAGCCGCATCCGCGCCAGATCGCCATAGAGATGCGGTCGTGTCCGCATCCAGGGCGCATGCAATGCCGCCGTCTCGGCCGAGACCATCACCATTACAGCGGCCGTTATCATCTCCATATCCGGCGGTGTGATCTCGACGATTTTCACGCCCAGCTTGGAAAACGTTTTGAGCGCGGCTTCGAGGGCTTCGGCGCTCGGCTTGTTCAGCTTGTCCCAGAAAAAGCGGCGCGGCACGGCAAGCTTCAGCCCGCGCACGCTGCCGGATTTCGCGGCCGCGACATAGGCCCCGACCGGTTCGCGGCTAGCAGTCGGGTCCTGCGGATCGGCGCCGGCGAGAATCTCCAGCAACAGGGCGTTGTCTTCGACGCGGCGCGTCATCGGGCCGACAGTGTCGAGCGAATAGCTCAGCGGCATGGCATGAGCACGGCTGACGCGGCCCCAGGTCGGTTTCATGCCGACCAGCGCGCAGTAATGCGACGGCTGGCGGATCGAGCCGCCGGTATCCGAGCCCAGCGCCCCGAACACCATACGCGCCGCCACCGCAGCGGCCGAGCCGCTGGACGAGCCGCCGGTGATGCGGTCGGTATTCCACGGATTGCGGGCATGGCCGTAATGCACGTTATGGCCGGTCGGATTGAAGGCAAATTCCGCCATGTTGAGGCGGCCGAGATCGAGCGCGCCTTCGGCATCCAGCCGTTGCAGGACAGTGGCGGTTTCGGTCGCCTTCCAGTGCCGGCGGATCGCGGAACCGCAGCTGGACTGCTTGCCGGCGCGGTAGAACATATCCTTATGCGCCAGCGGCACGCCGGCGAGACGACCGAGCGTCGCGCCGCGCTTGCGGGCGCGGTCCATGGCCTTGGCGGCTTTCAGTGCCGCCTCGGCTTCAACCTGCAGAAAGGCATTCACGCGCGGCTGCCACTCGGCAATGCGCGCCAGGCAGGCTTCGGTCAGCGCCTGCGACGTCACCTTGCCCTGCGCCACGGCACGGACGGCTTCGGCCAGGCCCATCAGTGCCAGATCGGCTGCGGGCGCTTTTTTCTTGGTAACGGTCTTCTTCATGTCCGCTTCGCCTTCTTCTTCGCCTCAGCGATCATGACCGGGAACAGGCCGGGCTCGCGTTCAAGCGGCAGGCGCACCGACTGCTCGCGGAATTTCGCCAGCGCCGTGCCCAAAGTGGCGGCAATCGCATCGGCGCGGCCGGGGCGCAGCAGCACGCCCATCTCGGCGAACATGCCGGCGATCAGCGGCGGCGGCAGCGCGGCCACGGCCTTGGCTGGCGGGGTCAGCGGCGTGACATTCGCCTTCTTGGCGGATTTCTTCATGGCGGCGGCTCGGCTCCCTTACGCGACGTGATCAGCCCATAATGCTGCGGCATGCGATGGAGTGCAAAGTTGAATGTGGTGTTTTTGTAGCTGGCGCAGGCATCGAGGTCGCAGACCGCCACGGCCAGCTCGTCGCCATCGGTGCGCGTGGCCGCCACAGTCACACCGGATGGCGCGATGATCTGGCTGCCGCCGATCATCGGCACACCCTCCTCGTTGCCGGCCTTGGCGACGCCGACCACCCAGCTGCCATTCTGATAGGCACCGGCCTGCATCGACAGCTGATTATGAAACAGCGACAGGTCATCGTGGTCCGGCGCCGGCGCGTTATGCACCGGGGTATTGTAGCCGAGCAGGATCATTTCGGCCCCCTGCAAGCCCATCACGCGGTAGGTTTCCGGCCAGCGGCGGTCATTGCAGATCGCCATGCCGAGAATGCCGCCAAAGGCACGCCAGACTCCGAAGCCGGTATCGCTGACATCGAAATAGCGTTTCTCCAGATGCTGGAAGCGGCGCCAGGGCTCGTGTTCGGCATGGCCGGGCAGATGCACCTTGCGGTATTTGCCGATGATCGCGCCGTCGCGTCCCACCAGGATCGAGGTGTTGAAATGCCGGCCTTCCGGCGTCAGTTCGGCATAGCCGAGGTAAAAGCCAAGACCGAGCCGCTTCGCCTCATCGAATAGCGGTTGTGTTTCGGGACCGGGCATCTCACGCTCGAAGAAGCTGTCGATCTCGGCCTGGTCGGTCATGAACCAGCGCGGGAAGAAGGTGGTCAGCGCCAGTTCCGGGAAGACTACCAGGTCGCAGCCCATGCGATGTGCCTCGCGCAAGTGCGCGATCAGGCGCTCGACCACCCGGCTGCGGGTGTCACTGCGAGCGATGGGACCGAGCTGGGCGGCGGCAACGGTGATGCGGCGTGTCATCTCCATATCCCAGCAATTTTCCTGCCAGTTCAGGCGCGGCGATCTTAACGGCTGGCTTCGTAGCCAGCCAGCACGGCGGCAAGATTGACGCCGAGGATATCCGACAGATAGCCGCCTTCCTGCACCAGCACGGTGGGCAAACCAATCCGCGCGATGGCGGCACCAATCCGGCGGAAGCCCTCGGTGGTGATCTTCAGGCCCTGCAGCGGATCATGTTCGGAGGTATCAAGCCCCAGCGCCACCACCAGCGCACCGGGCGCAAAGGCCCTGATCCGGCGCACGGCCTGATCCAGTGCGATCATGTAGTCGGCATCGCCGGTGCCCAGCGGCAGCGGGATATTGAGATTGGCACCCTGCCCGGCACCGATGCCTGTTTCATGGGCATAGCCGACAAAAAATGGATAGTAGCGGGCCGGATCGGCATGGATCGACACGGTCAGCACATCGGCACGGTCGTAGAAAATGCCCTGCGTGCCGTTGCCGTGATGCACATCGACATCGAGGATGGCGACACGCTCATGCTTCTGCCGCAGATGCGCCGCGGCAATCGCGCTGTTGTTGAGGTAGCAGAAACCGCCGGCCATATCGCGGTAGGCATGATGCCCGGGCGGACGGCACAGCGCATAGACCGTATCCTCGCCATCCAGCACCATCTGCGCCGCCGTGGTGGCGGTATCGGCCGCCGCACAGGCGGCCGCAAATGTGCCGGCGCCGATCGGGCAGGATGTATCCGCGGTATGCCAGCCGAGCCGGCCGACAATGCCGGTCGGATAACTGGCGCCCTCGCCGCGATGCGCATGAATATTCGGAATCATTTCAGCATTGGTATCGCCCAGCGCGCGCCATTCCTCGAAACCGTATTCCAGGAAGCTGAGATAATCCGGGCTGTGTACGCGGGCACGCGGCCCGGCACCGAAATTCTGCGCCGCTACGATGGTGTGCCTGCCGCTGTTCAGGCCATCGAGCAGGCGGGCGGCGCGCTCGGGCTGTTCGGTGGTCTTGCGCACCACGCCGCGCACCAGGAAGAATTGCGGATCGTGACTGCTATGGGCTTCGCTGTAGACCGCTTTCACGACCGATCCTTCTCTAGATTTCCGTGATCCGCACGCGATTGAGGATGGCGTGGATCGTGCTGTAGGCCGCCAGCGACGAGGTCTTCGGATTGCTGCTCAGCGGCTTGCCCTCGATACTGAGCTGCATCCGGCCGAAGGCGCCGACGGCCTCGATCTCGTGCATATTGCCACCGGCCGCCGGATCGGCGATCAGGCGCACTTCCGTGGCATCGAAACCCAGCCCGGCCAAAGCCACGGTGGCCGCGACATTGGCATTCTTCGGATAGTCGCGGGCTGCGGCACGCGCGGTGCCGGTATAGAAGGTTTCCGCGCGATCCAGAGTGTCGAGATCGAGCTTGCTTTCCGCCGGGGTCCCCTTCCAGGCGGCCGGCGGCTTGCGCGAGATATAGGACACGCGCTCCAGGCCGCCCTGCAGGGCGGCATTCAGCGCATCGATCCCCGGCACGGCGCCGGCCGGCAGGATCAGCTTGGCGCCGCCGATGGCCGCCGCCGCTTCCAGCTCGCGATGCAGGGCCTCATCGCTCAGCGCGCCGATGGAGGCAATGACCAGATCGATGCCGAGGCGCAGCAGGCCCGGGCCGTATTGCCGCACGGCGGAATGGCTGGCGCATTCGGCCGCCAGCACCGGCTCGAAATCCAGTTCATCCAGACTGTCGATGACCTTGTAGCCGTTCAGTTCGGCGCCGACGCTGCCGACTTTTTCATGCCGCACCAGCACGGCGCCGACATCGAACAAACCCGTGCTGAGCGCGGCGGCGCGCACTTCGGCTGCCATGGCGCCATGGCCGATCAGCAGGATGGCGGGGCGCGCACGACGGACCATCACGCGCTTTCGCGCGACAGCAGGACCTGATTTCCCTGTTCCATCGGCCGCCTGAATCCGGGTGAATGCCCGGATCAAGCCTAGTCAGCCACCCTGCCGGCTGCAAGTCCTGCTCCAGTTACCGGAACAGCGTGTCCACAAAGGCAGCGCCGATTCCCACCTTCTCATAATGGGCACGGCACAGACCGATATAGTCGTGGACATCAAAATGGCCGGCGGATTGGCCATTCTCATCGAGCCAGATCAGCGGGCCGGTCACGGTGAAGAAGACCTTCATGGGATCCTTGTGCTCGTAGGCGACCAGCGTATGGCCTTCGCCGGGCGTCTCGTAGACGAAGTCGCCGGCCGTGGCGGTCCAGTCATGCTCGAGATAGCCCCATTTGCCCGAGATCGTATAGGCGAAGACCTCATGCGGGTGATAATGCCGGTTCACCAGACCAGCGCTCTTTGCCATCAGGATGTCGCACCACTTGTTCTGCGACGGCGAGATCCACAGCGGGCGCGACGACACCGTGTCGGTGAAGGGCACATAGAGTCGCTCATCCTCGGTCGGTGCGTTATTGATGTAGACTTCAGGCCGTGCGTCGGGCTGGAACACCTTGGCGATCGGCTTCAGGTCTTTCCAGAATTCGGTGGTGGCGAGTTCGGGCATGGGGCGCCCTCCTTCTCTGGCTGCTGGTTTGAACTAGATATGCATGCCGCCATCGGCCATCAGAACGCTGCCGGTGGTGAAGCTGCCCAGATGGGACGCATGGAACAGGACCATGCGGGCAATCTCTTCAGCTTTGGCGTGACGACCGAGCGGAATGATGCTGTCGAGCAGCCTGGTGCCGTCACGGCCAGTGGCGGCCGTAATGCCCTTCTCGATCTCAAGCTGGAACCCGTTATCAATGGGCCCCGGCGCGATCACGTTGCAGCGGATATTGCGGCCGGCTGCTTCCTTGGCCACCGTACGCATCAGGCCGATCACGGCATGTTTCGAGGTGGCATAGGCACAGATACCCGGATCGCTGGTTACGCCGACCACGCTGGAGGTGATCAGGATACTGCCGCCATCATTCATCTGCGGCAGGGCATATTTGCAGGCCAGGAACGAGGCCCGCACATTCACCGCCATCACGGCGTCGAACACATCTTCCGGATAGTCGGTGATCGGGCAGACAATACCGCTGATGCCGGCATTGCTGAACAGCACATCGATCTTGCCCCAGCGCGCGACGGTCTCAGCGATATAGCGCCTGGTGCCTTCGGTGGAAGCCACATCGGCCGCGCAGATGGCGATATCCGCCCCGGGCCCGCCGATCTTGGCGACTGCCGCTTCCAGCGCGGCCTGATCACGGTCGACCAGCATGACGCGACCGCCGTTGCTGCGGAATTCCGCAGCCGAGGCCAGGCCGAGACTGCCGGCGCCGCCGGTGACGATACAGACTTTTCCGTCGAGCAAGGCCATACGCGCCTCAGATCGGGAAACGGCCGGGCTGCGTCTCGATGGTGATCCAGCGCAGTTCGGTGAACTGGTCGATACCGGCCTTGCCACCGAAGCGGCCGTAACCCGAGGCCTTGGTGCCGCCAAACGGCATCTGGGCCTCGTCATGCACGGTCGGGCCATTCACATGGCAGATGCCGCTGTCGATGCGGCGGGCCACGTTCATGGCGCGCGCAATGTTGCGGCTGAATACCGCCGCCGACAGACCGTATTCGGTATCGTTGGCGATGCGGATGGCGTCTTCGTCATCCTGCGCACGCACCACGCAAACGACAGGCCCGAAGGATTCCTCGTAATAAATCTTCATATCCGGCGTGACGTGATCGAGCACGGCAGCATCCATGATGGCGCCTTCGGCACGGCCGCCGGCCACCAGCTTGGCGCCCTTACCGGTCGCGTCCTTGATCAGGTCCTGCACCTTCAATACGGCTTCTTTGCTCACGACAGCGCCCAGCGGCGTGTTGCCCTTATGCGGATCGCCAGCGACCAGCGTATTGGCCTTGGCGGCAAACTTTCCGACGAAATCGTCGGCCACCTTTTTGTCGACCACGAGGCGTTCGGTCGACATGCAGATCTGGCCCTGGTTCATGAAGGCACCAAAGGCGGCGGCCTTCACGGCCTCGTCCAGATCGGCATCGTCCAGCACCAGCATCGGCGCCTTGCCGCCCAGTTCGAGCAAAACCGGCTTGAGATGGCGCGCCGCCGTCTCGGCGATGATGCGGCCGACGCGGGTCGAGCCGGTGAAGTTGATGCGTCGCACCGCCGGATGGGCGATCAGCGCCTCCACCACCGCGGCGGCGTCTTCCGGCGCATTGGTGACGACATTGACCACGCCGGCGGGAAGCCCGGCTTCGAGCAGGCATTCGGCGATCAGGCGATGCGTACCCGGGCAGAGTTCAGACGCCTTCAGCACGATGGTGTTGCCGCAGGCCAGCGGCATAGCCAGCGCGCGGGTGCCGAGGATCACCGGCGCATTCCACGGCGCGATACCGAGGATCACGCCGACCGGCTGGCGCACCGCCATCGAAATACAGCCCGGCTTGTCGGACGGGATCACCTCGCCGCCGATCTGCGTGGTCATGGCCGCAGCTTCGCGCAGCATGCCGGCCGCCAGATGCACGTTGAAACCGGCCCAGCCGGCGGTGGCGCCGATCTCGGCCGCCATCCGCGCGATGAACTCCGGCGTCTTGGCCGCCATGGCATCGGCGGCCTTGTTCAGCAATGCGCGGCGCTCGTTCGGACCCAGCGCCGACCAGGCCGGAAAGGCCTTCGCGGCGGCATCGGCGGCGGCGCGCGCATCTTCCACGCTGGCCGCGGCGGCCTTGGTGGCGACGCTGTCGTTCAGCGGATTGCGACGCTCGAAGCTGCGCCCCTTGGCGGCCGGAACCGTCTTGCCGTCGATCAGCAGGTCGATGTTGAACATGTCTGTCTCCCGTTCGTGATGTTTCAGACCGCCGATTGCGCCACGCCCAGATAGGCGCGCTGCACGGCGGGATCGTTTTGAAGCGATTGCGCTGAGCCCTGACCGACGATGCGGCCGTTTTCGAGCAGGTAGCCGCGATCTGCCACGGCCAGACTCCGCTTGGCATTCTGCTCAACCAGCAGCACGCCGATGCCGGCCTGGCGGATGCGGCCGAGCGCACCGAACAGCTCGCCACACATCAGCGGCGACAGGCCTAGCGACGGTTCGTCCAGCAGCAGAATATCCGGCGCCGACATCAGGGCACGACCGATAGCGACCATCTGCTGCTCGCCGCCGCTCATGGTGCGCGCCGCCTGCGTCATGCGTTCGGACAGGCGCGGGAACAGCGTCAACACGCGCTGCAGATTCTCTGCCTCGCCGGCGCGGGCGCGTTTCGCATAGGCACCCAGCATCAGATTCTCGCGCACCGTCAAGTCGCCGAAGATGCCGCGTCCTTCCGGCACCAGCGCCAGGCCGGCCTCGACGATGGCATGGGCACGCAGCTTCGTGAGATCCGTGCCGCTCAGCGTAATCGTCGCACCATTGGCCGCCGGCTGGATACCACCGATGGTCCGCAGCAGCGAACTCTTGCCGCTGCCGTTGGCGCCGAGAATCACGACGATCTCGGCGCGCGCGACAGTCAGCGCCACATTGTCGACGGCGCGGTGTTTGCCGTAGGAAACCGAAAGATCGGCGATCTCAAGCATCGCTGTCTCCCAGATAGGCGCGCACCACTTCCGGATCGGACAGCACCTCGGTCGGTGTGCCCAGTGCAATGCGCTTGCCGGCATTCATCACCACGCAGCGGTCGCACAACGAGCGGATTGCATCCATCACATGCTCGACCATCAGGACGGCGATGCCTTCGCTGCGTAAACTGCGTACCAGTTCGATACCCTGCAGCAGTTCGGTCGGGTTGAGACCAGCCAGCCATTCATCCAGCAGCAGCAGTTCCGGCCGCAGCGCCAGCGCGCGCGCCAGTTCGAGCCGCTTCTGGTCGATATAGGTCAGTTCCGAGGTCATCACCGCGCCGCGACCGCCAAGGCCAACACGCTGCAGCAGGTCTTCGGCACTCGCTTCGGCGCGCGGACCCCAGTCGTTGCGGGTCCCAAAGGCCAGGCCGGCCAGCACATTCTCATGCACCGTCAACGAGCCGAGCACACGCACGAGCTGGAAGGTGCGTGCCACGCCCAGGCGGGCGATCTTGTGCGGCGCCAGGCCGGCAATCGCACCGCCGCGCAGCGCGATGCTGCCGGTGTCGGGTTTCAACGCACCGGAGATCAGGTTTAGCGCCGTCGTTTTCCCTGAGCCATTCGGCCCGAGCAGGCCAACGATTTCCCCGGCCTGCACAGAGAGGTCCAGATTGTCGACGGCCACCAGGCCACCGAAGCGACGGGTCAGGCCCTGCACGTCCAGAAGTGGCGTCGCGGTCATGACGCCGCCCCCTTCCGTTTTGTCAGTTTTTCCAGCAGGCCGGCAATGCCCTGCGGGATCGCATAGACGATCAGCATGAAGGCGATACCGATCAGGATGCTGAAATGATTCGGGAAGTTGGCCAACAGGAATTCGAACAGCAGGGTGAGCGGCACGACGCCGAGCAGCGGGCCATACAGCCGATGCACGCCGCCAAGCAACGCCATGATCAGCACCTGGAAGGAGGTGACCGGGTTGAAGGCGATGGCCGGATCGATATAGGACCAGCGCGGCGCCATGATCGCACCGCACAGCGTCATGAAGCTGGCGCTGAGCACGAAGAGCGCCACTTTCGCCGCCGTCGTGTTGATGCCGATATGGCGGGCGACCGTTTCATCGTCGCCGATCACGCGTAGCGCCAGGCCAAGCCTGGAACGCCGAATCAGAATGCCGGCGACAAAGACCAGCACCGTCAGCCCGAGCAGCTGCCAGTAGATCTGATCGGTGGTGACATCTAGGAAAACGTAACGTCCCAAGGTGCGGGTGATATTGACCTCGAACCAGGTGACCAGTTGGCGCACCAGCTCTGCAAGCCCGAAGGTGAAGATGACGAAATACACGCCGCTGAGCCTGAGCGTTGCCAGGCCGACGATCAGCGCCACAAACATGCCGAGGCCCAGCGCGATGAGCAGCACCAGCGGCCAGGCCAGCACCTCGCCCAGCACCGCGACCGTATAGACTCCGATACCGAAGAAGGCGACGGTGGCGAGCGAGACATAGCGCGTGGGTCCGGAGAACAGCGCCCAGGCTGTCGCCAGCACGGTATAGTTCAGCAGGCTGATGGCGAGCGACAGGCGGTAGCCATCGGCCACCATCGGCACGCAGGCCAGCAGCGCGACCAGTGCGGCGGTGCCAATGAGTTTGACGGGGAGCGAAAGCATCATCGCCCGCTCCTGCCGAACAGGCCCTGCGGACGCACCAGCAGGATGACCAGGAAGATCGTGTAGGTCGCGGCCAGCGTCAGGCCGGGATCGATCCAGGTGGCGACGAAGGTTTCAGTCAGGCCGAGGATGAGCCCGGCGACGAGAGCGCCCAGCATGTTGCCGACGCCGCCCATAATCACCACGATCAGCGCCTTCATGGTGAAGACCACGCCTATATTGGCGTTGAAGGTGAGGAACATCGACACCAGCACGCCGCCCGCGGCGACCAGTCCGCCGCCGAGCGCAAAGGCCATCGCGGCGGCGGCGCGCACATCGATGGCAACAAGCTGCGCCGAGACCGGGTCGACGGCGACCGCGCGCAAAGCAGTGCCGGCGCGGGTGCGGGTCAGGCCGAGATAGAGCGCCAGGCCGATCACGGCGGCGAAGGCCAGTGCCAGCAGGCGGTTGGCGGCGATGGTGACGCCGAAGACATTCACTGGAATGGCGAGGAAGGAATAGCTGTAATAGGCGCCGCCGAAGATCACGAGCATCACGCCCTGCACCACGAACAGCAGGCCGAAGGTGGCGAGGATGCTGTCGACTTCCAGCGCGTCGCGCGTCTTGGCGCGGCGCACCAGCGGCAGCAGCAGAATGCGATAGATAAGCCAGCTGACAATGAAGGCGGCCGGCACGACGACGGCAAGACCCAGCAGCGGATTGAGACCCGCAGCGGTGAACAGCCAGAGCACGGCAAATGCGGCAGCGACCAGGATTTCGCCGTAAGACAGGTTCATGATGCGCGCCACGCCATACTGCAGCGTGAGCCCCATGGCGACCAGCGCATACATGCCGCCGAGCGTGATTCCCGTCAGCAGGGGTTCGAGAAACATCGACAAAAACCTTCGAGACTTACAAAAAATCCGGGCGCGGCAGCCAGGGAGGACCGCCGCGCCCGTCTGCCAGCGATTACTTCCAGGCCGGCTTCGGGATCACCATCTCCTTCATGTTGGCGCCCGCAGGCGCCACACCGGTGAAGAAGCCGTTCTGCCACTGGCCGATATAGGCATAGGTGCCTTTCGGCGGCATGTTGTCGACCAGCTTGATCTTGCCCAGCACGGTGTCGAAGCTGCCGGTCTGCAGTTCCTTCACGATGGCCGCGCGGTCGATCTTGCCGACGCGTTCGACCGCCTGTTCCAGCATCTGCAGCGAGACATAGCCGAGCTGGCTGCCCCAGTAATCCGGATCGCGGTTATGCATGGCGACATGCTTCTTGCGGTATTCCGCCGTGCCGGCATTGTTCGGATCCCAGCCGCCCAGCGTCATGATGCCCTCGGCATTGGCGCCGAAACGCTGCGGGAAGAGCGGAAACGCCGTGCCGACGCCGGTGAACATCACCTTCGGCGCAAAGCTGGCCACCTTGGCCTGGTCGTTGATCGCGATCGTATCCGGCGGATAGCTGAAGGCGATGAAGGTATCGGCGCCCGACCGCTGGGCTTCGCTGAGCAGCGGCGACATGTCCTGGGTGCCGATCGGATAGCTCTTGTCCATCGCCAGCTTGAAGCCGGCCTTGGTCAGGCCATCGCGGGCCGCCTTCGACAGATCGATGCCGAAACCGTCGGCGATGCTGATCATGGCGACATTGCCGTTGATCTTGCCGGCCTTCTGCTGCTTGGTCAGCAGGTCGACCAGCGCGTCGATATACTGCTGGCTGGTGCCGAGGAACCAGAAGCTGTTCGGCCAGCGCTTGACCAGAGCCGGCGCCTGGTCGGTGACGGCGCTGAAGGTCAGCTGCGGATAGCCGTGTTTGTTGAACACAGGCCCGACGGCGAGATTGAGACCGGTGCCCCAGGGCGGCAGCAGCAGGTCAACCTTGTCCTGCGTGATCAGGCGCTCGACGGCGCGCACGGCTTCTTCGGAATTCGAGCGGTCGTCGTATTCGATCACCTCGATCGGCACGCGCTTGCCGCCGATCATCAGGCCGCCCTTGTCGTTCAGCTCCTTGAACCAGAGCTGGTAATTCGGAATCTGCGTGATGTTGGCGCCGCCCGCGTTGGGCCCGGTTTTCGAGATGGCGTAGCCGATCTTGATCTTGTCCTGCGCCGCGGCGCCGAACGGGGCCGCCAGCGACAGGGTGCCGGCGAAGCCGGCAGCCAGCATGGCCGCCAGAATGGTTCTGCGTGTCATTGTTTCTCTCCCTCTGGACCGGGCGCGCGCACCCGGCAGTCTGCTGAGCCTAGCCAGTGCCGCGCCCGCCTTCTTGCCCGAGAGCGAACCGGAACTTATCCAGGAGCGAACAACGCTCCGCATACACCCCCTGTTTCAGGGCCCATTTCGCAGCGCAGCATTCCCGCTTTCCGCTTAACCTCGCCCGCCTTCGCCGCTAGGATGGGAAATAGTTGGAGCCCCAACGAAGGGCCCACGATAACTCCAGGGAGGAGATGTGAGCGCGATTGCGGTGGTATCCACCTCAGCCGTCGCGCCGGCCGACAGGCTGGCGCTGTGGGGCGACTTCGTCGGCCGCCATATCGGCCATCTGCAATCCGACACGTTTGGCGACCGGCATTTCGACGGCAGGCTGGAACTGGGCGATATCGGCGGGCTGAAACTCTGCCGCATCATCGCCAGCCGCCATCGCGTGGTGCGCACGCCGAACCAGATCCTGCGCGACGACCGCGGCTATGTGAAGATCGTGGCGCAGATCGCCGGCGCCGGCCGTTTCGAGCAGGCCAGCCGCAAGCTGGTGCTGACGCCGGGCGAGTGGAGCATGTACGACACCACGCGCACCTACACGGTTTCGAATCCCGAGCCGATCAACCAGCTGGCGCTGCTGCTGCCGCGCGAGCGGCTGACGCGGCTCGGCCTCGATATGGACCAGCTGGCGGTGCAGCGCTTCTCCGGCAAACACGGCACCGGCCGCCTGGTCTTCGACCTGCTATCCTCGGCCTTCGCCGAACTGCCGCAACTGGCCGGCCCGCGCGGCGGCGAGGAATTCGCCGACACGATGGCGAATCTGGTGCGGCTGGCGGTGCTGGATCAGATGGGCGTGTCGAGCGAGGCCAGCCTCCGCGAGACGACGCGCGACCGCGTGAAGGCCTTCATCCATGCCAACCTGCAGGACCCGATGCTGTCGCTCGACCGCATTGCCAGTGCCGTGGGCTGCAGCAAGCGCAACCTGCACAAGATGTTCGCGCTGGAAGACGAGACGCTGAACACGCATATCTGGAACTGCCGGCTCGACCGCATCCGGCACGACCTGGCCAATCCTGCCCTGTTGCGGCAGTCGATCACCGAGATCGCCTTCGCCTGGGGCTTCAACTCCTCGACGCATTTCAGCCGCAGCTTCCGCGACCGCTACGGCGTGGCGCCGCGCGCCTACCGCACGATGGTGCATCGCGACGGCGCCTGGTGGGCGGTGGCGAACAAGACGCCGGTCTGAGACCCTACCTGCGAAGCAGACGCAGATCCGGGCGTCCCCGGCCCGATTCAGCCACTTTTCAAGCTTTTTCAGTCACTTAACCTGCCCGGAGGCGGGCCTGAACCGGCTTAGTCCATGCTTATTTTATCTTATAGGATGCTTATTTTGTCTTATCTGACCCTTATTTCGGCGTGTTGCGGGCCTCTCCGGCGCCTGTTTCGCCTTGTGACGCCACTAGCCGGAAAACATCTTTTAAAACAGTAACTTAACACAAGAACATTACAGCAACTGGCCGAAAAAGTCAATCTGCGCTGAGCGCATAGATCTGCGCATACAGCGGCATGTCGGCTGCGAGGCCGGTGGCGGCCAGCGCGGCGCGCAACGCGGCCGGGTCGAGGCCTTCGACCAGCAGCAGGGCATCGAAGGACCCGTCATCCTTGCGCAGGCCCTTTTCGCCAGTCTTGATCCCGGTGCGGGCCTGATCGGTTTCCAGCAGATGGGCGGCCACGATGCGGTCCTGCGCCACCAGGCTTGCGGTGATCGCCGCCGCCGGCAGCGCGTCGGCCGAGAGACGCAGGGCGGCGACGATGGCGCCGCGACCGCTGCCGGCCGAGGCGATACGCCGGCCGCCGCCGCGCGCGAAATTGCCCAGGATCGGCATGATGCGCTGCGACCAGGGCGTGGGCGCATTCAGGCGATCCAGATACGGCTGCCCGGCCAGTGCGGCCTCGCTCTCGAGTTCATAGACGATCAGGAAGCGGTTCACATCCTCGAGCAGCGCCTTGAACACGCGCACGGCGAGGAAGCCCTGCACGCCCAGGCGCTCCTGCGTATGCTCGCGCGTCAGCCAGTGCAGGTAGTCGGTTTCCTGCGCGGCGGTGACGTCGCTCCAGATGGCGAGAAAGCCGTTGCCTTGCATTTGTTCAGGCCTCACATAAATTTTTGCTCAGAGCGACGAAGAATTGGGAGCAGTGTTTCCGTCTGAGTAACATCGTATTCTTAGCAGCAGGCTTGCGACAAAAATTCTTATGTAAGAATGCCGTGATAGCTCCATCCGGTATATCTAGGCAATTTTTCAGTTTGAGCCCCGGCACTTATATTTCGTTCGAATAAACAAACCATGTGTATATCGTGCGTAAGCTGGCAGGAACTCATGGCCTCACGCAAACGAAATCACTACATACCTAAACTCCTGTTCAAACGCTTTGCGTCCAAGGCGATGGAGGGAAAGTCGTGGGTGTTTCAGATCGACAAATCTGGAAAAGTTACTGAGCCGAGCACCGTCGATGTCGGCAATGAGAAGTATTTCTATGGCAAGCCGGAAACAGGCGTCGAAGACAGACTGGGGGCTGAAGAGACGGCGTTTAGCGAAGTATTGAAGAAGATTTCCAACGGCACTGACCCCAATCGACTTTCCGGTGATCTTCGCAAGCACTTCTGGCAGATGGTCATTCGAACGAAAGCTTTACGCGAGCAATTCTCTGAAACCGCTACCAATCTGGTCGACGGGCTTCTTACAGAATTTGGCACCCAAAAGCGTGCTTTGGAACTTGCCAAGAATGTGCGGAAAAACTTCAAGGCAATGATTCGTGCGGAAGCAAAAAAGCTTCCACGCCCCCAACGCGCTAGATTTCTTCAGGAAGCCATGGTGCCGGGACGAAAGGAAATCCTCATCCAGAAGATGGTGGCAGAACTTCCTCAGAGCATGTCCGTGATGAAGCAGATGTGGGAGAGGACAGGAAAAGATCGCATGGTGAAAAGTGCGAAAGATGGTCAGATTCGGGCAATCGGCAAGGTGCTGTCCGAAAACATCTTACCCGACAGTTTTAATCCAAAAATTTGGCTTCTGATTACGTCCAATAGCACCGACATTGTGCTGGGTGACGTTGGCGTTTTTGCACGAGACACGGAGGGCAATACAGGGCCATTCATGACCTTCGGCAATAAGTGGGATCAAGTATACCTTCCGATCTCCAGAACGGAAGTCCTAGTGGCAAGCAAGTCGAGTTCATCCATTTTTTTGACGAGCAGCGAGATCAACGAGACATCGGCCCGCTTATCCTCGCGCTTTATATACTCAGCGGTGGACACACCTGAGGTAAGAGCCCTAATTCCACTCATCGGAGCCGACGCTGCTTTGCTCTCAGATGACGATATTTCTGAACTGATCGAGAGTGGGATGAGTGAACTTGCCACCAATGCAGACCTACTCAGGAAAGATACCACGAAAAAGTAGTTGAGACGCCAATCTCCGGCACCTCAACCCGTCACATTCTGAGCGATTCCTTTCAAACAGATATACAGACCCACCACGTCCAGCGCATTGCCCGGATGAATTCGTGGCGCACTTCCGCCGCCTCTATTAGAGTCTTGAATGCGCTGTCAGCTTTTTTTCGGCAGGCTCCCACAACAGGCCCACATCACTCCCGCTGCCCCCTAACTCCCCACATCCCGCTCCGCCGCCACCTTCGCGGCAATCTCCGCCGCCGTGGCCTTCAGCTGCCCCAGATGCCGGCTCACGATCTGCTTCACCGTCGCCGCATCGGCGGGCCATGACAGGCTGAGGCAGGCGAGCACGCGCCGGCCCTGCAGCACCGGCACGGCAATGGCATCGCCCTGCCCCGGCCGCACCCAGCCGCCATAGCCCGGTTCGCGCACCGCATAGCCCGCGCTGCGGATCGCCGCCAGGCTGCGCATGATTTTCGCCGGGTCGCGCGCGCCCCAGTCATAGGGATCGTCCGACTGGCGCAGCCGCTCAATGATCTCGCGCACCACGGCCGGCGGGCTGAAGGCCAGATGCGCGCGCCCCATCGCGCTCATCAGCACATGCACGGTATAGCCCATCAGATGGCGGTTCACCGGGAACGGCGTCTGGTAGCGACTGCTCTCGATGATCTGGATCGCGCCGTCGCTGTAGACGCCGAGATCCGACGGCCACAGCACCTCGCGGCAGAGCGCATCCATCAGCGGGGCCGCGCGCTCGGCGATCAGGTCGGCATCGGACGGCGGCAGGAAAAACAGCCGCGCGCCGCTGCTCACCCGGTAGCGGTTGTCGCCCAGCGAACGGCGCGCCAGGCCGCCTTCTTCCAGCGTCTTCAACATGCGCAGCAGGGTCGGCTTGGCCAGCCCGGTATCTTCATACAGCTGCTGCAGGCTGGCATCGCGGCGCTTCACCACGGCCTTAAACACCTCCAGCCCGCGCGCCAGCGCCCGGATGGATTTCACGCCTGTGCGCATCGGTTTCTCCCTGCTCCCTTCAAGGCGAACGATGAGGTTACACCAGGTGAAACGACGGCAAAAGACGCTTTGGCGCGGCGGCAAAGCAGGTCACCCTGCCGGCAAAGCCGCAACGACGGCAAAGCAAAACAGGGAGGAGTACCAATGTTCGATCGCCGCCAGATCCTCGCCGGCTCCGCCGCCGCCTTCGCCATGACCGCTGCCCCAGCTGCGCTGCTGGCCCAGATCGGCCAGCCGTCACGCATCATTTTCCCTTTCACCGCCGGCGGTTCCGGCGATGCGCTGGCCCGCATGATCGCCGACAAGCTGCGCGTCGGCCTGGACCAGACCTTCATTGTCGAAAACCGCGCTGGCGCCGCCGGCCGCATCGGCGTCCAGGCCGTGAAGTCGTCGGCCCCCGATGGCAAGACGCTGCTGCTCACGCCCATCGCGCCGGTCGCGGTGTATCAGCATGTCTATCAAAATCTGGGCTATGACCCGATCACCGACCTGATGCCGGTGGCGCATGTGTCGTCGATGGAATTCGCGCTGGCGGTGGCGAACAACACCAATGTCACCTCGATGAAGGAACTTGTGGCCTGGATCAAGGCCAATCCGTCGCAGGCGAATTACGGCACGCCCGGCGCCGGCACGCTGCCGCATTTCTTCATGGTGCTGTTCGGGAAAGCGGCAAATGCCGATCTCCAGCATGTCTCCTACAAGGGCTCTGCCGCCGCGATCACCGATGTGGCGGGCGGGCAGCTGCCGATGGTGTCGACCACCGTGCCGGATGTCATGGCCCTGCATAAGGCCGGCAAGATCCGCGTCATCGCCGTCTCCGGTGAAAAGCGCTCGGCCTTCCTTCCGGACGTACCGACCTTTATCGAGGCGGGCTACAAGATCAGCGGCGATTCCTGGTATGGCCTGTTCGCGCCCGCCGGCACACCGAAGGAGACCGTGGCCCGTATCAACAAGGTGGTGGTCGACGCGCTGAAGACACCGGAGATGATCCAGGCGATTGCCGCTATCGGCCTGATCGCCACCGGATCGACGCCGGAGCAGCTGGCGGAAATCCAGAAACGCGATGCCGCCTTCTGGGCGCCGGCGGTGCAGGCCTCGGGCTTCAAGCCGGAAAACTGAGCGCGCCAGGTTTCAGCAGGAGTCGGTCCAGCGCATGGCTGCAGTTCGTAATATCCTGTTCATCATGGCAGACCAGTTGCGTGCGGATTACCTGTCCTGTGCCGGGCATCCCACCCTGCAGACACCCAATATCGATGCGCTGGCGCAGCGCGGCGTGCGGTTCAGCCGCGCCTATTGCCAGGCGCCGGTCTGCGGGCCATCGCGCATGTCCTTCTATACCGGCCGCTACATGACCAGCCATGGCGCGACCTATAACGGCGTGCCGCTGCGCGCCACCGAACTGACGCTCGGCGATTACCTGCGGCCGCTCGGCTATCGCGTCGCGCTGGTCGGCAAGACGCATATGAAAAGCGACGAGCAGGGCCTGCGGCGGCTCGGCGTAGATCCGAATGCCTCGATCGGCGCGCTGGTGTCGCAATGCGGCTTCGAGCCCTATGAGCGCGATGACGGCCTGCATCCGAACCAGATGCTCGATCCGGACCTGGCCTATAACCGCTGGCTGCGCAGCAAGGGCTACGTCTCGGAGAATCCCTGGCACGATTTCGCCAATGCGGCCGAGGGCCCGGATGGCGAAATCCTCAGCGGCTGGTATATGCGGAATTCCCGCCTGCCGGCGCGTATCCGCGAGGAAGATTCCGAAACGCCTTACATGACCGACCGGGCGATGGAGTTCATCCGCGAGGCCGGCGACCAGCCCTGGTGCCTGCATCTGAGCTATATCAAGCCGCACTGGCCCTATATCGCGCCGGCGCCCTATCACGCCATGTATGACACCAGCCAGATTCTGGCGGCGCAGCGCCGCGAGGCAGAGCGCCAGGACCCGCATCCCGTGGTCGCCGCCTTCATGGCCCACGAAGAGTCGGTGAATTTCAGCCGCGACGAGGTGCGCGAGACCGTCATCCCCGCCTATATGGGTCTGGTGCGGCAGCTCGACGATCATATCGGCCGGCTGATGCAATTCCTGAACACCGCCGGGCGGCTGGAGGATACGCTGATCGTGCTGACCAGCGACCATGGCGATTATCTCGGCGACCACTGGCTCGGCGAGAAGGAGCTGTTCCACGAGGAAAGCGTGCGCATCCCGATGATCGTCTGCCATCCGGATGCGGCGGCCGATGCCACACGCGGCACGGTTGATACTGCGCTGGTGGAAGCCATCGACATGGTCCCGACCTTCCTCGCCGCAGTCGGCGGCGCGCCGCAACCGCATCGCCTGGAGGGGTTGTCGCTGCTGCCGCGGCTGTTCGGCGCGGCGCCGGCAGACTGGCGCTCGGCGGCCTTCAGCGAATGCGATTACGCCTTCCGCCCGGCGCGCCAAACCCTGGGCCTGCCGCCGGATCGCGCGCGCGCCTATATGATCCGCACGGAACGCTGGAAATACATCGCCTATGACGGCTTCCGGCCGCAGTTATTCGACCTGCGCGACGATCCGGGCGAGTTCAATGATCTGGGTGAGTCTGCCGCGCATGCGGCCGTGCGCGAAGGACTGTCGCTGCAACTGTTCGACTGGCTGCGCCGCCGCCGCATCCGCACCACCATTTCGGATGCCGAGGTGGAGAAACGCACCGGCACCGCCAAGGCGCGCGGCATACTGTTCGGCGTGTGGTGATCATGGTCCGTCCGACTACGCATGTTAGTCCAAACCTATCCGCTTCAAGGACTTACAGCGGCGCGTGTCAGATCAAATGCTAGTCCTGTCTCGCTCCGAACGTTAGTCGCGGAGTCGAATCCGAATCACAATGTTAGTGAGACTAACATCCCTTGATCACCCTTAGACGCCTATCCCGCAAAGCGTTTTCCTGAGCCTGAGACTCACGGATATTTAAGCGCGGCGCCGGCAACGACCCGACGAGCGCGGCAACCTAGTTGATGCACTGAACGATGAAGCCCTGCCCGTCGGGAGTCCGCTCGGACTCGACGTAAGCAGCGCCGCGCGGGCACGATGGCCACGATGAGCGAACCGTCAGGAGCTGACCCCAAGCTCGCTGGCGATTTCCCTGGCCGGGCGCTTCATGCTGACCATCTCCCGAACCTGGGCATCACGAAGAGCGACGCCAGTAATTTCCATGCCGTAGCAGTCAGTGAAGGTTTCATACCCCGCGACGGATTGACGGCACACCTGTGGAGAAAAGGCATAGGCCGGGATGGTAAAAGCAGCAGTCATCAGGCAGGCAAATGGCAGAAATCTGGACAAGTTTCATAATCGCTCCTAACGAGTGGTTGGAGAAGGTCTTCGAATAGCCTGTATTGGGGGTAACGGCGCTCGACCATTTCACTTGGCCTGAGGCAAGGCGCTGAGCGCCCGCTCGATGGCAGCAGCCACATTCTCTGGCTGCGAGATGTAGGCGGCATGGCTGCCTGGGGATTCAAATTTCTGCGCCTTCGCGCGCTCTGCCATCGACCGCTGCAAGGCCGGTTAGGTCGCTCGATAGAATCGCCCACATTCACGCATATTGGCTTCTTGAACTTCCAAGTGTCCTATTTGTCTCGTAAAGTACGTGAGAAAAATTCTGCAATTTGTCCGTTTGTTCGTTGCTGTATCTTAGCTCGCTCAACACCGGGCGGATCAACACATACCTTCGGAGCCGCAACGGCTAAGTCAGCCGAACAAGGCTGCACAAAGATGAAATGCCCACCGGGTACAGTGCGGAAATCGGACTTGCGTGGCAAGGCATCGCGAATCATTTCGCCATGAAAGGCATTGGGCAGCATGTCGTCATGCTCCGGCTGGAACAACAACACCGGCACTCTTACCTTCGCCAACGACGTTTTATCGAACATCGCGCCGAATGGAGCGAGTAGCACGACTGACTTGATTCGCGTCTCCGGTGGTCGATCCCAGTCATCAAAGAATCGCAGTCCGAGGCTAGTCAGCCACCCCCCAACGGGGCAAGCCGCACCATGTTTCACTGGCTGCTGGCAATGCCTTATCCAGATCTGGCGATCGGGTTTCGCGCCCGCCAGGACGAGTGTGGTGTAGCCGCCCGCGGAATACCCCACCGCGCCGATCTGGTTTGGATTTATGAGCTTCGAAAGTCTGGGATGCTTCAGCACAACGTCCAGCGCGTATGAAGCTTGATAGGGACGCCCACCGAATTGACGTGACGATCCGTGCGCTGACTTATCATCAAAACTGTCCCCCAGGTGACGCGGTGCGACAACCACCATGCCGCGGCGCGCCAAAAGCCGCGCCAAGTTGCTGAGTTGCAGGTCGCTACCTTCGCTACCATGAGAGATAAGAATAAGCCTGCGACGCCCCGGAGTTGGGACCGCATCCAGAGCGACCTTAAGCTCGGCATCGCCAAGGCGAAGAATTTTCTCAGGCGCTTTTGACGGATACCAAACGGTAACCGGTACGCCCGGCACTCGAGCACCAGGAAACTCTACCGGCGGCAGTTGCATCATACCCGCGGTAAACGATTGGGCGAAACTTGGGCACGGGGTCATTGCCAACAGCATCCCGCCAGCAATAAATCCTGTCACGCGGCTAGTCATTTGCCTTCCTGTATTAATGAGTTGGCCGACATGCAAAAATGGTTTAGTCGATTTCCTCTAACTAAATCCTTTTGCTGGAGGTCCCGTTGCGCTGGGTATTCGTTGGACTGCCGTTGCTCTTTCTCCTGGCATTCATCTACGAATTTTACTGGTAGTCGAATGTCAGGTGGCTCTGAATATGAGCGAGGTGTTGATTCCCCCGAAGGCAAAATTGTTCGACATGACATGATTATGCAAGTGGCGCCTGGGTTCGCCCATGACGTAGTCCAGCGGAGCGCAGCGACTATCGACATTCACTAGATTCATCGTCGGATACAGCACCCCATCTCGCATCATCTCAATCGCCAGCCATGCCTCAATGGCACCGCACGCACCCAGGGTATGACCAAAATAGCTCTTGAGTGAGTGCATCGGTGTGTCACCACCGAAAACACTAAACGTCGCCTTCGTTTCAGCGATATCGCCCCACTCGGTGGCGGTGCCATGTCCGTTGACAGCCCCGATATCGTCAGGCTGCAGGCCGGCATCCTCAAGCGCCATGCGTAGGGCGATCTCCATCGTCGAGGCTTGCGGCTGGGTCACGTGATTGCCGTCGGAATTGGTGGCAAAGCCCACGGCTTCGGCATAGATACGGGCACCACGCGCAACAGCGCGATCGTAATCCTCCAGAATCAGTGTCGCGGCTCCTTCGCCGATCACGAGGCCGTCGCGATCGCGGTCGTAAGGTCGTGGTGAGGTGTGCGGCTGGTCGTTGCGGGTCGAAGTCGCAAACAGCGTATCGAAAACGGCTGCCTGGGTGACATCAAGTTCCTCGCCCCCCCCGGCGACCATGACATCCGCTTTGCCGCTACGGATGGCCTCCATTGCATAGCCGATGGCCTGGCTTCCGGAGGTGCAGGCGCTGGATGTCGGAATGATGCGGCCGGTTATTTCGAAGAACAGGCCGATATTGACTGCCGAGGTATGACTCATCAGCTGGATATAGGTCGTCGCATTCAATGTACGCGAATGGCCCTGAGTCATCAGTTCGGCAAAACCTATGACCGGCGCCGGACTACCGAAGGAAGAGCCATAGGCAATACCGGTGCGCCCACTGCGCACGACGGGATCATTCAGCAGACCAGCATCCTGGAGGGCCCGTTCGGTGGCATAGACGCTCATGCGGGCAACGGCGCCCATGGTGCGAGTCTTCTTACGCGGGTAATGATCGGAACCGGTAAAAGACGGCAGCGGCGCCGCCAGTCGCGTGTTGATTCCAACATAGCGGTCCCAGTCTGGCATGGCGCGTATGGCCGTCTCACCGCGCGCCATATGCTGCTGGATCGTGGACCAGTCCTCGCCGAGGGCAGTGACGCCGGCCATGCCGGTGATGGCGACGCGACGCATCAGATCATCCCCCCGTTCACAGAAATCACCTGCCGGGTGATATAACTTGCCTCATCCGAACAGAGGAAGGCGACGGCAGCCGCAACCTCTTCCGGACGGCCAGCCCGATTCATCGGCACCAGTTTCAGCGCTTCCGCCATCGGCACATCCTTGGTCATCTGGGTCTCCACCAGCCCTGGCGCCACGCAGTTCACTGTGATGTTGCGCTTGGCAAGTTCGATCGCCAGGGCCTTGGTGGCGCCAATAATGCCGGATTTCGCCGCACTGTAATTCACCTGTCCGCGATTACCGATCAGGCCAGAAACCGACGACAGCGTCACGATACGGCCACCCTGTCGCGCCGAGATCATCTGCATGCTCAGCGGTTTCAGAATATTGTAGAAACCGTCCAGGTTGGTGCGCAGGACAGAATCCCAATCGTCGTCCGACAGAGCCGGAAATGCGGCATCACGCGCGATACCGGCATTCAGGACGACGCCGTAATAGACGCCATTTGCTTCCGTGTCGGCATCAAGGGTCTGCTGCACCATGGCGCGGTCGGAGACATCGAAGCCGAGCACCCGCCCTTCGCCGCCCACCGCCTGCAAGGCACGCAAGGTTTCATCCGCCCCCGCGTGGTCGCCACCGTAATGCACCACGATGCGGAACCCGTCGCGGGCCAGCCGCAGGGCGATAGCGCGCCCGATCCCCTTGCTGGCGCCGGTGACCAATATAGTTCGTGTCATGTCGGCACTCCTTGCGATCCGCCGGCTTTCGGAACAACACTGCGTTCGGCGGGCTGATATACTGTCAGTTGCGCGCGGGCCAGATCTAGGTCGGTAGCCGCTTCCGTCACGCGGCAATCGAACACGCCCATTTCATCGTCGCGGAATAACAGGCGGGCATGGACATGCAGGTGTTCGCCGAGCGAAAACCATGCACGGTCGCACTGAAAGTCGCGCGTTCCCAGAAGATAGCCGATCCGCACCGGCTGCTGCTGCTGAAGAGCGACTACACCAATATAGGCTCCGCAGGTCTGCGCCATCCATTCAAGCGCGACATGCGCAGGAATGCCGCGATCGGCACGGAAGAAAATGCTCTCTTGCCGCACGGTGACGCCGGTCTGTATCGCATCGTCGCCATAGGCGATGGCCTCCTCCAGCAGCAGCATCGGCGCCGCATGGGGCAGCAGTTGCGCCACAGGATAAAGGCAAGGCTTCACGACAGCCCTCCGCGCGCAAACAGCAGTGCCAAGTTGCTGCCGCCGAAGGCGAAGGAGTTGCTGATCATGGCTGCCGGCGCATCCGGATCGCGCAACCGCGTACCGGGATCGACCAATGTAAGCCGTGGCAGCGTCGGATCGGCAACGCCATCCCAAAGATGCGGTGGAAGATAACCTTGAGGATTCCAGTCAGGCTGCAGGCTCAGCCAAAGAAAGGCCGCCTCGCAGGCGCCCGCTGCACCCAGGGTGTGGCCGGTCATCCCCTTGGTCGAGCTGCAGGCGATGCCGTCACCGAACACAGCCTGCACGGCCTTGGATTCCATAGCGTCATTCAGCGCTGTTCCGGTGCCATGCAGGTTGATATAGGCGACGTCATCGGGCGCAACGCCCGCATCGGCCAACGCCAGCCGCATCACAGCCGCGGCACCATGGCCTTCGGGGTCCGGCGCGCTGATGTGATGTGCATCCGACCCCTCGCCGACACCGCGCAACTCCACCGGCGCGGCATCGCGTGTCACCAGGAAGGCCGCGGCAGCCTCTCCAATATTAATGCCGTCGCGATGCGCACTGAAGGGATTGCAGCGGCCGGCTGACACGGCTTCCAGTGCCGAGAAGCCGCCCACCGTCATCCGGCACAGCGTATCGGCACCACCGACAACTGCTGCGTCTATCACGCCCGCCCGGATCAGGCGGCGCGCCGAAGCGAAGACCTTGCCGCTGGAGGAGCAGGCTGTCACCACCGTATAGGCCGGACCGGTCAGATCGAGAGCGGCAGAGACAAAGCGCCCGAGGCTGCCCGCTTCCTGATGGCGATAATGGAAATCGTTCGGCCATCTGCCGTCACGCTGATATGCAGCAAAAGCCACTTCGCCTTCGGCAATGCCTCCAGTGCTGGTTCCCATGATCACGGCAATCCGGTGCCGACCATATCGCTGCGCCGTAAGCCGAACGTCATCGGCGATTTCCTGCAACGCCACCATCATCAGACGATTGTTGCGGCAATCCCACGGCGCCAGCGCGGCCGGCAGCGGGGCCAGATCCTGCGTCACCATACCGACATGCAGGCTACGTCCCGGCAGCAGATCGTCACGCGGCGACAGGCCGGCAGCGGAGCCAGCGAACAAGGCCGCCGCATTCGCGCTCTTGCCGATCCCGAGCGGAGTTGCCACGCCGATCGCGGGAATGCCCAGCGGCAGTTCTGAGGATTGCAATGTCACGGGCTGGCCTCCGCGGACTGAACCTCGATCTGATAGCCCCAGGAGAAATTGGCATAGTGCAGCCGGCCGGTCCAACGCCGGGTGATATCGAAACCGTATTCGATATTCAGGACCGGCTTGCCATCCAGCAGAATCTGGCGCCGGTAGGCGCTTTCGACCAGCTCGCCGCCCGGCGGCAGACTGGCGCGGATCGCGGCCGCAGGCCAGTACAGCAATACGATATCGGCCAGCATGCTGCCCGGACGTACCGCCGACGGCAGCCAGGGCGCCGCCTCGGTGGCCAGACCCGCTTCCGTCCAGGTCAGCGTCATGGCGCGGCGGCCGAGTGAATCGATACCAACCAGCAGCAGTCGTTCCGGCGTGATACTGAGATGGCCTTCAAAAACCATGGTCTGATTGTCACGCCGGAAGGTGATGAGCTGCACTGCCTGCACGCTTCTGCCAAGATCGGCAGGCCGCGGCAATGTGAGCAGCTGCTTGGGGGCGATCATCGGCTGTGCCGCCTCTTCCGGCGAGACTGGCGCCGGCGATGTGGTGCAACTGGTCAGCAGCAGGAGTAACGCTAGAAAAGTCGCGCGCTGCATCATGCCGCGCTCTCCGTCCGTCGCCTTGCCAATGGCGCAAGGAACAGCGAAATGCACATACCGACCAGCATGGTGAGGCCGAAGCCCTGCACGATGGCAACCTCGCTGAAGGCCAGCATTCCGAAGGACAGTAGCGTGGTGAAAGTGACCAGCCAGATCGCCAGCATGATAATAGAGTGGTGTCCCACCTCACCCTCGGCACAGAAGATCGCATAGTCGACACTGATCGACAGGACCAGAATCATCGCCATGGCGTGGAAGAAGGTGAACTTTTGTCCCAGCAAGGCAAGCGCGGCCGGGGTCAGCAACAGCGCCATGGTGGGCGGCGCCATCACCCGCAGTGCGCCACGCAGACCATAGCGCCAGAATAACGGTAGCAGCATCAGCACGGCCGAGATGGCGATCAGCATTGCCGCACGGTCGCGGTAGCGGCCCAGCAGCGCATTAAAGTCGGTCACCGGATCGACGACCCACAGGTCGGGAATGCCGGCAAAGGCGGCGCGCAGTGCATCGGCATTCTTCAGACCATGCAGTGTAATGGTGTGCAGGCCCGGCGCGACCACCAAGTCTTTCAGGTAGGGAACCGTATCCTGCTGCAGGGCCTCGGCCAGCTGTAGCACGCCCTGCGCCGCCGGCGCAGCCTGCTCCGGCACAGGCAGTCCCAGTTTGGCATACTGTGACTGACGCAGAGGACCATCGAGCCGTTCGGCGCGCAACTGCGTATTCTCGCGCTGGCGAGCGGCCGAAGGCACATAACTCGCCGGTGCCTGGTAGCTGGCGATCTGGCCGCCGGCCAGCAAGGCCTCCAGCACCGGCATGATGGCTTCCTCGCGCTGCAGGGCGGCCTCGTCATCGGCAGCCCTGATCAGCAGGAACTGCGCCGCTGGAACTGCCCCGGTCAGATGCTGGATATCTGCCTGCTCCTTCAGCAATGCCGGCGATAACGCCTGCATGTGGCGCACATCGTCATCGACCTCCAGCCGCAGCCAGCCCAGCACCCCCATCAGCACCAGGGCCGCCAGCAGGGTGTAATGCAGCGGCCGCAGACGGGGGGTGGACCAGAACCGCCAGAGCGCGGCGGCGGCCTGCAACATGACGGCGCCGTGCCGCAATGTGCGATCGCGATCCAGCAACGGAACCCACAGGATCACCGTTAGGAAAGCCGCAACCAGACCAACGACGGCAAAGACCGCCAATTGATGCAGACCCGGAAATGGCGCCAGCAGCAGCGCGGCATAGCCGATCAGCGTGGTCAGCAGGCCCAGAGTGATCGCCATGCGCACATGCGCCAGCCGCTCGGCCGGGCGTTGCATGGCGGGATCGAACAGACTGGCGCTGTAATGCAGGCCATAATCGACCGCGACGCCGATCAGGCTGATCCCGAACAGCAGGACAGCGACGTGTAGCTCCTCGAAGATCAGGAAGCTGATGGAAAGTGCCACGGCGGTCCCCACCGCCAGCGCCAGCAGATTGTGCAGCAACGGGCCGATGCGTCGGAACACCACTACGATCAGCAGCACCGTGCCGAGCAGCGACAGGCTACCCAGCCAAGAAGCCTCTTTCAGGGCTAGCGACGCACCGGCATGACCGAAGAAGACGACGCCCAGACGTCGCAGTTCCACCGTCGGCGCCTTCGCCTTCAGTCCGGTTTCCGCCTCCGTCACCACGTCGATCAGGCGTTGCTGCGTATCGAGCGCCATGGACTCGCCCGTGATCAGGCCGGTCAGTGCGATCCAGGTAACCCCTTCATCGATCACCGTGAGATAGCCGTCGTCCACCGCCAGACGCGATGCGGGGAACGGCAGATCGGCAATGAAGCCCGGCAATAACAGGAAGGGATCCTGCCGCAGCAGCGCGGCATCCGCCATGCCGACAAAGCCGAAGACCTGCGACAATGCATTGACCGCCACCCGCTCGCCCTGCCCCTGCTGCAACAGTGTCCGATGCCGTTCTGAAAGCAGGCCTTCACGATAGGGGAAATATTGCCGGCCAAGCCGGACAACGCGTTCGGCATCGAATTGCGAGTCGAACCGCTCAACCACACCGGACGACAGCAGATTGGCTGAGAATTGCGTAGCGGCGGCGCGCACAGTATCGCGATCGCTGTGGCCGACCATGAACAGCACGCGACGGCTTAACGCCCTGGAGACCGTGTCGCTGGCCTGCTGGAGGACCGGGTTGCGCTCATCCTGCGGCAGCAGCGCGGTCAGGTCGGTGCGGAAGAGCGTACCCTGATGAATGCGGTAGCCGAGATACAGTCCACACAGCAGCACCACGGCTAACCACACAACGGCAAGCACGCGCATCAGCGGCGTCCCGCCATGTCGAGCAGTTGCATATCCTGGGCCGCGAGCGGCTGGGTGGATATGGTCTGGTCGGCAAAGGTCAGGATATCGCGGTCCCCATCCGGCTTCACGATCTCGACGCGATCGGCAAAGCGGCCACCCTGAATCAGGATTTCGCGGAACGGGATTGCGGCATCGCCCGATCTGCGCGGTACAAGCCGCAGGTTCCAGGCCTTCTCGTCGCCCTCCCGCGTTACAGTGAATGCATCTTCAAGGCCGCGCCAGTCGCCGCTGAGAGCGCCGCCAAGCATAGCATAGAGCCGGGCGATGAACGGCAAGCGCGCGGCCGGCAGGCGCATGGTCTCGACGCCGCCTGCCTCCTGCATCAGACCGGAAGGGCTGATTACAGTGGTGACCGCGAATGGCGTTTCTGCCTGCCAGATCAGGCCGCGGCCGGCAACCAGGGTGAAGCGGCCTTCGGTTTTCAGCGGCGCGGGAAAACCGGTGAGCTGACGCAACTGCACGAAACGGCCGAGCAGGATCTGGCCGTCGGCAAATTCGCCCCGCCGCTCGGTAGCCCATGCACCGGATGACGCCAGCAGCAGAACAACGACACAGATGCGCAGCATGACGGTCACAGCAGTACCTTGACCTTGTCGACGAAGGCTGCCGGCGACACGAACTGCAGCTCACCGGTTTCAGCGGCGATGGCCAGTTGGACGGTACGAGCCTTGGTCACCACCTCGCCACTTGCCTGGTCGAGAATGCGGTAATCGATACAGGCGCGGTTTTCGTATTCGGTCAGCGTTGCGCGCACCACGATGACCTGGGCGAAGCGGATCGGACGCACATACTTGATCTGCATGTCGACGATCGGCCAGGCATATCCAGATTGCAGCATCTGTTCGTAGTTGTAACCGATCCTGTCCAGCAGCGCGCAGCGGGCCTGCTCGAGGAAACGCGGATAATTTCCGTGCCAGACCACGTTCATCGGATCAAGATCGTAGAACTGCGGGTGAATGATCACCTCAGCAGAAATCATGGTGTACCCGTCCCCTTCTCGATCGCCCAAAAATCAAAAAAGTTATACCACTGATAAGGATCCAGGAGGGCCTGTTCCTCCAGCGCCCGCGCGAACTCGCCCACATACCTGTCGAGTGCCTCCTTACGCTGCCCGCGCGGCAATGTCACCCGCTCGGCCAGCCGCCGGCCGGCCAGTCGGAAGCGGCCGTTTTCACGTCGACAGAACAGCGTGTAGAGCGGACAGTCCATAACCGCGGCAAGGATATAAGGCCCCTGCGGAAACGGCGCCGGAGCCCCCATGAAAGGCACAACGCTGACCCGCGCGCCGGATACCGGCACACGGTCGCCGGCAATTACGATCCAGTCGCCCCGGTCGACCCGTTCCTTCAGCAGCACTGCCGTCGCCGCGTCAAGGTCAGTCACCTGAAATGTGTTCAGCGCGGTTTCCGGATTGATGTCGCGAAGAACGCGATTGTAGTTCGCAGCATGATGGGTATGGACCAGCACCAGCAGGCGCCGCCGGATGGCAGGATCGATCAGCGCCCGCGAAACCTCGATATTGCCGACATGAGAGACGACAATCACGGCGCCGCGCGGATCACTCATCGCCTGTCGCAGACTGTCGGCACCATCGCCATCCATCCGGTCCGGCGACAGGCTGCCCGACCAGGCCGCGAGAGAATCCAGCGCGCGACCGGCGAAGCTGAAGAAATGCCGGTAACCGTCCCAGAAACCGGGCTGTCGTGCTTCGCCCCGCGCGGCAAAGGCACGCGCCAGGAACTCTCGCGAGGTCCGACGCTGCTCGCTGCCAGTGAGATAGAAGAACAGGACGATTGGCGCGATCGCGGCATGCGACAGCCGGTGACCGAGCAAGCGGTACAGCAGCGAACAGAAACACAGGCCCCAATAGAGCCCGCGCTCCGACAGCCGCGCCCAGTGTATGGACTCCGCATGAAGCGAGATGGGGCGATGCGCCAGGACCTGCGGGAGGCGCCACAGCATTGTGAAGACCAATCGTGTGTGCATCGCGGAGATGCTCAGATTGTCGCGCAGCACGTTGAAATTGGAGATGTTCCCCGGCGGATAGGTCACCCGGACCGGCAGCTGGGCCACCGGTGTGCCGCGCCAGAACAGCCGCACCATGATCTCGGTATCAAAATCCATGCGCCGGCCCAATGTTTCGCCGTCGTCGCGCAGACGACGCACTGCGGCGAGCGGGTAGACACGATAACCGCACATCGAATCTCGAATCTGCAGCGACAGTGTTTCTACCCAGACCCAGAAATGCGTGATCCAGCGGCCGATGGCCCGGCTCAGCGGAATAGTGTTGTCGTAGACAGGAACACCGGTGACCAGAGCCTGGGGATGCTGTCGGGCCAGTGCCAGCATGTCATTCAGCCTGCCCAGGTCATGCTGGCCGTCCGCATCGACCTGCAAGGCATGCGTGAAGCCAGCCGCTTCGGCCAGCTCCATTCCGCTCAGCACCGCACCGCCTTTGCCCTGATTGACCGCCAGGCGATGCACCACGATATCCCCGGCGGGATTGTGCCGCGCCGCCAGAGCCCCGCGGGCGGGCTCGGCGCTGCCGTCATCAATGATGAAAATCGTCAGGCCGGCTGCGCGCAGCGGCGTCACCACGCTATCCAGCGCCATCCAGTGATTGTGGCTGGGGATGATAGCGCAGCATTTCACGTCCTGCCCCGTCATGACTGCGGCAGGGCGATGCTGCCGGATGACAGGATGTCATCCTCACAACGATATTCGAAGGTCAGCCGCCGGCGCGCAGGGACATGCTGAAGCCGCAGCACAACCGTCATGCCGGGCACCGTGACACGCCGGAACTTGACCTGCAGTTTTTGGGCAGACTCGATAGCCAGTCCCAGGTGCCGCGCAGCCAGCAGCACGGCCCAGTCGACCTGCACCACGCCGGGCAGCACCGGCTGGCCCGGGAAATGCCCCTCGCATTGCGCGAGATCTGGCGGAATGAAAAGTGTCAGTTCCGCCAGTCCATTACCCACATGGCTATGACACAGCACCGGCTCGACGGGACCCTCGCTCACGAGACACTTTCCGGCTGTGCGGCTTCGAACAATGCAGCGATATCGGCCTGTCGACGCTTACCCAGGGCTGCGACCGGCAGGCTGGTTACGAAACGCCAGCGGCGCGGCAGTCCCACCGGCTCCAGCGTTGCCGAAAGTTCCTTCTGCAGCAGCCGGCCGAACCGGAAAGCTCCCATCTGCTCAAGCCTGCCTTGCCCCTCCGCCGTCATCGCCACAGCTGCAGCGATACGTCGCGTCGGTTCGTGCTGGATCACTGCCGCATCGGCAACCCAAGGCAGGCCACGAAGTGCCTGCTCGATCTGCTGAAGGTCGACCCGCTTGCCTTCGATCTTGACCACGCGGTCGGAGCGGCCACGGAAATGGAAGCTCCCGCCGGGCAGAAGCTCGATCAGGTCTGCACTGGCCTGCTGGCTGTCGACATAAGGGGCCTGCACCACCATGCAGTCATCGGCATTGGCACTGATGCTGACGCCGGGCAGCGGCTGCCAGCCGGAACCCGCCGTGCGGTGGCTGCGCCAGGCGATGGCGCCAGTCTCGGTGCTGCCGAAAATCTCGGTCACCGCGATATCGAAAACCCCGGCCGTCGTCGCGATGGCTTCGGCATCGAGCGGCGCACCTGCCGACAGGATCAGGCTGGGTCGGCGACCAACTGGCAGCGCCAAGCCATGCAGCCGCATCAAATGCGCCGGACTGGTCACCAGCGCATCATTGTCTTCCAGCGCCCCCATCACGCTTTCCCAAATGTCGTGGGTTCGTCCCTCGAATGGCCGGCCGGTCGCAAGCGGCCAGCACAGCCGGAAAGACAGACCATAGACATGCTGGTGGCTAACCGTAGCATGCACGCAGGCAGAGGGCGGCACAACCGCACCAAAAACCGCCTCGATGGCGGCAGCTTCCTGTTCGAGCTGGCGGAGGCATTTGTCGATGCGCTTAGCCGTGCCCGTCGAACCGGAGGTGAAGAAGGCGATGGGCGATGCGGGGTCGAGCGGTCGACCGGATGGCGTTTCGCTGAGACTGCCTGATTGCAGATGAAAGCTGTTTGCCAGGAAGGATGAGCCGTCGCTGATCAGGCGGTCAAAGCTGCCGGACATCGCCTCCAGCGTGCCGGGCCGGCCATTGGGCGGAAAGACGATCTCGCAACCGGCCTCCAGCAGAGCGAACAGCCCGACCGCCGCCCAGTAGCTGTCCTCGGTCAGAAGCAGGCCGCGACGACATTGCTCCTGCTGCAAACGCCGCGCGTTGGCGGCAACATCGGCACGGAAATCCGCCCGACTTTTGCGCATCCCCCCGCAGACGGCGATAACCGCCGCAGAAGCGGACATGTCTGTTAGCAGATGAGATAGCCGGCCTTCCATCATGCCCGCCCGAAGAATCGATAAATAGTTTGACGCAGGAGATAGTCGCCAGCAAACAGCGCCCCCATGACGATATAGGAGACAAGACCCGTCCACAGCGCCCAGTAGTCGTCGGCCCCCGCCAGCGCCAGCGCGGCGGCAATCACGGCATTGGCAAACAACCATGTGGCCCAGACAATCGTCAGGCGACGGCAGTAAACCTGGCCTTCGGGGGGCAGGTCGCCGTGGCGCAGGCGCGCCAGCCGCTCGATCAGGCTCGGCGGCCGCCACAGCGAGAGCGTGAAGACC
>JAGXRD010000078.1 GCA_018336035.1 Alphaproteobacteria bacterium | reverse complement strand
CGCTGGCGATCAGCGTGCGGCTCGAGCCGCAACAGCAGACGCTGACCGACGCCGAGATCGAGGCGGTGGCGAAAAAGATCGTGGCGGCGGCCGAGAAGGCCTGCGGCGCCACGCTCCGCGCCTAACGGCCACGACCATGCTGGTGCTCGGCGTCCATTCCGGTTGGCAGGACGCCGGCGCTGCGGTCTTCGATGGCGCGAAGCTGCTCGCCGCCGTGCCGCTGGCACGGCTGTCGGGTGTGGCGCATGACGGCGGACGCCTGCCCATTGAGGCAATCGGCGAATGCCTCGACATCGCCAATATCCGCGCCGGCGACATTGCCGGCCTGGCACTCAGTCAGGGCCTGTTCCCGGGTCGGCATTTTCGCGCTCTCTCCCTGCCGCGCCGCGTCGGCCGCGGATTGCGCAGCCTGCTCGGCCGCGACACGCCGATCAGCCTGCCCGACGAAGCCCGCAAACATCATCGTGCGAATCCGGAAAGCCTGCTCGATCTCGGACTGCTCGCCGGCGATCTCGGCCTCAACCGCCATGTGCAGACGCGGCTCTATGGCCGGCATGAGGCTTATGCGCTGCTGGCGCTGGCCGATGCGCCCTGGGCCGACGACACGCTGATCTTCACGGCGGACCAGACCGGCTGTGCGGCGCGCCTGCTGAAATTCGGCAGGCTGGCTGTGCTGCAGGAGGATGCCGAGGGTGAGTCGATCGGCCAGCTGGTCGGCCTCGCGCTTGATGGTCTCGGCCTGCCCGATGCGGCCTCGCTGTTCGCGCTGGGCCTGCAGGCGGACCCGATCTTCGGCGAAGCCTTCCGCGCCCATGTGAAGGTCGATGCCCAGGGCCGGATCGTCACTGATTTTTCCAACGAAGGCGGCGCGGCACGCTGGCTGCGCCGGCTGGCGGAAGACCAGGCGCCCGAGCTGCTCGCGGCCTCGCTCAGCCTGCTGCTCGCGGATCGCTTTGCTGAAGCCATCAAGATCCTGCTGGAGCGCCATAACCTGCGCCGCGTCGCGCTGGCTGGCCCGCTGCTGGCCGATCCGGTTTTGCTGATGCAGCTGCAGGCGCGGCTTGGCGAGGGCGTCGCCATCTCGGCGCAGCTGATGGATGAAAGCGCGCTCCCCATGGGCGGTGCGCTCAGCCTGCTGCAGCAGCAGGACGGACTCGACGCCTTCCTGCGCCAGCGCCGGCCGCTGCGCGAGGCCGCCTGGGGCCGCGACTATACCGGCGATCTCGATCCGGTGCTGGGCAATGCCGGCTGCCGCATGGTCAGCCGCGATCCACTGCGTGCCGCCGCCGCGTTGCTCAATGCCGGCAAGGTGATCGCGATCAGCGAGGGCCGCGGCATCGGCGCCAGCGGTGGCATCAATCGCCTGATCCTGTTCGCTGGCAGCGCTGCCGATCTGCCGGCGCAGGTGAATGCGCGGCTGGATCGCCCGGCCTGGCTGCAGCCCACGCTGTATGCTGCCCGCTCCGCGCTCGGCGAATTGCTGCCCGACTGGCGCGATCCCGCCATCGCTGCAAAACTGGCGCCGCGCTGGGCGCCGCAGCTGCCCGCGCTGGCGCAGCATCCGGTCGCGGCCGAGATCGTCGACGAGCTGCGCCATCCGCTGCTCAACGGCCTGATCGAAAGCTACAAGGCGCTCTGCTGGCTGCCCGGCCTGCTCGGCTGTGCCATGCAGATCGGCAACGAGCCTGCGCTGGATGCGCCCTCCGATATGCTGCGCCTGCTGCGCGACGGCCGCGTCGACTACATCGTCACCGACCAGGCGGTGTGGGAGCGGGGCGCTTAACTCTGGCCGCTATGCCGCCCCGGCATCGCATGAGGCAACAGCGGCATTGGCCGCCGCCTGCGCCTGCGCACTAAACTCCTCCGTACAAAATATAAAACCGGAGGAAACCCCAATGAAACATCATCTCGGGCGTCACCTGATGATTGCAGCAGCCCTGCTGCCCTTTATCGCCACGGCCGCCGCCGCGCAGACCTGGCCGAGCAAGCCGATCACCGTGATCGTGCCCTATGCCGCCGGCGGACCGACCGATACGGTCGCGCGCCTGACAGCATTAGGCCTGTCGCGCCAGCTCAACAACCATACCGTGGTGGTGGAAAACGCCACCGGCGCCGGTGGCACCATCGGCGCCAACCGTGTCGCCACCGCCGAGCCCGATGGTCATACCCTGCTGGTGCATCATGTCGGTATCTCCACGGCCGCCACGCTGTATCGCAAGCTGCCGTATGACACCAAGACGGCCTTTGCACCGATTGCGCTGCTGACCGATTCCGCGATGACCATCATCGCGCGCGAAGACTTCCCGCCCAACACGCTGCCCGAACTGGTGGCCCATCTGAAAAAGGAAGGCAACAAGGTCTCGTATGGCAATGCCGGCATCGGCGCCGCCTCGCATCTCTGCGGCATGCTGATGATGTCGGCTATGGATGTGCAGCTCAACACGGTCGGCTATCGCGGCAATGCGCCGGTGATGCAGGACCTGCTCGGTAAGTCGCTCGACATGACCTGCGACCAAGCCACCAATACCACGGGCCAGATCAAGGCCAAGAAGGTGAAGGCCTATGCCATCACCACCAAGCAGCGCCTCGCCGATCTGCCCGACCTGCCGACGGCCGACGAGGCCGGCCTGAAGGGCTTCGAGGTCAATGTCTGGCACGCGCTCTACGCGCCGAAGGGCACGCCGGATGCCGTCGTGCAGAAGCTGGCGGCGGCGGCCCGTGGTGCGCTGAAGGATGCCGAGATCGTCAAACGCTTCGCCGAGATCAATACCACGGTGGCTTCGGATGCCCGCGCTACCCCGCAGGCGTTGAAGGCGCATCTGCACGCCGAAATCGAAAAGTGGGCCCCGCTGATCAAGGCGGCCGGGCAGTATGCAGACTAAGGCTGCATGCTGACTTAGCTCTCCTAACCTGTTTAAGTCTCCCCAGATCATAAAAAAGGACACGTGACTCTCATGGCCAAGAAACACAGGATCGCGGTGATCCCCGGCGACGGCATCGGCAAAGAGGTTGTGCCGGAAGGCGTCGCGGTGCTCGACGCAGTGGCGCGCCGCTTCGGCATCGATTTCGCCTACGATCATTTCGACTGGAGCGTCGACCATTACATGAAGCACGGCGCCATGATGCCGGCCGACTGGAAAGACAAGATCGGCGGCCATGACGCGATCTTCTTCGGCGCGGTCGGCTGGCCCGAGAAAGTCCCGGATCATATTTCGCTCTGGGGTTCGCTGATCCAGTGGCGCCGCGAATTCGACCAGTATGTGAATCTCCGCCCGGTGCGCCTGATGCCGGGCATCCCGTCGCCGCTGGCCAACCGCAAAGTGGGCGACATCGATTTCTACGTGGTGCGCGAAAACACCGAGGGCGAATATTCCTCCATCGGCGGCCGCATGTTCGGCGGCACCGAGCGTGAATTCGTCATCCAGGAAACCATCCTGACCCGCACGGGTTCGGACCGCATTCTCAAGTTTGCCTTCGACCTCGCGCAGAGCCGGCCGAAGAAGCATCTCACCTCGGCCACCAAGTCGAACGGCATCTCGATCACCATGCCCTACTGGGACGAGCGCGTGGCCGAGATGAAAAAGAAATATCCCGGCGTGAAGGTCGACCAGTATCACATCGACATTCTCACCGCGCATTTCGTGCAGCATCCCGACTGGTTCGATGTCGTGGTCGGCTCCAACCTGTTCGGCGATATCCTGTCCGATCTCGGCCCGGCCTGCACCGGCACCATCGGCATTGCGCCCTCGGCCAATCTCAACCCGGAACGCAAATTCCCATCGCTGTTCGAGCCGGTGCATGGCTCGGCGCCGGATATTGCCGGCAAGGGCATCGCCAATCCGGTGGGCCAGATCTGGTGTGGCGCGATGATGCTGGAACATCTCGGCCACAAGGATGCTTCTGACGCGGTGATGAAGGCCATCGAAGAGGTGCTGGAAGCCGGGCCGCGCACGCCGGATATGGGCGGCCAGGCCAACACCAAGGATGTCGGCAAGGCGATCGCCGAAGCGGTGGCGAAGGGGTGAAACAAGGTCGTCATGCCGGCCTTGAGCCGGCATCCCATTTTTTAATGGGACCCCGGGTCAAATGCCCGGGGTGACGGAAGAGATAGAAACGGTCGGGGCATTATCCCCGGCCGTTTTTCTTTTGACCGTCAAGTTGCGCTGAGTTTTTGGCGGTACGTTAACCCGCTCACCGCCTGCGACATTTTGTCCGCGCAGCGATTCCAATGACATAAAAATTGTCGCAAGGGCGTCACGCCCCGGACCCGATTTCGCGCCCTAAATAGGCGTCACCAGCCGTCTCCCCAACCCCGGCCGGTCCCGGAAAACCATGCTGCAAGACCTGTCCTGGGACGCCTATGTCCTGCCGGCCGAAGCGCTGCTTTGGCGCGCCGATGTCGAACGCGCGTCGGGTCTTCCGGTGCGCCTGCTGCGCGACGACGAGATGAGCGGTGCCGAAGGCGAGGCCTGGTCCGAGCCCGGCCTGCGCGCCGTGGTGCTGGCCGAGGCGCTACCGTCTGACGCCACGACGATGACCATCGTGCATGAGCTTGGTCATCTGAAGCTCGAAACCGAAGGCTGGCCGCATTGCTATCTCTGCCACGAAGACCCGCGCTGGATCGACTGGCATTATGCGCTGATCAGCGACCTGGTCTCGCTGATCGAGCATCAGTCCTTCTTCCCCACCATGCTGCGCATGGGGCTCGATCCTTACGCCGCTTCCGAAGCCGATCTGGCCGATCCGGATGTGCTGGATGAATTGCGCAACCTGGCGCCGTCGCTGCCGCTGCCGGGGCTCAAGCCCGACTGGGCGATCACCATGCAGCTGCTGCGCGCCCTGCTGGAATGCCGGCCGGAGACAGCCGAGATGATTCTGCGTGACGCGGCGCAGCTCGGCCCCGAAGTGCGCATGGCGCGCGCGCTCGCCGCGATCATCCACGCCGCGCCCTGCACGCCGCAGGGTTTCAGCGCGGCGATGCGCGCCTGCTGGGACGCCATGGGCTTTGCCGATGAAACGCTGTGTGTGGGTGAGGAGGAGGAGACCGCAGAGGCGTCGCGCCTCGATATGTCGGCCGCCGGCGCCTGACCCTTCGCATGTTGCGCCGGAGCGGCGCCGTTGCTTCAGCCGGTAATGCCCAGGGTCTGATTGCGGACCGGCGCCGCATCGGCGCGGGCAAAAAAGATCGTCACCCGCGTGCCCTTGCCGGTCGCGGAATCCACGTCAATCTGGGCATGGGCATTCTGCTGCAGGGACGTGACAATCAGGGCGCTCAGCTTCCCGGATTTCGGCCAGTCCGTCGGCCTGTCCAATCCGATGCCGTCATCGGCCACGGTCACCCGGCAGCCCGTCTCATCGACCAGGCTATGCACCTTGATTGTGCCGCCGTCACGCCCCACGAAGGCATGCTTCAGGGCATTGGTCAGCACTTCATTCACCACCAGGCCGGTCGGCATCGCCACATTCACCGAGACCGGCCAGGTATCGACCTTCAGATCGAGACGGATGCCTTCCACGGCATGGGCCCGCATCACCGCGGCGGCAATCTCGCTGAGATAGACACCGAGATCGACGGTCTCGCCGCTTTCGGTCTCCGAGAGTGAGCGATAGAGCAGGGCCAGCGATTCCACCCGGCCTGCCAGCCGGTCGAACTGCTCGCCCGTCGCGCCCTTGGGTAGATTGCGGGTTTCGATCCTGATCAGTGCGGTGATCATCTGCAGATTGTTCTTCACGCGATGCTGCAACTCGCGCAGCTGCGTGTCCCGCTCCTGGATGCGCTGCTGCAGGTTCTGCAGCGTCTCGGACTCGACAGGGTTGATTTCAGCCAGGCCGACCAGGCGGAAGGCCGGCGTGTCGTCGTCGTTCAGGATGATATTCGACCAGGCATTGATCGCGACGGGCTCGTTGGGGCGGTCGATCGCAAAGCTTCCGATATAATCTTCGTCGCCTGTGATCGCCTCGCTCAGTTTTCGTTCGCCTTTCGCGGCGGTGGCGATCACGGCCACATCCTGCCAGGTCTTACCGTAAACCGTGGCGGCATCCTGCCCGGTCAGGCGCTCGAATTCCAGGTTCGAGTAAATGACCTGCTCGCGGGGCTGCAGCTCCGAGACAACGACTGCAAATGGAAGATGGTCGAGGAACTGCTTGAACTGGTCGCTTTCGAGCGCGTCGGCCAGATGCGGTGCGTCGAGCAACTGCCCCAGCGGCGCGTTTCGGGAATCCATGATCGTGCCGATCTGATGATGGCCGCTCGGTGCAGCGACATCCTGCAACCTAGGTTGCGGCAGGGCGGGAGTCTGTTTAAATCGACATAGCCGATCTTAAATCAACACAACCGTTGCTGCTTTGATCCTGTGAAATGCGGGGTTGTGCGGCGAATGCGGCCAAGCCTCGCTGAATGTTCGTCTGCGCCCATGCAAAACGGCCGGACAGATCGCTCTGCCCGGCCGTTCGTTATTCACCGTGTGCGAGACGGGTGAGGAAAACCTTACTGCAGACCGGCAGCCATCAGGCGACGCTGCAGGGTGATTAGCTGGCGGCTGGCGACGCGCCATTCGTCCGAGATGCGCTCGCGCTTGCGCAGCACGGCATCGTAGTCGTCCATATCCTGTGGACGGATGCTGATGCGGCCGAGATGCGCGTTCATGGCGCGGAATTCCATGTCGCAGACCTCGCGCTCCGTACGCAGGTCTTGCTCCTGCTGCTGGGCGGCGTGGATCTGGGACTGCAGATTGACCAGGCTCTGATGAATCGGCGCGACGTGGGTCTGGGTCATTTTTCTCTCCGCTATTCTTGCTTGCTGTTGTTGTCGTCGTTGCAGAAACCATAGGCCGCATTTCGCAACCGGTGGTGTGATGGCTTCGCTATCAGGCGGTGACGCGGCTGTGACGGCCGGGCCTCTGCCTGTGACCGGAAGGGGACAGAGCGCCACGGCCGGATGCCAGCCCGGTCACAGGCTGGACAATCCGGAAGAATGTTCCTATAATGTTCTCATAATTGCTTGCCGCGGTCAAGTCGGAAAGCAGGGCGAAAGAGATGTCCGCCAAGCCGGAAGAGACGCGAGATAAGTCAAAATAAGCAAATATAAGGATGCTCTAAGGGTGCAATAAGCCGAAACAAGCCCGAAATAGGCCCGGCGAAGCCCGTATTTATGCTGGTTTTTCGGGATATTTCGGCCGGCGAGGCCTCGATTGCCCCTGTTGCCCCCGGATGCTACAACCCCCGCCCATGAGCCACCCCCAGACTTCGGAAAATCCGGCAGTGATTCCGGCCGGCATGAAGCAGCTGAACCTGCTCGCCGGTTTCATGGAAACCAACGGCCCGCTCTGGGGCCGGCTGCATGAGGATGACGGACTGCCGGTGATGGGCTTCCGCGTCGAACTGCGCCACTGCAATCCGATGCAGATCTGCCATGGCGGCATGCTGATGACCTTTGCCGACATGCTGCTGGGCTTCACCTGCGGCATCGCTGCCGGCGGCCGGAAATTCATGCCCACCATCAATCTGACGGGCGACTATGTCGGTCCGGCGCCGCTGGGCGCCTGGGTCGAGGGCCATGGCCGGCTGATCCGCCAGACCCGCAACCTCAGCTTTGCCGAGGCAATGATCACCGCCGATGGCGCGCCCTGTCTGCGCACCTCCGGCATCATGAAGATTCCGAGCCAGGAAACCCGCGAGGGCAACGTCCTGGCCCTGTTCCGCGAAGAGCATAGATAACCGTGGCGACCGATCTTTCCCTGATCCGCAATTTCTCGATCATCGCGCATATCGACCATGGCAAGTCGACGCTGGCCGACCGCCTGATCGAGGCCTGCGGCGGTCTCGAAAAGCGCGAGATGAGCGAACAGATTCTCGACAGCATGGATATCGAGAAGGAGCGCGGCATCACCATCAAGGCGCAGACCGTGCGCCTGAACTACCAGGCCAAGGACGGCAAGACCTACGTGCTCAACCTGATGGACACGCCAGGCCATGTCGACTTCGCCTATGAAGTCAGCCGCTCTCTGGCTGCCTGCGAGGGCTCGCTGCTGGTGGTCGATGCGTCGCAGGGCGTCGAAGCCCAGACGCTGGCCAATGTCTATCACGCGCTGGATGCCAAGCACGAAATCGTGCCGGTGCTGAACAAGGTCGATCTGCCGGCCGCCGATGTCGATCGCGTCAAGCAGCAGATCGAGGATGTGATCGGCCTGGATGCCACCGACGCCGTGCCGATCTCGGCCAAGACCGGCATCGGCATCGATCTGGTGCTGGAAGCGCTGGTCAATCGCCTGCCGGCGCCCAAGGGCGACCGCGATGCGCCGCTGAAGGCCCTGCTGGTCGACAGCTGGTACGATGCATATCTGGGCGTCGTCGTGCTGTTCCGCGTCGTCGATGGCGTGCTGAAGAAGGGCATGAAGATCAAGTTCATGTCGTCCGGTGCCGTGCATCCGGTCGAACGCGTCGGCGTCACCACGCCGAAGAAGGTCATGGTCGACGAACTCGGCCCCGGCGAGATGGGTTTCTTCACCGCCGCGATCAAGGAAGTGGCCGATACGTCGGTCGGCGACACCATCACCGAAGACAAGCGTCCCGCCGCCGCGGCGCTGCCGGGCTTCAAGCCCTCGGTGCCGGTGGTGTTCTGCGGTCTCTATCCGATCGATGCCGGTGCCTTCCCCGAGTTGCGCGAAAGCCTGGCCAAGCTGCGGCTCAACGACGCCAGCTTCCATTTCGAGATGGAAAGCTCGGCGGCGCTGGGCTTCGGCTTCCGTTGCGGCTTCTTAGGGCTGCTGCATCTGGAAATCATCCAGGAGCGCCTTGAGCGCGAATTCAATCTCGATCTCATCACCACCGCGCCGAGCGTGATCTATCACGTCTACAAGATCGATGGCACGATGGAAGAGGTGCATAATCCGGCCGACATGCCGGAGACCATGCAGATCGACCATATCGATGAGCCGTGGATCAAGGCCACCGTGATGGTGCCCGACGAATATCTCGGCAGCGTGCTCAAGCTCTGCGAAGACAAGCGCGGCCGCCAGGTCGAGCTGACCTATGCCGGCAACCGCGCCATGGTGGTCTATCGCCTGCCGCTCAATGAAGTGGTGTTCGATTTCTACGACCGCCTGAAGTCGGTCAGCCGCGGCTATGCCAGCTTCGACTACGCCATGGATGGCTACGAGGTCGGCAACCTGGTGAAGATGACCATTCTGGTGAATAACGAGAATGTCGACGCGCTGGCCACCATCGTCAATGCCGGTCGCGCCGAGGCGCGCGGTCGTCAGCTCTGCGAGCGGCTCAAGGAACTGATCCCGCGCCAGATGTTCAAGATCGCCATCCAGGCCGCCATCGGCGGACGGATCGTGGCGCGCGAAGACATTTCGGCTTTGCGCAAGGACGTGCTGGCGAAATGCTACGGCGGCGACATCAGCCGCAAGCGCAAGCTGCTGGAGAAGCAGAAAGAAGGCAAGAAGCGCATGCGCAATGTCGGCAATGTCGAGATTCCGCAGGAAGCCTTCATCGCGGCCCTTAAAATCTCGGACTAAGGCCGGAGATTTACGAGAGCGCGCCGAACCGCTGGCGGCGCTTCGCGGCACGCCGGCGGAAGATCAGCAGCAGCACCAGGCCGAAGACGCCGAGCACGACCACCGCCGGCCAGCGCAGGATGGTGGCGAGGCCCGGATCCCACAGGATGGGCGGCAGGTAGTCGCTGCCGATTTTCTGCAGCAGTGTCCAGGTCGGCGGATCGAGCCGGGCCCAGAAATCGCCCAGGCTGATGAACTGCACCATGCCGGTTTCGAGCCAGCGCAGGCCATCGCCGCCCAGCGCCAGCAGCGCCACGGCCATCAGCAGCCAGCCCAGAATGCGTCCCAGCAGCACGGCTTTCCCCCTCCGCCCCGGTCAGTGAATCAGCCTGTCCAGTCAGGATGTTAAGCCGAAGGCTGGGCACATTGCAAATTCGCGGCCGGCGGGTATAGTGCCGGCCCGCGCTGGAGAGATGGCCGAGCGGTCGAAGGCGCACGCCTGGAAAGTGTGTATACCTCAAAAGGGTATCGTGGGTTCGAATCCCACTCTCTCCGCCACCTAGTCACCCGTCAGAGAACGTGTTCTCCGCGTGTCGACTACCAGGTTAGTTGGCAATTTCGCAGAGAAGTTGACAAATCCAGCCAGACATTCTGACAATCGGTGAGAATCGCTGCCGCGTTTCGAACTACGGATTGTCGCGTGACGTGATAAAATCCCCCCGAATCGCAGGCAGAAATTTTGGCTGCCAGTGAGCGATCCGAAAGGATCCGGGATGTACCTGCCGCGGACATGGCCCGTCGGCATCTCGCTTTTGACCGATGAGAGTTTTTCTTCTTGGTTTGCTCGCATCGCATGGGCGCATGGTGCTACGCCATCTGAACTCTATCGCATTGCCTTACCTGGTGCGCGCATCGGTGGGGTCGATCTGGACAGGCATGCCTGTGACGAGCTGCTTTACAATTTGTCCCGTAATGCGGGGGTGGCGGCAGCGGAATTAGAGACCAGGACCATCCGGCGCTGGCGCGGGTCGGTCTATGGCACCGACGATGGCAAGACACCAATCCCTTGGCTTCCGCCGGCCGGCCGTGCTTATGCAAGAAGCTCATTCGGCCAACAGGTGTGTCCGTCCTGCCTGGCTCAAGACGCTGAGCCATATTTCCGCACCAGTTGGCGCCTCAGCTTTTATTGCGTATGCACCGAGCATCGGCAGATGTTGGTAGATCGCTGCCCCGGTTGCGCGCACCCACTTCACCCATCAAACGTCATCACAGGCGCCTCTTTGGCGCTGTGTGGCTTCTGTAGCTTCGATCTACGGTCGATTGCCGCGCCAAAAGTCCCAGAGCGCGAGTTGACGGCCCAGGTCAGGCTTCTGAAAATCGCCGACGGCGACTGGCAGCCGATGGGCAATTATGGGCCAGTACACCCAGTGCTGTTCTTCCGGCTGTTTGCTCTGCTTTACAGGTTGGTATCTTCTGGTCGCCATGCGCTGCCTCTGCGCAGACTATTAATGTCCAACGCGGATAACGTCAGAGCGGAGGCTATCCCGCGAATTCGAGAGATAGACAGGCATCCGGCGCGAATACGCCACCAGCTAGTCGGGCTCGCCTGGCAATTAGCTCAAGACTGGCCCAACCGTTTTGTCGCTGCATGCGACGCCGTGGGACTGCACCGTTGGCTGCTGGTCAAGGAGCCAGCCGTTGTGCCGTTTGTGTATGCGGACGCTGTGTCGCAGCATCTGGTTCGGCAGATGCATCATGTCGGAGCTGAAGAAGTCGACACTGCCTCCAGGTACCTCTCGTCCAGTGGGCAGGCTCCAACCTATGAAGCTTTGAAGGGTGTATTGGGCGTCAAGTTTCACGCAGCACGTAAGCTTGCCGCGCCTGTGAAGCCTCACAAAGCCTATGGAACGCACAGATACTGGAAGCTCGACGGGGTTTCTCCGGCGACCAGGGCGGCTGTAAAGAAGGCTGCGCACAAAGCCGGGGAAAACGTCGGCTCGTGGGTTGATCTTGCGTTGCAGACTGCTCTGAAGACTCATTCGAAGAGGTAACGGCGATGCCTGTCCGCCGCATTGGAGCGAACCCGCGAAGTGTTACCGGCGCCGTAACGGGCGCTGATGGCAATTTTATCGACTTTGAGTCTCTCCTAGAGCGGGATTATCTGGTTCTCACCCGCTTCCAGCATCCGGTCGCCCAGATCGAAGAGCAACCGGTCAAGATTCCCTATGTGATGGATAGCGGTCGGAAGAGTCATTACACGCCGGACTTCCTGGTCGATTTCGGCCAGGGGATAAATAAACTTGTGGAGGTTAAGCCAGCTGAAGTGCTGCTCGAAGAGAAGGAAACATTTCGGGCGCGCTTCGCAGCAGCAGCAGAATACGCTTCTGAAAGAGGTTGGATCTTTGTCATCAAGTCAGAAATCGATATTAAGCTCCCCGTCCTGCCCAATGCTCATTTTCTGATCCATTACAGGACGCTCAAGCCAAAGCCAGACCTGTGTGCACGCCTACAAAGTGCTGCAGATGCCGGCCCTATAGCCGTAAATAACCTTATTGCGAACGCCATTCGCGAGGCCGCGGAGAGATTCAGCGCGATACCGCAAGTGTGGCATCTACTAGCCACCGGTAAATTGGGTGCCGATCTGAATGTCCCATTGAATCAGAATTCAGTCGTATGGGCTCAGACGGAGTGGTCCAGGTGAAGAAGCTTTCGACCTTCAAAAAAGGAACTCACGGCTACCTTCACGGCCGGCGGTGCACGATCATCGGCACAGCAGGGACCAAGTCTGTCCGAGTTGTATTTATGGATGGCGGCCAAACCGTCCAAACGGATATCGAAAATCTCTGGGAGGACGTGTCTCCCGGCGATCAAGGTGCAGAGGTATCCATAGATATCCTTCACCCCCACGATATTGAAATCGCCCGTGAGCGTTTAGAGGCTATCGCGCCTATTGTTGCGTTGCTCGACAAACCTGTCAAAGAGGAAGCTTTTAAAGCCCTCTACACCGAGATAAGCCGGAAGAGCGGGCACAGCGTCAGGACCCTATACCGCTGGGTTTCCACTTATACCGCAAGAAGTTTGCTCACGGACTTGGCGCCCAAAAGGCGAAAGCGCCACAAGCGTCGGATTGATACCACGTCTGAAGAGATCATCGAAGATGCTCTGAAGAAGTACATGACAGACCGCAGACCATCTATCGATGCGATTTTCAAAACCATTGCTCAGCAATGCAGGGACGTGGGCGTACGGATTCCACACATGAGTACAGTGCGGCGTCGGATAAAGGAGCTACCGCCAAAGGAAGTGGTGGCCAGTCGCTTCGGTCCCAAGGCAGCTAGGGACATGTACGAGCAGATCAAGGGTCACTATCCAGGGGCCGATTACCCGCTCGCCTATGTGCAAATCGACCACACGCTCCTCGATATCCAAGCCGTAAGTGATCGAGATCGCCTTCCGATCGGGAAAGTGTGGTTGACGGTTGCAATCGATGTTTACAGCCGAATGATTGTTGGCATTTACATCACGATTGAAGCCCCCAGCGCATTCTCGACGTGTATGTGCATTCGGAACGCCGTCCTGCCCAAAGAGAACTTCCTCCTCGACGTCGAAGTTAAAGGCGAATGGCCGGTGTGGGGTTTTATGCGCAATCTGCATGCCGATAACGGCCCGGACTTCCGCAGCGAGGTGTATAAGGCCAATCTCCAGCAGTACGGGTGCTGGCCGCTATGGCGCAAGCTTCGACAGCCACACTACGGCGGCCATATTGAACGTCTTATCGGGACGATCAATCGCGTGTTTCACGACTTGCCGGGAACGACGTTCTCAAATCCGCGGGAACGAGCTACTTACGACTCTGAAGGTAATGCGATTTTCACCATCGACGAGCTTGAGCAGGTCGTGGCGCATTGGGTGGTGAATATTTATCACAAAACCCTTCATGAAGAATTGGGATGCACGCCGCTGGAGAAATGGGAGGCCGGCATACTTGGAACAGATGGCTCGCCTGGAGTCGGCTTGCAGGATCGCGCCGAAGACCCAGAGCGAGTGGCTCTTGACCTTCTGCCATTCGAGGAGCGGACGGTACAGCGCGACGGCATAACCTGGGAGAATATTACCTACATTTCGGAAGCGCTCGTGCCCTGGATCAGGGCTGAGGAAGGACGTAAGGGCAAAAAGTTCAAGGTACGGCGAGATCCCCGTGACGTCACATGCATCTGGTTTCTGGACCCAAAGAGTGGCGTCTATCATAGGATTCCAGAGGAAACGCGGCAAATGAAGCCCATTTCCATATGGGATCATCGTCTGGCGCACAGCCTCAAGCGGAAACGCGGCGGACGGGTAGCCAGCACATTGGACACATTGGATGCGCACCGTGACCTGGAGCGCATGTCGCAGGCCGCCGAAGAAAAAACGAAAATGGCGAAGGGCGAAAGGCGAAAGGCCGAGAGGCAGCGCCGCAACCAGAAAACTCTCGGCTCGGAAGCGTATGCCAGCAAGCCAGCTTCGGCTCCTGCGTCGCAGAAGATCAAAGCTCCTGTCCGGCCCCGCCTCGTGGTGAACAATGTTAGTTCTACCGACAAGTCCCCACCTCAGGTTAACGAGGATACCGACCTCGATCTGTCGCTCGACGATTTAATGCCACGTGCAGAGGACCTATGACTGAACCACACGTGATCGATCCTGTATGCGGGACCGGAGCGGCATTACTTGCCGCAGACTTCAATGAACTACGGAAGCCATGCTGGATTTCGTACCCGCGCGCTGACTTTGGACTACAGAAGCTGGGCGATCTTCTTAAGGCGCCGGCCAGCCATCGACCTGGCGGCATGCTTCTCTATGGCGACTCAAACAGTGGAAAAACCACGCTCGTGCGTCATTTCCAGAACCAGCTCTCAAAGCGCCAGCAGGCTGGTGATGACGATTATCCATTCGAGGGTGGAAACGCGACCCTCATATTTCAGTCCCCACCCTATCCATCAACCGGAGCCCTTCTTACTGGTGCTTTGCGGAGCCTGAATGCCCCGCACCAAGAGACCTGGCATTGGGAGAAGAAGCTCAGTGCCGCGGTTGCCATACTCTCGAAAACCAGCATTCGCATGATCGCTATTGATGAGATTCACAATGCGCTGACCGGCCCTCACGATAAGCGGGTCCACTTCCTGAATACGATTAAGTATCTTTCCAATGAACTTCGAGTCCCGATAGTGGTCATCGGAACGAGTCTTGCTCTCAGCACCATACAGACTGATCAGCAACTCGGTAGCCGCCTGGTACCCTTCAAACTCCCGAAATGGGAACCTGATAAGGATTTTGCCCAGTTTCTGGGGCGAGTATTCGTTCACTTGAAGGTCAATCCACTGCCAGCGGTGACGTCCCGGAAATTCCGGGAGCGCTTTATTCATATGACCGATGGACTGACGGGCGAAATCTGGAGCCTAGCTGTTCAGACCGCTGAGGGCATGCATGCAAAAGGTGTCGAGGCGGTCGATGAGCAAATGATCATCGACACGCCGTGGGTGCGGCCGCAGGATCGGCGCATCGAAAGCTAGGCGTTGTCCGTAGCGGCGGCATGGACCAGGTTGTTTTCATGGACTTTGAAGCATCGGCTCTCCGCGACGGATACCCGGTCGAGGTGGGCTGGGCTTGGGTAGAACAAAGCCACGTTCGCGCGGATGGGATGTTGATCGCACCAGCTGATGAGTGGCTGACGCCGGGCTTTGTCTGGGATCCGATTGCGGAAGCTATTCATGGCCTCCCCTTATCCAGGCTGCGGTCTGACGGCGTGGCTCCGACTAAGGTATGCCACGCTCTGAATCAGAGACTGCAGGATAAGACAGTTGTATTCGATACCGGACCGGATGGCCTAGATCGACACTGGCTTGACCTGTTGTTCATGGAAGGAGGTCAGGCGCGCCAGTTCAAACTGGGAGGGCCGGTAGGTGAGATTCTAGAAGTTGTTGCTTCCAGAAACGGCTTGTCTGAAGAGCAGCTAACATCGCTTAAAAAGATGGCGCCGGCATCGAATCACCACGCGGCACAAGATGCTGCGTACTATGCATGGTGCATGGCGGCAATGCAGAGGATGGCGGCCCAAGTAAAGGTGGGAAACATGCTCGACGCGATCGCCGAGATCACCATTTGTGGCGATATTCGTCTCTAGGAATCGATGTCGACCGGGGGCAATGCCATCGAGCAGGGTGGGGCAAGTGAAGAAGCCGCCGGCGCGCCAACCTGGCGAGCAGAGCCTGAAGGTTGCCATTTTAGAGGGTATTTTCTGACGGATTGGGCGGGGTTACCAGATTTCTAGAGCATGCTCCGTTGGAGATATCGTATATCGCGAAATCCATGCGGGGGTTCTAATGAATAGTGCGTCATCGGAGGAGTACACCACGGCGGTGGGCTCTTTCCTGCACAAGTCTGGTGTCACGCTCAGCCGGCTGGTTTGGTTTGTCGGGCTAGGTGTTACCATTGCCTTGGCTGCAGCTTTCAGCGCCGACCTTTACTCACGGCACGCAGGCGCGTTGACTGAAGCCGAATTGCGCGCGGCTGCATACAACGGCGTTGTTGTTGAGCACCTGTCGCAATCATTCGAAGTCATCGATCGTATTCTCCTGGCTGCTGCGGATGTTCAGCGCGGTCACATCGCGAACAAGGTATCCCGTGAGGAAGGGCGGCGCACGATGGCGACGTTGCTTCACGGTGCAGAAGTGCTTCGCAGCATCAGCCTTGTCGATGCCAGCGGGATGCTGCTCTTCAATTCTCTCAGAGCGAACCCGACTCCAATTGATATGTCCGAACGCGAACCCTTTGGGGTGCACAGAGATGACCCCATCAAGGGGTTGCATATTTCGCGTCCTTTTAAGTCCCGTGTATCTGGAGAATGGCTGATACCTGTCTCGCGAGGTATATTTGACGAACAAGGCAATTTTGCCGGTATCGTCATGGGGGAATTGAACTTCGGGTATTTCATCAGGGTCTACGACGCAATCAACCTTGGGCATGGCGGCCTGGTATCCGTGTTCCTTGATGACGGGACAACCTTGATCCGTTCGCCGAATACAATGGACTATATCGGCCGCTCTGTGGCGCAGGGCGATATGTTCTGGCTCCATCTGCCAAGAGCACCTTCGGGCACTTTTCGCCCCGTGGCTGTCCTCGACGGCACACGTCACATTGCGGCTTACGCTCGTGTTCCGAATCTCCCATTAGTTGCCGGAATTAGCTACGAGCAGGACAGGATACTCGCGCCTTGGCGTGAAAGCTTTGTCTTGCTTGTAACTCTATCCAGCCTCGCAGCGTGCATAATTCTGTTCGGCACTTTCTACTTCGCCCGGACTCTTTCGAGGATAGAACAGCAGCAAATCGAACTTGTGGAAGCGAAGCGGCTATCCGATCTGGCAAATGCCGAGGCCCAAAAGGCAAATCGGGCAAAGTCTGAATTCCTGGCGGCGATGAGCCATGAGATTCGCACGCCGATGAACGGCGTAATCGGATTCGCAGATCTTCTGCTACTCACCGAGCTCAATCCGAAGCAAATCGACTATGCGCAAACTCTCCGTGAAGCCGCATATTCGCTGCTTACAATTATCAACGACATTCTGCATTTTTCAAAAATCGAGGCTGGCGGCGTTCGCCTGAGTCCAGAGCCGACTGACGTTCGGGATGTTATCGCTGACGCGATCGCGGTGACATCACCGGCAGCTAGGACAAAAGGCCTGAATGTAATCACCGAAATTGGCGATGGAGTGCCAGACCTGGTGGTGCTCGATCCTGATCGTCTGAATCAAGTTCTGACGAACCTCGTAGGTAATGCGGTAAAATTTACGCTCGCCGGCAGCATCGTGGTGTCCTGTGAAGCCATCCATCATTCGGATCAAGACGTCGCCCTCTCCTTCTCGGTTGCTGACACAGGAATCGGAATTGCTCCGGAGGCGATGGCCAATCTATTCGAAAAGTTCACGCAGGCCGACAGTACAGTAGGGCGGCGCTATGGCGGCACCGGATTGGGCCTGGCGATTTCAAAGAAGCTCGTCGAATTGATGGGTGGCGAAGTCGGCGCGGAATCCGAACTCGGGAAGGGAAGCCGATTCTGGTTCACCCTGCCGGCGAGAACGGCGGCTGGTACCGTCGCGGAGCCGCCGCCCGCCAAAGGAGCAGCACTGACCAATGGTCGGATCCTCATTGTGGACGACAATCAGACTAACCGCCTGATTGTCAGTGAGATATTAAAGGCCGCTGGCCATCGATATGAGGCTGTTTCTAGCGGGGAAGCAGCCATCGGCAAGGTCGCTGCTGAAGACTTTGACCTGATACTCATGGACATCAACATGCCCGGTCTGGACGGATTTCAGACTGCTGCGCATCTTCGATCATTGCCGGGCAGGAAGTGCGATATACCCATACTTGCTTTGACTGCCAGCGCGCTTCCCGATGAAGCCGAGATGTATCTGAAAGCCGGCATGAAGGGGCATGTCGCCAAGCCGATCGATCCGAAGGTGCTCATAGCTGCTATCGAGGATACTTTGGCGGCGGTCTGACCGCGCATTGTAAAGTCGTGGGTGGATGGCAAATAAGTTTCCACCGCACTGCGTCAGATTAACCCATCCGCCACAAGACGACGGTAATGCTCTCCGAGGACTGTCAACTTGCAGGATTTGCTTTCCATAGCGGCGTCATACATATGCGGGGCGCCAATGGGGACTACTAAGTTGACCCGATTATATCGCTGCAGGATGGCGAAGGCGGTGGTTTTGGTGGGATCAGGATTCGGCCCCTTTGGTTCGTAAGCCGGATCAAGCGGGAATTCGTGACCGGACAGAGGGAAAAACTCCGGCAGGCGCCGTAGCTGATCCAGGGGAATGGGCGGCTGCACCGTCTTCAGTGACACAAAATTCTTTACATTGGTCTTAAAGACCGGCCGCTGCTTCCATGGTCCCAGAGATTGGTCGATATGGGCATAGACACTGCCCGGCGTAATGTCGCCAACCAGGTTCGCGGCGGCGCCATTCAGGGCATCCACCAGGAGCGTGGTAAAGACGCCAGCTCCGTTTTCTTCGCTGGCATACTGCTCCGCAGTCGAGGCAGTCAGGATTGTCATGCCTTCCGTCAACTCCGCCTGATCACGGCGCCCCGGCGGAGAACCGGCGATGCCGGAATGACAGCTGTCGAGGATGATAACTTTGTTGCGTGCCCGCGAGTTGTTCGCGAACGCCAAAAGTTCGATGAGCGACAGCCCGTCATCGCCCGTTTTGCTGTCAGATGCGCAGAGATAGCCGCCAGCCGCCTCGACATGCCCATGTCCGGCGAAGAAGAACAGGGCCGTTTCGCTATCACCTTCAAATAGTTCGCGGACAGCGCTCTTGAGTTCAGCCCGTGCGATCGCATCGGCCGGGCCGGTCGCTGCCATCAGGCGGGTGTGGAAATTCACGCTGCCGTCACTATGCCGGTCGAGCGCGCTCTTGACCGCATGAGCGTCGGCTACGCAACCATAGAGGGGCGAGACACTTTGGTAAAAATCCACGCCGACGATGAGCGCCTTGCGCATGACTTACAGACCGTCGATGAAATTTCGGATGGCGTCCCAGCGCCATTCCACAGTACGGATGCCGGCAAGGGCCGTGCGATCGCCGCTATAAGCCCACACGCCAAGGACCGGCTTTCTCTCTTCCACAGCGCACTGGATTTCCCACTTCTGTCCACTGGACTGCAGTGAGTTCTTGCTCACCAGGGCTACCACGCCATCGGAGCGCCGAATGCGCGTGCGGACCTTATCTTTCCAGTCCGAGACATATGCCTCTTTTACCGACATATCGACATAGTCGAACGGCGATTTGGCATTCAGTGCTTGGCCCTTCAAGAAATTACGCTGGTTTTCGTCTTCGATCGCGAAAGCTACGAAGATGGTTTTCCTGTCTGACATTGCTCGAGTTTTCCGCTTTTTGGCCGACCGTTTGCGGCGGGTGTCATTTTCTGGTTCTACGAGCGCGATCGCCGCTGCAACGAGTGCAAAAACAGCAACAAGTGGGTTGATCATGTGTCACCGGCTTGAATCAGGCGCTGTGTAAACTTCCGATTCGCCATGCTGAGAGGATACAGCACCGGCTTGCTGAGCAATATGCGCAAAACCTCCACGTAGTCCGCCGACGGCGCATTTATCAGCTTTCCATGCTCAAGGAAATCAAGCAGTTCCATTGGCTTTTCCGGGGTGGCGCATTTTCGATGATTGTGGTTGAAAATGCTCCACTTTTCATCTAAATAGCTGTAGAGGCGTAGTTTTTAGGAACATCGAAGTGGTGCATCTTTCATGAATTATGGTGATTTTCTATATCAAGTGGCGCGGCTGGGGATCGAGGGTCGCCGGCAAGATATAAGTTCGTATCTGCGCCGCGTGGCTCGGAAGATTGATGAAAGCGACGCGGAACTGGCGAGCAAACTTCGTTCGTTGACCACTGGCACGCTTCCTGCGCATTCAATCGCCCGGGAAGTCTCGAACGCCATGGTACCTGTTGATGCCGACAGTCGGCTGCAGCTGGTCAAGCATGAAGCTAACGTCGATGTACCCCGCACGCCGGTATTGAACTCAGTTACCGAGGCGGCGATCGAGCAGATCATCAAGGAAAGAAATTTCGCCGACGATCTTATGCGGCATGACCTATTGCCATCACGGACCGCACTGTTTGTCGGCCCTCCCGGTGTGGGCAAGACGCTTACGGCGCGCTGGATAGCGCAGCGGCTGAATAAGACATTGCTCACGCTCGACCTGGCTGCCGTGATGAGCAGCTATCTAGGAAAGACCGGCACAAATATCCGGAGCGTGCTCGACTACGCAAAGAGCGGTGATTGCGTACTGTTCCTTGATGAATTCGACGCGATCGCAAAGCGCCGCGATGACGATGCCGAAATTGGTGAGTTGAAGCGCTTGGTAAACGTGCTTCTGCAGGAAATCGATGACTGGCCTTCGTCTGGGCTCCTGCTGGCCGCAACCAACCACGGCGACCTATTGGATCCCGCGATCTGGCGTCGGTTTGACATGGTTGTGGATTTTCCTATGCCGTCGACCGAGGCGGTCGAAGTGCATATCCGCGATATGTTGGCATCAATGGATACTGGAGAGGCGTCCAGGAAGTGGGCGAGCAAGGTTCTATCAAGCGTTTGGTCTCGCTACTCACTGAGTGACATCACACGTAATATCAACCAGCTCCGCCGCCAAACATTGTTGTTCAAGCAAGATCTTCGCGATTCTGTCTTGGAAGTGGTGCGGAAAGAATCGCTCGACCTTCCCAAGAAGGAAAAATCGGCGGTTGCCATTAATTTAGTGCGTTTAGGTATGTCGAAGCGTGAGGCCGAGCGTCTCACGGATATTGATCGTCGAAAAATTGTAGCGGCACCAGCTAAGCGGAAGCGTCCGGCAAAGACGACTTCCGGCAAGCGGAGCGCCCGGTCATAAAGGGGAAGTTCTATGGCTGATCGTAATTATCTGATCGGACACGGTGAAAGACTTGTGTCTTCGGTCGGTATTCCGTCTGGTCCAATGGACAAGAAGCACCCTTATACATTCGACGATGTCCGCAGGCACACTTTGCCGCAGTGGAAAGAAGTGCTCGTCGACATAAAGTCGCTGCCGACATTGGCTTGCCCGCAAGATGAAGCGGTTTTCTCGCTCGTTTTACATCCGACCTACCTGGCGATGTCTTACTTTCCCAGGAATTTCCTGAAGTATTCCCTGCTGCGATCAGTCGGTAGCAGGGCTGCGAAGGTCATTCCGCGCGGTACAACGCGGAAGATAGTGACGAACCAGCCCCAATTGGCACCTGAGCTGTTTATCGCCGGCGAGCGGGATGCCATCGCGCAGATGGTGAGGGAGTTACCAAACTGGAATCCCCCAGAGCAGGTAAAAACCGACTTTGCCGAAATTGAGCTTATCAGACCTCTCGACCTTAGCCGGTCCAAGGTGAAGAAACGGGTCGGGCAAACCGAGATAGCACTGGAAGTTGGTTTGCATTTGGATCCTGGAAACAACCAGATTCTTGAAAGCTTTGAAGCCTATCTGAAATCCCTGGGGGTGAAGGCCAACTTCGATCAGATGTTCCAGGTTTCAGGGTTGTGCTTTCTGCCCGTTCTCGCCCCTTCCAATGTGGTCGATCAGATCAGCAAGTTCGCGTTCCTGCGTGTCGTCCGGGAGATGCCGAGGTTAAGCCTCAACTCGCCAATTCTCCGCACGGTATCCCGCAAGACAGTGCCCGTGACACTTCCGGATCTCGCGCCGCTGGACCCTGAGTTGAGAGTGGCCGCATTCGACGGAGGCCTGCCCGCTGAGCATAAGCTGGATCGCTGGGTAAGCACTTTTGATGCTCCTGGCGTAGGCAAGGCGTCCCCAGTATTTCAAAGTCACGGACTTGCTGTCACATCCGCATTGCTTTTTGGGCCACTCCGACCGAATGAGATGGCGGCGCAGCCGGTTTGCCATGTGGATCACTGGCGTGTTCTGGACGAGACGGACGGCACAGACGAGGACGATCTGGGTAATCTCTTCGGCGTTCTCCATCGCATTAAGAGCGTGTTGGATAGCTCGACTTATCCGGCGGTCTCACTGGCTCTTGGGCCGGCCATTCCGGTCGAAGACGATGAGGTCCACGCCTGGACCTCGGTTCTGGACCAGTATCTTTCTGATGGCCGCACCCTTCTGACCGCGGCAGTCGGCAATGATGGTGACGCGGACGATGACCTTGGCCTGAACAGAATCCAACCGCCCAGTGACGCCGTGAACGCGCTGGCAGTTGGCGCTTCAGATTCCCTACAGGCGGGATGGAAGCGCGCGGCCTACAGTTGTAAGGGCGCCGGCCGACAGCCAGGCGCCATCAAGCCCGATGTCGTTACCTTCGGGGGAACAGATGAAGAGCCGTTTCATGTTCTGGCCGCGGTAAAGGGCAATCAACCTTCGGCCAGGGGAACCCTTGGAACAAGTGTTGCTGCGCCGACAACGTTACGATCCGGAATGGCGATCAGGGCTCATTTTGGTCCCGATATATCGGCGATGGCTCTAAAGGCGCTGTTAATTCATCACGCCGAGGCGAATGGGCATCACGCCAGAGAAGTTGGCTGGGGTCTGGTGCCTGATGATTTAAGCGATCTGGTGGTTTGCGGCGCGGGCGAGGCGCACATCCTCTTCCAAGGCAGGCTCAGCCCAGGCTCAGGTATGCGGATGCCGGTCCCGATGCCGGCGGGCATCCTCCCCGGGATGGTCACAATACGATCGACGATCTGCTATGCCACGGAAATTGATCCGCACCATCCGCTGGCATACACCCAGGCCGGACTGCTTCCGACCTTCCGGCCCAACACAGTCGATCCGCCTGACTCAGGCAAAACTTATCATTCGCCAAAACCATTCTATAAAACGGCCGATTATTGGGCGTCGGAGGCTGAGCTCAGGCAGGGCAGTCATAAATGGGAAAATGTGCTGCGTAAGCAGAAGCAGTTCCAAGGAAAGACGCTTCGAGATCCCGTTTTCGATCTCCACCATTTCAGCCGTGACAACGGGAAAGGCGCGCCCAGGTCAGCCAATGTCCACTACGCAGCAGTAGTGACGATACGAATCCCGAAAATGCCGGACGTGTATAACGCAATACTCCGCCGCTACCGCACACAGCTTGAGGTATTGCGGCCGCGGCATGAAGTGCCCATTCGCGCGGGGCGCGCTGGCCGGTAGCAAAAACTATTTGCTGCGGTCCCGTCGGATTTTGGCAAATACCGGCGGCATCATATGTGACGCGCGCTCCCGAATGATGCGCGTCGCCTCGCTCGCGCTGTTGGCTGAAGCACGGCCAGTTGAAAGCTGGGATACCTGTTTTCCCAGATCCTGATCAAGCTTGTCGATGTCCGAGACAGGCCAATCGGTTCGCGCAATGCGGCTCATGCTGTGGCTCCTGTGGACGAGACCTTATGCAATCTTTCAAGCAATGCAAGGGCGCTGGCGAGCTGGCGCATAGGCTCTACGCTGTCTCTGCTGCCGCTTCCGTCGCGACTGGCGGAAAACCGACGCTCAACGTCGGTCGTGGCTACCAGAACGCCAACAGGCTGCTCGTTGTTCAGTAATATGGGGATCGATGCGATGGATTTGTAGAGCGCCCTGTCACTCTCAAGTCGTTTGCTTTCCGGAGCATCAAAGAGGGCGCTGGCCTCAGGCTCAGACGTATTTGCCGCAATAATCCGCCGTTTAGACTGGAAAGCGAGCCCGATATGGCCCTCGCCGGGGGACCAGGATCGGTGTGGCGCCTCTTCTTCGGCACGCGTAGGGCGGCGGCAGGTGTCACATTCCAGCAGGCCGTTCTCACTGTTGTATAAGTAAATTGCAAAATTCCAGCGCTCGTCACGGACACCAAGCAGGGTCTCTTTCTCAGCAAGGAGCTGATCGAGCATGGCTGCGCGCCGGGACTTCTGCACTTGCGGGGAGACATTCCCCTGCAGGAAAGCCGCCTCGATCAGTTCCCGATAGAATTGGCTCACTGCATAAAGGTGCGTAATCCAGGTAAACTCCGCCTCGAGTTCGTCGATTTCCGCGTCTTGAGCACGCAGTTCGCTGACTGCTTCATTTGCGATGCTGAGTGCCTCTGGCTCGCCATCGTCGATAAAAGCGACGACAACACCGCCGACAAAAGCGGCCGCCAAGCCGACAACCCAGGCAGCATAGCAATACTGCTTGTAGTCTTCGGGAACCATGTTGGACAGCGCCTCGCCGCTACCCGCGACGACAACGCCAAAGACGACAAAACCGATCTGGATTTTGCGGCGCCAGGAAACATAGGTCTCGAAGATACGCGATGACCGCTTCCGTATCCTCGCTTCCAGATCTGTCCGCTTCACCCGCCCCTCCGATTCGCATGGAATTTATATCATGCGCTGGGCAATCCCGAGCAGGATTCGGCAGGTTGCCGCGCCAATACCCGGAATGCCGGATGGAAGCTACACTTCAAATAATATCAACAATATCAGCCATTTGATGCCCGGCCATACACTCACATGGACTGGCGTAGGGCCAGCACCAAGCTCGCCTCATCGGCCGAAACATTGACAAGTGAGCATACGGTGCCTCGGCTTCTTGGCGGCTTTAGGCCAAGCCTGCAGGTCAGCCAGGCACGCTAGTTGTAACCCTCACGATATACAAACATCTGCTGCATTGACCGATCAAGTATCCCGAAATCGAGATGGTGCAAGTACCATTCGGGGCGAGGCCTCTTCGGCAAACCGCCGCCGATCGCATAAAGCGCTGAAAGATAGTTCGGATCCTCAAGGTAGGGATCAATATTGGAAATGCCACGCATGCAATCTTGTGCCCGAGCAACCGAGGACAATCGATGTCCTGATGTGGTGATCGGCTGTGTGAGAACGACTGTACCTGGCGGGATGTCGCGCATCGTAATTCGCTCATGAAGCGATAGGAGACGAAGCTGCTCATCTGATCCGCGCTCGAATACAGAGTGAGCGAAAACACCGACCACTGTGAATTCATGTCGCGCCGCCACTGCAAAAAGTACGTCGCGGGTGCGGGCCACAGATCCACCCGGTTTTTTATTGCCGAGATGGAAATGATGGAAGCCTGTGGAATGCAGAACGAAGTCCTTGTCCAACCACTTTTGCTCTGCTTTTGCACTGGTTTGCGAAGACACAGGGGTGCGCCCTCGGGTATGGGGTTGCAGCGAAAGATAAGGTGTCAAATCATCGCCACGTTCGACAGCCTTGAGGAATCGGACAACTGCTTCACTGTTGTCCGCTGCCGCCGATCCGAGATCAGCATCGAGGTCAAAGGTAAGCTCTCAGTTAATTCTCTTCCTAACGCACGACGAGATTTTAGGATGCGAAAACATTCTGGATGAGCTCGCAGGCAAGATCCAAACGATGACCAATCCAACGTTGTACCCAAAAGTAATTCGGAATAATCCGGGTACGACAGAGGCGCGAGCGATGATATGTGGGTGCGATCATAGGGGGCAGTGCAGGATCTGCGAACTTAGTGAAGATCGCGAGCAAGTTCGTGCGTCGGCGTAGGGGGGCAAGCAATGGAAACAAATGCTTTCGGGAACACGGATATACATTTACCAAGTAAGTATCGTCCCTATTTCCACCAATATTGCCTGACACGCGCCGAGGGAACAGCCAACAGCCCGGAAAGCAGTCCATTTCCGAGAATGGTGGATATGTGGTTCTTGGCTATGTGTATCGCGGTGAAAGAAAACCTGACTCCCGACTTTGGCCCACACACAGATACATATAAAGCGATTGAAGGGGCTGTCTTCGGCAGTGATCCGTGGCGTTCAAATGCCATGACGCTGCTGGCCATGATGGCCTAGTCCGAGACCTGTTTGCTTGCGCCTTTGGGGCGGAATTTGCCGACACCTATCATGTGATTGGCCGAGAATTCCACCAGCTCTTTGCGGTCGAAGGTCTCACGCAGCCCGATCTACTTTTTGAGGGGACGCGTGCAACGGTTGCCATTGAACTGAAACTCGGCGCGAAGACCAGCCTCGAGCAGATCGTTAAATACGCGGCGCTATTCGCACTGATGCAGCCCGCACAGCAAGCTTACGGGTTGCTTCTGATGGGCCCAAAAGGCTTCCCAGATCTCTGGCGCGAGAAATTCCAATCCCCGGGAGATATGTCGCCAGCGCTAGCCGGCCTGGATCATTCGACCTTGCCTGGCAAGTTGCGGCGGCATCTAGAGCGCCGTGGCGATGACGTTGAGGCTCTGCTCGGACAAATGAAAGTTGGTTTCTTGAGCTATGGGGACTTCCACGCGCGCCTGGCCGATGAGGCTAAGCGAGGCCCTCATCACGAAACCTATCAGCGCTTGCTGGCTGGAATGATGGCCGAGCTGGAGGAGCGTGGGCTGGTCAGGGCACCGGGCGACCTGTACGCAGAGGAGAGCCGCGATGCGTAGGAATAGGCTTAAGTTGCTTGGTCGGATTGCCCTGGTGAGCAGCCTTCTCGGGCTTGCGGGCTGCGGCAGCGATCCGCCGGTGGTCCCGGCCTACACACCCGGGCCGGGCCCCGGCTATGCCATACAAGGGCATGTCTCGAGCAAAGACTATGACCCAGCGGATGCTGAGCGTGAGGTCAGCAAGCTCGCGGCCGCATATTGCCCCAATGGCTTCGAGATGCTTCGTCTCCACACCATGCCGCGCCCCAGCCTGGCCGGCATTCCCTGGCTGCGTTACGAGGCGGTGATTCAATGTTCCGACGCATCGCGATCTGAAAAAGGGGACTGACGATGCGGTCGGTATATACATATGTAATCGGCCTGCTCTGGGCCGCCTCGCCCGTAGCCCCTGGGACAGGCCATGCCGGCGAGCGCTATGTCCTGCGCGATGCCCAAGGCAAACGCCAGTTTATCCTCGAGCAGGGCATGTCGGGCCATTACAGCCTCCGGGATTCGAAAGGCCAGCGGCTCGGCGCTGGCTATGAGCGGATGGATGGCTCGATTGGACTATTCGACAACAAGCAAAAACGCATCGGCACGCTGTCTGGCGTAAAGCGCTGAGCGCGCCAAAGCTGTACCTTCTGCAACTTCACACGACACAGAGGTGACAAGATTCGAGGAGAAATCAGGCCGCAGACTTCTGCAGCCCGCTTAAGCTTGTCGCCGCCGAAATTTCATGCGCCGCTCAATGTTTTCGACCACATCGTATGGCGCCCAGGTCATATCGACCTCCAGCAGGTCTCTATCGGTGATCAAGTGCCGAATATGCGGAAATTTCGCAAACTGACCGACATAATTTAGGTTAAAGAAGCGAGCCTGATCATCGTCGATTTCTATGTTCTCAAACGCACCATCAAAATCGCCCAAAGTTAGCGTTGCGATGGTGAAACGATTGAGCGGCAAGACCAATTGATATGGCAGCATGCCCGGCAAAGGCTTATTTACTCGCACATCCTCGGGGATTTTCATCGGCATTACTGGGGTTGTCGAACTTCTAAGTGGGATTGTTGATCGCTGAATGGATATTTTAGCCCCAGAAAAGCTATCTGCTGTCCACTCCAGGGACGATGCCATTAAATTAAACTTCTCCTTAGCGTGACCCGGCCGCTCTCTCATAAGCCGATACGCGTACCGCTCCTCATCGGTAAACGGGATTGCAGAGTTCGGATCGGCCGCCATATTGGCAAGCTCAAGACCTGTTTGTTGGTAATGCACATTGCGCGCTTCTAAATGCCGTATAAGCGCGTATAGGATCGGTCTATCGGAACGGTCCAATGCATCAGTATTGTTGTTCTTAATTTTAATCCAAGTATCGCTTTCCGATATAGGGGTCTCAATTCTCCGATTGATATCGCTCTCAACTGAAATTGGAATGCCATTTTTTAGATTAACGTATAAATCTCTTTCATAGCCGAGCCCCTCAATCGAGCGCGTCGACCATATGGCGAAGTGTCCGTTTTTAGCGACGGTTGATATTTTCTTGTTTTCAGAATCGACAGAGAAATTGCGCAGATAGAACTGCGGGACATAGTGATGGTTTCTGGGCTCATTATTCATGACGACAGTGTCTTAAGGGGTTTTCTGACGCGTCTGTTCAGGCAGGCCTTCGGGATGGGCGAATTCCTCCGCGCGCTCTTCAATGGCACGACGCGTTTCGCGAACCAGGGCATCTGCGGTGTCATGGTCGTTCCAGCTGTCGCGCACCAGCTGCCGGAATTCCTCAAATGACGTGGCGCGGTCGAGCGCGGTCCGCAGGGTACTGAGCTGGCGGTTGTGATGCTGCACATAACCGTTGAGCCGCTGTTCAAGTTCAATCATCGCCTCGGCCATCGCCGGGGCGGAGAGGGCGCGCCATTTCGCCGCAAGCCGCCGGTCGTCGGCGATGCGGGCATCGGCCTCTTCGACTCCGATGCGGTCCAGAACGTACTGCGCCTGAGACCGGCCCCAAGGGTATTCGGTGCCCGGCGCCTGCGGCGCATGCTGCGCGAGGGCCGCGACCGCCCAAGCCGGGCAGCTGCGGCTGCTCGGGCGGGCCGGGCCGATGAGCCAGGACTGCACCGTGCGCGCGGTGACGGATCTGCCGGATCCTTGCGCGATCAGGCTGGCGGCGCGGCTGGTGCTGCCGCCGGCACGCGACTGCACCAGCGTGGCGAGCTCGCGACGGCGGTGGTTTTCCTCGCGCGCCGCCGGCAGGGCGGCGAGGACTTCCTGTTTCAGTTTCTTCACCTTCGCCGGCGGCCAGGGGCCATGGCCGGACGGCGGCACCAACTCGAAGTCGTCGGGGATGCCGACGCCCGGCCCGCCCCGGATGGTGAAGAGGGCGCCGCTGTCCTCATGCAGCGCCGCGCGGCCCCGGTCGTCGATTTTCCAGCCCATGTCTGTCTCCCGCACTGGTCCGCACTATGTGCGGAATTGTGCGCTTATGTGCGTCGAGCCGTCAAGGCTGGATTTCAGGCTGGTTTTCCGCGACTTCTGCGATTTTCCATAGTCTGATGTTATCAAATTCGACTGCGGCTTAGCGCGGGCTTTAGCTCCGAGCTGTGCCGATGACCTCCAGACTGGCGCCCGATTTCAGCTCTCAGAGGCCCGCGTCATTCGACGCACCAATGCATACAATCAAGAAATAATGTCCAATAATTGATCAGATGGATTTATGCGGGATAATATAAATTAAATCAGAATCCAAATAAGATGCTGAATTAAATACACATATTTTCCCTGCTGCTCTGCGGCACAACTCTTGCTGTCTCTCTATGGCGAAGCACTTCTCAGCCACGGGGAACAGGGGGAATCTTATGACATCGGCATTCAAGCTCAGCCGCCGCGTCTTGCTGCAGGGAAGTGCAGCTCTCGGCGCCACCACGCTCCTCGCAGGCCTGCCGTTCGGCAGCGCCCAGGCCAAGGATATCGCCGTCGGCTTCATCTATGTCGGGCCGCGCGACGACTTCGGCTACAACCAGGCCCATGCCCAGGGTGCGGCCGCGCTGAAGAAGCTCGGCGGCTTCAAGGTGCTGGAGGAGGAGAACGTCCCCGAGACGGTCGCGGTCGAGAAGACCATGGAGTCGATGATCAACCTCGACGGCGCCGCCCTCGTCTTCCCCACCTCGTTTGGCTACTACAACCCCCATATGGTCAAGCTGGCCAAGAAGTACGACAAGGTCCGCTTCCTGCATTGCGGCGGCCTGTGGTCGGATAAGGACCCGGCCAATGCCGGCAGCTATTTCGGCTATATCGACGAGGCTCAGTATCTCAGCGGCATCGTCGCCGGCTACACCAGCAAGACCGGCAAGCTGGGCTTCATCGCCGCCAAGCCGATCCCGCAGGTGCTGCGCAACATCAACGCCTTCACGCTCGGCGCCCGGCTGGCCAACCCGAATGTCACCACCCAGGTGATTTTCACCGGCGACTGGTCGATGCCGGTGAAGGAAGCGGAAGCCACCAACGGCCTGATCAACCAGGGCGTCGATGTCGTCACCTGCCATGTCGACAGCCCGAAGGTGATCGCCGAGACCGCCGAAAAGCGCGGCATCATGGTCTGCGGCTATCATGTCGACCAGTCCAAGCTGGCGCCCAAGGGCTATCTCACCGGCGCCGAATGGAACTGGGAAGCGCTGTATCCCAAGCTGGCGAAATCCGCCCAGGGCGGTGAGAAGATCCCCAACCTGGTGCGCGGCGGCCTGAAGGAAGGCGTGGTGAAGACCTCGGCCTACGGCCCGCTGGTCGAAGAAAAAGCCCGCAAGCATGCCGACGACATCAAGGCCAAGCTGACCGCCGGCTCTTACGTGATCTTCAAGGGCCCGATCAAGGACAACAAGGGCGGCACCGTGATCGCCGCCGGCACCGATCGTGGCCAGACCGATATCGAACTCGAGAAGATGAACTACCTGGTCGAAGGCGTACTCGGCGCCATCGCCTGACGCTCTGGCCTGAAGCCGTGGAGGCCAGTCCGCTCAAACTCGACGACGCTTCGGCCCGCTGGCAGGACATCCTGCGCAGCGGTGCCGAGGCTGTCATCGTGCCTTTGCTGGCGGTGCTGGCCGCCCTCGTCCTGTTCGGGATTTTCGTCAGCCTGGCCGGCGTCAATCCTTTCGATACCTACAGCCTGATGTATACGGGTGCGTTCGGCTCGTGGTTCTCCTGGCAGAACACGCTGACCCGCGCCGCTGATCCTCACGGCACTCTGCTGCGCCCTGCCCGCGCAGCTGGGGATGGTGGTGATCGGTGGCGAAGGCGCCCTGGTGCTGGGCGGCCTGGCCGCATCGGCCATTGCGATGACGATGCCGTCGGCCGCGCCGCTGGTGGTGCAGATTGCCATGGCCGTGGCCGCAATGATTGCAGGTGCGGCCTGGATAGCACTGGCCGGCGGGCTGCGGCACTGGCGTGGCGTGAATGAAACCATTTCCAGCCTGCTGCTGGTCTATATCGCGATTGCCGTGTTCAACCATCTGGTCGAAGGCCTGCTGCGCGATCCCGCCAGCCTGAACAAACCCTCCACGCCGAATATCGGCGACGCCAACATGCTAGGCACCATTCCCGGCACCGATATCCACTGGGGCCTGGCCTACGGCATCATCGCCTGCGTGCTGGCCTATATCCTGATCTATCGCACGACATTCGGTTTTGGCATGCGCGTGGCCGGCGGCAATGTGAAAGCCGCGCGCATGGTCGGCTTGCCGGTGGGCAGGCTGGTGCTGGTGGCCTGCGGTCTCGCGGGCGCCAGCGCCGGCCTTGCCGGCATGGTCGAAGTGGCCGCCGTGCATGGCAAGGCCAATGCCTCACTGATCGTCGGCTATGGCTATACCGGGATTCTCGTTGCCTTCCTGGCGCGGCATAACCCGCTCGCCATCATCCCGGTCGCGATCCAGCTCGGCGGCATCGGCGCCAGCGGCGGCCTGCTGCAGCGTCGTCTCGGCCTGCCCGACGCCACCGTGCTGGTGCTGCAGGGCCTGATCTTCATCGCCATCCTGACCAGCGAAGTGCTGTATGGGCGGCTGCCATGGCTGAAACGGAGGCCAGCATGAGCGGAGACCTGCTCGGCTGGTGGGGCGTGCCGCTGGCGGTGCTGGCCGGCGCCATCCGCGTCAGCACGCCGTTCCTGTTCGTCAGCCTGGGCGAATGCATCACCGAGAAAAGCGGCCGTATCAATCTCGGCCTTGAAGGCACGCTGGTGATGGGCGCCATGAGCGGCTATGCCGTCTCGTATCTCTCCGGCTCGCCCTGGCTTGGCGTGCTGGCGGCCGGCTGTGCCGGTGCCGTCTTCGGTATCCTGCATGCGCTGATCTGCAGCCTGCCGCGCGTCAACGATATCGCCGTCGGCATCGCGCTGATGCTGTTCGGCATTGGCCTCGCCTTCTTCCTCGGCAAACCCTTCATCCAGCCGCAGGCCCCCAACCTGCCCTCCATCCCCTTTGGCTGGTGGAGCGAGAATGCACAGGTGCGCGATGCGCTCCGCGTCAATGCGCTGTTCATTATCGGCGTGATCCTCGCGCCTTTCCTGCTCTGGGCCTTCCGCAACACACGCTGGGGCCTGATCCTGCGCACGGTGGGCGACAGCGCCGATGCGGCCCTGGCACTGGGCTATGCCATCAACCGCGTGCGCATGTTTGCCACGGCCAGCGGCGGCTTCCTCGCCGGTGTGGGCGGCAGCTTCCTCTCGCTGTCCTATCCCGGCAGCTGGAGCGAGGGCCTGTCTTCGGGTCAGGGCATCACCGCTGTTGCTCTCGTTATTTTCGCGCGCTGGAATCCCATGCTGTGCTTCTGGGCCTCGCTGCTGTTCGGTGGAGCCGCGGCATTAGGTCCCGCACTCCAGTCGGTCGGCATCACACAGGGCTACTATCTATTCAATGCCGCACCTTACATGCTCACCCTTCTGATCATGATCCTGACCTGCTCGCGTGACCGCACGCTGGCCGGCGCACCGGGCGAACTGGGAGTCACACGATGACCGATCAAAGCGCCATCAAAGGCCTGCATGTCGCCGCCGATCCTTATCCCTGGCCGTGGAACGGCGACCTGCGGCCTGAAAATACAGCCCTCATAATCATTGATATGCAGACCGATTTCTGCGGCAAGGGCGGCTATGTCGACACGATGGGCTATGACCTGTCGCTGACCCGTGCACCCATTGCGCCGATCAGGAAACTGCTCGCTGCCATGCGCGCCAAGGGCTACCACATCATCCACACCCGCGAAGGCCATCGCCCCGATCTGGCCGACCTGCCGGCCAACAAGCGCTGGCGGTCGCAACGCATCGGCGCCGGTATCGGCGATCCCGGCCCCTGCGGCCGCATCCTGGTGCGCGGTGAACCGGGCTGGGACATCATCCCGGAACTGGCACCAAAAGACGGCGAAGTGATCATCGACAAGCCCGGCAAGGGCTCATTCTGCGCCACGGATCTCGAGCTGATCCTCAATCTGCGTGGCATCCGCAATATCGTGCTGACCGGCATCACCACCGATGTCTGCGTGCACACCACGATGCGCGAGGGCAACGACCGCGGCTTTGAATGCATCCTGCTGGAAGACTGCTGCGGCGCCACCGACAAGGGCAATCACGATGCGGCCCTGAAGATGATCAAGATGCAGGGCGGTGTCTTTGGCGCCGTGGCCACTTCCGATGCCTTCCTGAAGGCCATTGCGTAATGGTGATGTTCGTCCCCGATCCCGCTGCCCCGCCAGCAACCGGCGCCGTATCGCTGGAAGCGCTCGGCATGGGCAAGCAGTTCGGGGCCTTGAAGGCGCTGGACGATGTCACGCTGAAGGTGGAGGCCGGCAGCTTCCACGCCCTGCTGGGTGAGAACGGCGCCGGCAAGAGCACGCTGGTCAAATGCATCATGGGCTATTACACGCCCGACCAGGGCCAAGTGATGGTCGGCAACCACGAGCAGCCGATTTCCAGCCCGCGCATGGCGCATAATCTTGGCCTCGGCATGGTCTACCAGCATTTCACGCTGGTGCCCGACATGACGGTGGCCGAGAACCTAGTGCTGGCCCGCACCGATCTGCCTGCCGTGATCGACTGGAAGGCCGAGCATGCCGGGCTGGAGGCCTTCTTTGCCACCATGCCTTTCCGCGTGCCGCTGGATCGGAAAGTGTCTGCGCTGGCCGCCGGCGAAAAGCAGAAGACCGAAATCCTCAAGCAGCTGTATCTGAAGCGCCGCTTCCTGATCCTGGATGAGCCCACATCCGTGCTGACGCCGGCCGAGGCTGACGAGGTACTCGGCCTGCTGCGCGACATGACCAAGGCCGGCCAGCTCACCGTGCTGACCATCACCCACAAGTTCCGCGAGGTGTTTGCCTTCGCCGACAACGTCACCGTGCTGCGCCGGGGCAAATTCGCCGGCAGCGGCAAGGTGGCCGACCTGACCGCCGATGACATGGCGAAGATGATGATGGGCGAGCAGAAGCTGCCCGATCCGGCACCGCGTACTGGTGTACCCGGAGAAGCAACCCGCCTCGCCATACAGACGCTGAATGTTTCCGACGATGCCGGCAATCCGGCGGTGAAAGGCATCTCCCTACAGGTGCGTGCCGGTGAAATCCTCGGCATCGCTGGCGTCTCGGGCAACGGCCAGCGCGAGCTGGTGGAAGCCATCGCCGGCCAGCGCGACATCAAAGACGGCGCGATCAGCCTGCACGGCCAGAGCTTCGATGGCAGCCGCAAGGCGATGAAGCAGCATAAACTCTCCTGCCTGCCGGAAGAGCCGCTGCGCAATGCCTGCGTGGCGAAGATGAGCGTGGCCGAGAACCTTGCCTTCCGCCGCTTCGATGAAGAACCTTTTGCGGCCGGTGGCTGGTGGCTGAAGCCCGGCGCCTTCAAGGAAGCCGCCCGGCAGATCATCGCGCGCTATCGCGTGAAGACGCCCGGACCGGAAGCCGCCATCGGCCAGCTTTCCGGCGGCAATGTGCAGCGCGCCGTGCTGGGGCGCGAGATTGGCGGCGAGGTGAATGTGCTGGTGGCGGCCAATCCCTGCTTCGGTCTCGATTTCGCCGCCGTCGCCGATATCCACGGCCAGATCATGGCAGCCCGCAACCGTGGTGCCGCCGTGCTGCTGGTCAGTGAAGACCTCGACGAGCTGTTCGAACTCTCCGACCGCATTGCCGTGATGTTTTCCGGCCGCATCGTCTACGAGGATGCCATCGGCAATGCCGACCTCACTGTGATCGGCCGCCATATGGCAGGACACTGATCATGCCGACTATCGCCGCCGCCAGACCTTACCCTTACCAGTTTCCGCTGCATAACACCGCGCTGGTGATGATCGACATGCAGCGCGATTTCATCGAGCCTGGCGGCTTCGGCGCAGCACTGGGCAACGATGTCAGCCGCCTGACCAGGATTGTGCCCACCGTGGCACGGTTGTTGGCGGCGTGGCGCAGGGCAGGGTTGCCGCTGATCCATACGCGCGAAAGCCATAAGCCGGACCTGTCCGACTGTCCACCAGCCAAGCTGACGCGCGGTAATGTCAGCCTGCGTATCGGCGATGCCGGCCCGATGGGGCGCATCCTGGTGCAGGGTGAGCCGGGCAACGACTTCGTGGCGGAACTGGCCGCGCTGCCCGGTGAACTGGTGATCGACAAGCCGGGCAAGGGCGCCTTTTACGCCACCAGCTTGCAAGATGAACTCAAGGCGCGCGGGATCACACATCTGTTTTTCGGCGGCGTCACCACTGAAGTCTGCGTGCAGACCTCGATGCGCGAGGCCAACGACCGCGGCTATGAATGCCTGCTGGTGGAAGATGCCACGGAAAGCTATTTTCCGGAGTTCAAGGCAGCGGCGATCGAGATGGTCCGGGCTCAGGGCGCCATTGTCGGCTGGACCGCGACCACGGACCAGGTGGCTGCCGCGCTGGAATGAGGGCGACGCGGTAATAAATTCTACAGGTTTGAAGCGCCTTGAAATCGATACCGGCACTATCTAAGACCTTTTCAATGAGCGAAAAGCGCACGCTGGCCGAGCAATTGCGAGATACACTTGCCGAGCAGATCGTGACCGGCGAACGCCTGCCCGGCGCCCGGCTGGATGAGGTGGATCTGGCCGAAACCTTCGGCATGTCGCGTACTCCGGTGCGCGAAGCCCTCAAGGCATTGGCCGGGATCGGACTGGTGGAATACCGCTCGCATCGCGGCGCATTGGTGGCCCTGCCCACCACGCGCCGCATCGAGGAAATGTTCGAAGTGATGGCCGAGATCGAGGCAACCTGCGCCCGCTTGGCCACACTCCGCATGACGGCATCTGAACGCCGCGAATTGGCTTCAGCGCACGAGGCGGCACTGACCTTGGTGAAGTCAGGAGACCTGAAGGAGTACGCATCCTTCAACAACGATTTTCACGATCTGATCTACCGCGGCAGCAAGAACGATTTCTTGGCGGAGACGGCCTGGGCCACGCGGCGTCGCGTGCTGCCGTTCCGGCGCTCGCAGTTCCGCGTGCTGGGGCGTCTGCAGGATTCGCATGCCGAGCATGATCGCGTGGTGCAGGCCATTTTGGCTGGCGATGCGCCGGGCGCAGAGGCCGCCATGCGCAGCCATGTCGGCAAGGTGACGATCGTATCGGTCGGCCAGGTTACCGGGACACGGCCAGAGCAGGCTGCGGTTGCGGCACCTCCAGCTAGGCTCGCTATCCGTCCAGCGAAGTGATATCCGGCGCATCCGCCGTCGCGGATGCCTCACAGAGCAACCTTTCGCCGAGCTGCCGTCCGGGCTCACTGATAAAGTCACCCTAGATGCTTGGGTGGCCGCATTAGAGCCAGTATACGCGGTTCTCGCCAAATGACCCTGGAGTTATGACCAGCAGTAATTCTGCGCGTTATTACAGCGGATGGAGACGCGATCTAAAGATCGCACAGGCAATGCGGTTCATGCTCTTTGGATTTTCCGTATTGAAGCGTTAGCCGGTCCCTGCGACGAGGCGACGAGGCGACGACGCGTTGCCGCCCGCCGCACCACCCGTAATCCCGTCAAGATCGAAGACCGTTCAACAGTCCGGCACGTCGCGCCATGCCCGCAAAAGTGAAGGCCAGCGGTTTGACCCGCTGGCCCACCTGAGGCGCATGCCCTCAGCGCAGCATGGCGCCCGCAAGAGTCAAAGCCTATATCCGCCGCTGGCCTCAATCACCTGCGCCGTGATCCAGCGGCCCTGCCCAGAGGCCAGAAACGCCACGACTGCGGCAATATCGGAGCTTTCGCCAAAACGCCCCAAGGCCGTGTCGGCTTCAATCGCCTTCACCATGTCGGCATTCTCGCGCACAGCCGCATTCATGTCTGTCTTTGTCCAGCCTGGCGCCACGGCATTCACCGTGATGCCGCGCGGTCCCAGCTCCATCGCAAGTGCATGGGTTAGGTTGTTAATGGCGGCCTTGGCCATGGAATAAATTGGCGCCACCTGTATCGGCCGGGTCCCCGCGCCAGACGAGATGTTGATAATGCGTCCGCCATCAGACAGACGGGCCTGCGCGGCCTGAATGACAAAGAACGGTGCGCGGGCGTGGACCGCGAACATCGTGTTCCAGGTGCGTGGCATCGGAGAGGCCACCCCAGCCGGCATTGCCGGCATTGTTAACGAGGATGTCGAGTGCCGTACTGCCGGTTCGGCTGGAAAACTCGCGATCGAGCGCTTCGAATACTGCGGGAATAGCCTGCGCATCGCCTAGATCGGCGTGAAGCGCAAAGGCACTGCCACCGGCAGTCTTGATCGCGCTGACTGCGTCGTCGGCGCCTGCCTTGCTGGCATTATATGTCAAGGCGACGGTGGCCCCTTCCCGCGCTAGGCGTTCCGCAATTGCGCGGCCGATGCCGCGCGATCCACCGGTCACCAGAGCCGTTTTTCCAACGAGTAATCGTGACATGGGTCGTCCTTTGCAATGGGGCGTGTTGTTAGAGAAGTTTATGCATGGTCTGAGCGAACCGCGCGGGCTGTGTTGACGCGCCACCTGGCCGCACAAGCGCGATGTAGTAGCGCCACCAAGATTGATAAGTGCTCGCCACGACCACAGACTGTTGGCGATGCCGGCATCAATCATTCGAGAGAAAATGCAGATCGCAACGGCGTCATGCAGTGCGTCGCCAGCCTCGCGGGTACTGGCATGCTGCGGTCGCACGCCAGTGATGGTCTGCAGACGAATGCCGGGTACCCGCAAGCAACGGGCGCCCGGCATCGCGACCACGATCTTATGTCGTTTGCCCTGTGACCCTATCGCTGGACCGTATTGGCGCTGGCGAGCTCGAGAAACAGCGCGATATGGATCGGCGGCATCCCCTCCAAGGTCCCTCCAATCGGGGAGGGACGCTTTGTCTCGGCGACCAGCTTATGTGCGGCGGCAGGAGAAATCGGCGTGCCGGCCTGCTGGTAGACTTGCTTGGCTTCAGCCTCGGTCAAGCCGTCCGGGAGAGCGGGGATATAGGGCCAGAAGTAGATCGGCGTGTTGGGCTCGATGCGCCAGCTATCGGCCAGCGAGCCGGTGTCGACCACGTCGAAACCGATCGTCTCGATGAAACGGGTCACGGCTTGCTTCGCGGCCGCGTCTTCGCCGGCGAGTGGCAAGGTGGTCCGCTCCGGATGGCCCTTTGGCCGGGCATTGTACTGCATGTGAACCCAGCCCAGGTTATGCATGCCCTTGACCAGCTTTGCGCCGGGGAGGTGCTTCTGCACCAGCTCGCTCGATGTCAGCTCGCCGTTATCGAGGTCTGCCCGGCGAAAATCGCCAATGCCGGGATAGTAGTTTGTCTGGTCGATGACAACTTTTCCGGCGAGCTTGCCGGCCGGCAAGCTCTCGAACACCGCCAGCGGAAGCGCGATCGAGACGATGTCCCCCGCCGAGATAGCTTCATCGACTGTCCCGGCGCGTGCGCGGGGACCCAAGCCTTTGACCAAGTCAGCAAGTGTCTCGGGACCGCGTGAGTTGCTGATCACGACGTGGTAACCCGCGGCGATGGCGAGATGCGCGACGGCCTTGCCCACGAGGCCAGAGCCGATAATTCCGATGGTTTGTGTCAATCTAAAAACTCCTTAAAGGGGAGAGCAGCGCGTGTCTCTCAGTTAGTTCCATGCGGCGCGCGCCCTTCGCGCGCTGCAATGCAAGCAGGCCGTTTGCACGCGACAAAGCAGTGCTTTGCCGCACGCATACACTGACGCCGAAACGCCGCGTCGATGGAGGCACCGAGCCGACATGTCCTGGAGCGGCGCCTTTCATAGGCACAAGGTAGGACCCACCCGGGCATTGATAAATGGCAGAAAAAGCGACATACTGTTGTCTATGAATACATCAATTGACTTGCCAGAAATGAAGGTCTTCACCGCCGTGGTGACCGATGGCTCCTTCACCATGGCAGCAGAGCGGCTTGGCACCGATAAGGCGCGTGTGAGCCGTATTATCCGGCGCATGGAAGAAAAGCTCGGCGCGCAGCTCCTCATTCGCTCAACACGTCGCCTCAACGTGACAGAGGTCGGGCGTGATTATTTTGAGCGTGCCATGAGTATCTTGACTGCGGCGGAAGCGGCAGAGGCTGCAGTCGCGCAACAATCCAAAGAGCCAAAAGGACTGCTCAAGATCACGGCGGGCTCCGAATTTGGGACCATGGTCGTTGATAAATGGATCGCGGCGTTTCTCGGGCTGGCACCAAAGGTGACAGTGGAAGCCGAATATACCAATCGCCTGGTCGACATCATCCACGAAGGCTTCGATGTTGCCATCCGCGTTGGCACGCTTGAGGATTCTGGATTATCGGCGCGCAGGCTTGGCGAGGTGGAGTACGGGCTGTACGCGGCCCCGAGTTACCTCGGAAGAGCCGGCGCAGCGCTGACAGCGGTCAGAGATTTGAAGCATCACGACCTTATCATGAAAACGATGCGCGGTCGCTCCAGCTGGACTCTCATCAATGGCGCGCACACAGAGAGGGTCACCGCGGCGCCGCGGTGTGCGGTCAATAGCACGATTGCTGCAAAAAACTTGGCACTTGCCGGACTTGGCATCGCGCAGTTGCCGCGTTTCATGGCTGCGCCGTATGTCGCGGATGGAACCTTGTCCAGCGTGTTGGCTGGTTGGGCGGAAGCCCCCGCCCCGGTGCATGCTGTCTTCGCATCGAGCCGCTACATGGATCCGAAAGTCCGGAGCTTTGTGGATTATTGCCTGCGCGCCTTTAAGGGCACCGTTGGCAACGCACAGTGAATGGTCCCATCGTTGCCGTACTAAGCCGCAACATTTGAGCGCGTGCCCACAATACCGACCAGCCGATCGGCGGCCGCCTGATACTCACGCTCCATCCGTGCGATCAGCTCGGCGACGCGCGGAATATCGCGGATCGAGCCGACACCCTGACCGGCGCTGAGGATGTCGCGCCAGCGCTTCGGCTCGCCCAGAACGTCGCTGACATTCATGCTACCCACCTGGCCGCCGGCACGCAGGTTGCCTGTAGTAGGCAGGGTCTGGCGCAGCCAGTTGGCACCGACGCCATCTACCTCGGCAGAGTAGATGATATCGGTGATGTTTGATTCGATGATCAGCTGCTTCATCTGGGCCGAGGCCATGCTTTCGGCCGTGTTGATCAGGCGGGTGCCGACATAGGCGAGATCGGCGCCTGCCGCGATGGCGCCGGCGATACTGCTGCCGTCACCGATGCAGCCCGAAAGGATCAGTGCTTTGTCGCCGAGGATCGGACGCAGTTCACCGATGAAAGCGAAGGGGTTGTAGACGCCGGCATGGCCGCCGGCGCCGTTGCAGACTGCGATAATGCCATCGACGTTCATCTCCAGCGCGCGACGGGCATGCTGCATGTTGATGGCATCATGGAACACCAGGCCGCCATAGGCATGCACCGCATCGGTGACTTCGCGGGTGATACCGAGCGCCGTGATCAGGATCGGCACCTGATATTTCACGGTCAGTGCCATGTCCTCGGCCAGGCGGGTATTGGTGCGATGCACGGCGAACTGCACGGCCCAGGGCGCATCGGCCGGCGTCAGCCGCTGGCGAATCTCCTTCAGCCACTCCTCGTAACCCACCGAGGTGCGCTGGTTGAAGCTTGGGAAGCTGCCGATCACGCCGGCCTTGCTGGTTTCCACCACCAAGTCGGGACCGGAAATCAGGAACAGCGGCGAGGCCAGCACAGGCATGCGCAGGCGCTGGGCCAGTTGGGTCGGCAGCATTTTTATCCCTCCCTATATGACGGATGTCCGCCAGAAATATGACTTATAAATAATATTATTTACTTAAAAGTCAAATTTACTATAGTCGAGACAATCCCGCAGGATGTCTGCGTCCGGGTACTGCCGCATGCCGGTTGGCCCGGCAGGCCGCGGCGACGGTTCGTGCCGAATGGCCGGGCTGCAAAAAAACGAATGGAGGAAATCCGATGGCTGCCAGTCACATCGACAGCGAACTGGTCGAGGGCGTGCGCCGCTTCGTGCAGAAGCGCATAGCCCCGCATAGCGCGGTCTGGAATCGCGATGGCCAGGTGCCGGACAGCGTGCTGGCCGAAATGGGCGAGATGGGCCTGTTCGGTTTGCTGTTGCCGGAGGAATACGGCGGTTCGGGCTGCAACCTTTCCACCTTCATTGCCGTGATCGAAGAACTTGCAGCCGGCGATGGCGGATTGTCCACCCTGATCCATGTACATGGTCTGGGCACCGCCATGCTGCTGGCGCGGCTTGGCACTGAGGCCCAGAAAAAAGCCTGGCTCGGCAAGATGGCCAGTGGCGAAGCGATCGGCGCCGTCTGCCTCACCGAGCCATCGGCCGGCTCGGACCTCTCGGCCATCACCGGGCGAGCGACGCGCGCCGAAGGCGGCTGGGTCTTGAATGCCGAGAAGCAGTTCATCTCCAATGGCGCCCGCGCCGGGCTGGCGATCGTGCTGGCGGTCACCGATCCACAAGCCGGTTCGCGCGGAAAAACCTTCTTCCTGGTGCCGAGAGGCACGCCAGGATTCACGCCCGGCAAACCCGAACGCAAGATGGGGCAGCACACCTCCGATACCGTGCAGATGCATTTTGAGGATTGCTTCGTCCCGGACGACATGGTTCTCGGCGGCGTTGGCGAGGCTTTGCCGCTCACCATGGGCCTGCTGTCGGATGGCCGCATCTCGGTAGCCGCGCAGTCGGTCGGCATGGCGCGTGCCGCCTATGAACTGGCGTTGCGCTATTCACGCGAGCGTACCGCTTTCGGCAAGTCGATCTTCGATCACCAGGCGGTTGGCTTCCGGCTGGCCGACATGCATGCCGCCATCGACATGGCACGGGTCTATACCCGTCACGCGGCCCGTCTCTTCGATGAAGGGATCGAATGTGCCGTCGAGGCCTCCATCGCCAAGCTGAAAGCCGCGGAAATGGCGGAGCGTGTCTGCTCTGACGCAATTCAGACCCATGGCGGCAACGGCTACCTGAATGACTATCGTGTCGAGCAGATCTCCCGCGATGTACGGGTCTGCCAGATTTACGAAGGCACCAACGATATCCAGCGGCTGATCATTGCGCGCCGAATTCGCGAGCAGCAGATTTAAACGATCTGGAGCAATTTCAGGCCACGATAGGGGCGTAGCATGACCGACAAGCTGGTGACCTTCGAGCGCAAGGGCGCGGTGGCGTGGCTGACCCTGGCGCGGCCCGAGGCCGGCAATGGCATGAATGTCGCGCTGCTGACCGATCTGGGCGAGGCCGTACGGCGCTGCGAGGCCGACACCGCTATCCGTGCCGTGGTGCTGACCGGCAGCGGGCGCTTCTTCTGCGTCGGCGGCGATCTCAGCGGCATGCGCGATCCGGCCGAAACCGCGCTCAGCATCCGCACCATGACCCTTCATCTGCATGGCGCGATTGCCGCGCTGGGGCGCATGCGGGCGCCAAGCATCGCGGCCGTAAACGGCCCTGCCGCTGGTGCCGGCTTCAGCCTGGCGCTGGCCTGCGATTTCCTCATCGCATCGGACACCGCACAATTCGCCTCGGCCTATGCCGCGGCCGGGCTTTCTGCCGATGGCGGACAGTCCTGGACGCTGCCGCGCCGCATTGGGTCGCAGCGCGCCCGCCTGATGATGCTGCAAGGTCGAAAGGTACCGGCCGCTGAAGCGCTCGACTGGGGCATCGCCGATCAGGTGGTTGCGCCCGATCTGCTGACCAGCGCCGCCACGCAGATGGCTGAAAGTCTAGCGAACGGACCGACGGCGGCGTTCGGCCGCATGAAAAACCTGCTGGCCGATTCAGACTGCACCAGCTTGGAGACCCAGCTTGAGATGGAGGCACGCGGCATCGCTGCCTGTGTCGATTCAGCGGATGCGCAAGAGGGCATCGCGGCCTTCGTGGAAAAGCGCAAGCCGGTCTTCCAGGGCCGCTAAAACCGTTTCAACATTGCAAGGTGGCAACCATGACACAGGATTGGCGCGGGCTGGTTCTACGCTCCTGCATCACGGCAGCAGGAGAGTTGCGCGTTACCGTGACCGAGGAAGCAGCCGGAGTACCGGCGGCGGATGAAGTCGTGGTGCGGGTTGAGGCGGCGCCGATCAATCCCACTGATATGGGCCTCCTGTTTGGCCCAGCCGATCTGACAGCCGCGCGGCTGGAGGGAACTGCGCGGCAACCCATGTTGATCGCGCCGGTGCCCCCGGCCGCAATGCCGTTTGTCGCCCTGCGCATCGGCCAGTCGCTGCCGGCCGGCGTGGAGGGTGCCGGTGTCGTGGTGGCCACCGGGCCCGGCCAGGAGGCACTGCTGGGCAAGACTGTCGCCATGATGAGCGACGGCGCCTATGCGCAATATCGCCGGATTGCGGTGACCAGCATCCTGGTGCTGTCCGATGGCACCAGTCCGGCGGATGGCGCGGCTGCTCTCGTCAATCCGCTGACCGTGCTCGGCATGCTGGAAACTGCCCGGCGCAACGGTCACAAGGCAATTGTCCATACGGCGGCGGCGTCCAGTGTCGGCAAGATGCTGATCCGCGCCTGCCGGCAGGATGGCGTGCCGCTGGTGAATATCGTGCGTCGGGATGATCAGGTGGCAGAGCTGCGTGCCCTGGGTGCCGAGCATGTCTGCAACAGTGCCGCACCGGAGTTCCGACAGGATCTGGCGCGTGCGCTGGCCGCCACCGATGCTACAGTTTGTTTCGATGCCGTGGGTGGCGCACTGACCGGGCGCATTCTCGGCGCCATGGAATCCGCCGCATCGCAGCGGGCCACGCAGTACAGCCGCTATGGCACCAACGTGCTCAAGCAGGCCTTCGTCTATGGCGCGCTCGACCGGGCGCCGATCGAGATCAGCCGTACCGTCGGCCTGAGCTGGAGCGTGGCTGGCTGGCTGCTGTTCGATTTCCTGCAGCAGACCGATGCGGCGACGCAGGCCAGGCTGCGCCAGCGCGTCTGCGACGAGCTGCACACCACCTTCGCCAGCCGTTATGCGGCGACCATTTCGCTGGCCGAGGCCGTGCAGCCGCAGACCGTGGCTGCCTATATGGAAAAGCGCAGCGGCGTGAAATACCTGATCAACCCGCAGCTTTAACGGCGGTATCGGCTGGCGCGCGGTTACCGCCGAGGATTTCTGCCGTATGTTCGCCCAGGCTTGGCGCACCGCGCCGGATGGCGCTGTCATAGGCCGAGAACTGCACCGGCTGCAGAATATGCTCTTCGCCGTTGGGCAGACGCTGGAACAGGCCGCGCGCGCGGAAATGCGGATCCTGCAGCACGCCGGTGAAATCGTGCAGCGGCGACCAGGCAATATTGCCGGCGGCATCGAATACGCCGGCCCAGTGGGCGCGCGGCTGTTGCACGAGCAGCGCAGAGATCTCGCCGTTCAGTTCGGCACGCCGCCGCCGCCGTTCCGTGGCCTTCAGACCGGCATGCTGGGGCAGTCCCAGAGCATTGCACAGCGTGGCCCAGAAATGATCTTCATGCGCGATGCTGAGAGTCAGCTGCTTGCCGTCGCCGCAGGTGAAAATGCCGTAGGCCGGTTCGTCGAAAACCTCGAAGGCCTTGTCGCCGCTCATATGCGGCACGAGATAGGGCGCCATCCACGAGACCAGGCCATCGGTCATCGAGACATCGATGGCGGTGCCGTGGCCGCTGCGCTCGCGGCCATAGAGCGCGGCGGCGATGGCGAAAGCGGCGAAGGTGGCGCTTGAAAGATCGCCCAGCGGGATTTCCGGCATCGCAGCCGGGGTACCGGCGCTGCCGAACACCATCCCCGCGACCGCCTGGTAGGACAGATCATGGGCCGGCCGCATCCGGCTCGGACCGCTCTGGCCGAATCCGGTGATCGAAGCATAGATCAGCCGCGGATTGCGGGCCGACAATGCGGCATAGCCGAGACCCAGGCGGTCCATGGTACCAGGGCGATAGCCCTCCAGCAGCACATCGGCATCGGCGGCCAGGGCGATGAGTTCGGTGCGGCCTGTTTCGGATTTCAGGTCGAGGCATAGGCTGCGCTTGTTGCGCCCCACGGCGCGGAAGAAGGACGGAAAAGCCCGCGCCGGGTCGCCGCCCGCAGGTCGCTCCACCAGGATCACGTCGGCGCCGAGATCGGCCAGCAGCAGGGTGGCATACGGGCCGGGTAACTGCTCGGCCAGTGAGAGCACGCGGACACCGTCGAAAATCCCTTTCATCTTCCTCTCCTGCTGCTTACGCTTCGATTGAGCCCACGGGCGGGCCGCCCGAGTCGGCAGCCTCGCCGCCACGGTAAATAGCTTCTGCATTCCGGACAGCTTGTTTGACTTTGGGGTAAGATTGTTGAAAGTTTCCAGCCGCTGGCCCGATTTCCGGGTTCTGGCATCGCCGCCGGCCTGGGCTGGCCGGCTTTCGGGTAAGGTTCAAGGGAGAGTGCGTGTGGCACAGCGCGGTCGCAAACCGTCGGCTTGGAAGAATGTGGCGCCCAGTCGCGATGAGCTGTTTGCGTTGAAACGCACCGCCCTGCTGCGGGAAGCGGCGCGCGCCTTCAGCGCCCGTGGCTATCACGATACCTCGCTCGACGACGTCGCCAAGACTTTGGGCGTCACCAAGCCGGCCCTGTACTACTACGTCACCAACAAGCAGGAGATTCTGTTCGAGTGCCATATGCTGGCGCAGGATCTTGGCAACGTCGCCTACGATTATGCCGTCGAGCATGGCAAGACCGGGCGAGAAAAGATCGTGCTGGTCTGTCGTCGTTATATCGAACTGATCACCAGCGAGATCGGCTCCTGCGCCGTTCTGAGCGAATTTGCCGCGCTGGAGCCCAAGAACCGGGCCGTGATTGCGAAGCGCCGTGACGATTTCCAGAAGAAGTTCAGCGAACTGATCATCGAGGGTGTAAAGGACGGCAGCATCCGCGAGGCCGACCCGCGCATGACGGTGTTCTTCTTCATGGGGGCGATCAACTGGATGACGCAATGGTTCCGCCCAGACGGCGATATGAGCGGCGAGGGCATCGCCAGCGTGTTCTCCGACCTGCTGGAGCATGCGCTCAAGCCGCAGTGACGTTCCGCCGGTTGCGAGCGGCCAGGTAATCCGCCTGTAACCTTCGCACCAGGTCGGCAACACTCTCAATCGCCCGTACGTCGCCAACACCATGGCCGGCGCTCCAGATATCGCGCCAGGCTTTCAGCATCTCCACTTCGCGCAGCAGGCTGAAGCCGCCTTCATGCTTCTTGCCGGTTTTCAGACCGGCGCTTTCCAGACTCTGGCGCAGCATGTTGGCCGGGATGCCGGTGATCTCGGCTGTCAGGATGATATCGTCGGCATTGGCGTCCAGCAGCATGTCGCGATATTTGTCATTGGCCATGCTTTCGCGCGTGACGATGAAACTGGTGCCGATATAGGCCATGTCGGCGCCCATCTCCTGCGCCACGTGGATATACTGGCCGCGTGAAATGGCGCCCGCCAGTACGATCGGGCCGTCGAAGAATTCGCGTACGGCGCCAACGAAGGCGAAGGGATTGAGCCAGCCGGTATTGCCGCCAGAGCCGGCGCATAGCAGGATCAGGCCATCGACCCCGACCTCTGCCGCGCGTCGCGCATGCTTCAGCGAGGCGACATCAGAAAAGACAAGCCCGCCATAGGCATGCACGCGGGCGACGATGTTGGCAGGGCTGCCGACGCTGGCGATTACCAGTGGCGCCTTATGCTTTTCGACCAGCATCATATCTTCTTCCAGCCGTGTATTGCTGGGATGCACAATCATATTGACCGCATACGGCGCAGCATTCGGGCTGCTAGTTTCGGCTGCGATGCGCGTCAGCCATTCGTCGAGCAGTACTGTCGTGCGGGCATTCAGGCTTGGGAAGGAGCCGACCACTCCCGCATTGCAGCAACCGATCACCAGATCTGGTCCGGAAATTAAAAACATCGGCCCAGCGATGACCGGAAGTTGTAGTCGCGACATAAAGCGCGCGGCGAGCTGGCGGCTACCGAATTGCAACGACATTTCATGTCCTCCCCAGGATATGCGAAAGAGAGATTGACATGAATTGACCCGTAAGTAAACTAGACGCCCATATGGTCAGATTCATAAATCTGATTGGCCACCGGGACGAACCCGGCTGATGCCAGGGAGGAAATGAGTGGAAGCGATGGCAGTGCCGCATGGCGCGGCTGCCGGAGCGCGCAAGCGTCCGGTGCTCGCCGCCCAAGACATCGGTTTGCAATTCGGCGGCATCAAGGCGCTGGATGGCGTCACCATTGAGATTGGCAGCGACGAACTGGTCGCAGTGATCGGCCCGAATGGAGCCGGAAAATCCTCGCTGATGAACTGCTTCAGCGGCTTCTATCGTCCGCAGCGCGGCGAAATCCAGTTCGATGGCGGACCCGTGGTCGGCAAATCGGTGCACCAGATTGCACGCGCCGGTCTCGCCCGCACCTTCCAGGGGACGCATATCTTCGGCGGCATGACGGTGATCGAAAACATCATGATCGGCCGTCACATGCATATGCGCAGCAGCATTCTGGACGCCTTCATCCATTTCGGTCGGTCGCGTAACGAAGAATTCGCCCAGCGCGAGGTGGTTGAGGAAATCATCGAGTTGCTGGAGATGGAATCGATCCGCCACCGTCCCGTCGGCACGCTCGGTTACGGCCAGCGCAAGCGGGTCGATCTTGGCCGCGCCCTGGCGCAGGAGCCGAAGATACTGCTGATGGACGAGCCGATGGCCGGCATGAATACCGAAGAAAAGGAAGATCTGGCCCGCTTCATCCTGGATGTGCGCGAAGCGCGCGGCATTCCGGTGGTGCTGGTCGAGCATGACATGGGCGTGGTGATGGATCTGGCCGACCGCGTGGTCGTGCTGGATTTCGGCCGCAAGATCGCCGAGGGCACGCCTGCCGAGGTGCAGCGGGATCCGGCGGTACTCAAGGCCTATCTGGGCGAGGGAGCGCGCTGATGATCGCGATGCAGACCTTGCCCCAATTGTTGCTGCTGCGTGGCCAGCAGGAGCCCGGCCGCCTGGCGCAGCGCCACAAGAAGCGCGGCATCTGGCGCGAATACAGCTTCGGCGATGTGCTGGAACAGGTGCGCGGCCTTGCGCTCGGGCTTGATGCCATGGGCGTGAAGCGCGGTGAGACGGTCGCTATCATCGGCGAAAACGAGCCGGATAATTTCTGGGCCGAGTTCGCCGCGCTGGCGCTGGGTGCCAAGGTGATCTCGCTTTATCCGGATCTGACGGCCGGCGAAATCGACTATCTGCTGAACGACAGCGAGGCCGTCTGCCTGATCGCCCAGGATCAGGAGCAGGTCGATAAGGGGCTGGCCATCCGCGATGCCGTGCCGGGCCTGCGCCATATCCTTTACTGGGACACCACCGGCATGTGGTCCTACGGCGACAAGGGGCTGCATACCACCCAGGAGGTGACAGCCCGGGGCATCGAGCGCCATCGCGCCAGTCCCGATGCTTTCGGAACAATGGTGGCGGCGGGACGGCCGGATGATATCGCGGTGCTGTCTTACACGTCGGGCACCACCGGCCGGCCCAAGGGCGTGATCGTCACCCACAAGATGATGATCGATAACGCGCATCGCATCATGAGCGCGGCCGAGGTGCGGCCCGGCCTCGATTACCTCACCTATATCGCACCGGCCTGGATCACCGAGCAGATCGTCGGCGTCACCATGGGCCTTGCCGTGCCGATGGTGGTGAATTTCCCGGAATCGCCCGAACAGGTGTTGGCCAACCTGCGCGAAATCGCGGTCGAGATGATGGTCTTCGCGCCGCGGCAGTGGGAAAGCCTGGCGGCGACGATCCAGGCCCGCATGCTGGATGCCGGACCGCTGCGCCGGCGCATCTACGAATGGGGCGTGGCGATCGGGCATCAGGTGAATGTCGGCCGCCTGGAAGGTAAGCCGGCACCACTGCTGGCGCGGCTGCTGTATCCGCTGGCGGATGCACTGGTGCTGGAACCGCTACGCGACAAGCTTGGTCTGACCCGACTCAGCCTGCCAGTCTGCGGCGGTGCCACCATGGCGCCGGATGTGTTCCGCCTGTTCCATGCCATCGGCGTGCCGCTGCGCAACATTTATGGCGCCACTGAAATCGGCCTGCTGACCCTGCATCAGAGCGAGAGCTACAATCTCGAAACCGTTGGCCACTGGATGAAACCACATCCCGATGCCGGCAAGCCGCTGGAATGGAAACTGTCGGAGGCCGGCGAGCTGCTGGTGCGCGGCGGCTCCTTCTTCCAGGGTTATTATCGCAACCCGGAGAAATCGGACGAGCGCCTGCAGGATGGCTGGTATCAGACCGGCGACGCGGTGACCCAGACCGAGAGCGGCGAGCTGGTTTTCCTCGAGCGGATCAGCGACCTGCGCCGCATGCGCAGCGGCGACAGTTTCCCGCCGCAATATATCGAAACCCGGCTGCGCTTCAGTCCCTTTATCAAGGATATTCTCACTCTTGGTGATGAAAGCCGGGATTTCGTTGGTGCGCTGATCAATATCGACATGGAAGTGCTGTCGCGCTGGGCGGAAGAGCGCAACATCACATATTCCACCTTTACTGACCTGTCGCAGAAGCCGGAAGTGGCGGCGCTGATCCGCGAGGACATCCGCCGGGTCAACCGCTTCCTGCCGGAACATGCGCGTGTGCGCCGCTTCGCCAATTTCCCCAAGGAACTCGATCCCGACGAAGGTGAGTTGACCCGGTCGCGCAAGCTGCGGCGCGAGTTCATCACCGAACGCTACCAGACGCTGGTGGAAGAGATCTATCGCGGCAGCAGTACGGCGGCCGTGAACATCCTGATCACCTATCAGGACGGCCGCAAGGGTACGCTCTCTGCAACAGTCCGCATCAACGATGTGGACGAGAGCTTCAACGTAACCGAAGTGCAGGACAACAGGCGGGCCATCGCATGAGCGAGTTTCTCAACTACACCATCAATGGTGCGCTGATCGGGCTGCTGTATGCCCTGATCGCCATGGGGTTCATTGTCATCTATCGCGCCTCCAAGGTCTTCAACTTCGCGCAGGGCGAGCTGGTGGTATTCGGTGGCTTCGTGGTCTGGTGGATGATCACATCCATCGGCCTGCCATACTGGATCGGCATTCCGCTGGCTTTCGTCGCCGCGGCACTTTTCGGTTTCGCCATCGAGCGGATCTTCTTCTCGCGCCTGGTCGGCGAGTCGGTCTTTGCCATGGTGATGGTTACCATCGGGCTCCTGATTCTGCTGCGTGGCCTGATCCTGGTGCTGTTCGGCCCGCAGGTGCGGCCGTTCCCGATCATCTTCCCGCTGCAGCCGGTGATCATCGGCGACATCCTGATCCCACGCTCGCTGTTCATTGGCGGCATGATCACCATCGTCGTTGGTCTTGGCCTCTCCTGGTTCTTCAACCGCACCCGGCCTGGTCTGCGCATGACGGCGGTGGCAGAAGATCACCAGGTTGCGGTGTCGATGGGCATTTCAGTCAAGCGCTCGGTGGCCTTTGCCTGGATCCTCGGTTCGGTGCTGTCCACGCTGGGCGCGATTATCTTCCTGAGCGGAAAGTCCGTCAGCTTCCTGGCCTCCGAGATCGGGCTCGCCGCGCTGCCGGTCGCCTTGCTGGCTGGTTTTGAATCGATCGCTGGCGTGCTGCTTGCCGGGATTATCGTGGGCATCATTCAGGGCCTGGTCATGGCTTATGTCGATCCCGTGATCGGCGGCTCGGTCGGCAACGTTTTCCCGTTCATCATCATGCTTGTCATCCTATTCATCCGACCAACCGGCATGTTCGGTTGGAAGATGGTCGAGAGGGTCTGAGGCATGGATCCCGCTGGCGTCTTTGCAACCAGCTTCGCGCGCGACCAGTCGCTGATCCGCACGCGCAAGCAGCTCATCTGCCTGATCCTCTTCATGGTGCTGCTGGCGGTGTTGCCGCTGCTGGTCGGCCCGCGCCTGGTAGCGGTAGCGACCTCGGCGCTGATTACGGTCGTGGTGACTGTCGGCCTGCAGATCTGCACCGGCTATGGCGGCCAGATCAATCTCGGCCAGGCCGCCTTCATGGGCAGTGGCGCCTATGCCACCGCGGTACTGGCCAGCAAGTTCGGCTTCCCGTTCTGGGCCGCGATCCCGCTGGGCGGCTGTGCGGCCGCGGCCTTCGGCTTCATCTTCGGCCTGTCGGCAGTGCGCATCAAAGGCTTCTATCTTGTGCTCACCACCATCGCGGCACAGTCGCTATTCCATTTCCTGGTGCTCAATCTACCGCAATCATGGCTCGGCGGCTCGAACGGCCTGTCGCTCGAGCCGGCGCAACTGTTCGGCTATGTCATCGATACCGACCGCTCGATCTACTATCTCTGTCTGGTCTTCGCCGTAGTGATGGTGGCCGGCGCCTTCGGCATCGCCCGCAGCCGTCATGGCCGCGACTTCGTGGCGGTACGCGACGATGATGTCGCCTCCGGCATGATGGGCATTGATGTGGTCCGTACCAAGGCCATGGCCTTCCTGGTGGGGTCTTTCTATGCGGGCATCGGCGGTGGGCTGTGGGCCTATTATGTCCGCTTCGTCGCCGTCGACCAGTTCACGCTGTTCCATTCGATCTGGTTCGTGGCCATGGTTATTGTCGGCGGCATCGGATCTATCACCGGCGCCTTGATCGGCGTCGTGGTCATCCTTTCGATCCGCGAGAGCTTCATCAGCCTTGGTCCCACGTTCGTGCAATTGGTGCCGTGGCTTGGTGGTGACGTGGTGTTTGCCACGCTCAACATCTTCCTTGGAGGTGTAATTGCCGCCTTCCTGATCTTCGAACCGCGCGGTCTGATGCATCGCTGGTCGATCATCAAGCGCTCCTACCGGCTCTGGCCGTTCTCTTACTAGCGTTCCGCATGGCGTAGACGAGTTCCACACACATGAAAAACGGGAGGAAATAACAATGAAAATGTTCGCACGCACAGTGCTCGCCGGAATGGCCACGCTCATGCTGGCTGCCCCGGCGCAGGCCCAGACCACCTATAACATCGCTTCGCTGGCCGATTTCACCGGCCCTTATGCCGACGTGATGAAGGATCTCAATGGCGCACGGCACTCCGCCGTTGCCTGGTGGAATGCCGAAGTGGGCAAGGACCTGGGCGTCCAGCTTAAGATGAAGGACTACGACCATCGCTACGACGCCGCCCAGGTCGCCAGCCTGTGGCCCGGCATCAAGGCCGAGCTGAATCCGATCATCGCACTGGGTGTCGGCGCACCGGATGCCACCGCTTTGCAGGGCCGCCTGCCGGCCGACGGCATTCCGCTGATCATGTCCACCGCTGGTTATGGCTTCGGCTGGAAGAGCGACCCCTGGGTGTTCAACCCGCGCTCCACCTATGCGCATGAGGCAGCCGCCTTCCTCGAATGGTACCGTAAACAGAACAATGTTTCCGGCGCCCTGAAGGTCGCGGTCTTCTCGTCAGAAGCCTCGCCGGCCTATGTGGATATCGCCAAAGGCTTGCGCAAGTATGCCGATGAGAACAAGGCGACCATCGACCTGGTCGAAATCGTCTACACCGAAGTGCAGCCGACCGACCTGACCACGCAGGTCAATCGCGTGCTCAACAAGGGTGCCCAGGTGTTGGACGTGCAGACCAATACGGCGGCAGTGGTGGCGGTGAAGCGCGCGTTGCAGGCGCTGAACAAGAAGGTGCCGATCGTGATGAGCTCGCATAACGGCATCACCGCTTCGGCTTCGGCCATAGGCGGCATTGCCAATCTGGAGGGCGACTATGAGGTTTACGGCATGGCGATGCCGACCGACGAAAATACCAAGTCGCGCCAGTTCTATGAGAAGCTCAAGAGCCAGTACGGTATGAAGGGTGGTTGGACGGTCCCGACCGTGATGGGCCTGAATCAGACCTTGGTGGCGTTGCGTGCGGTGGAGGCAGCGGCCAAGAAGTCAGGCGCGGCAAATGTCACCGGCCGCGGCGTGCGCGAAGCTCTGCTCAGCACCACGATCACCAGCGAGCAAACCTTCGAGATCCTGTCGGATGTCAAATACACCAACGATGCGCCGTTCCCGACCACGGGTGCGACAGTCAATATCGGTATTGTGAAGGGCGGCAAGTATATCACCGCTGCCCCGGGTGTGCCGGTGCCGCAGATCGGGAAGTGGTAACCCAGTCGCAAGGGCGGGCCGGGCGGAATGCCCGGCCCCGCAATGCCGGAGGCGCGCGTGCTTGAGCTCAACAATGTCGAAGTGATCTACAGCGAGGTCATCCTGGCGGTGAAGGGTGTCTCGATGCGCATCAGCGAGGGGCAGTGCGTTGCCCTGCTGGGTGGTAACGGCGCCGGCAAGTCGACCACGCTGAAGGCGATTTCGAATGTGATCAAAACCGAGGACGGGCGCGTCACCTCGGGTAATATCCAGTTCAACGGCAAGCGCATCGACAATCAGGATGCGGTCGACATCGTCGATACCGGCATCATCCATGTGATGGAAGGACGCCGCGTGCTGCGCCACCTCACTGTGGAGCAGAACCTGATCATCGGTGGGCACAAGGAAACCAGCCTGCGTGCGGTGCGGCAGCGACTGGATGAGGTTTATTCCCGCATCGGCCGGCTTGCGGCCCTGAAAGACCGCACCTCTGGCTATCTGTCAGGCGGTGAGCAGCAGATGCTGGTGATCGGCCGTGCTATGATGGCACGACCGAAGCTCATGCTGATCGACGAGCCGTCGCTCGGTTTGGCACCGCTGATGGTCGACGAGGTTTTCGCCGTTCTGAAGTCACTGAAGGATGCCGGCGTCACGCTGCTGGTGGTGGAGCAGAATGCGCGCGTTGCGCTGCAGCTTGCGGATTATGGCTACGTCATGGAAAACGGCCATATCGTGCTGGAAGGCGCAGGCGATGAACTGCGCAGCAATGAAGACGTACGTGAATTCTATCTGGGCCTGAATGTCCAGGGCGAGCGCAAGAGCTACCGCGATGTCAAACATTACCGGCGGCGCAAGCGCTGGCTCGGCTGAGCCAGCCAGAATTTACTGTCGCAGATCGCGCACCAGTGGCGCTTCGGCGTTCAACTCCGTGCTGCAGGCAATCTCGACATGGTCGGCCTTGAGGCGTGACAGTTCGCGGAATTTCGCCTGAGCGGGTTCGGTCACGCTGCTGGGATCGATACCATCCTGCAGGGCCAGGCGCAGCGTGACGCAGTCGCGATGCCCCTCGCGGGTGATCGAGGCCTGGGCACGCTGGATGCCGGGGATGGCGATCGCCAGATCCTCCAGCTGCCGTGGATAAATGAAGATCTCGCGCGCCTTCACGGACTGACCGACGCGGCCCTGCAGCATGGAGATATGTGCGACGCTGCCATCGGCATGCAACGCGCGGGCGATGGCGACATCACCGGTGCCGAAGCGGATCAGCGGCCAGCCTGGCCGCAGGGTTGTCACCACGATCTCGCCGGGCTCGCCGACGGGCAGCGGGTTTCCGCTGACCGGATCGCAGATCTGCACGATGCGGTCGGGGTGGATTTCGTAGCCTTCCTGAGTGTCGCGTTCGAAGCCGATCAGGCCGAAATCCGCTGTGGCATAAACCGAGAAGGTCCGCAGGCCATAACGCACCTCCAGCCTGCGGCGCTTGCCCATCCAGTCGCCGAATTCGCCGCCCAGCAGGGCGGACGTGACGCCCCAATCGCGCGGCAGCTCGTGGCCGGCCTGTTCCAGTGTTTCGGCCAGGGTGACGAAATAGGCCGTGGCCGCGCAGATGCAGGTCACGCCAAGGTCGCGGATCAGCTTGGCCTGCATTTCGCTGCCGCCGGTGCCGGCGGGAATGACGGTGGCACCGGTGCTGCGCAGGCCTTCATCTAGCAGCAACCCGGCCGGGACCAGATGATAGGACCAGGTGTTCAGCACCACATCGCCGCCGCCGATCCCGGCAGCAGCAAAGGCGGCGCCGAAACCCAGGCCATCTATCTCACCCCGGAACTGCGGCTCGTTGATCGGGCCGGGCGAGACGAAGATACGCTCGATGTCCGTGGCCGGCGCGGCCAGGAAACCGCCATAGGGCGGGGCCAGGCGCTGCCGCTCGATCATCGCCTCTTTCTTGAACACCGGCAGACGTGCCAGGGCGGCGGCATCGCCGAGTTGATCCGGGCGCAGGCCGGCGGCATCGAACAGGGTGCGGATGGCAGGGGCCTGCGCATAAGCATTGGCCTGAATGGCGCGCAGTCGCGCAAAACGCGTCTCGGTCATCGTGGGCTCTCCCTGGGTCAGCGTCCGGTAAAGCGCGGCTGGCGCTTTTCCACGAAAGCGGCCAGACCTTCCTTCAGATCGGCGCTGTGCGCATGCACTTCCGACGCCAGCAGTTCCAGCCGCAGCGCCTGGGCGGATGGCTGCTCCAGCCCGTCATCGACCAGCGCCTTCATGCGCCGCAGCACCAGCGGGCTTTTCACCGCCAGCTTGGCCACCAGGCGACCGGTGGCAGCCACCAGGTCGGCATCCTCCACCACCTCGTTGACCAGACCGGCAGCCACCAGATCTTCGGCAGGAACCGACTCACCGGTAAATAGCAGATACTTGGCGCGGGTCGGGCCGATCTTGCGTGGCAGACGCACCGAGCTGCCGCCGCCCGGCAGAAGGCCAAAATTCGCATGGGCGTCGCCAAGGCGGGCCGACCGCGCCGCGATCACCATGTCGCAGCACAGCAGCAGTTCCAGCCCGCCCGCCATCGCCAGGCCATTCACGGCGGCGATCACCGGCCGCGGGAAGCGTTCCAGCCGCGTCATCATGTCGAGCACGGAATTCAGGAATTTGCTGACGTTCTGGCCATCTTCGCCGCTGGTGGCGCGCACGAACTTGAGGTCGGCGCCGGCACAGAAGGCGCGGCCGTTGCCGCTTAGCACCACGGCGCGGATATCGTCCCGCTCGGCGCGGTCGAGCGCTGCCTGGATGCCGGCCACGATGTCCGGCGTGATGGCATTCAAGGCGGCCGGCCGGTTGAGGGTGATCCAGACGGCGCTATCGCGAACCTCGACCAGGACGCTGGAATCAGCGGATGTGTTCAAGGGTTTCCTCCATTTATTGACTCATGAGTCATTAAATAATATTATAAGTCATAATGTAGACTATAAAGAAATATTGGCAAGCGCCGTGAGGTCCCTGGATGGCCGGCAGCGCTTATCCAAGGACGAGCCCTGAGGGAGGGAATGATGGAACAGGTTTACATCGCCGGCGTGGGCATGACGTATTTCGGCCGCCAGCTCGACAAGACGATCAAGACCATGGCCGCCGAAGCGGTGCAGGGTGCGCTGAAGGATGCCGGTCTGGAGGGCCAGCCGGCAGAAGCCGCCTTCTTTGCAAATTCGGCGCAGGGCCACATGGAACGCCAGCACATGATCCGCGGCGAAGTGGTGATGCGCAGCATGGGGGTCGGCGGCATTCCGGTGGTCAATGTAGAGAATGCCTGCGCCAGTGCCGCCACGGCCTTTAACCTGGCAGTCAATTTCCTCAAGGCGGGCGACGGGGATGTCGCGCTGGCGCTGGGTGCCGAGAAGATGTTCTCCGCCGATCGCGAGCTGATGTTCTCGGCTTTCGATGGTGCCTGGGACGTGCAGGACATCCCGGCGATCCGCGAGCGCCTGCTGAAGCTGGGCGACGGCGTAGAGGTGCCAGACGGCACGACCTCGCCGAAACCCTACAGCGCCTTCATGGATGTCTACGCCGCCTTTTCGCGTGCGCATATGAAGCGTTTCGGCACCACGCAGCGTCATCTCGCCGCTGTTGCCGCAAAAAACCATACCCATTCGGTGCACAATCCGCTGGCGCAGTTCCGTGATGCCTATACGGTCGATCAGATCCTGGCCGCGCCGCCGATCACCTACCCGCTAACCCTGCCAATGTGCTCGCCGATCTCGGATGGCGCCGCTGCTGCGGTGCTGGTCACCGAATCTGGCCTGCGCCGACTTGGCATCGACAAAAGCCGCGCCATCAAGGTGCTGGCCAGCGTGCTGCAGTCCGGCAGCGACCGCGATCCCACCGAAGTCGAGAAGCACTGCACGGCGCTAGGGTCCAAGCGTGCCTATGAAAAGGCTGGTGTTGGTCCGAAGGATATTTCGGTGGCTGAGGTGCATGACGCGACTGCGATGGGCGAAATCATCCAGATCGAGAATCTCGGTTTCTGCGATTTCGGCGAGGGCGGCCCGATGTCGGAGCGTGGCGAGACCGCGCTGGGCGGTCGTATCCCGGTTAATCCCTCTGGTGGCCTGGAATCCAAGGGCCATCCGGTTGGCGCCACCGGCATTGCGCAGGTCTTCGAACTGGTGACGCAGCTGCGCGGTGAAGCCGGTCCTCGTCAGGTGGAAGGCGCGCGACTGGCGCTGGCCGAAAATGGCGGCGGCCTGCATGGCATCGAAGAGGCGATTGCCAGCGTCATTATCCTCGGCCGTTAAAACACTGCCGTTTCATTCCCGGGAGGAAAACAATGAATCTCCAAAATAAGGTCGCCGTTGTCACCGGCGCCGCATCCGGTCTTGGCTTTGCCACCTGCAAGATCCTGGCGGCCGCCGGCGCCAGGGTGGTTGGCCTTGACCGCGACGAGGCGAAGCTGGCTATGCTGGCATCCGAACTTGGCGTCAATGGCCTCGTCCGCGGCGTCGACGTGGCGGATGAAGCCAGCGTGCAGGCCGGCATTGATGCGGCAGTGCAGGCTTTTGGCACTATCCATGTCGTCGTGAACTGCGCCGGCGTGGCCGATTCAGCAAAGACGCTGTCGCGTGGCCAGCCATTCCCGCTTGCGACCTGGGGCAAGGTCATCGCGGTCAACCTCACCGGCACATTCAACGTCATCCGCTTCGCGGCTCAGGTGATGAGCGCGAATGAACCCGAAGTGGGTGGGGAGCGCGGCGTCATCATCAACACCGCCTCGGGCGCGGCCTGGCAGGGCCAGATCGGCCAGGCAGCCTACAGCGCCTCCAAAGCCGGGGTGATGGGGCTGACGCTGCCGGTAGCGCGTGACCTTGCCGAATTCGGCATCCGCGTGGTGACCATCGCGCCCGGCTTGTTCGACACCTCGATGGTGGCCGGCCTGCCGGAGAATGTGTCGCAGTCGATCATCAACCGCATGATCCTGTTTCCCAACCGCATGGGTCAGGCCGAGGAATTCGGAAGCCTAGTGCGGCATATCGCGGAGAACCAATATCTCAATGCGACCACTATCTCGCTTGACGCCGGCGCACGCATGTCTGCGCGTTGACAGGGGAGGGCGGAACGGCGCGACGGCTGGTTACTTTGCCAGCCGTACACGCGACGCAAGCCCGCGATAGATTTTTCCATAGTAAAACGCTATCTGATTCTCGGAGTTCAGAATTAACGTATAGTCCAGCGCACATCAAATAGCACGGCGGTCTGTAGATGGAGGTATCGAAGGTTCGGCGCAGAGGCCGACACCGAAGTTAATTTCAGAAAAGTATTAGGAGTGAATCGAAACGCTACGAATGTTCGGTCAGACAATTCACGTTATTTGTTGCGCGACTGACCGGCTTCGCCGCTACCTTCAACCACGCTGATAGCGTCGGAACTGGAGCAGACCCAAAACACCTCAGCGTCTTCAAGTCCGTGCGCTAGACAAACATGGCCCATGGTGCTGTCGAAATAGACGCAGTCACCAGGTTCGAGAATGACTTCCTCATAGAACTCGGTGATGAGCTTGATGCGCCCCGCGAGGACGTAAATCACTTCTTCGCCCTCATGCTTGATCAGGGGGCTGAAGTCCTTCCATTCTCGCTGTTTGATGCGGGCCTTCAACGGAATGATGCGCTTACCAACCACATCGGTGCAAAGCATCTCGTAATCGTAGGTTTCGGTCTCGAAAACCTTACCTTTGCCAAGCCGTGTGATCGAACGCCGGCCATGCGGCGATAATTGCGGCTGATCTGAAAACAGGACCGCAATATCTACGTCCAGACCACGCGCCAGCCGGATGATGTTTTCATATGTTGGCGATAACCGGTTGTTTTCGACCTTCGACAGTGTCGCGACGGCCAGACCTGAGCGGTTGGCCACATCCTTCAGCGTCATGCGCTTGGACTGTCTGATACCCCGCACCCGCGATCCGAGATCGACATTGGTGCCCTGGCCGTACTGCGTCCCCACGCCAGACGAACTGTCCGGCAATTGAGGTAAAGGGGAACGAGGTATCTGATTCATCCGAGTTTTTCTGTTCGGCGACTTTTGGTTGGCGTCACCGGTCCAAAAAGGAGCATAGGGCGTTAGCCCCGCGTCCTTAGGTTTACTAGATATCGGATTCGAAATTTTTTTCAAGGTAATACGAATTGACCTCGGTTTAGTCAGAATGCACTCCGGGAAGATTGGGGTTTCGATTTAAATAACTGTATAATAACGAGAAATAACAATTTCGGAATGCAGTTGGACGCGCTCAGGAAGCGACCAGACTGCCAATATTTCAAGCTAAATCAGATTCCCGATCGGATTAATAATTTTCGTATTGGAAAATTTTTGTCGTAATGATAACTACGCAGTCACGCCAGATTACTCCCGTAATCGCTGTTTATTCGCTGCGGCCTCCACGCCGCCAATGAGGGAATGACCAAATGTCAGTCGACGCGAAGTCGCTTCACGCGGATGCCATCATCATCGATCCGGTTTGCCCGTTGCTGCATCGGAAGGAGATGCTCGACGTCTACAAGAAGGGCGGATTGACCGCGATCGCCCCGACCGTGGGCGGGTGGGACAACGCGGCCACGACCATGCGGGGCCTTGGCAGCTGGGTTCAGTACATCCGGGAACGCGGTGATGCCATCCTGGTTCGTAGTGCATCCGACATCGAGGAAGCCAAGCGCACTAACAAGATCGGCGTCATCTTTCACTTTCAGGGCACCGACCCGCTGGAGGACAGCCTCGACCTGATCGATGCCTACAAATCGCTCGGTGTCGGCATGATCCAGCTGACCTACAACGTCAAGAACCGCGTCGGTGACGGTTGCGAAGAGCGCACCGATGCCGGTCTGAGCAAGTTCGGCCTGAAGGCGATTGCCCGTATGAACGAGGCCCGCATCATCGTCGATTGCTCCCACACCGGCTATCGTACGACGATGGATGCTTTCGAGAATTCTGCGGCACCCACGGTGTTCTCGCATGCAAATCCGCGAGCGGTGTACGGCACGCCCCGCAATGTTCTGGACGAGCAGATCAAGGCCGCCGCGGCGACCGGTGGCCTAACTGGCATCGTCGGCTTCCCGCCGTTCGTGGCCGCCGACAAGCGTCCGACCATCGATCAGTATATCGACCACATCAGCTACGTGGCTGACCTGGTCGGCATCGATCACGTTGCACTCGGCATCGACTATTTCACGGGCCAGTCGCCATACACGCCGGATGATGAAGCGCAGAAGTTCTACGACGAAACGATCGCTTCTGGCCGCTGGACTCCGGCTGCGTATCCGCCGCCGCCGTATTTCTATCCGGAGGGGATGGGCACGCCCGACCAGATGCCGAACCTGACGGCGGCGCTGGTGAAACGCGGCTTCGCCGAAGGCGATATCCGGAAAATTCTGGGCGGCAACTGGATGCGGGTGTTCCGCGCCGTCTGGGGCAGCTGAGCCCGAACGGTCTTCAATTTTCACTCATCGCTTAACAGGAATGGGGGTTCTTAAAATGCGTATTCGGATACTGAACATCGCCGCGGCGATCGCGATTGCCACCGTCTCGGGCCAGGCCATGGCAGGCAAGGCCGACGACACGCTGAATGTCGCCTTCGAGGAAGAAGTCAGCACGCTGGACGGCTACAAGGAAATCTCGCGCTCGGGCCTCATTCTCGCCCGCATGCTCTATGACAACCTGCTGATGAAGGATATCAAGACCGGCGAATTCCTGCCGGCCCTGGCCGAGTCCTACAAGATTGTCGACGAGAAGACGCTCGACTTCGTGATCCGCAAGGGCGTCAAGTTCCACGACGGCAAGGAACTGACTGCCGATGACGTGGAATACACCCTCAACCAGGTCAGCAAGAAGGAATACAACACACGATACCAGATCACGGTGAGCTGGATCGATATTGTCGAGAAAACCGGCCCGTATTCGGTGCGGATCCGCATGAAGGCGGTATATCCGCTGGCGCTGGAAATGCTTGCCGGCCCGCTGCCGATCTATCCGAAGCATCATCTCGAAGCTGTCGGATCGTCTGGCATGTCGGCGAAGCCGATCGGTACGGGTCCGTATCGCCTGGTCGAATCGACCACGGGGACGCGCTTCGTGCTGGAACGGTTCGATGAGCATTATGCGGGCAGCCCGAAGGGCCGTCCGGCCATCAAGCGTCTGGTCGCGAAAGTGCTGCCGGAAGCGAACGTCCAGTATGCCGAGCTGATGAACGGCCAGTTGGACTGGATCTGGCGCGTGCCGCACGACGCCTCCAGGCGCCTGGCGTCGCGGCCGAATCTGACCGTGAAGGCCGCGCCGATCCTGCGTTTTGCCTTCATGGGCATGAACCCGAATTTTGGTGGCGGCAAGAGCCCCATCGCAGACGCCAAGGTGCGTCAGGCGATCAACCATGCCGTCAACAAGGACAGCATCATTACGGCGCTGGTGGGCGGTGCATCTGAATCGATTGCCGCGGCCTGCCATCCGATTGCCTTCGCTTGCTCGAAGGATGTGGTGAAGTATGCCTACGATCCGAAGAAGGCCAAGGACCTGCTGGCGGAGGCCGGCTATCCCAACGGCTTCCCGCTGGAGTTGCTGACGGCGACGACCTTCCCCCGGTCGCAGGTCGAAGCCATTGCTGCGAACCTGAACGCCGTTGGTATCAAGACCAGCATCAATGAGCAGCAGTCCGCAGTGATGCGGACGAACTACATCGAAGGCAAGGCGCCCACGTATCTGTCCAGCTGGGGCGCTTACGGCATCGCCGATGCCGGTCTGGGCACCAGCCCGTTCTTCGGCGGCGCTGGCGACGACGTCGTGAAGGATCCACAGGTGGTTGCCGACCTGAAGATCGCTGACACGACGCTCGACCGCGATGTGCGCAAGAAGCACTACGAGGCCGCACAGAAGCGGGTTGCCGAACAGGCTTACTGGCTGCCGCTCTGGGCCTTCAGCGTCAACACCGCGCAGGCCAATAACCTGTCTCTGGATGTCGATCCGGACGAGTTCGTGCCGTTCTACAAGGCTGCCTGGAAGTAATCACCTCAAGTCCGGCCACCGATGGGATAGTATCCCGTCGGTGGTTCAGTGCAGCAAGTGAGGCGGAATGTATCGCTATATCCTGCGTCGGTCGGTATCTGGGCTTCTGCTGATTCTGGCAGTGTCGCTGGCAACGTTCTTCCTGATGTTTGCGGGTGGCGATCCGGCAACGCGCATGGCCGGCGAGTCGGGCAGCGTGGCAGACATCATCCGCATCCGCGAAGCCTACGGGTTCGACCGTCCCATCATCATGCAGTATCTGTCCTGGCTTGGCGGGTTCCTGACCGGTGACCTTGGCCGCAGCCTGTATTTCGACCTGCCGGTCTCTTCGATCCTGGTCGAGCGGATGTTCACCACCATGAGGCTAGGCGCCTGCGCCATTCTTCTGGCGGTTGCCATCGGTGTGCCGCTGGGCGTCGCAGCAGGTTGCCATCCGAATACGAAGATAGACAGATTTGCATTGCTGTTTGCGGTGGTGGGGCAGGCGATGCCGACCTTCTGGTTTGCCCTGCTGCTGGTGATTGCGTTCAGCGTGACATTCCCGATTCTGCCGAGTTCTGGCCTCGACAGCTGGAAGCACTACATCATGCCGATGGTGGTGCTGTCTTACTTCGCAGCGCCCGCCATCATGCGTCTCACTCGTTCGGGCATGATCGGTGTCCTCGATACCGATTATATTCGTACGGCGCGCGCCATGGGCATCGTGCCCCGCAAAGTTCTAATGAAATATGCCCTGCGGAATGCGCTGATCCCGGTGGTGAGCCTGGCGGCGGCGCAGTTCGGCTACATGCTGGCCGGGTCGGTCGTGGTGGAAAGCGTGTTTGCGATCCATGGCGCTGGACGCCTTGCCTGGGAGTCGATCCTGCGCAGCGATCTGCCTGTCATTCAGGCGCTCGTCCTGTGTTTCTCGCTGTTTTATATCGTGCTGACCTTCCTTGCGGATGTGGTCAATGCCTGGCTTGACCCCCGTATGAGGATTTCATGACCGCCGCGCCCGTGGCGCCCGCTGTCGGCGCCAAACCCATCGTCACGCGCATCCTGCCGCGCTGGCGTCAGCATACCGGCTTCATGCTCGGCTTCTCCGTGCTGGTTGTCTTCGCATTGATGGCAATCCTTGCGCCGCTGCTGGCACCCCACGATCCCTATGCCCAGGACCTGATGTCGCGTATGCGTCCACCGGTCTGGATGGATGGCGGCAGCTGGGATCACCCGTTCGGGGCCGATCAGGTTGGCCGCGACTACCTGTCCCGCATTTTCTATGGGGCGCGTATCTCGCTCTTCGTCGGCCTGTGCGTCACGCTGCTCTCATGCCTGATCGGCACGACACTCGGTGTTGCCGCCGGATATTTCGGCGGCCGGGTCGATACGGTCATTTCGTTCCTGATCACGGCCCGCCTGGCCATCCCGGTGGTGCTGGTCGCACTTGCCGTGGTGGCGCTGGTCGGATCCTCCCTGCAGGTGGTGATCGCGGTCCTTGGCTTGCTGTTATGGGACAGGTTCGCGATCGTCATGCGCGCCACCACCCAGCAGATTCGCTCTGCTGATTTCATTGTGGCGGCCAAGGTTCAGGGGGCTTCCCATCTGCAGATCGTGGTGCAGGAAATTCTCCCGAACGTCGTCAACAACCTGCTGGTGGTGGCGACCCTGGAGATCGCACAGGCGATCGTGCTGGAGGCGGCCCTGTCATTCCTCGGCATCGGCGTGCCCGCGCCGACACCATCCTGGGGTCTGATGATTGCGGAGGGTCGTGCCGATGTCTTCTTCGATCCGTGGCTGATTACCATTCCGGGCGCGTTCCTGTTCGTGCTGGTGCTGGCCACCAACATGACTGGCGACGGTCTGCGCGATCTCACCGCGCCAGAGGGCCGTAACCGATGAGTACCGCCGATACCTTGCTCGACGTCAGGGGATTGCGGGTCGATATCCCAACCCCCAATGGGATGTTGCATGCTGTCCGTGGCATCGATTTCGATCTCAAGCGCGGAGAGACGCTTTGCCTGGTCGGCGAGTCCGGTTGTGGCAAGTCGCTGACTGCGATGGCGCTGATGGGGCTATTGCCACGCAAGGCGCTGCGCACGGCCGACCGGCTTGAATTCCAGGGGAATGACATCTTGTCGCTGCCGGAGAAGGCGTTCAATCGTCTGCGCGGCAACCGGATGGCGATGATCTTCCAGGAGCCGATGACCTCGTTGAACCCGGCCCTCACCATCGGGCAGCAGCTGGTTGACGTCCATCGCCAGCACCGCAATGTCAGCACAAAGGAAGCCCGCGAACGCGCACTGTTCCTGTTCGAGAAAATTGGCGTCAGCGCACCGGTGGAGCGGCTGAAGCAGTATCCGCATGAACTGTCCGGTGGTTTGCGTCAGCGCATGATGATCGCCATGGCGCTGATGTGCGGTCCGCAACTGTTGCTGGCGGACGAGCCGACCACGGCACTGGACGTGACCATCCAGGCTGAACTGCTGCGCGTCCTGCGCAATCTGCAGGAAGAGTTCGGCATGGGCATGATCCTGATCACCCATGATCTGGGCGTCGTGTCCCGCATGGCCGACAAGGTTGCGGTGATGTATGCCGGAGAGATCGTTGAGCGCGGCGATGTGTACCAGGTCTTCAATCGGCCGAGCCATCCCTATACCCGCGGCCTGCTGGAATGCCTGCCCATTCCCGGCCGCCACAAACATATGGCCCATCTGCCATCCATCCCAGGCGTCGTACCCTCCCTGATCGGTGACCTGACCGGCTGTGCATTCCGCGAACGCTGCCAGTATGCGGAAGACCGCTGCGGTGAGGCCGACATCGACTGGCGGCAACTGCCGGACGGACAGGGCTATCAGTGCATCCTGCCAGCGAGTTCGGATGGCGTGGCCAGCGAGGTGTCGCGATGACACAGTCCGATGCGCCAATTTTCGAGGTCAATGCGGTCAGCCAGGAATATCAGCTTGGCAGCAGCCTTTTCCGCCGCCGCTATCTGCGTGCCGTCGATGACGTGTCTCTGCAACTACGTCGTGGCGAAGTGCTCGGCCTGGTCGGCGAGTCGGGATGCGGCAAGACCACGCTTGCCAAGATCATGATGGGACTGATCCAGCCGACCGCCGGCGAAGTGCGCCTGAACGGCAAACGGCTGGCCGATGTTCCCCGGCTCGAAGTGGCCAGTCGCATCCAGTATGTTTTCCAGGATCCGTATTCAGCACTGAATCCCCGGCATTCCGTCGGCCGGATTATCGAGCAGCCGCTCAGGATCCACGGCGTCGGCGCCGCTGCCGATCGTGCGCAGAAGGCACGAAAGTTGCTGGATGTGGTGGGACTTCCACAACGCCTGATCGACAGTCCGCCGAGTCAGTTGTCGGGCGGTCAGCGTCAGCGCGTCGTGATTGCCAGGGCATTGGCATTGCGGCCTGACATTCTGGTCTGCGACGAGCCGACATCGGCCTTGGATGTGTCAGTCCAGTCGCAGATCCTCAACCTCCTGCTCGACCTGCGGAGCGAGTTCGGCCTCAGCTATATATTCGTCAGCCATAATCTTGCGGTCGTCGAGCATATGGCGACCTCTGTTGCTGTCATGTATCTGGGCCGTATCGTCGAACATGCCGCGACAGCGGATATCTTCGGCAATCCGCAACATCCATACACCCGCGCGCTGCTTCATTCCGTGTTGGCGCCGGATCCGGGTGCCGGTATTCCCGATCTCGGGCTTGGGCGAACCGTACCAAACCCGGCCCAACTTCCCACAGGCTGCCGCTTTCACCCACGCTGCCCGGTCGCGGTTCCGGTGTGCAGCACCAAAGAGCCGGCGCGCGGAAGAGGTGAACGTTGGGCCGAATGCCATCTTGTGGAAGGTTCAGCCAGCGCGGCGGCTTGAATGTGTAGACAGCAATGCTGTCATAAGGAGTGAAAGCGTGAAGGTTATTACCGCGGCAGAAATTCGGCAGAGTCTCGACTGGGTTTCCACTATCCAGGCTCTCGAACAGGCCTTCATTCAGGACAGCAAGATGCCGACACGGCATCATCATGTGATGGCCGACGGGCCCGAGCCGCCGGTGCATCTGCTCATGCCCGCCTGGATTCCCAACAAATATCTCGGTGTGAAGGCAGTGAATGTCTTCCCGGCCAACGCGAAAGCCGGAAAGCCTGCCGTGTCGGGCGTGTATCTCCTGTTTTCCGGCGAGACTGGCGAAACCCTGGCCATCCTGGAAGGCGGCGAACTGACGGTGCGGCGGACCGCTGCTGCCTCGGCCTTGGCTGCCCGTTATCTGGCGCGCAAGGATGCGAGCAAGCTGCTGATCGTCGGCACCGGGCGGCTGTCCAGGCAACTGGCCTTTGCCCATGCCGCCGTGAGACCCATAAAGTCCGTGTCCGTCTGGGGCCGTAACCCGCAGAAAGCCGAAGAGGTCGCCCAGGAAATCCGTCAGGGCGGGCTTCAGGCCAGCGCCGTCACGGATCTGGAAGCAGCGGTCGGCAATGCGGATATCGTCAGCTGTGCCACGCTGAGCACCTGTCCGCTGGTGCAGGGCGTCTGGCTGCGGCCCGGCACGCATCTTGATCTGGTGGGAGGTTTCACGCCGACCATGCGCGAGGCCGATGATGAGGCTGTGCGCCGCAGCGCAATCTTTGTGGACACGCGGGCCGGTGCAACAAAGGAAGCGGGCGACATCGTAATACCGCTCCAGACGTCGGTGCTATCGGCAGATGGCATTCGCGGCGACCTGTTCGACCTGACCCGCAAGACCCGCCCGGGCCGTACCGGCGACAGCCAGATCACGCTGTTCAAGTCGGTCGGTGCCGCGATCGAGGATCTGGCCGCTGCTTCGCTGGTTTACGAAAAGACAGCGAATTGCCAGACCGGCGCTTGAGAAAAGCGGATGTCGCCGTCATCGGCGGCGGCGTCGTCGGCATAGCCTGCGCCCGGGCACTGCAGCGTGCTGGGCGAGAGGTCGTGGTCATCGAGGCCGGCGAGATCGGTCGTGGCTGTTCCTTTGGCAATGCGGGTCTGATTGCGGTGGACCATATACAACCGCTTGCCCGGCCGGACGTGCTGCTTGGTGCGTTCGGAATGCTGACCGATCCGCTTGGTCCCCTGCATCTGCGCTGGCCGTCGCTGCCATCGCTTCTCCCCTGGCTGGCACGCTTCGCGCTGGCAGCCCGGCCCGTCACGGTGAGGCAGGGAACGCAGATTCTGGCGACGTTGCTCCGCGAAGCCGTTGTGGCTTGGAAACGGCTTGTCCCGGACCCAGGCGAGCAGCTGCTCCGTCATCAGGGCTATCTCACCCTTTTCGAGACCGCGAAAGCTGCCAGGACTGCTGAAAAGGAGAGTCAGCTGCTCCGGCAGCATGGCATACGGTTTGATCTGGTTTCCGCGTCTGATATTCGCGCCATGTGCCCGGCCTTGAAGCGGGACATGCATGCGGGCCGATTTTACCCTGACGCCATATATACGACGGATCCATTCGAACTGGTGCGGAGCCTGTGTCGCAGCTTCGTCGCCGATGGCGGGACTGTGATGGAAGGGCAGCGTGTCCGTGAAATTCTGATCGAGGCGGAGACGGCGGTCGGCTTGAAGCTGGCGGATAGCGAAGTCAGGGCCGGCAGCATTGTCCTGGCCGCAGGAAGCGGCTCTCCGGAGCTGATACGGCCGCTCGGCGTGAAAGCGCCTCTGACCAGCGAGCGCGGATATCATGTTATGGTGGACGAGCGCGAAATCGCCCTGAGCATTCCCCTGCTTTTTGCCGAACGCGGTTTTGTGGCCACCCCGATGGCGACAGGCCTGCGGCTGGCTGGGACGGTTGAACTCGGCGCGCGAGCACCGGACTGGAGGCGGGCGGATATCCTCCGGCGCCATGCAGAAGAGCTCTTTGATCATCCGGGGCTGACAGAGCGATCCCGATGGTTTGGTGACCGGCCGACTTTGCCAGACTACTTGCCAATGATTGGAGTCGTGCCGGGCTACAGGAACGTGACTCTGGCATTTGGCCACCAGCACTTGGGATTGACACTGGCTGCAGTCACGGCCGAACTGGTCAGTGAGATTCTGCAATCTGGTGTGCCTCGACATGACATCAGTGCGCTGTCGGTGAGTCGGTTTGCTTAACGCACAGCATGCATGGAGATAGGGTAGTGAGCGGAGGGATGCAGCCTGGAGACGTTATGGGCTCAGCGAAGACCGCCAGCGCGCCGCTGCGCGTTGCGATCGCGGGCCTGGGTAGCATCGGCAAGGTTGTCGCCAGGCGTATCGACAAGGGACTGGAGGGCTGCGAACTGGTTGCCGCCTCGATCCGCAATCCAGAGACGGCCAGGGCATTCCTGGCTGAACTGAAGTCGCCGGTGACGTTGATGGAACTGGAGGATCTGCCAGAGGTGGCAGATGTGATCATCGAAGCGCTGCCGGCCTCGGTGTTCGACACGCTCGCTGAACCTGTGCTGAAAGCAGGCCGTACGCTGGTCGTCATCAGTGTTGGCGCATTGGTCAGTCGCCCCCATCTGTTGGACCTGGCCAGGGCATATGGCGGGAAGATTGTTGCTCCTACTGGCGCGCTGATCGGTTTGGATGCCGTCAAGGCAGCTAAGGAAGGCACCATCAACTCGGTCCGCATGGTCACGCGCAAGCCGGTGAAAGGTCTCGAGGGGGCTCCGTATCTGGTGAAAAACAACATCTCGCTGGAGAACCTGACCGAGCCCAGGAAGGTGTTCGAGGGCACCGCCCGCGACGCCGTCATTGGTTTTCCGACCGACGTCAACGTCGTGGCCGCTCTAGGCCTCGCCGGCATCGGCGCCGACCGCACCATGATCGAGATCTGGGCCGATCCGGCCTCAGACCGCAATCGTCACCGCATTACGGTCGACAGTGATAGCGCGACCTTCTCGATGGAAATCGCCAACATTCCCTCGGTCGAGAATCCCAAGACGGCAAGATCACCGCACTCAGCATCATCGCTGCGCTCAAGAATCTGAGCGGCGCAGTGCAAATCGGGACCTGACGCGGGGCAGCCAGATTCTCCTTGCAATCGGAATGGGCGGTTGGCGGGTACTGGCGAGCCACAAATCGCAGGCGAATAGCTCATCAAATCCTTCGATTATCGACTCCGAAAATTTCTTCCAATGTCGCTGCTAGGTCTTTCAATGAGACTCCGAGTTGACCCTCAACAAGGATGCTTGTTTTGACCCGCGGAATCCGGGAACTACACTGCAGGGGGTAAACGGTGGCCAATACGACGATCGGCGTAAAAATTGATGAGGACATCAAGGCCCGGCTGAAGAAGGCGGCAGACGGGATCGGCCGGACGCCGCACTGGCTCATCAAGCAGGCCATCATCGCCGCGCTGGAAAAGGCCGAGCGCGGGGAGAGTCTGAGCGGCCTGCACGACGACCGGGAGGCCGGAATTGACCTCGGCGACATCGATCCCCCGGCTGACGCGCCTTCACCGCCATTCCTGGAGTTTGCCCAGACCGTCCAGCCGCAAAGCGTTCTGCGGGCCAAGATTACCGCCGCCTACCGCCGCCCCGAACCGGAATGCGTACCCCAGCTCATCGCCGAGGCGACCCTGCCGAAGCCGACCGCCGCGGCAGCCCGCGAGCTGGCGCGCAAGCTGGTCGAGACTCTCCGTGGCAAGGGTCAGTCCGGTGGCGTCGAAGGCCTGATCCACGAATATTCCCTGTCGAGCCAGGAAGGCATTGCGCTCATGTGCCTCGCGGAAGCGCTGCTGCGCATTCCGGACAAGGCCACCCGCGATGCCCTGATCCGCGACAAAATTGGTCTCGGCGACTGGGAGTCGCATCTGGGGCATAGCCGTTCCCTCTTCGTCAATGCAGCGACCTGGGGTTTGCTCATCACTGGACGGCTGACCGCGACCACCAGCGGCAAGTCGCTTTCGAACGCCCTCACCAAGATGATTGCCAAGGGCGGCGAACCGCTTATCCGCAAGGGCGTGGATATCGCCATGCGCATGATGGGCGAGCAATTCGTAACCGGGCAGACGATTGCCGAAGCCCTGGCGAACAGCCAGAAATACGAAGCCCAGGGATTCCGGTATTCCTATGACATGCTGGGCGAGGCTGCGGTCACGGCCGCCGACGCTGAGCGCTATTACGCCGATTACGAGCAGGCCATTCATGCTATCGGACGCGCTTCGGCTCGCCGTGGGATCTATGAAGGCCCCGGCATCTCAATCAAACTGTCTGCGCTGCATCCCCGCTACAACCGCGCCAATCTGGAGCGGCTGAAAAGCGAACTCCTGCCACGCGTGAAGGCTCTGGCTCTGCTCGCACGCCGTTACGATATTGGTCTCAATATCGACGCCGAAGAGGCGGACCGCCTGGAAATCTCCCTCGATCTTCTGGAGGGACTGTGTTTCGACCCGGATCTGGCGGGTTGGAACGGTATCGGTTTTGTCGTTCAGGCTTACCAGAAGCGCGCGCCCTTCGTGCTGGACTGGATCATCGATCTTGCCCGGCGCAGCAATCACCGGATCATGGTGCGACTGGTGAAGGGCGCCTACTGGGACAGCGAAATCAAGCGGGCACAGGTCGATGGCCTTGAAGGTTTCCCGGTCTTCACCCGCAAGGTCCACACCGACGTTTCGTATCTGGCCTGCGCCCGGAAACTGCTGGGCACACCCGATGCGGTCTATCCCCAGTTTGCCACCCATAACGCCCAGACACTGGCCACCATCTACACGATGGCTGGTGAGAACTACTATTCCGGCCAGTATGAGTTCCAGTGCCTGCATGGCATGGGCGAGCCGCTCTATGAAGAAGTGGTGGGCCGCGAGAAACTGAACCGTCCCTGCCGCATCTATGCCCCGGTCGGCACGCATGAGACCCTGCTGGCCTACCTCGTGCGCCGCCTGCTCGAGAACGGTGCCAATACCTCGTTCGTCAACCAGATTGCGGAAAACGAGATTCCCGTGGATCGTCTGATTGCCGATCCAGTCGAAACCGCCAGGGCCATTCAGCCGCTCGGCTCGGGCCATCCGAAAATCGCTCTGCCGAGAGATATTCTCGGCGAGCGCCGTAACTCGACTGGCATCGATCTGTCGAATGAGCAGAGGCTGGCTTCCCTGTCGGCGGCTTTGCTCTCCAGCACCGATCAGGTCTGGAAGGCGGCGCCGCTGCTTGCCGACGGCATCGCGGAGAGTGGGCTGGTCGACGACATCCGCAATCCCTCCAGTCACACTGATCTGGTCGGCCATGTAACGCAGTCGAGCCCGGAAATCGTAATCCGGGCGATGGATGGCGCTGTCGCTGCTTTGCCTATCTGGCAGTCGACGCCGCCGGAAGAGCGCGCCCGGTGCCTGCTGCGCGCTGCGGATTTCCTGGAGGACCGGATGCCCCAGCTGCTCGGACTTATTGTCCGGGAGGCGGGCAAAACGCTCCCGAATGCCATCGGCGAGGTGCGGGAAGCGGTCGATTTCCTGCGGTACTACGCGAAGGCCATCGCGGCTTTTTCCAACGATACGCATCGCCCCTTGGGGCCGGTCGTCTGCATCAGCCCGTGGAATTTCCCGCTGGCGATCTTCACGGGCCAGGTGGCGGCGGCGCTAGCGGCGGGCAATGTGGTCCTCGCGAAGCCGGCCGAGGAAACGCCGCTGATCGCCACGCAGGCCGTGGAGATTCTGCGCGAAGCCGGCGTGCCCGCCGGCGCCGTGCAACTGCTGCCCGGTGACGGACGGATCGGCGCCGCTCTGGTCGCGGATAGCCGGGTCCGGGGTGTGATGTTCACAGGCTCGACGGAAGTCGCGCGGCTGATTCAGAAGCAGCTGGCGCCCCGACTGAGCCCGGAAGGCACACCCATTCCGCTGATTGCCGAAACCGGTGGCCTGAATGCGATGATCGTCGATTCATCGGCGCTGCCTGAGCAGGTGGTGATGGATGTGATCACCTCGGCATTCGATTCCGCCGGCCAGCGCTGCTCGGCTCTGCGAATCCTGTGCCTGCAGGAGGATATTGCCGACCATGTGCTGACCATGTTGCGCGGTGCGATGGCGGAACTGACCATCGGATCGCCTGACCGCCTGTCCGTCGATGTCGGGCCGGTCATCTCGGCGACAGCTCAGGGGGGCATCAACCGGCATATCGATGCGATGCGCGTGCGGAAGTTCCGTGTCGAACAGCTCGAACTGCCGTCAGGCGCACGCTTCGGCACCTTTGTGCCGCCGACCATCATTGAACTGAACCAGATTTCCGATCTCAAGGCCGAGATTTTCGGTCCGGTTCTCCATGTCGTCCGCTATCGCCGTGAGGAGCTCGACAGCCTGATCGACCAGATCAATGGCACCGGCTACGGCCTGACATTCGGATTGCATAGCCGCATCGATGAGACCATCGCCCATGTCATCCGGCGGGTGCATGCCGGCAATTTCTATGTCAACCGCAATATCATCGGCGCGGTGGTCGGCGTTCAGCCCTTCGGTGGCCATGGTCTGTCGGGCACCGGCCCCAAGGCGGGCGGTCCGATGTATTTGCAGCGCCTGCTCTCGGTCGCACCGGCCGTCGTACCGGTCGCGGTGCCGGAGGCGGCGGAAAACAGATTTGCGCAGGCCTATAGCGAATGGCTGGCGGCCAATGGCCATCAACCACAGGCCAACCTCTGTGCCTCGTTTATCGCCCGGAGTCCGCTGGGGTCAGCCATTGAGCTGCCCGGACCGGTGGGTGAGCGCAACATCTACGTGCGGGTCCCGCGCGGCACCGTGCTCTGCGCCGGCAAGTCGGAAGCGGGGGTGCTGGCCCAGGTGGCGGCCGCGCTGGCTACCGGCAACAAGGTTGTCGTCCAGGACCCGCATCGGTCGCTCTTTGCCACGCTTCCTGAAGACCTGAAGGCCTGGTTTTCTGAAGGCCATGCCGATGCCGCGCTCTTTGAGGGCGATGGCGATGATCTGAGCGCGCTTTCGGTCAGGCTCGCGGAGGACTACCAGCAGGTCATTCCGGTCTTCATCGTGACAGGCCGGCAGAGTTCGGATTACCCGCTGGAATGGCTGGTAAGCGAACAGAGCATCAGCACGAATACGGCGGCTGCCGGCGGCAATGCCAGTCTGATGAGTATCGGTTGAAGCGTGTGGTGCGAGATATGAAGCAGATTTCCCGGGTGGTGCTGATCGGCTGCGGCCGCATGGGGCGGGCCATGCTGCAGGGCTGGCTGGTTCCCTGATAAATCCCTGATGACACCATCGCGGAGATACCGTTTCTTTCCTTTAACCTGTTGATATTTCAGCGGGAATTGGCGTTGCAACGCGGTAAAATTGTCAAAAAAGTCAAAAATCCCAGTTACTCGGGCCGAAACAGTGAATTGGGAGCGGAGAACAGTTAGGTCCTGACTGCCACCTCCGCCATTCTGTTACGCGCCGGCAAGGCGGGCATAGATCAGCCGGTCGATCCATTCGCCCTTGATCCATTCCGACTGCCGGAAATGCGCCTCGCGCCGCATGCCCAGCTTTTCCATCAGGCCAGCCGATGCCGCGTTGCGCGCATCGCAGCGGCCGATGATGCGCCGCAGCCCGGCCGTGCCGAAGCCGATCTCCAGCATCGCCTGCGCCGCCTCATGGGCATAGCCATGACCCTGGTGGTCGGGATGCAGGATGAAGCCGATCTCGCCCTGCAGCAGCGCGCGGTCATTGAGGACCAGCGCCACTTCGCCGAGCAGCCGACCGTTTTGTTTGTCGGTCGCTGCCAGCACCAGCTTGTCGCCGTCATTCGTAAGGCCCGGCACCGCCATGCGGGTCTCCAGCAGCAGGCGGGAGTCCTCAAGCCCGGCATGTGCCGGCCAGGAGACATACCGCACCACCTCGGGCCGCCGATGGATGTCGTGCAGCGCCGCGAGATCGTTTTCGCGGTAGGGCCGGATCAGCAGGCGCGGCGTTTCCACTGGCACGGGCCGCCAGAGATATTGGGAGTGGCATGAGGAGGGCAGGGCGGGGCTCCGGCTTTCACTTGCACTAAAATTATTTTACCTCAATTAAAAATCCTTGTAATACTGCCGTCATGGATCGCGACACGATTTCCGCCCATGACACGGTAGGCGACACCGAAGATGCGGCGCTGGCGGCCCGCGAGGCGCTGGTCTCGAATCTGGGCGCGCTGATCCGGCAGGAACGCCAGAAGCGCAAGCTGACCCTGGTGCAGGTGAGCGAGAAGGCGAAGCTGTCGCCGGCATTCCTGTCGCTGGTCGAGCGCGGCATGGCGACGCCCTCGCTCGGCAGCCTGGCTGGCATCGCCTTTGCGCTGGAATTGCCGGTCTCGACCTTCGTGCATGTCAGTTCCACCGCCGGCGCGATCACCCGCGCCAGCCAGCGGCACCAGTTCGGCATCGAAGCGGCCGACCTGCGTTACGAGCGGCTGTCCACCGTATTTCCTGGCCAGCAGATGGATGCCGTGATCATCCATGTCCCGCCCGGCTATGGCGCCGAGACCATCGCCCATGTCGGCGAGGAATGGCTTTACGTGCTGAACGGCCAGCTGGAGCTGGTGATCGACGGCGAGGCCGCCACGCTCGGCCCCGGCGATACCTGCCATTTCCGCGGTGACACACCGCATTCCTACAGCAATCGCGGCAAAAAGCCGGTTGCCGTCATCTGGGTCGGCACTGTGCCGGTGTTTCGCAGTAACGAATCACAGGGATTCCATCCATGAGTTCAGTCAGTGCATTGGTTCTCGATGTGCAGAGCAGCTGGGCAGCAACAGATCAGCCGCGCAGCCTGCTGGAAGCTGTCGGCAAGGCTTTCGCCGCCACTGTCGGCTTCAAGCTCTATACCGTGACGCAGATCCTGAAGGGCGGTCGCGAGGTGGAGCGGATTCACTCGACCAATCAGGACGTCTATCCGGTCGGCGGCCGGAAGCCGGTGCTGCCCAATGCCTATAACGAGCGCGTGCGCACCCAGATGCAGCCTTTCCTCGGCCGCACGGTGGAGGATTTCAGACCCTATTTTCCCGATCACGAAACGATTGCCGGTCTGGGCCTCGGCTCGGTGATGAACCTGCCGATCGTCTATAACGGCGCAGTGCTGGGCACCGCCAACCTGCTCGACGCGCCGCTCGTCTACGATACGCAGCATCTTGAACCGGCCATGATCCTCGCACGGCAGCTGCTGCCGGCCTTGCTCACCGCCGAGAGCTGAACGTATTTACCACATCATTTGACCAAGGGGGACCGACCATGAACCGAGTAAGTCTGACGCTGGCCGCGACGCTCATCTCCGTCGCCGCCGGCATTCCGCTCGCAAACGCCAAGACGCCGCCGAACCTGCTGGTGGTGGCGAAGAATATCGACGATATCGTCAGCCTCGATCCCGCGCAGGCCTATGAATTCACCAGCGGCGAGGTGGTCGCCAACATCTATAACAAGCTGGTCGAATATAATCCGGCCCAGATCGAAAAGATCGAGCCGGGCCTGGCCGAGAGCTGGAAGATTTCCGACGACGGCAAGACCATCACCTTCAAGCTGAAGAGCGGCGTGAAATTCGCATCGGGCAATCCGGTGCGCCCGGAAGACGTGGTCTTCTCGCTGCGCCGCGTGATCGTGCTGAAGAAGGCGCCGGCCTTCATCCTGGCGCAGTTCGGCTGGACCGCCGACAATATCGACCAGATGGTGAAGAAGGTGTCGGACAGCGAGGTCTCGGTTTCGATTGCCGAGAATTTCGCGCCCTCCTTCGTGCTGAACGCGCTGGCCGCCCGTCCCGGCTCCATCGTCGACGAAAAGGAAGCGATGAAGAATGCCAAGGACAATGACCTTGGCAATGCCTGGCTGTCGCGCAACTCGGCCGGCTCCGGTCCCTTCGCGCTGCGCGTCTGGCGTCCGGGCGAGTCGCTGGTGCTGGATGCCAACAAGAACCATGCCGGCGGCCCGCCGAAGATGAACCAGATCGTGTTCAACCATGTGGCCGAGGCCTCGACCCAGCGCCTGATGGTGGAATCCGGCGATGCCGATATCGCCCGCAATCTCGGCCCGGACCAGATCGCCGCCGTCAAGGACAAGGCCGGCATCAAGGTCGAAACCTATCCGCAGGCCGCTTTGCACTTCTTCAGCTTCAACCTGAAGCACGACAAGCTGAAGAACCCGGCTTTGTGGGAGGCGATGCGCTACCTGATCGACTATGACGGCATCGCCAACACGCTGCTGCGCGGCCAGATGAAGGTACACCAGACCTTCTGGCCCTCGGGCTTCCCCGGCGCGGTGGAGGACAAGCCTTACAAGCTGGATGTCGCCAAGGCCAAGGACATCCTGGCCAAGGCCAATATCCAGAACCTGTCGGTCGACATGGACATGATCTCGTCGGCGCCCTTCACCGACATCGCCCAGTCGATGCAGGCAACCATGGCGCAGGCCGGCATCAAGGTGAACCTGCTGCCCGGCACCTCGGCGCAGGTGATCACCAAGTATCGCGCCCGCCAGCATGAAATGATGCTGCTCTACTGGGGCCCCGATTTCATGGACCCGCATTCGAACGCCAAGGCCTTTGCCTATAACGTCGACAACAGCGACGGCAGCCCGCAGAGCACCACCACCTGGCGCAATTCCTGGGCTCCGGCGGAACTCTCGGCCCGCACCCGTGCGGCCCTGGTCGAGCGCGACACCGCCAAGCGTCTCGACATGTATCGCGAGCTGCAGCGCGACGTGCTGAAGTCCTCGCCCTGGGTGATGACCTTCCAGGCCCAGGCCCAGGTGGCGCTGCGGAATGACGTGAAGGGCTTCATCCATGGCCCGACCAACGACCTGGTGCTGTACCGCAACGTGACCAAGTAAGTGGACGGCCATCAGTAAATGAAGGGGAGCGTGTCCGGTTTCTGGATTTTCCTGCGTGGCGTGGCGACTTTGCTCGTCACGCTCGCAGGGCTCCTCTTCGCCACCTTCATCATCGGCCGGGTCATGCCCATCGACCCGGTGATCGCGGTGGTGGGCGACAAGGCCTCGGCCGAGACCTATGCCCAGGCTCGTGAGGAGATGGGCCTCGACCGTCCGCTCTGGGTGCAGTTCGGCCGCTATATCGAAGGTGTTGCGCGCGGCGATCTCGGGCAATCCTCGTCGAGTGGCCAGCCAGTGGTGGAAGACATCGCGCGCGCCTTTCCGGCCACGCTGGAGCTTTCGGTTTTCGCCATTATCATCGGCATCTGCGTGGGGCTTCCGTTGGGCGTCTATGCCGCGCATCGCCGCAACACCTGGTTCGACCATACGGCGCGCGTGCTGTCGCTGTTCGGCTATTCCACGCCGGTCTTCTGGCTCGGGCTGATCGCGCTGCTGATCTTCTATGCCCAGCTCGGCTGGACCGGCGGTCCGGGCCGCATCGGCACCGCCTATCGCTATACCGTGCAGGAGTGGAGCGGCCTGATGCTGGTGGATACGCTGCGCAGCGGCGACTGGTATGCCTTCCGCAGCGCCTTTTCGCATATCATCCTGCCGGCGCTGCTGCTCGGCTATTTCTCGCTCGCCTATATCGCGCGTATGACGCGCAATTTCATGATCGAGGAACTGAACAAGGAATATGTCACCATGGCGCGCATCAAGGGCGCGTCAGAGACCCGCGTGCTGTGGCGCCATGCCTTTCCCAATGCGCTGGTGCCGGTGGTGACCGTGATCGCGCTGTCCTTCGGCCATCTGCTGGAAGGCGCGGTGCTGACCGAGACGGTCTTCGCCTGGCCCGGGCTGGGTTTGTATATCACCAAGAGCCTGTTCTCGGCCGACATGCCGGCGGTGCTGGGGGGCACGCTGGTGGTCGGCATCTGTTTCGTACTGCTGAACAAGCTGACCGATGTGATCTATCCGCTGCTCGATCCACGGACTCGCAACCGATGAGCGGCGCGCAGTCCACGATGCAGACGCCCAACTCGCGGCGCGAGGCCCGGCTGATCCAGTTCAAAATCGGTTTGCGCCGCGTGGTGCGCAATCCGTCCACCCTGGTCGGCGGGTTGCTGGTGCTGACCCTGCTGGTGATGGCGCTGATTGCGCCGCTGATCGCCACACATGATCCGATGGCGCAGATCCTGACCGACCGGCTGCAGCCGCCCAGTTCGGCGCATTGGCTCGGCACGGATCAGCTCGGCCGCGATATCTACAGCCGGCTGGTCTATGGCGCGCAGCCGACCCTGCTGATCGTGATTCTGGTCATCGCTTTCTCGGCGCCCTTCGGCCTGATCATCGGCATGGTGGCCGGCTATATGGGCGGCTGGGTGGAAACCCTGCTGATGCGGCTCACCGATATCTTCATGGCCTTTCCGCGCCTGATCCTGGCACTCGCTTTGGTCTCGGTGCTCAAGCCCGGCCTGACCAATGCGGTGATCGCCATCGCCATTACCGCCTGGCCGTCCTATGCGCGACTGGCGCGCGCCGAAACGCTGGCGCTGCGTCATGCCGATTTCGTCGAGGCCGCGCGCGGGCTCGGCCAGTCCGGCCGCAAGATCGTGATGGGCCAGATCCTGCCGCTATGCCTCTCGTCGGCTGCCATCCGCGCCACGCTCGACATGGCCGGCATTATCCTAACGGCTGCAGGCCTCGGCTTCCTCGGCCTGGGCGCGCAGCCGCCGATGGCCGAATGGGGCGCCATGATCGGCACCGGCCGCGACCATGTCTTCGATGCCTGGTGGGTCGCCGCCGCACCCGGCGTAGCGATCCTGCTGGTCAGCCTCGGCTTCAACCTGCTGGGCGATGGCCTGCGCGACGTGCTGGACCCCAAGCATCATGACTGAGGCGCCCCTGCTCAGCATCGACGGCCTGACCGTCAGCTTCCCCGGCGAGGATGGTCCGGTCGCGGTGGTGCGTGATTTCAAACTGGAGATCGGCCGCGAGAAAGTCGGCATCGTCGGCGAAAGCGGTTCCGGAAAGTCGATGACGGCGCGCGCCATCCTCGGCCTGATCCCCAAGCCGGGCGTGGTGATGGCAAACAGCATGCGGTTGCACGGCCAGGATATGCTGTCGCTCGATAAGACGGGCTGGCGGCGCCTGCGCGGCAAGCGGATCGGCATGATCCTGCAGGACCCGAAATTCTCGCTCAATCCGGTGATGCGCATCGGCGACCAGATCACCGAAACGCTGCAGCTGCATGAAAAGATCAGCCGCGCCGAACAGCGCGAGCGTGCGCTGGAGATTCTGGCGGCTGTCGGCATTGACGACCCACAGCGCGTCTATGCCGCCTATCCGCATGAACTCTCGGGCGGCATGGGGCAGCGCGCCATGATCGCCGCCATGCTGGTCTCGAGCCCCGACCTGATCATCGCCGACGAGCCGACCAGTGCGCTGGATGTGCTGGTGCGCGAGCAGGTGCTCAAACTGCTCGACGATCTGGTCACACGCCGCGGCATCGGCCTGATCCTGATCAGCCATGACCTGCCGATGGTGGCGCGGTTCTGCGACCGGATTCTGGTGATGTATCGCGGCCGCGTAGTGGAAAGCCTGGATGCCAGGCATCTTGATCGCGCCACGCATCCCTATACGCGCGGGCTGATTGCCTGCCTGCCATCGCCCGCGCTGCGCGGGCAGGTGCTGCCGAGCCTGAGCCGCGATCCGGCCTGGGAGGTCGCATGAGCAAAGCTGCGGCCATCACCATCAGTGGCGTCGATGTCTATCATGGTCACGGCAGTCAGCGGTTTCATGCTGTGCGCCAGGCCGATCTGACCGTGGCGCCGCGCGAAACCTTCGGCCTGGTCGGCGGCTCTGGCTCGGGCAAGTCGACATTGCTGCGGGTGCTGGCCGGCCTGTTGTCGAACTGGAGCGGCGCGATCACGCTGGCCGGGCAGGTCTTACCGCCCGGCGAACGGCCGCCGCGCAGCTATTACCGCCATGTACAGATGGTGTTCCAGGATCCTTACGCGTCGCTCAACCCGCGCCATACGGTAGACCGCATCCTCGCCGAAGGCCTGGTGCTGCATGGCTTTGCCGATGTCGAACAGCGTATCCGGCATCTGCTGGACCAGGTCGGCCTCGGGCCGCGTTTCCGCTTCCGCTACCCGCATGAACTTTCCGGCGGTCAGCGCCAGCGTGTGGCGATTGCCCGCGCCATTGCGCTGGAGCCCGATGTGCTGCTGCTGGATGAGCCGACCAGCGCGCTGGATGCCTCGGTGCAGGCGGAAATCCTCAATCTGCTGATGGCCATTCGGCGCGAACGTCCGGTCACCTGCGTTTTCGTCAGTCATGATCTGTCGGTGATCACGCATCTGTGCGACCGCGTCGCCGTCATGCAGCAGGGTGCCATCGTCGAACGCCTGAGCGGTGACGACCTGGTCGCCCGCCATGTGCAGCATCCGTATACCCGGCAGTTGCTGGCCGCCTCGGAAGGACTGCCCGCCTGACAGTTCAGGGACGGCGCGCGCGCTGCGAATTGCCCATCGTGGCAACCGCACGGATCGGATAAGGCGGCCGGCAGGGTTCACTCATATGGCCGTCACGGCACAGCAGGTGTTCTTGGCCCCGCGAGCATTGGGGCGAATGAGCGAGGCTGAGCTGGGCCCCATATGCCGGTGACGATCCGTATACGCCACATCATTGCAAAACCGGCAGCGCAGGTGCATCGCAACATCGCACCTGCGAATGCGCATTTACCACTGTATGACCGCGCTAGAGCGCAGTTGAGTTTCTGCGAGGATACTGATCCCTGCTGCAACTGCGTCTTGCGACTGAGGTCGTAAGCCAAGGCCGACGCTTATGCTTGCGGCTGCTGCAACCGCGGCTATATGCTGCCCGCAAGTCTGAAACATATATATCAGATATAAAGGGAGGCATAATGGCGGGAGTATTCTGCCGCGACGTCCGCAAGGCGTTCGGCGCGACACAGATTCTGCACGGCGTCTCGATCGATATTCAGGATGGCGAGTTCGTCGTGCTGGTCGGGCCTTCTGGTTGCGGCAAATCCACCCTGCTCAGGATGATCGCCGGTCTGGAAAACATCACCGGCGGCGAAATCGCGATTGGCGATCGCGTGGTCAATAACGTGCCGCCGAAAGAGCGCGACGTCGCCATGGTTTTCCAGAATTACGCGCTCTACCCGCATATGACGGTGGAGGCCAACATGGCCTTCTCGCTGATGCTGCGCGGCGCTGACAAATCCGAGATCGACCAGCGCGTACAGCAGGCGGCCAGCATCCTGGGTCTGAAACCCTTATTGCAGCGCTTCCCGCGCCAGTTGTCCGGTGGCCAGCGCCAGCGCGTCGCCATGGGCCGCGCCATCGTGCGCGATCCGCAGGTCTTCCTGTTCGACGAGCCGCTGTCGAATCTCGATGCCAAGCTGCGCGTGGCGATGCGCACCGAAATCAAAGAGCTGCATCAGCGGCTCAAGACGACCACCATCTATGTGACGCATGACCAGATCGAAGCCATGACCATGGCCGACAAGATCGTGGTGATGCATGACGGCCGCGTCGAGCAGATCGGCACGCCGCTCGAACTCTACGACCGGCCCGACAACATATTCGTCGCCGGCTTCATCGGCTCGCCAGCGATGAATTTCGTGCGCGGCAAGACCAATGGTGGCAGCTTCGCCGCCGATAGCGGCATTCATCTTCCGTTGCCTGACAAAGGCGGCATGCAGGGCGGCCAGCCGACCGTTTATGGCGTGCGGCCCGAGCATTTCACGCTTGCCGACGACGGCGCCGAGGCGGAAGTACGCGTGGTCGAACCGACGGGATCGGAAATCATGGTCGCGGCAAGACTCGGCGATGCCGATGTGATCGCAGTTTTTCGTGAACGCCACAAATTCAAGCCGGGCGACAAGATCCGGCTGAAGCCCAATCCCGAGCTTGCCCATTTGTTTGACGCGTCGACTGGAAAAAGGCTGACCGCCTGATAATCAAACGGAGGAAAGACCGATGAAAGATTTATCACGTCGTACATTCGTTCAAGCCAGTACCGCCGCTGCCATTCTCAGCAGCTCCTCGTTCTTCGATTGGGCCAAGGCCTGGGCGCAGACCGCGCCCTGGAAGCCTGAAGCTGGAGCCAAGATCAACCTGATGCGCTGGCGCCGCTTCGTGGAGGCCGAAGATGCCGCATTCATGAAAATGGTTGCCGCCTTCAAGGCCGCCACCGGCGTGGAAGTCACTGTCGTCAACGAATCCTTCGACGACATCCAGCCCAAGGCTTCGGTGGTCGCCAATACCGGCCAGGGCCTCGACATGGTCTGGGGTCTCTATTCGTTGCCGCATCTCTTCCCGCAGAAATGCCTCGACCAGACCGATGTGGCCGATTATCTCGGCAAGAAGTATGGCGGCTGGGCGCCGGCAGCCGAGATGTACGGCAAGTCGGGCGGCAAGTGGATCGGCATTCCGGTCGCCACCACCGGCGGCCTGATGAACTACCGCATCTCCTCGATGCAGAAGGCCGGCTTCAAGGAATTCCCGAAGGATACGGCGGGCTTCCTGGAACTGGTCAAGGCGCTGAAGAAGAACAACACGCCGGCCGGCTTCGCGCTCGGCCATGCCTCGGGTGACGCCAATACCTGGCTGCACTGGGCCTTGTGGTCGCATGGCGGCCAGCTGGTCGACAAGGATGACAAGGTCATCATCAACTCGCCGGAGACCGCCAAGGCGCTCGAATTCGTCAAGGCGCTGTACGAGAACTTCATTCCCGGCACCGCGTCGTGGAACGACTCGTCCAACAACAAAATCTTCGTGTCAGGTGATCTGCACCTCACCTCGAACGGCATCTCGGTTTACGTGGCGGCGCAGAAGGAAAACAAAGCTGTCGCCGAGGATATGGATCACGCCTATATGCCGATCGGCCCGGTGGGCAAGCCGACCGAACTGCATCTGGCCTTCCCGATCCTGACCTTCAACTTCACCAAGGCGCCGAATGCCTGCAAGGCCTTCACGGCCTTCATGCTGGAAGCGGAAAATTATAATCCATGGGTCGAAGCCGCACAGGGCTACCTGTCGCACTTCCTGCTCGCCTACGACAAGAACCCGGTCTGGACTGCTGATCCGAAACGCACGCCGTATCGCGACGTGTCGAAGCGGACGCTGACTCCGGGCGGCCTCGGCTCGCTGGGTGAGAAGGCGGCGGCTGCGGTGGCCGATTTCATCGTCGTCGACATGTTCGCCAATTACGCGACCGGTCGCGAGGATGTGAAGGGCGCGATCGCAGTGGCCGAACGCCAGGCCAAACGCATCTACCGCTGACGAAAGCACGGCCGCGGGCGCGAAGCTGCCCGCGGCCGACTTTACCTCTGTGATTTCGGATCGGGACAGACATGGTTGATGTAGCCGAGAAGACTCCGGCGCGACGTGCTCCGCAGATGATGGAAGTCAGTGCCTGGAGCCAGCTCAAGTCGAACCGCAACTGGCTCGGCTGGTGGTTCATGCTGCCAGCACTCGGGATCCTGATCCTGTTCCTGGCCTATCCGCTCGGCCTCGGTGTCTGGCTGTCATTCACCGATACCAAGATCGGCCGCAGCGGCGTTTTCATCGGCCTCGAGAATTACGAATGGCTGCAGGGCGATTCTGTCTTCTGGCTCTCGGTGCTCAACACGCTGCTCTATACCATCGTCGCCAGTATCGTGAAATTTGCGGCGGGACTGTATCTGGCGCTGCTGCTCGACAAGCATATCCCGTTCAAGGCGCTGATCCGCGCCGCCGTGCTGATTCCTTTCATCGTCCCCACCGTGCTGTCGGCGATTGCCTTCTGGTGGATCTACGACTCGCAGTTCTCGATCATTTCCTGGTCGCTCAAGAAGATGGGCCTGATCACGCAGAATATCGACTTCCTCGGCGATCCCTGGAATGCCCGCTGGTCCACCATCTTCGCCAATATCTGGCGTGGTGTGCCTTTCGTGGCGATCACGCTGCTGGCCGGCCTGCAGACCGTGTCGCCCTCGCTGTATGAAGCCGCCACCCTGGATGGCGCCACGCCCTGGCAACGTTTCCGCCATATCACCTATCCGCTGCTGACGCCGATCATTGCGGTGGTGATGACTTTCTCGGTGCTGTTCACCTTCACCGATTTCCAGCTGATCTGGGCGATGACCCGCGGTGGCCCGGTGAACGCAACCCATCTGATGGCCACGCTGTCGTATCAGCGCGGCATCCTGGGCGGACAGCTGGGCGAGGGCGCGGCCATCGCCACGGCGATGATCCCGTTCCTGCTCGGCGCGATCATGATTTCCTGGTTCGGCCTGCAGCGACGCAAGTGGCAGCAGGGCTCGGACAATGACTGAGGATATGACCTGATGGCGATTGCAGAAGCGAAGTCCGATCATTCCGAGGGCATGAGCTACCTCGAGACCGTGCCGAAACGGCTGATCACGCTGTACCTCCCGCTGCTGATCTTCCTGGTCATTCTGCTGTTCCCGTTCTACTGGATGGCGCTGACCTCGGTGAAACCGAATGAGCAGTTGCTGGACATGGATCGGGTCAGCCCGTTCTGGACCTGGGAGCCGACGCTCCAGCACATCAAGAAACTGCTGTTCGAATCGAACTATCCGAAATGGCTCTGGAACACGATGTATGTGGCGGCCGGCGCTACCGCATTGTCGATCATCGCCAGCGTTCTGGCCGCCTATGCCATCGTGCGCCTGCGCTTCAAGGGTGCGCAGACGGTGGGCGGGCTGATCTTCCTGGCCTATCTGGTGCCGCCGTCGATCCTGTTCATCCCGCTTGCCACCGTGGTGTTCCAGTACGGGTTGTTCGACAGTCCGCTGGCGCTGATTCTGGTCTATCCCACCATCCTGATCCCGTTCTCCACCTGGCTGATGATGGGCTATTTCAAGACCATCCCGTTCGAGCTGGAGGAATGCGCGCTGATCGATGGCGCGTCGCGCTGGCAGATCCTGACCCGCATCGTACTGCCGCTGTCGATCCCCGGCCTGATCTCGGCCTTCATCTTCTGCTTCACGCTATGCTGGAACGAGTTCATCTATGCGCTCACCTTCCTGCAGTCGGCGGCCAACAAGACCGTCCCGGTCGCCATCGTGAACGAATTCGTCGATGGCGATATCTATCGCTGGGGCTCGCTGATGGCGGGCGCTCTGGTCGGCTCGCTGCCGCTGGTGGTGCTCTATGCCTTCTTCGTCGAGCATTACGTCTCGGCGATGACCGGGGCCGTGAAGGAATAGTGGGGAAGGGCGGGGCTGTAGCCCCGCCGCCTCAGTTGCCGTCCATCAGGCGCGGCAGGATCGTCA